>NZ_CP195106.1:620090-1240180 GCF_051175385.1 Tundrisphaera lichenicola | reverse complement strand
GCAGCCTGGGCCAGGTCCCCCGCTCGGGGATCCGGACCACCTTCTCGGCCCGACCGTCGGCGAAGGCCAGAGTGGCCGTGATCACCGGGGTGGGTGGAGGCTCGGGGCTGTAGTAGCGGGGGGAATAACCTTGCGCGGTCAACTGCTGATAGCGGTCGAAGAACACGTCCAGATCACGCTCCAGCTCCGAAGAAGGGGGCGGTGCCCAGGCCGCCACCCAGACCGCCGATGCGTGATAGAGCAAAGCCAGCGTCACCAGGACCCGAGCCCAGGTGGGCCAAGCCTTACCCCCCCGGTCGACCGAGGCTACGGTATCGGATTTGCCGTCAATCACACCCTGTCTCCCCGGGCTTATTTGGCCCGCCGATTTCCCCGCTCGGAGCCCCGATGATCCGCTCAAGCCTAACGGGCCTCGCCATCCTGGACCAGCCGAACCGGGGCTCTGGATGAGCCAAACTCCGCGCTGAGCGGCAGATCAAATTACCCAAACATCTTCTTTCCCCCCGAAATTCCCAAATTGACTTGCAGACACCCAAATTGGAGCCTAGAATCTGGGGTAACTGAACAAGAAGTGCGGGCTGATCGTCGCGCAACGCGACGTAGGAATGTCGAGGTCACGCCGGTCTTGCGGCTTGTGACTATTGAGGTCGTCCGTCCGGTCCGCCAGCCCGGGACGGTTGATCGCGCAGACTGTCAGACATCAGTAGACGAGACTCCGAACACACCTGGGGAGGATTTCCGACATGCAGGGTACCGTTGTTATGCTCCTGGCCCTTTCGGGCCTTGGTTGTCACCACAAGAAGGCCACTCCGGTCTATGCCGAGAGCTGCTACTCGTCCTGCTACAGCGAGACGAGCTGCTACAGCAGCGGCTATTCGTCCTGCTACAGCAGCGGCTGCTACTCGACCGGCTATTCCTCGTGCTATTCGAGCTGCTATTCCTCGTGCTACTCGGAAACCTCGTGCTATTCGAGCTGCTACTCCTCGAAGAAGCACCGCCACGGCCTCTTCGGCCACAAGCGGAAGAGCTGCGGCGCCTGCTACACCCCCGCTCCCGAGCCCTACTGCGATCCCTGCGCGATCGGATCGGCCATGCCGGTCTACGGGACGTACACCCCGGTCTATGACGGGACCTACGCCTCGTCGCAGTACCCATCTTCGCAGGGGACCTCGATGGCCCCGGTCTCGAAGATGGCCCCGGCCCCGGCCCCGGCCGCACCGATGACCCCGGCCCCGGTTGACGCCGCCCCGACCCCGGCTCCGGAAGCTCCCCCGGCCGGTGAGACGGCCCCGCCGCCGCCCGTCGCCCCGTCGCCGGGCAACCCGGTTCCCGAAGTCCCGCCGACCCCCGCTCCTCCGGGTATCTGATCGGGGATCTCGCGAGCGATTCCAACGATCTCCCATAATTCGAGGCCACCGACGATCCGTCGTCGGTGGCCTCGGGTCGTTTCGGCTCCTCCTACAATCCGACCCCTAAACCGCCTATAATCCGACGCAGAGGTCGGCTCGCGGGCCGTCCCGAGACGGAACCACCCGGAGTCCCCGAACCATGCCTGGCGTCTTCAAGCTCCCGGCCGCGGTCGTCGTCCTCGTCCTCTTGACGATCCCGGTCTCACCCCAGGAATCCCGAGCCCAGGATCTCCCGGAATCCCGCCCCGAAGCCAAGGCCAGGCCCCAGCGCAAGTCGCGTCGGGATCGACCGGGGACCTACATGGGCCGGCCGATCGCCGCCGTCATGAGCTACGAAGGGGCCGATTGGCTCTTCCGCGACTCCCGAGAAGCCGAGGAACAGCCCGAGCAGATGCTCGACTCCCTCAAGATCCAGCCCGGACAGACCGTCGCCGACGTCGGGGCGGGGGCGGGCTATACCAGCATCCGCCTCGCCAAGCGGGTCGGCCCGACCGGGACCGTCCTCTCCACCGACGTCCAGCCCCAGATGCTTCGGATGCTCCAGGCCAACGCGCGGGCCGTCGGCGTCTCCAACATCAAGCCGATCCTCTCGACCCAGACCGAGACCAAGCTCCCGGATGGGAAGGTCGACCTCGCGATCATGGTCGACGTCTATCACGAGGTCACCGACCCCGAGACCCTGCTCCAGGGGCTCAAGAAGGCCCTCAAGCCGGGAGGCCGCCTCGTCCTCGTCGAGTTCCGGGGAGAAGACCCCGAAGTCCCCATCAAGCCCGAGCACAAGATGACCCTGAAGCAGGTCCGGCTCGAGCTCGAACCCCAGGGGTTTGTCTTCAAGGACAGCTACGAGTTCCTCCCCTGGCAACACATCATCGTGTTCCAGAAGCCGGAAAGTGAAGAGCCGACGAAGAAGCCGGATTGAGATCGCAACGATCGCCCGGATTCGGATTTAACTGGACATCACGGCTCGACCGATATAGTGTACGTCGGTTCCAAAAATGGGAACTTCTGTCCACTCATATCGCGAGGAGTTGACGATGTCGATGTTCTCCCCCGCAAAGCGGCTAATTCTCGGTCTATCGGTGATCCTGGCGACCTCCGCGGCCGTCGCGGGCGAGAAGGCCGGGGTCGACGCCAAGGCGGCTTTCGCCCGGATGAAGACACTTGCGGGCGACTGGAAGGTCGCCGAATCCATGCCCGGGCATGGTGTTGGTCATGACGGGAAGATTGTCTACAAGGTCACCGCCAACGGCAGCGCCTTGATGGAGACCTTCTTCCCGGGCCTGGATCACGAGATGATCTCGATGTATCACCTCGATGGCGACGACCTGCGCTTGACCCATTATTGTGCCGCGAAGAACCAGCCCCGGATGAAGCTCGATCGCGAGGCGTCCACGCCCGATCACCTCATCTTCGTCTTCGACGGCGGGACCGGATTCGACCCCGCCAAGGACATGCACATCCATTCCGGAGAGATCAATTTCCTGGAAGGCGGGAAGGTCCAGGCGATCTGGGATGCTCACATGAAGGGGAAGAAGGCCATGTCGAGCAAGTTCTCGATGAGCCGACCTTGAGCGAGGTCTCGCCCCTGGCCCGGCCTCTCATCCACCCGCCCCTTCGATCCCGAATCGGTTGCGGAGGTCGACGATCAAGGCGTCCATGTCGGGGGCCACGGGTGCCTCGACCTTGACCTCGTGGCCGAGGATCGGGTGGACGAAGCCGAGCGTCTGGGCGTGCAGCGCCTGGCGATGGAACTTGGCCTTGCAGGAGGGCTGGAGCCGGGGCCGATAGACCTGGTCGCCGACGACGGGATGTCCGATCTCGGCCATGTGGATCCGGATCTGATGGGTCCGGCCGGTTTCCAGCCAGCAGGCGATTAGCGAGGCAACCGGGCCGAAGCGTTCGATGACCCGGTAGTGGGTCACGGCATGCTTCCCCTCGCCCGGGTGGCGGGCCACGCCTCGCCTGAGGTCGCCCCGGTCGGTCACGAGGGCCTTGTCGATGGTCCCCGAGTCGCGTCGAGGGTTCCCCTCGACGACGGCCAGGTATTGCCGCTCGATGTCGTGCTCGCGGAAGAGCTTCTGGAAGGCGCGGATCGCCTCGGGAGAGCGGGCCAGGGCGAGCGCCCCGGAGGTATCCTTGTCGAGCCGGTGGACGACCCCGATAAACGTCCGGCCTCCGTGGCGGATCGAGAGATACCTGGTGGCTCGCGAGACCAGGGTGTCCCGTTCGTGATCGGGAGTCGGCTGGGTCAGCAGGCCGGCGGGCTTGTCCACGATCAGGACGTGGGGATCTTCGAAGAGGACCCGGAGCCTACCGGCGACCTTGCGGGCCTGGGGGCGGTTCGGGAAGAACGCAACCGGGGAGTCGGGTTCGACCTCGCGTCCGGGCTCGTCGCAGAGTGTCCCGTCGAGTTCGACCCGGCCATTGCGCACGGCCTCCTGGGCGGCCCGCCTCGACAGGCCGAACCGCTCGGCAACCAGCTTATCCAATCGGGTCGACCCAGGTCGGGGGCTCGAAGTCGGGGACATGGTGCGGGATCGATCCGGGGCGAGATAGACGCTCATGATTGTAACGGGGCGGCCTTCCAGTCCGTGATGACCGCCCGCCCCACGAGGCCCATCCAGGGTGAGATGGGCCTCATGGGCAGTCTCCTCGACGCATCGATGAGTCCACCAAAGATGGGCCGTTCCTTGGCCGGTTCATTGTATCAACCGGCACTGTGTACGCCAGACGCTGGCTCCTTTCTCGGCGGATTCATGCGTGCTTCCTCCCTGTTCAGCTTCCCTCCGGGCCGGTTATCCTCCTGGAAACCCCGAGGCTTTTCTCACGGATCTCCAAGGAATCTGAATCGCGATGGGAACGCTCGAATCCGACCTCGAACTGGTCAAAGGCCTCGCGGTCGAGGCCGCCGAACTCGCCCGATCCCGGGCCGGGCGGGTCACGCCCGAGGAGAAGGACAACCTCAGCTACGTGACCGACCTCGACCTGGAACTGGAACGCCTGCTCCGGGCCAGGCTGGCCGGCGCCTTCCCCGACGACGTCCTCACCGGCGAGGAATACGCCGCCTCGGGGGGGACTGGCCCTCGTCGATGGTCGATCGACCCGATCGACGGGACCGGCAACCTCGTCCACGGGCTCCCGCTCTGGGCCATCAGCATCGGCCTGATGATCGAAGGGGAACCGGTCCTGGGAGTCATCGCCATCCCCCCGCTGGGCGAACTCTACTGGGCTACCAAGGGGGGCGGGGCCTGGCGAGACGGAGTCCGGCTCCAGGCCCGAGATGCCGACCGCTTCCATCCCCAGGACAACCTCTGCGTCGGGACCAATGCCCTCCGGGCCCTCGACCCCCGGACCCTCCCCGGGCGTCTCCGCGACCTCGGGAGTGCCTGCTGCGAACAGGCTTTCGTCGCCTCAGGCCGACTGGTCGCCTGCACGTTCCTGGGCGAACAGACCCATGACGTCGCCGCCGGATCGATCCTGGTCGCCGAGGCCGGGGCTCGATTCGCCACGATCGACGGGCTGCACCTGACCACGGCCGAATTCGTCGCCCGGACCCCGGTCGCCAGGCCCACCTTCGTCGCCCCTCCCCGCCGGCTCGAAGCCTTGCTGGCATCGGCCAGGGAATTCGCCTGAATGGTTCGACTCTCGCGGCAGGCCGATGCCCCCAAGGAGCGAGGCAGGATCCGCCGATTCCCTCCACGACTGGCTAGCACTCAACCAGCATGGATCCCGGCCGTTTTCCTCTTGGCTTCCTGGGGGGCTTTTTATCGCGCAGCGCGAGCTTGCCCCCCAAGAAGCCCCGAGCCCACCAATCCATCGGTCCACTCACACATCGACGAACAATAATTCTTTAAAACAGGGCTCCCCATTCGGCCGCCACAGGTTATAATAATGAATCTACACGTCCAGCAGGACGAATGCGCCCGACCTGATCCGGGACTTCGGCCTTTCGATGTACTTACCCATGCGAACCGTCGGTCATGAGGCTCGCCGACGGGAACGAGTTCCTTATGAAGCCCGCTCTATCGGTGGATCTTCTCGCTGAAGAATGCGTCTCCATCGCGGTCCGCTATCACCTCGTCGCCAGGACATGGGCGAGTTGGGGCTCGATGGTCGACGAGATCTGGGGGATCGTGATCGAGGCGGAACGTGCGAGCATTTCCCAGGACTCACTCCTAGCCCGCCTCCAGGTCGAACTCTCCGCGCGCTTCGACGGATCGACGGCCGGGCGGTTGCATCGCGAATTCAAGCTTCTGATCGACGCGATGTCCGAGACCTGCCCGGATTGGATGCGTTCGATGTGGAAGGTTCCTTTGAAGGTGAAGCGGCTGGCTTCGATCCGGCCCTCGGCCGCCGGAATTCCCGGCCGGTCCCGGAAATCATCCCTCCGGATCTTCCTCCCGACCTCGTAGCCAGCCTGGCCCGAAGCCCATCGCGATCGATCCACCGACTCTCGCCCGACTCTCGGACCTCCGCATGAGGTAACCGGGCAACGACCGGAATCCCTCGGAGGTAGGCGTCGGCGGGTCGACCGATTAGAATCTCTCGGGAGAATCGAGGTCGGGAGCCTATCGTCGTCATGAATCGCGTCGTCGCCAGCCTCCCGGACTCGGTCGAGGAACTTTGCCTGGTCCGACTCGGCTTGATGGCTCGGCGACTCCGGGCCTTCCCCTTCGCGGCGCGAATGGGCCGGGCGATCGACCGATCGGCGAGCGAGTCGATCTCGAACGGCCGGGGACTCCTCCGATCCGAGCGGTTCGGGCTGGGCTGGGGACACTTCGGCGTCCTCCAGTACTGGTCGAGCTTCGAGACGCTGGAAGCCTGGTCGCACCGAGGTCCGCACTCGGACTGGTGGCGCGAGGCCCTGGAACGGATGCGGACGAAAGAGGACTTCGGGATCTACCACGAAACGTACCTGGTCCCCCGATCGGGGATCGAGTCGATCTACCTGAACTGCCCTCCGGCGGGACTCTCGGCCTTCGGCCCCACCGGCCCGGCGGTCGGTGCGTCGACGACCAGCCGCGACCGGCTCGGGCGTCGCGACGGGAGAGGCTGAGCGATCATGGGACATTGGGGCGTCCGAAGCTACGAGAACGACGAGGCGGCCGATGCGCTCGACGCCGGTTTTGACCGGGTCCACGGCGCGACCTACGAAGATCTCATGGACGACCGGAATCCGCTGACTCCCGAGCAGGTCCAGGCCAAGCTGGCGAATTCCGAGACCCTGGCCGGGGCCATCGCCGCTCTCGAAGAAACGGTCGGACTCCCGGTCGAGGAATGGGACGAGGTCGAACGCCTGGGCTTCGCCGGGGTCGTGATCCGTCACGCCGAGCTGGGCGTGCCGATCCCCGAGATCTGGCGCGATCGGGCCATCGCCTGGCTCTCCGAAGAGCCGATCGAATGGGAAGAGGCGACCGCCCGGAAACTCCGACGCCAGAAGGAGATCGACCTCCTGAGCGACTTGCCTCGGGGATGATCGGGAGACGAAGGGATGAGGGGAATCCGAAGACTCGTCTGGCTCGTGCCGGCCCTGTTGCTGGTCGCCGGTATCAGGCCTGCTCCGATCGCGTCGGCCGAATCCTCGAAACCGGGCGACGACGACACGTTCCGGCCGACCGTGATGGTCCACAAGGGCAAGGCGCTCGGGACCGGCACGGTGATCGCCTCGCTCGAAGGGGTGACGCTGGTCCTGACCGCTTCCCATGTCGTCGAGGATCCGGGGCCCCTGACGGTGGACCTCAACCGGTTCAACCTGGGCCTGGAGAAGACCCGAGGGGGCGGGGCGTTCCCCCGGTCGCTCCGCGCGACGATCGCCGCCCGAGACCCCGCGACCGACCTGGCGGTCCTCGAGATCCGGGGCCAGCTCGCCCTTCCCTACGTCGCGAAGATGGCCCGGGGCGATTTCCCGCCCGCGCCCGGCACGGTCGTCACCTCGATCGGCTTCGACCTGGGGCAGAAGCTGATCGGCATGACCACGACGGTCCGCGCCATCGAGCAGATCGACCTCGGCAAGGGGGGCGGACATCGTCGGTTCCTGGTCACCGAGAATCCCCCCGAACATGGCCGGTCGGGCGGCGGGCTGTTCCGGACCGACGGGGCGCTTGTCGGTGTCTGCACCGCCAAGGCCGAATTCGACAAGGGGGTGGTCAAGGGAGTCTTCACCACCCTGGGGAACATCAAGGCCCTCCTGCGTGCCCACGAGGATCTGACCCGGACGATCATCCTGTCCAATTCCCGGCCGAAGGGGCCGATCCGCTGATCCCCGGCGGAATTCGTTGTCAAAAGTAGGCGGATCGTCCAGAATAGTCGTAGTAGAATCTGGGCGGGCGCCCGGCGTCGAGTCGTCCATGAGGAACCGCCGTCGCCGCAAACCCCCTCGAAATGGAGGAGCGTCCCTTGCAGACGAACAATCCAGCCTTTTCCGAAAATTTCGCCAGGAATTTCGACTACGCCGGCGGGCGTAGCTCGACGATGACGGTGCAAGGCACCTCATTGAAGGCGATGGTCCTGCTGGCCATCGTGATGGCGACCGCCACCTACTCCTGGGTGAAGACCGAGGAGGGGACGCTGACCGGCGGCTTCCTGATGGGCTCGGCGATTGGCGGGTTCGTCTTCGCCCTGATCACCATGTTCAAGCCGACCCTGGCCCCGTGGACTGCCCCGGTCTACTCGGCGCTCCAGGGGATCTTCCTGGGGGCGATCTCTCGGCTGGCCGAGCAACGCTTCCCCGGGATCGCCATCCAGGCGGTGGGCCTGACCGGCGGCGTGACCTTCCTGATGTTGTTCCTGTACGTGACCGGGATCATCAAGGTCACCGGCCAGCTGGTCTCGGCGATCGTGGCGGCCACCGGGGCGATCGCGCTGCTCTACCTGGCGACGATCGTCCTTTCGATGTTCCACATCCAGATCCCGTTCATCTTCGAGGCCGGTCCGATCGGGATCGGGTTCAGCCTGTTCGTGGTCGGGCTGGCGGCGTTCAACCTTCTGCTCGACTTCGATTTCATCGACCGGGGCTCGCAGGCCGGGCTGTCGAAGTCGATGGAATGGTACGGGGCCTTCGCCCTGATGGTCACCTTGATCTGGCTGTACCTGGAAGTCCTCCGACTCCTCCAGAAGGTCAACAGCCGACGTTGAGCCGGGTTCTCTCGGGATCAATCCACGAAGGGGCGGGTCGATGGACCCGCCCCTTTCGCGTCGACCCGATTCAGCTCACCTGGCGGGTCGAGCCGCGAGTCCCGGCATAGAAGCCGAACTTGCCGGCGATGGCCTCGTGTCCGGGCTTGGTCTTGGGATAGACCCAGGCCACGTCCTTGACCCGTCGGCCGCTGGGGTCGACGAAATCGACCCAGTTGCAGGTCCCTTTCATCGGGCAGGTATAAGTCCGATCGGTCGTTTCCAGGAGCTTGGAGTCGACGACCGAGGGGTCGAAGTACAGGTTCCCTTCGTACTTGACCACCTGGCTTCCCTCCTCGCCCTGGGCCAGGACGAGGTCCGAATCTTTCTCTCGGATCGCGATGCTCATGAGGTAGGTGCTCCTTCGGAGGGTCGACCGTTCGTGTTGGTCCGTCACTGGCCCATTGTAGGCGGATCGGGGATAGACCGGCCGTCCGAGAGATCCCGGAGGACCAGACTTCCCCCGAAATATCGCTCGGCCAGGGCCCGGGCGATGGTCAAGCGGTGGCAGGTCCGGTAGTCTCCGCAGGCGCAGAGGATCGCCACGACCTGTTCGGGTTGCCGGACCCGATCGGCCAGGAGTGCGAGCCCTCGATGGACCGGCCAGCCTCCGAGCGGGTCGGCCAGGTGTTCCCGGATGATCGTCATGGCCGGGTCGCGCCGCTGGGGATTGCCCAGTTCGACCAGCCACTCGTAGGCGATCCCGGATCTTTCCAGCAACCCGACAATCCCGCCCCCCCGAGCCTGGAGGTTCCAGGGTCTCGGGCCGTAGGGGCGTCCTTCGACCGGATCGGAGGACGAGGGACTGAGTCGGACGTCGACCAGCCGGGTAACTCCGGCCTTCGCCAGAGCCTCGACCAGCGCGTTCGCCCTCCGGGCGACCGGCCAATGTCCATAACCGGCGAGCCAGAGTCCCGGGATTTCCGAACGATCGGGCTTTCCAGTCATGACGGGTCATCGTAACCGGCACAATCCGAGCTGTCGCCGGAGCCTCGGAAAATCTTGAGCAATTCTTTTGCGATCCGCGAGATCGCGCGATAGAGTTTTGGCATCGCCAGGTCGGGCCACCAGTTCCCGACACTCGCACCGCGTGATTTAGGACCTTGCCGCACACCGAGCGGCTGCGACCCGACCTGATGGTTCCGGACCTCCCGGACCTTGACGGACTTTTTCATCGGGCGTCAGTCCGGTTGTTACGCTTCCGACCTTGGCTCTCCCGGAAACACCGGTTTCCGGGAGGGTTGAGTCGGCCCTCAGGGACGGATCATCGAGCTTGGAAGCCACGACCTCGAACCGGGTCCCACCCGGAACGGCCCTTGCCCCTGGCCTGATCACGCTGATCCTGGCCCTTGCGCCCGCCCTGGCGGCGATCGCCTGGATTCCCGAGTTCGTCACCCAGGACGGCCCGGCCCACGCTTATAACGCCCGGATCCTGAACGCCTCGCTCGGCTCGGATTCGCCTCTGAAGGAGACGTTCCAGGTAAACTGGCAACCGCTCCCGAACTGGTCGGGCCACCTCTCGACGATGGCCCTGGTGGCGACCCTCGGGCCCGATCGGGCCGGCCGGGCGATGGCGGCGATCACCCTGGTCGTGCTGGCCTCCGGCGTGACCTGGCTCCGGTGGGTGGTCGCGGGGACGAAGGGCCTGGCCCCGGCTTCGATCCTGGCGGTCCTGCTGGGGTTGAATGTCACCTGGCTCCTCGGCTTCACCAGTTTCCTGCTGGGCGCCGCGTTGATGCCGGTGACGCTGGCCCTCTGGTGGGGTGGTCGCGACCGGCCCGGCCTGGGGCGGACCGTGAGCCTGTCGAGCCTGCTGGTCCTGGGCTACTTCTGCCACCCGATCGGCCTGGGCCTGACGGTGGTCGGCCTGGCGGTCCTCTCGATCTTGACGCCCGGACCGGACCGGGTCCGTCGAACGGGCTGGACCGCGGCCTGCCTGATCCCCCTGGTCCCGCTCGGGCTGGCCTACCGGGCGATGACCCGATCGGCGGGAGCCATGGAACCCACCTGGGATCAACTGGCCAACCCCTGGTCGCTCCGATCCTGGGCGGCCCAGGTCGGATGGGTCGATCCGATCTCGCTGGCCGCCAAGACGTTCCGACCGTTCGGCATGACTTCCTGGGTCGGGAACGGGTTGGTCTCACCCGCGCTCTGGACCGCCCTGGCCGTCGCCATCGCTGCGGCGGCGACCTGGCGAGGGAGGTCGGCCGAGCGTCGGGGGTGGCTGGTCCTGGCGGTACTCCTGCTCCTCGGAGGATTGCTCGGACCGGACACGCTGGGTGTCAAGCACGGCCATTATCTCCCGCAACGCGTGGCTCTCCTGGGCCTGGTGACGCTCGTCCCCTGGCTCGACCTGGGGGGGAGCCGGAAGACAGGCTGGGTGGCCTCTGCCTGCCTGGGCTTCGCCTTGGTCGTGCAATCGGCGTTCGTCTGGGATTATGCGTTGGGCTGTCGGGACCGGGTCGGCGCCTTCCTCAAGGCCGGCCCGGCGATCGGTCCTGGGCAACGGGTCGGGACGCTCTTGGTCGGGATCAAGGGGCGGTTCCGCTCGAACCCGATGCTCCACGCCGACTGCCTCCTCGGCGTGGAACCGGACCGGATCATCTGGAACAATTACGAAACCGCCCACTATTACTTCCCGGTGAAGGTCCGCGCTGGAATCGATCATCCCCCTGCCCCGGACTTCGAACGCGTCGCGTTGCTCGACGGCCCGAGTGAAGCCGAGGAACGGGCCCGGACCTGGGAGCGGATCCTGAACGACCACGGCCCGTCGATCGACGTGATCCTGGAATGGGCGACCGCGCCCGCCCCGGAGCTCGACGCGATCAATGAGCGTGAATATCAACCGACCTTCCACGAAGGACCGGTCCGAGTCTGGGCTCGCCGGCCTCCGGCGGTCCTGACGCGAGGCCTCCCATGATCGAAGGACGAAGGACCCTGACGTTCTCCAGGCTGGACGAGGTGATGCCCGAGGTCGACCGGCTCCTGAAAGGACACCGGACGCTCGGGCAATGGTCGCTCGGCCAGATCTGCAATCACCTGGCCGGCGTGATCGTGATGGGAGTGGACGGCCCGCCGGTCAAGCTTCCCTGGATCCTCCGGAAGACGGTCGGGCCCTTGATCGTGGGCTGGATCCTCAAGAAGGGGCGGTTCCCCAACGGCGTGAAGATCCCCAGGAAGTACGAGCCGAAGCCGGGCCTGGATGCGCGGGCGGAGGCCGAAGCCCTACGCGCCGCGATCCGGCTCTATTCCATGCACACCGGGCCGATGGCGGATCACCCGCTGGCCGGTCAGATCCCGCGAGCCACCTGGGATCGTCTCGAATGCATCCACTGCGCCCATCATCTCGGCTTCGTGGTGCCCGACGAGGCGGCCTGAGCTCGTCGACTAACGCCCGAGTGGCAGAGGAGTTTTGTCCCCTGCCACCCGAGAGAGCCGATCAATAGCGATAGTGGTCGGACTTGTAAGGCCCTTCCTTCGGCACGTTGATGTAGGCGGCCTGTTCCGGCGTCAGTTCGGTCAACTGGACGTTCAGCTTCTTGAGCTGCAGGCGGGCGACGTGCTCGTCCAGCTTCTTGGGCAGGACGTAGACGCCGACGGGGTAGGTGTCGTTGTTCTGCCAGAGTTCGATCTGGGCGAGGGTCTGGTTCGCGAAGGAGGAGCTCATCACGTACGAGGGGTGGCCGGTCCCGCAGCCGAGATTGACCAGCCGGCCCTTGGCGAGCAGGATGATCCGCTTGCCGTCGGGGAAGATCACGTGATCGACCTGCGGCTTGATCTCCTCCCAGGTGTACTTCTCGAGCGACTCCACGTCGATCTCGTTGTCGAAGTGGCCGATGTTGCAGACGATGGCCTGATTCTTCATCTTGGCCATATGGTCATGCGTGATGACCTTGAAGTTGCCGGTGGTGGTCACGAAGATGTCGGCCTTGTCGGCCGCGTACTCCATGGTGACCACGCGGTAACCTTCCATCGCCGCCTGCAAGGCGCAGATCGGGTCGATTTCGGTGACCCAGACCTGGGCCGAGAGGGCCCGCAGGGCCTGGGCCGAACCCTTGCCCACGTCGCCGTAGCCGACGACGACGGCGACCTTGCCGGCGATCATCACGTCGGTGGCACGCTTGATGCCGTCCACCAGCGACTCGCGACAGCCGTAGAGGTTGTCGAACTTGGACTTGGTGACCGAGTCGTTGACGTTGATGGCGGGGAACTTCAGTTCGCCCCGCTTGTGCATCTGGTAGAGGCGGTGGACGCCGGTGGTGGTCTCCTCGGTGACGCCCTTGACGGCGGCGAGCCTCTCGGAGTACCAGCCGGGCTGAGATTCGACGCGGCTCTTGATGGCGGCGAAGAGGATGCGCTCCTCCTCGCTGGAGGGCTTGTCGAGGACCGAGATGTCGGCCTCGGCGCGGGCTCCCAGGTGGAGCAGCAGGGTGGCATCCCCGCCGTCGTCCAGGATCATGTTCGAGTACTCGCCGTCGGCCCACTCGAAGATCTGATGGGTGTATTCCCAGTAATCCGTCAGCGACTCGCCCTTGATGGCGAAGACCGGGATGCCGGCGTCGGCGATGGCGGCGGCGGCGTGATCCTGGGTCGAGAAGATATTGCACGAGGCCCAGCGGATCTCAGCGCCGAGGTCTTTGAGCGTCTCGATCAGGACGGCCGTCTGGATCGTCATGTGGAGCGAGCCGGTGATCCGGGCGCCCTTGAGGGGCTGTCGCGAGGCATATTCCTCGCGAATGGCCATCAGGCCGGGCATCTCGGTCTCGGCGATGGCGATCTCGCGGCGGCCCCAGGGGGCCAGCGAGATGTCGGCAACGCGGTAATCCTTAACAGCAACAGGCTTTTCAGCAACAGCACTCACGTTCAAAGTCTCCTGAAACGATGAACGGGCGCCGTTGAACGGTAATAAAATCCACTCATCGAGCCTGGCAGGAACGCCGATGCGTACCGTCGCAGCGCCCCTCAATGAGTTGGTGTCGGCTTGATGACCTTAGGCAAGCCTCCGTGGAGGAACGATCGTCCCAACCCGTACTTTCATACCAAATCGAGCCGATCCGGGACAAGGCTAAGGACGAGCGACTCCGGCGGATCGCCCGAAGCGACATCGACCGCGTTAGATAAGTCATCCTTCCGGAAAATCAAAGTCCACAGCGTCTCGATCCGGCTCTATTCTATGCAGACCGGCCAGAGGACGGATCTCCGGATCTCGAGAGCATGGCACCGCCGAAGGGGCTCGAACAATCATCGAGGGCGGACGAACCCGAGATGATGGCCGGCGTGGATCCGGTGGAACGCCTCCCATTCCTCCTTGGTGAGCGGCCCGAGCATCGGGTGGGCGGGGAACTCCCCTTCGCGCTCCTCGAAACGGCGGAGGGCCGACCGGAGCGAACCGGCCTCGGCTTGATCATCCGCGTCGGTCGGCGGGATCAGGATCGAGATCGGCGCTTCATATCCCTCGGGGAACCGTCCCGCCTTGAAGAACCGTTTCCGGGCGACGGCGGAGGCTCGATTGGCCCGGGATTCCGGGTCGGGGTCCAGGGCCGAAGTCCTGTTCCCCAGGGCCGATAATCGGACCGAGGTGGCCAGATGATAGAGAATCTGGCCCAGGGTCCACGAGCCGGTGGTCGTGTGGCCGACCAGGAGTCGGTCGACCTCGGGCATGATCTGGTCGATCCGCTCGAAGCTCAGGTCGCGTTGTCCCGCCATCCTGCCCACTCCTCCGGCCGGGTCCGATTCCTCGATCCGTTTATGGTAGTCAGTTCCCTGTCCGGTTGGCGAGGCTCAATGAAATCGGCGCGAACGCCCGCGAACCGAGCCTCGGACATTTTTCCGAGCCCTGGCTTTGGCGAACTGATACCCTGGAGCGATTTCCCCAAAACGAATTGGAGGCCTGGAGTCATGAGATACCTGACCGGATTCGCGCTGGTGTTGGCCCTCGGCATGGTCCCGGCGCGTGGCCAGCAAGGGGCACCGGCCCCGAAGCCGAGCGTCGAGATCGAACTCCTGGAAATCGAGCAGGATGTCGACAAGGCGTTGTTCCGCGAGGCCTTGATGCTGGAAGGCAGGCAGGGGCTCCAGCCGTTGATGCCCTGGGGCGGTATGGCCGAGGAGATCCAACGCCGACTGCCCGAGGAGATCCAACGGCGGTTGCCCGAGGAGATGAAACGGCGGATGGAGGAAGGGTCCCTGCGGCTCAGGGACTTTATCGGTTCCAAGCGAGCCGCGATCGTCGAGCGGGCCGCCAGGTTGAAGAAGCTTCGCCAGGAGGAGTCTCTGACAGAAGTGGACAAAGCTCCCAGCCCGGTGGCGACTCCGGCTCCTCCTCAGGAGCATCCGGATGCTATCCGGGAACTGGAGAACGCCCGGGTCGAGGTTCAGTTGCTCCAGGCCCAGATCTCGCTCTATCAGGGATCGCTGGATGAAGCCCTGACCGCCCTGGCCGAGGCCGAAGTCGCGGCCAGCCGGGATGAGTCGCTCCGGCCCCAGGCGGAGGAAGCCCGCAAGAAGTTCGAGGAAACCAAGGCGAAGTATCTCGATTTTCGCGAACGATTCCAGGCCGAGCAGAACAAGGTGAATGAGCTTCAATCCATGCCGGGCATGGGTTCTCCCGGGGGGTTCCGCTGAAGCTTCATCCCGTTCTTGCGGTCAATACGCATCTGCACTGAGGGCTTCTCCGCCGGCGCGGGTGGAGAGCGCCTGGTAGACCGTCAGGTTGATCGTGCCCTTGAGGAACTTCACCGAGCCGTCCCCGAACAGGAAGTTGGTACCTCCAGGATGTCGACTGGCGGCATCCTGGTCGTTCATCTGGCCGCTCGATGGGGTATGGCTGGTCTGGAAGAGCGTGGTGTGGGCATGGTCGTCGTCGGGCTCTTCCTTGACCGCGCCGACCCAGACCGTCTCGGCATCGTAATGGTCGTGCGACCCGATCTCGACGGCGAACGTCCCGTTGTGCCGCTCGCTCGCGGCGAGGGTCTGCGAGAGCCCGTCGGTGATGTCGGCGAACCGGCTCCCGACGTTCCGGCTGAACAGGCCTCGGCGGTCGTCGGGATTGGCATCCATGTTTCCCGGCCCGAACGATGCCACATAGCTGGTCTTGGCATATCGGAAACCGTCGCGCTCCAGGAAACGCCCCGGCGAGGTCTCGTCCGACGGGCAAAGGTAGAAGCTGATGGCGGTCGTGGCCGTGGTGGAATTCGCCCCATTCCAGAGTGGCAGGCTGAAGTTGGTCGCGTCGAAGAGAGGCTTCTGCTCGACGCCCGGCAGGATCATCGAACCCCACCCGAACCCCCCCCGAACATAACCCGGGGTGAACGTGTAACCGATCGGCAATCGGTCGTGAGTCTCGTGGTAGCCGTGCAGGGCGAGACCGATCTGCTTGAGATTATTGATGCAGCTCGCCCGACGGGCCGCTTCCCGAGCCGCCTGGACCGCCGGCAATAACAACGCGATCAATACGCCGATGATGGCGACGACCACCAGAAGCTCGATCAGCGTGAACCCGCGACGTCTCATGCGAACTCCTTCGGCTCTCCGACGAGAAAGCCGGTCTGAGTTGGGCGACTCGATCGAACCGCCCAAACGACCTGTATGATCTTTTGAGATTTCGTAATATCAGGCCCTTCGGAGGATCGCAATGCCCCAGTCCGATGGCTTGCACGATTGTTCCTAGGCGTGATGCAATCCGGGACGATGGACCTCGACCGATGAGATCGCTAAAATGAGGCTCGATTCTTCCGAGGCTCCCGACTCCAGGGTTGGGGGGACCGGGGTTGGTATCGCGGATCGACCGGATGCGATCCTCGATCTCGGGAACATCGAAGCGAGAGTGGTGGAATGGCAGACACGCAGGATTTAGGTTCCTGTGCCGCAGGGCGTGAGGGTTCAAGTCCCTCCTCTCGCATCCGCCGGATCCGTTCTTCCAGGAGGTCCATCCGGTGTCACTACAATTCCGAATGGGCGAGGGCCTGGCCCGGGGAACGGCCCGGATCGCCCGCGAACAAATTGGCGAGGCGATCGAGCAACTCGAGGCCGCTTCGTCCTTGATCTCGCGTGAGACGTCGATTCACGAGGCTCGCAAGCAGATCAAGAAGGCTCGCGCCCTCCTCCGACTGGCTCGCGACCCGATCGGCCCACGACGGGCCGCGAAGGCGATCCGGCAACTCCGGGATGCGGCGCAACCTCTTTCGGTCGCTCGGGATGCCTCGGCACTGATCGGGGCCATCGACAAGTTGGGGGCCGACCTCGACGGGATCGACTCGACGGTCTCCTTCGACCCGGCCCGAGACTTTCTCTCCAAGCGCCGAGACCGGGTCGTCCGGGATTCGCTGGATGAGCAGGAAGTGCTCCCGACGGCGATCTCGGCCCTCCGGAAAGCCCGGCGAAGGATCGGCCGGTGGGACCTCCGGGGTGGTGATTCGGGACCGCTCGCGGGCCTGAAACGATCCTACAAGCGAGCCCGAGCCGCCGCCGAGATCGCCTCCGAAGCGCGATCCCCGGAAGCTTTCCACGAGTGGCGGAAGCGGGTCAAGGATCTCGGCTATCAGGTCCGGGCGATCACGGAGACGGGCGATCTCGACGCCCGGCTCCGCCAGCTCGGCGAGGCTCTGGGCGATCTGCACGACCTGGACATCCTGGAAGCGACCCTCCCGTACTCGGTCCTCGGGCCGATCCGGTCGACGATCGAGGCCCGACGCGAGCAACTCCGATCATTCACGCTCGGTCGGGCGGTCGAGATCTTCGCCGAAAAACCCGCGATCTTCGCCCGGCAGCTCTCCCGGTTGATGAGTTCGACCGCCGTCGCGTCCTCGGATTGATCGGCCCGGGAATTGCCCGGGGTTCTATGATTTACCGAATCATCAACCGACGGGTGTCTGGCGGGACCGTCCACCGACCATTCCCAGGAGATCTGCCGCCGATGGCAACCAAGCACGCCCCCAAGACCCGGCAGTTCCCGACCCATATCGACCTCTCGGCCGAGAAACGAATCGCACTGATCGAGATGCTCAACCAGCATCTGGCCGACACCTTCGACCTTTATTCGCAGACCAAGCAGGCCCACTGGAACGTCAAGGGGAAGGATTTCTATCAACTTCACCTCCTCTTCGACGCCGCGGCCGGGGAAATCGAGCCGTACGTCGACCTCCTGGCCGAGAGGGTGACCAGCCTGGGCGGTTATGCCACGGGCACATCGAGGATGGCCGCCGCGAGTTCCAGCCTGCCCGAATATCCGACCGACGCGATCGAGGGACGCGATCACCTGAAGGCGCTGGTCGAGCGCTTCGGGCAGTATGCCGGATCGATCCGGGCCGCGATCGACGACTCGGACGAGATCGGCGATCCGACGACCTCGGACCTCTATACCGAGATCTCGCGGGTCGCCGATAAGCAGCTCTGGTTCCTCGAAGCCCACCTCCAGCCCGAGGAATAAGTCGGTTGCATCGGAAGGGATGGGCCCCGAAATTCGAGGCCCATCCCATGGCGTTGATGCGAACCGATCAGACCTCGTCATCCTCGCGGAGCTTGGCCAGGACGGCCAGGTCTTCCAGGGTCGAGGTATCCCCGGCGCTCTCGCGACCGGCGGCGATGTCGCGGAGGAGCCGGCGCATGATCTTGCCGCTCCGGGTCTTGGGCAGGGCGTCGGTGAATCGGATGTCGTCGGGTCGGGCCAGGGCCCCGATCTCCTTGACGACGTGGGCCTGCAACTCCTTCTTCAAGGCGTCGCTGGGAGTCTGGCCGCCTTCGAGGGTGACGAATGCCGAGATGGCCTGCCCCCTCAAATCGTCGGGCTTGCCGACCACGGCCGCCTCGGCCACCTTGGGGTGGCTGACCAGGGCACTCTCGACTTCCATGGTCGAGAGCCGGTGGCCCGAGACGTTCAGGACGTCGTCGACCCGGCCCATGATCCAGAAATTCCCGTCGACGTCGCGACGGGCCCCGTCCCCGGTGAAATAGGCCCCGGGGACCTCGGACCAGTAGGTGGCCTGGTAACGCTCGTCGTCGTTGTGGAGCGTCCGGAGCATCGACGGCCAGGGCTGCTTGATGACGAGGAATCCGCCGTGACCGGCCGGGACGGGGGTCCCGTCCTTGGTGACGATCTCGGGGACGATCCCGGGCAGGGGACGCGTGGCCGAGCCGGGGGTGGTGGGCGTGGCCCCGGGCAGCGGCGAGATCATGATCGAGCCGGTCTCGGTCTGCCACCAGGTGTCGACGATCGGGCACCGGCCGCCGCCGATCACCTCGTGGTACCACATCCAGGCCTCGGGGTTGATCGGCTCGCCGACGCTCCCCAGGAGTCGGAGGCTGGTCAGGTCATATTTCTTGGGGAACTGCACGCCCCACTTCATGAACGCCCGGATCGCGGTGGGGGCGGTGTAGAGGATCGAGACCCTGTAATCCTGGATGATCTTCCAGAATCGCCCCTCGTCGGGCCAGTTGGGTGCCCCCTCGTACATCACCACGGTCGCCCCGTTGGCGAGCGGCCCGTAAGTCAGGTAGGTGTGGCCGGTGACCCAGCCGACGTCGGCGGTGCAGAAATAGGTGTCGTCGTCCTTGAGGTCGAAGACCCACTTGGTCGTCAGGGCCGCGCCCAGGAGGTAACCGCCGGTGGTATGCAGGATCCCCTTGGGTTTGCCGGTCGAGCCGGAGGTGTAGAGAATATAGAGAGGATGCTCGCTATCGAACGGCTCCGGGGGGCATTCGGCGGGGACGTCCTTGATGGCGTCGTGCCACCAGAGGTCCCGCCCTTCGGTCATGGCGACCTCGTGCCCGGTCCGCTTGTAGACGACGACGTTCTTGATCGTCGGGCAGTGATCCACGGCCCCGTCGGCGTTCTCCTTGAGAGGGACGACCTTGCCCCGTCGGAACCCGCCGTCGGCAGTGACGAGGATCTTGGCCGAACAGTCCTGGATCCGACCGGCCAGGGCCTCGGCGCTGAAGCCGCCGAAGACCACCGTGTGGACCGCCCCGATCCGGGCGCAGGCCAGCATCGCGATGACCGCCTCGGGGATCATCGGCATGTAGATCGCTACCGCCTCGCCGGGCTGGACGCCCAGGGCCTTCAGTGCGTTGGCGAAGACGGCCACCTCGCGCTGGAGGTCCTGATAGCGGAGGACCCGGCGATCGCCCGGCTCTCCCTCGAAGATCAGGGCGGCCTTGTTGCGGTTCGGCCCCTCGCAATGGCGGTCGACGCAGTTATAGGAAGCATTCAACTTTCCGCCGACGAACCACTGGGCATGGGGCGGCTTCCAGTCGAGGACCGTATCCCAGCTCTTCGCCCAGCTGAGCATGCCGGCCATCTCGCCCCAGAATCCCGCAGGATCATCTCGAGCCCGATCCCAGAGCGCCTGATATTCGGCGAGGCTCTTGATGTTCGCCCGGGCGGCGAATTCAGCCGGAGGCGGGAAGACTCGGCTCTCGGTCAAGAAACTGTGAATCGATCCGCCACCGGATTCAGCCGTCATGGTCGCGGGCTCCGCGTCTAATTGCCATCGATAAGGAGAGGGGATGGACCTTCCGAGAGATGATCTTAGCCGCTGATCCGGCGAAATTGAATCGTCAAGCCCCCCGAGGGTCCGGGACGGAAGCCTCGCCCGATCTCTCGATCGAGCACCTCCGGTCGATTTGCGACCTAGGATACCTTCGTTCGAGGTGCCGAAGACGAGATTGGTCTGAATTTCATCGAGTAGTGACCAGCCGGGCTGTTCGCCGGCCCCAGGTTACGCACGATGACGCGTGCCGGTCGTCCCCGAACCGGTGAACGAGGGGAACCGCCAGACGATGAAGATCGTGATCGCCGAAGATGACGATGTCTCGCGGATCGTCCTGAAGAAGACGCTGGAGAACCTCGGCTATAACGTTGTGGCGCTCTCCGAAGGTTCTTCGACCTGGGACTATCTTCAGAAATTCGAATCACCCATTTTGATCACCGATTGGATGATGCCGGGCCTGGACGGTCTGGAACTCTGCCAGAGGCTCCGGGGACGAGGCCCAGACGCTCCTTACACTTATGCCATTCTCCTGACGGCCCGACACTCGCGTGAGGAGCGGCTCCAGGCCCTCCATGCGGGGGCCGATGACCTGCTGGCCAAGCCGCTCGATCGCGCCGAACTGGTCGCGAGGATCAACGTCGCTCGCCGGATCGTCACCATGGAGGATCTGCTCCGGAGCCGGTCGATCGAGCTAGAGCGGATGAAGATGGAACTCGAAAGCAAGAACCGACATCTGGCCGAAATTGCGACGAGCGATGGATTGACCGGGCTGAAAAATCACCGGTTCTTCCGCGAGGCCATCGATCGACAGTTCGCCGGTTCCTATCGGATGAGCATACCCTTCTCGGTCCTGATGATCGATGTTGACGAGTTCAAACCCTTCAACGACTCTTTCGGCCACCCCGCCGGGGATCAGGCGCTGATCGAGGTCGCCGAGGTCCTCCGATCGAACGTCCGCGAGATGGACGTGCTGGCCCGCTACGGGGGCGAAGAGTTCGCCGTGCTCTTGCCCGGAGCCGACGAGGAGGCCAGCCTCCTGATGGCCGAACGGCTCCGGCTGGCGATCCAGAGGCACCCGTGGGGACTCCGCCCCCTCACCATCAGCCTGGGGGTCACCACCATGGAGCGGAGGGTGATCCGGGCCTCCGATCTCATCGAGATGGCCGACCGCTCGCTCTACCACTCCAAGACGAACGGCCGGGATCGGGTCACCCACTCTCGGGATCTCCCCAACTTCCAGTTCCTCCCGAAAATCGAAGCCCTCCCGGACCAGCAAGACGTCGGCGACGTCCGGATCTCCTCCAGCCTCGCATGACCCCTCCGACGACCTCGGGGCCGGACCGATCGCCCCGGCCACCCCCGGCCGCGACGCCGATCCGTGAACCGAAGTTGAAAGCCCGGGTCGTCCCGGATACCCTTTCGGGGAAACCAGAAGGTTCCATCAAAAGGGTGGGCTGCGTCCAGGATGCTCCGCGGCTCCCGGCCACGTCTCGCCCGTGCCACGTCGCGGGAGGATCGATCGATGAGGGATGTCCGACGACGCTGGGCGATGGGCCTGGTCCTGAGCTTCGCCCTGTGCACCCCGGCGATCGCCACGTCGCCCGAGCCCTCGAAGCCGCCCAATATCATCCTGATTTATGCCGATGACCTGGGCTGGGGCGATGTCGGATTCAACGGCCGCAAGGAATGGGCGACCCCGAACCTGGATCGGCTCGCGGCCCAGGGGACCGTCTTCCGGCGGTTCTACACCGCGGCGGTCACCTGCGCCCCCAGCCGGGCGGCATTGCTGACCGGCAAGTCGACCATCCACTGCGGGGTCTCTCGAAACAACGACGACCTCCCCGCCGGCGAGGTGACCCTGGCCGAGGCGCTCAAGCCTCAAGGCTACGAGACGGCGCTCTTCGGCAAGTGGCACCGGGGGGCCCCCTCCAAGGGGGTTAATCCCCATCATCCGATGGATCAGGGGTTCGACGAGTTCTACGGCTTCACCGACGCCAAGCACGCCTGGGAACAGTATCCCGAGGAACTTTACGAAGGTCGCGAGCTCAAGCCCGCCTCCGGCTACGCCAATGACCTGTTCACCGACCGCGCCGTCGATTACCTCCGTCGCAAGAAGGATTCGACCTTCTTCCTGTATCTGCCCTACATCGCCACCCACTTCTATATCCAGGCCCCTCCCGAGGAGATCGAGCGACACAAGGGGAAATTCCCCGAGGACGACCCGGCCCAGCCGCTCAACGCGACCTACGCGGCGATGGTCACCCGGCTCGACCGGAACATCGGTCGAGTCCTCGACACCCTGGGAGAACTGAAGCTGGACGAGCGGACCATCGTCATCTTCACCAGCGATCACGGCGCGACCTTCGAGAGCGGCAATCAAGGGACCAGCTACGCCCTGGATAGCAATCACCCGTTCCGAGGGCAGAAGCGGACCCTCTGGGAAGGGGGCATCCGTGTCCCGGGCGTCGTCCGGTGGTCGGGCCATGTCCCGGCCGGCAAGGTCTCCGACGAGATCATCCAGATGACCGACCTCTTCCCCACCCTCCTGGCCGCCGCCGGGACCGTGCCCGATCCCTCGTGGCACGTCGACGGGATCGATGTCCTGCCGACCCTCCTCGGCCGGGGCCCGGCCCCCGAGCGGACCCTCTTCTGGGAATGGAGGAGCGAGGGGAGTTTCCAGCTCGCCGCGATGCGGGGCCGGTTCAAGCTGATGATCGTCGACGGCGGCTCGCCCGAGATGTACGACGTCGAGGCCGACCCCGGCGAGCTCCGGAACGCCATCGCGCAGCAGGCCGAGCTCGCCGGTCAGCTCCGGTCCGAACTCAAGGAATGGCTCAAGACCGAGATCCGGGATGGGGCGGTCAGCCCCTCACCCAGACCCATTGATTGATCGATCGATCGAACTTGCCCCCCAGGAATCAACGCGATGAGAATGACGACACGACTGGCCCTGATCGCCGCCGTGGGGCTGGGCCTCACACAGATCCGAGCCTCCGCCGACGAACCCAAGGGAGACCTGGCCGAGCTTCAAGGCTCCTGGTCGGCCAAGGTCGGACCGGACAAGGACATCCCGATCATCCTGCTCGTCAAGGACTCGGCGGTGGAGATCTCCGTGACCCGCCCCGATGGCGAGGAAATCAAGCTCAAGGGACGACTCAAGCTGGACGATCAGGCCAGCCCGAAGACGATCGACTGGCTCGATTTCGCCACCCCCCAGGGGGATACGATCCCGCCCAATCTGGGGCTCTACAAGCTCGAAAACGGAGTCTGGACTACCTGCAGCGGCGGTCCGGGCAACGATCGACCCTCGAAGTTCGAGGCCGGAGAGGGAGGCCCGCCCATGCTGACCACCTGGGCCCGCGTCCCGGAAAAGCCCGCCCCGATCGCCGGAGACCTCGGCAAGTTCCAGGGGACCTGGACCGGCAAGGGCGGGGAGGACGAGGAAGTCTCGATCACCCTGACCATCAAGGACAATACCATCAAGGCCCGGTGGGAGCGGGGCGACGGGACCGAGGTCGAGTTCACCGGCGAGATGAAGCTGGACGAGAAGGCCAACCCCAGGACCGTCGACTTTGTGCACTTCAAGCGCTCCAACGGAGAGGAGGCGCAGGACCAGCTCGGGATCTACGCCTTCGATGGGGACGATAAGGTCAAGATCCAGACCGGAGGGCCGGGCAACGACCGACCGACCGAGCTGAAGCCCGGCAACGAGGGGGAACCGAACGTCTTCGTCCTCACCCGGAAGAAGGGTTAAATCCCTTCGGTCAGGCTCGACCGGGGCGGGATCGGTCGAGCAAGATGAAGACGATGATCCCCAGCGTCGGGATCACCATGAAGATCGGGATCGAGACCCAGAACCGCCAATCCCTGGGACTCGATCGCTCGATCAAGACCAGCGCGGCCCAACCCGCCGTCAGGGTGAAGTCCAGCATCGCCAGGTCGAACACGCGGTCGGTCCGGAGCAGTTCCCAGAGCCGAGGGCTGCTCAGGCCGATCGTCCGATGGATCTCCCAGAGCAGCCAGCCTCCCACCGGCAGGGCGATGGCCAGCATCACCCAGGCCGTCACGGGGCGTCGGCTCAACTCGGTCGTTCGCGGTTCGGGAGATTCCATCGAGACAACCCTCGGTCGTGATCGGTCCGGGACCTCGTCGTTGTACGCGGGGCGGGCGGGCATGGCCACCGATTCGGAGAGCGGCACTCGAATTGCACGTTGATCCGGCCATTGCGGCCAATCGGGCGGCACCTTCGAGGGAACTTTGCAATGATGGGCAACCGCTGGATGACGTTCGCGATCGGGTGCGGCCTGGCGATGACACTGGCTCGCCCCTCCGCCGCTCAAGGACTGTACCCCCCGGCGCCGGGGGATGAACAGGAGCGGCTTTCCAGGAGGATGGCGGAGGCGACCCGGGCCCTTGCCGAGGATCTCGCCGCCCACGCGAATCAGGTCCCCAACGGCGGATACCTGGCGAGGGACGCCAGGGAACTGGAGCGGGCGACCGCCGATTGGTACGGGTCCGTCCGGGAGCCGGGCAACCCCTACCGGGTCCGGCAGTCCTACTCGGACATCGACGCGGCCTGGCATCGACTTCGCGGCCAGATCGGGGATCCGAGATCGGTGAGCCCCGGCATGATCAACGAGGTCGCCAAACTCGACCAGGTCGACGACCAGATGCATCGGGCTCTCCATCTGAACGGATACCCGCCGAATTTCCAGGTCGAGAACCCCCAGCCGAATGGGCCGGATGAGGTGATCCGCCTCGCCTACGCGCTGGCCCAGCGTGCCGAGGCGTTGGCCGCCACGGTCCAGGTCGAGTATGCCCGAGAGCCCAGGGGGCCGGCCCTGACCAACGACGCCGCGGTGGTCGCGCGGATGGCCGACGCCTTCTACGATGGCCTGAGGAATCCGGCGATCGGCCAGCAGGGGGATTTCGCCCAGCAGGCGTTCTACCAGATCATCCAGAAGTCGAACGGACTGGGGATCGCGCTCGATGCCAGGCCGATGTCGCCCCGGATGGCGTCGACCTGGAAGTCGTACACCTCGGTCCACAACCACCTCCGGGCGAAGCTCGGCCTGACCAACGCACTGGCCCCCGGCGACAAGCAGCCGCAGTACCCGCAGTACCCCGGCGTCGGCGAGTTCAACTTCGACCAGCGAGGGCTGCCCTATGCCGACCCCTACCAGGCCCCGATCGGCCAGTGGGCCGACCAGCTGGATCGTCAGGTCGACGAGCTGGTGGCCAACTTCGCGCCCACGGTCCGGGTCGTCCCCGAAGGTCGAGAGATGTTCGAGGAGATGAATCGACTCCGCGACGACGTCCACCGGTTCCGCGAAATGGCCGCCCGGGGAGGCGACCCGTCACGCCTGGCCTACGACTTCCGGGCGGTCGACGCCAGCTCGCATCGTCTCTCCCGGCACTTCGACCGGATCGCCCGGGGCCGGACCGGGCCGAACATCCAGCGAGTCCAGGAGATCGCCCAGACCTGCGAGCAGATCCACCGGGCACTCGGCATGCCCGGCTTTCCGCCCAGCTTCGGCCCTTACGATAACCCCCGCTGATTCCCGGTCACTCCGCCTTACCTACCGGTCCCGGCCAGTCCGGGGCCGATGGGTCGGCCTGATGGGTCAGGAGTTCCGAGAGCTGGAAGGCGTGATAAGGCTGAGTTGCCGCCGGTTGCCCATCGGTCGAGGCATTGGCCACCCAGAACCGGGTGGTCGTCGTCTCGAACAGGACGCTGTGCAGGTTCGACTTCATCGCGACCGGCCGGTCCATCAAGTGTCTCGCCGACTCGGCGTCGAAGGTCCCGTGACCGGCCTTCACCCGACGGGCCAGCTCCTCGTATCGGTCGCCGATCGAGAGCAGGACCGAGTCCTTGAAGGCGTGCGGCAGCCGGGGCTCGGACTCCCCCATCTGGACCAGGGTGAACTTATCCCACGACGCCTCCATGCCGACCCCCCGCCCCGACTTGCCGTCGGCCACCACGTAGAAGTACTGGCAGGTCCGGGGCCTGTTGCGGAAGATCGCGACCGCCTCATCCAGGTCGTCGGCCTCCTCCAGCGCGATCCGGACCAGTAAGGCCATCGGCACGCCGTCCCAGTGTCCCAGGCCGTTCCCGCCCATCTCGCCGATCGAGATCTTCCTGGCGTTCATCCCGGTGACGCTCCCGACGAACCCGGCGTAGGTCACGTTCACGAAAGGGATCGACCCCTCGGGCTCGGCCACCACCAGGACCGCGTGGTCCTGAAGTTTCCAGTCGCAGCCGTAGTCGAGGATCCTCCCGTGGTAGAGGGTCCCGTCCTTGGTCGCCGAACCGGAGAGGGCGAATCCCGAGCAGTGGAACATCTCGGGGATGAAGTTGGCCGCGATGATCTCCTCGAACGGCACGCCCGAGGCCTCGGCGATCCCGCGCATCTCCTCGCGGTACTTCTCCGGGACGTGCTTGCGCTGGAGTTCGGCGATCGAGAGGATCAGCCGCTTGGCGTTGACCGGGACCTTCAGGCCGAGCAACTCCGGCTTGAACTCCTTCGCCTTCACGTCGAAGAGGTAGCGGACCTGCTCGCGGATGTCGTCCTTGAGCAGGGTCCCATGCTGGATCCCCATCTCGCGAGGGGTCCCCTTGAGATGGAGGACCTTGGTCCCATCCACCTCCTCCAGGAATCCCCGGCCCGACCGGGCAATCGTCCGGGTCTCCGCCCAGGCCGTGGCCGATAAGGCGAGCCAGGCGATCGTCAAAATCGTCGAGAATCGACGAGGGAGCATCCTCGGCATCGGCCCATCCTCCGGTCGAGTGGAATCGAGATCAATCCGGCCGAAGGTAGTTTACCCCGAGAAGCCCACCAGGGGAGTCCGAATCAACAAACCAAGCCACGGTCGCCCCCCATCGAGGCGAGGCGCCCCAGCCGCAAGCAGACGCGGCCATCCCCGGACCGTTCGGTCCGACGATCTCTTCCGTCGAGATCAGCACCCCACACTAAAAGAATCGGAACTAGCGGATAGGTCGTGATTCTAGCCCAAGTGGCAACGGAACTGTTCGGACGCGAACCAGATCGCTTCGATGTCTGATAGGCGGCCTTTATGTTAGATTTTCAGTTCGACCTACCAAAAGTTCGGCGGCGGGAGGGTTGCGGGGTGGAAAGTTTTGCGGAAGCAACCGTTGATGACTTGGCCGAGGTTGCCGCCGCCGGGCAGGCGTACCGCTTGCACTGGGACTCGTTCCGCGCGATGCCGGAACGCGGGGCGACGTTCGCCGGTTCCTCGGCCGACATTGCCGCCCTCGACTACCTCGACTACGAGCAGCTCGGCCACCCGGCCGGCGGTTTGGGTGCGGCCGCGCTGGTGTGGGGCAACGTGTTGGTCGCTCAGGCCGGGCTGCAGTGGTGCCGGGGGGTGGGCGGTGACCTGTGGCTCGGGGCCGAAGTGATGGGCGTGCAGCGGGCGGTCTTGTGGCCGCTCGCCCGCTTGGCCGAGGCGAAGTCGCGGGAAAGCCCGCAGTTCGGCCAATTCGTCGCCCTCCTTCTGTACGTAATCGAGGAATTGGTAAGCCGACTCGATCTGCCGACGGTGACGCACGCCCGGCTCCGTCGACTGCAGGCCGTATTGGAGGTCGGCGAGCACGCGGTGGCGGACGGCGAACCAGGCGCCGCAGTGGGACCTCCTTGAATTTGGACGCAAATCTCATTGGTTGGATAGTATGGCGTGCACCGTAAACTTGAGTTTGTTTATCGCTTCATGTCCCCGCCGGGACTTTGACCACGCGACAAGCTCGCCGGGTATTTCTCAGGCGTGTCCGTCAGTGCCATGGAACTTACCGGATGCACCATAGAGTCCAGCCATGACACGTTTCGCGGCGGGCCGGGACCGCTGCAGCGAGAGGTTAGGCAGCTCGGCTCACGACGAAAGACCGACCCACCTCCACCCGTCCAAACTCAGGCAATCGCGGAAGGATGGCCGACGCTCCACCTCAGCGAACCATCGCGGCAGTGTGCCGGATTCGGGCCACCACCAGTCCGAATCGGTGACCGACCACATCGTCTCGGGGACAGTCCTCGCCAGGCAGCACCCGCACATCCAGCCCGTGCCGGCCCCGACATCCAGCGATCTCTCGAAGGTCAGCCACAGGACGTCGTCGCGGTCCGAGACGTGGAAGCACTCGTACCCGACGCTTACGGTGAGGGCGTCCGGGAGCGGGGTCGAGGCGAACTCCCGGAACGCCGCCCACGCCGCAGCCGGGTCGGGGCACCGCTCGTCGAAGCCGACGGCTGCCAACGCCCTCGCCATGACCGCCTCGGGTCCCGCTCGCATGTTGGCCTCCGCCGCCTGATGACAAAGCTCAGCGGACCCGCACCGCCGAGATACGCGATGAAACCAGAGAAAGCGCCGTAGTGGTGCGGGGTCCGCTACAGCGCGAGGTTAGGCGGCGGAGGCCGCCACCTCCGGCATCATCTGCCCGCAACATGGGCAGACTGCCGGCTCCTGCGACGACAGCCCGCCGGCCCATCTGCCCCACGCAGTGACGGCCAAGCCGACTACAACCGCTAGCCCGGTGCAACCGCCCAGGGCGACGGACAGAGCCCGTGCGAGCCATCCCTCAACGGCCTGCGGGACGACGAACAGGAACACGGCGGCGAAGAGGCCCCCGAACGCGAGTTGGAGCCCCCAGAATGTCACGCACTCGAAGAGACGTCGCATACGGCCCTACCCCCGGTGCCTAACAACCAAGCTTGGCGGACCCGCCGTTCGGGTGGTCTCGAAGCCTCGACGCGGGCCACGCAACTATGCCCAGTTGCGATGGTTCTTGGTCAGGTGAAGAAGGATTTCCTCCCAGGGCTTCAGGTCCAAACGTAGCAGCAGGCGTAGGAGGTCGCGTACGTCGAACTTCTCCGAATCCCTGATGTCGACCCTCACCATAATCTCGAATCTATCGTCGTAGTTCGATAGGTCGAAGATTTTCGCGATGACCTTGTGGCTGAGACCGTACTCCTGCCATAACCCGTCGACGATCCTGCGCCGCACTGCTTCGTCATTCCTGATCAGTCTGGACAGTCTGCTCCTATCCTGTTTTGAACCCGCCCTGAGAATGTAGCAGGCACCCGCACCTGCTGAGGATTCGCCGTAGCATTCATTGTGCCCCCCGTCCATCCCGAGGAGCGAAAACGCATGCTCCAAGAGTGACCGATCGTCCTTCTGGAGGGCCAACCAGAGCTTGAATTGTTCGCAGTCGTGTCGCCGCATGGTACGAACGCAAAGCCGATCGTCGCTAACGCCTAAGCTCAGCGGACCGGCCCGCCGAGACAAGCCTTGATGATACCAGGAAAGCGCTGCGGCGGGCCGGGTCCGCTGCAGCGCGAGGTTAGGCGGCCGATCTACGGCTCGCCCGGCGGCTCACCCGCTCTCTGCCAGGAACGCTCGAATGACTTCGGGAACGAGTCGCGGAACTTCTGCCGCCATTCTACATCGGAGGTATAGAGTTCCCACCATCCGTCCGCTTGAAAGAGGAACAGGTCGGCAAATTGACTCAGGTGGCCGAAGAAGTCGCCCGTGAGCTTGCCGATGTGACGGACGATCCACTCCGCCCGCTGAGTCACCTCATCTTCGTGACAGCGCATGGCGAAGAAGTAGGTCCACTCGTCGACATAGACGTGCCCGGCCAGTCGCGGGAACGTGTGGGGACGCCAGCAGGACGATGATGTGTCGCGGCACGCGGGGGCGTCGAAGCACTTCTTCTCAACGACGGCTTCGTTGTTGGGAGAGGCATGGAGCCATCGCGAGTCGAACGTCCCCTGCTGATCGTCGATGATCCAGAAGCAGGGGGCGACTCCGGCGGCCAGGGGATGGATGACCTCTTGGAACGACCGATAGCCGGAAAGGATGAGTCCGGATGGTCGCATGTCCCAGCCGCCTAAAGAATCCATGTAAGCCGCGTGGCCCCTTGAGGGTAACCTTGAGGTGTAGACATATCTCCCGATCACCCCACGGAGCCACGCGGCCATGTGCATGATTCTTGGCCTTGACCTCGGCAAGTTCAAGAGCGTCGCTTGCCTTTATGACGGCAGCACCTCCGCTTCGCGCTTCGCCACCGTTCACACGGACCCGGCGGGGCTCCGCGCGTTCCTCCAGGCCGGGCGGCCCACCTGGCCTTGCTTCGAGCATCGCAATCGAACCCTTGCCCATGGTCGATTCACTCGAACGGACTCAAAGCGGCGTTCCCTCAGAGACCTGACCACCACCTGCCCGAGCTGCCGCCGCTGAATTGACGCGGAATTTCGGGGGACGTCGAGAGACGTCCTCGACGTCCCCCAATCAAAAAACCATGCAATCAATTAGGAGGGATGCCTTTGTGCAGGATAACCCCCTGTATCAGCGACTAATTATTCTCTTGCCACGGGTCGACGACGAGAGCCCCGCTCGCCTCGAAGTGCTTCGTGTTGCGGGTCATCACGTGAAGGCCGTGCCGAAGAGCGGTCGCCGCGAGGAGCCCATCGGCGGGGGGGATAATGACACCCTTCTTCTGAGCCCGAGCCGTCAGCTCGCCCCAGATTCGAGCCGTCTCGGAGTCGAGAGGGAGCACCCGCTCCCCGTAGTCGCTCTCAATCCCGGCGAGCCATTTCGTGAGGTGCTTCTTCTTCTGGCCTGCCGGCAGGAGGGCGATGCCCTTCACGATTTCGCCCACCGTGAGCACGCTCAGGAACACGTTCGGCGTCGGTATCTCGGCCAGGGCCGCATGCACGGCCGGGTTGCCGTTCGGTTTCACCAGCTCGGCCAAGATATTCGTGTCGAGCAGGACTTTCACAGCTCGACGTCTCGCATGGGGCTCTGGTCCCGCGTCAAATCGAGTTCGTCGAGCCCAGCCCCTTGGAGCAGGTACTCCTTGAAGTCGAGCTTCTTGCCTGTCAGCTCCGCGTACCGCTCGGCCGAGATGAGGACCACCGTGTCGTTGCGACGGGTGATCGTCTGAGGGCCCTCGGTCAGGGCGAGGTTCACGACCTCGGTCAAACGACTTTTGGCTTCGGCGAGATTCCAGGCCATAGCCCCTCCTTGATGACTAGTCAGTCTAGTCATAGTGGCAGATTTAGAGGACTCATTCAAGGACGAAATCGACTCGGACCTCTCACCTGGTTTCGTACAGGACAATTCCCTTCATCCTGCCCGAGCGGTCCCCGGGCCTGGCTCCACCCTTTGCCGAAGATGATCCCTTTGACCTTGGGTAAGCGAGGGCTTCTTCTCATTGCGGAGGGGTGATGATCTTCCCGCACCCCAGGCGGCTCGCGGGCCGGGGACCGACGCACTCCGCGAGGCCGGAAAGCGTTTTGTAGGGCAGGGCTTGTCTTGCCGAGACCAGGCTCGCGGCAGGGCAAGCCCTGACCTACAAAAAATGCCCTAAGCGAAAGGGGCACCCTGCGACTGTATCAAGGAGTCGGAGCCGGCTCGAAGAGGCGGGAAAAGTCCGGTAACTGGAAGGGTTGGGGTGGGGCTAGTCTCGCGAGTTCTCGCTCGCGTCTCTGCGCTTTCCGATGCTCTCTCCACTTGCGATGCGAGGCCAAGGCCCGGTAATGGAGGAACCGGGCGGCCCCTTCGGGGGGCGGGGTGGGCTTGAGCCAGGCGATGAACCAGTCGATCGCGGCGGCGTGCTGCTGGGGAGTGATGCTGTGGGCCACCCCCGGCGCGATCATGACCTTCAGCTTGTCCTCGGCACCGGCCTCCTGGTAGGCGGCCCGGGCGGCGTTGATGGCGATCTCGGCCCCCTCGATCGGGCAGTTCGGGTCCTTCTCGCCCCCGATAATCAGGAGCGGACGACCGGCGAAGAGGCGGAGCATGCTCGGGCAATCGAGTTGGTCGAGGATCCCGGGGAGGATCTTGTCCCAGAGGGTCCGGCAAACCTTGTGGTTGATCTCGGGCTCGCCCAGGTCGGCGGCGGCGGCCTCGTGGGCCTCCCGGACCGTATTCGCTCGGCCTTGCCACCGTTCGTGCTCGAGGCTCCATCGAAAGCACTGGACCGAGATCGCGGGCACGGCCACCTTGATCCGGTCGTCCACCGCGGCGGATAGCCACGTCTCGATCCCCCCCTTGCTGATCCCGATCAGGCCGATCCGATCAGGATCGACGTCGGGGCGGGTCTGGAGATAGTCGACGGTCCTCCAGACGTCCCAGCAGGTGTCGTAGTAGAACGGGTGGTCCTGAGGCTCGTCCGGCCCGGAACGCCAGGCCCGTGTGATCGCCTGGTTGTAGACCTTCGACCCGAGCATCCCGCCCGCCCGCTCGCCGTGATATCGGCCGTCGATGGCGACGGCCACGAATCCGGCGTGGGCCAGCTCTTCGAGCCAGGGCCAGACCCCCTCCTTGCGGCCCCCGGTCCCGTGGAGCACCATGACCACCGGCAGGCGATCCCCCGGCTTGGCCCAGTCGGGGCGGACCAGGAGCGTGGGGACCCGCTCCATCGAGCCATCCTTGCGCCGCTCGCTGGCGAAGTCGAGCCGTTCGGAGATCACCCCTCGATTGCCCCGCTTCACCTCGATCGTCTTCGGGTCGAGCGGGACCTTCGGCCGGTCGAGGAGTGCCAGGAAGTGGGCCTTGACCTCGGCGGTGGGAGTCGGAGCCTGCGGCGGGGTAGTCTGGGCCCCGGGGCTCGCCGCCACCAGGAGCATGCCGATCCATCCGAGGCCGAGAGCGTTCTTCACGGGAATTACCTTGGTCGACGACGACCACCCTTGAGGGCGGCCCGAAGCCGAACCCAGGGCAACGATGGAGCGACGGACTGGCGAGCGTACGAACGCGACAGGCCCGAGAACTCGGGTGATCGCGAGAGACGAGAAGCGCACTCGGAATTTATCGTGCGGAAGGGATCTTCGCCATGAAAATCGCGAAGAATTGCGACTTCAGACCGGGCCGCGTGGTGGGGCAGCCCGGTCGAATCAAGACGGGCGGAAGTTCAACGTTCGTTGAGGATCTTCTGGGTGATCTCGCGCTCGCAGACCTTGCACCACTTCCACTTATCGTTGCCGACCTTCTCGTCGAGGTGTTCCTTGGCGATGCCGATGGTCCGGAACCAGATCTTGGCCTCGGTGTCGCCCGCCTTCTCCAGTTTGGCGCATCGGGCGAAGTGGAGGAGGTTGGTCCCGGCCTTGATCGCCGCCTTCTTGGCCCCCTCGACGAAGAGGGTCCCGTGGAAGACGTAACCGACGGCACCCAGGCGTGTCTCGTCGAGGTCATCGGGCGTATCGAGCGTGCGGACGCCAGCTTGATCCGTGGTGGGCATAAGTCGATCCTCGCTCACAACTTCGTGCAACCTCAATGATTACGGGAACGACTGTATCGCATTTCGGCCATTTTCGCAAGAGCGGTGAGCGGGTCGTCGATCGCCGGGAGTCCCGTCGAGGGGCCGTTGTGGTGGGGTGGCGTTGGGGATTAAGCTGTCGACTGGGGCGTGCCGGTCGTCCCATTCCCGGACCCCCGAGGGCCGCGTCGGCTTGATCCGCGAAACCGTGGGGCACCTCCGCGACCTGCCCCGATACCGCCAGATCCTGGCCAGCCTGGTCCGCTACGGCTACCGGGACGTCGTCACCGCGCTGCACCTCGACAAGCTGGTCGAGCCGTTCGCCCGCGCGGCGATGGGAGACGAGGTCCCGCCCGAAGACCGGCCGATGCGGCTCCGGATGGTCTGCGAGGATCTCGGCCCCACCTTCGTGAAGCTCGGGCAGATCCTCAGCACTCGCCCGGACCTCCTCCCCGAGGCGTATACCAACGAGCTGGCCAGGCTCCGCGACCACGTCAAGCCGTTCTCGTTCGCCGAGGTCGAATCGATCCTGGCCGAGGAGTACGGCCGCCCCGCCTCCGAGGTCTTCGCCCGACTCGAAGCCGAGCCGCTGGCCTCGGCCTCGATCTCGCAGGTCCACCGGGCCCGGCTCCTCGACGGCCGGACGATCGCCCTGAAGATCCGACGGCCCGGCATCGAGAAGGTGGTCCAGGCCGATCTCGACATCCTGAACAACCTGGCGCAGCTGGCCGAGCGGCACATCCCCGCGCTGGTCCCTTACGGCCCGGTCTCGCTGGCCCGCGAGCTGGACCGGACGCTCCATCGCGAGCTGGACCTCTCCATCGAACGCCGGACCATGGAGCGATGCCGGGGCCAGTTCGCCCGCGAGCCCTACGCGCACATCCCCGACGTGTTCCGCGATTACTCGACGCCGAGAGTCCTGGCGATGGAGCTGATCGGCGGCGTCAGCGTGAACGACCTGGAGGGGCTCCGCTCGATGGGGGTCGACCCCGCGGTGGTCGCGGTCCGGGGCTCGAAGATCCTGCTCCGACAGATCTTCCGGTTCGGCTTCTTCCACGCCGACCCGCACCCGGGAAACCTCCGGGTCTTGCCCGGCGGGATCATCGCCCCGCTCGACTACGGGATGTTCGGACGGATCGACGCGCCGACCCGGGAGAGGATCGTCGACCTCCTGACCGGCCTGATCGGCGAGGACACCGACCGGGTCCTCCGGGCCCTGGAAGCCCTGGAAATCCGGGGTGAACACGTCGACCCGCGTGCCCTCCGACGCGACGTGAGCGAGCTGGTGGCCTCGTACTGCGACCTGACCCTCGATGCCATCGACCTCTCGCTCTTGCTCCGCGACCTCGTCGGCTTCATCCGGGCCCATCACCTGAAGATCCCGCCCGACCTGGTCCTCCTGATCCGGGCCCTGGTCACGATCGAGGGGGTGGGACGCGAACTCGACCCCCACTTCGACATCGCCGCCCAGGTCCGCCCGTTCTTCCGCGAGCTGACCGTCAAGCGCTACAGCCCTCGACGGATCTTCGCGCAGACCGCCCGGACCGCCGAGGACGTCCAGCGGATCGCCACACTCTTGCCCGACGTCCTGGGTCAGTCGCTGGAGTCGATCAAGCGCGGCGAACTCACCCTCAAGTTCGACCTCCAGCACTTCGACCAGCTCGTCGGCCAGTTGACCCGGGCCAGCCACACCCTGACCGCCGGGATCGTGATCGCCGGGCTGATCGTCGGGTCATCGCTGATCGTCCGCGCGGAATCCCGCCTCTTCTCGCTGGGATATATCGGCTATGCGATCGCGCTGGTCCTGGGGATCATCCTGATCCTCAGCCTCTTCCAGAAGATGAAATGAGCGGGAGCTGCGGCGATCCCGCCGGTCGACGACAACGGCCCCCGAAATTATTTCGGGGGCCACCGCTCGACCGCTCTATCGTATCAGGGGATCACCCCCGAGGGGGCCTTATTCGCGGCCGGCATCCCTGCGGCTGGCATCGGCGAAATGGTAGGCCGCCGCGACCCCTTGCGCGGCGCTTCGGCCGGCGTACTGGATCTTGGAAGCCTGGGGCGGCGAGGCGATCCGGAACGCCAGGACTCCTCGATCGGCGGGGCGAGATGACTTCCCGTCCGACTTCTCCGGAGCTTGACTTTCCGCCATGGGAGCTACCTCTTCAAGGCGGCGAAGGCATCCGCCAGGATGAATCCGATCTCGGACGCGGCAGTCTGCGTAAGAATCATCGTAGATCGAACCCTCGGGTCTGTCAACATTCGCTCGGTGTCCTCCTCGATTTCCTGATGTGCAAATGCCGCATCGAGGTTCAACACGCCCAAGACGGCCCCATCGGTGGTGCTCTCCACGGTGGATGCCAGGAAGATCGACGATTCCTCGGGACGGGTCTTGATCGCGGTGGGTGCCTTGGGCCAGCAATCTCGGGGATCGAAGATCGGCACGCTCAGGAGCCAGGTCCGATCGGCCTCGACCTTCCGGTGCTGCTCGGACGACATCCCGAACCACGTCTCTTCGGGATGCGCCGCGATGGCCTCTCGGAGGAGTTTCAGGTTGCAGATCCAGGGGTTCCGGTCGCGGAAGCAGTAGCCGGTCAGGCCCGTGTCATAGGCGAAGGACATCCGACGATCGCGGGCACCGTTCATCTTGTAGGAGTAATCCAGGACCAACCGGTCGCGATGGGGCAGGAAGACGTTGCCCCGGAAGGCAAGCTCGGCATTCAGCTCGCGGCCGAAGACCCGGAGGACGCGCCGGATCAGGTCCCTCAAGACGGCCCGGATCTTCCGCTCACCGATCCCGCTGGGCAGCCGGAACGAGAGCGGGGCAAGGGCCTGCTCGGCAAACTCCTCGCCCCGGTGGAACATGGCGCGGATCCGGGACTCGTCGAGCCGGTCCACATCCAGGAGCCGCCTCGGGCCGCTGGTCTCGGTATCGGGCTGCTCGATCGTCAAGGATCGAGGGATCCGGGCCGACAGGTTCCGCTCCAGTTCGTTCCGGACCTGGCCGACCAGCATCCCGAGCAATCCCTTGTAGAAATCGATCGGATCATCGACCCTCGACGCCGAGTGCGTCAGGGTGGCAACCTGCCGGAGACCGATGTTCAGCCAGGGTCGGAGGGCCAGATGCTCGAAGTCCTCAATCCGGGACATCTGCCGGCGAAACTCCGAGGAGAAGACCCAGGCCGGGAAGTTCGAGATCACGCCGCCGTCGACGTACCATCCTTCCTCCATCGCCCCTCCCACCTCGCGGCAGGACAGCGCGACCGGGCGGAAGAACAGGGGAAAGCCCGCCGAGGCCCGGACCGCCCGGGCGATCGGCAGGTCGGCGAAACGATCGTCGAACGAGTTGATCAGCACCAGCTTCCGCGTCGTCAGGTTCGTCGCGGTCAGGATCAGCGGCGGGAAGTAGATCGAGGGGTCGTCGGCATGCTCGCGCTGGAACTGGCGGATCTGGCCGAAGGTCAACAGCCCGCCTTCGGGAAGATCCGACCGATACCCCGCCAGCATCGGCGACGAGCGGATCCAGTCGTCGATGGTCCGCTCCAGCCGCTCGCCGGTGAACAGGCCCCGGTTCTTCCAGTGCGGGCGGATCTCGCGGACGATCCGCGCCGCGTCCGCGAAGGCCCCCAGCGACCAACCGGCCGACCCGGCCATTCGTCGAACGGCCCGGAACGGCCGAGCCAGGGTCCTCCGAAAGCGGCCCAACCCGGGCGATAAGTCGGGCGGTGCGGGATAACCCTCGATCCGGCCCAGCAACGCCTCGACCCGCACCGTCAGCCGCTGAAATCGGGCGAAATCGAACGGGCGACGACCGGGCCCGAACGGGCCGAGGAGGTCGGTCAGCGTCTCCTTCCGACCTGATTTCGGCCCCGATTCCTCCACCGCCAGCGCGATGAAGCGGTCGCGGATCCCCTTGGGAGTGAGCCCCGCCCAGGCCAGCGTCGCGATGATCGCCCCGGCCGAGGTCCCCGAATAGGCCAGCGGCTTGATCTTGTGCCGATCAATCACCGCCGAGAGCTGGCCAAGTAACCCCAGCCCGTAAACCCCGCCGCCCTGGATGGCGATCACGGCATTCCGATCGAACTCGTCCGGCTTGGCTGCCATAACAACCGGCTCTCACGAGATACGATACAAATTTACACTAGTCGTGTCCGCATGATACCGGGCCTGTGGGCGGTTGGGTAGGTTTAAATCGGAAAATGGAGAACCAATTTCCAGGAAGCGATCTCACCGAACCGGGGATCGCGATGGCACAAGCTTGCCATTCGAAACGAAGACGAGACAGGCTCACGTCATCGACGAGTGCCTGCCTCGGTCCGGTTGGGCTCGGTCCCGATCGGGTCAGATCGGGTAGAGGTTCTTGAGTTCGGAGCGGGCCTTGGTGCTTCCCTTGGAGGCCTTGATGAGCGGGAAGGTCTGCATCTTGCCATCGACTTCCAGCTTGAGGACGCCGGTGCGGATGACGGAGGTGGCGACGGTCACGTGGGTGGTGGTGCCGTTGGGCAGCCAGACGTGGATCCGCTGCAAATTGGGCTTGAACATGCGCCGGCTCACGCCGGTGCACTTGATGCCCACGCCGCCGAGGTATTTGGCCTTGCCCCGCGTGGTGATATGATTGCCGAACGAGGTCTTCTTACCGCTGACTTCGCAATGACGTCCCATGGATCGATCTCCTTCAAACCCGGGGCCGGCCGGGGGCGGGGCTTAGACTTTTTCTTTGTCTTTGGCCGTCGGGTTGTGCGGCTTGCTCCGCTGGATGTTGCCGCACTCTTCCACCAGGTAGCAGACCTTGTGGGGGGGAACTGCCAGCTTGCACTGAGGGCAAGTGTTCAAGGCCGGCGCGACCAGGAAGTCGTGGGCTCGTCGGTTACCCTTGGCTGACTTCGACTTCCGTCTCTTGGGTACGGCCACGACGCTGTCTCCCGGATCTCTGCGTGTACGGTGTAGCGGAAAAGAGGATTATTATCCAAGTTCGGGGTCGGTTTGCAAGGCCAGCTGCGATGTTTCGCCGGATCGGGGAGTCAACGAATTCTCGGGACTGGGCCTGAGTCGCTGCGCGGGTGCCATGCTCTCGCGAAGCGTGAGCATGCGAAATCGTCCGAACCACCCTCATGCTCACGCTTCGCGAGAGCATGGCACCCGGCCACGATCCCCTCCGCTTGGCTCATCAATTGCGTCGAAGATTCTACAATTGCCCCCCCATGCTCGGGGATCACTCGGAGATCATGACCATGCGATTCCTCCAGATCACGGTTCTTCTGATCTTTTTGGCGTCGGTCGGCGCCTTCGCCGTCCAGAACAATGACCTGACCTCGGTCCGGTTCCTGGTCTGGCAGCTCTCGGCCCCGCTCTCGCTCCTGATCGTGATCGTCTACCTCTTCGGGATGATCAGCGGCGGGGCGGTCGTCGGATTCCTCCGACGATCGATCCGCCGCGTCTCCGAGCATCCCCAGGCCAACTGAGCCTCTCAGCCGAGGAGCCGGTCGGCCTCGGGGAGGATCCTGGCGAAGTCGATCTTGTTGTGGCAGGCCTCGCGGGCGGCCTCAAGGTCGGCTTCCTTCCAGTCGCGCTGGGCTTCCGAGAGCCCGGCGTAGCAGTCGCGGGCGTAGCCCCGGATCCCGTGATCCTCGTGATAGGTGTAGAACCGGGCCAAGTCCGAAAGTCGGGCCTTGGTCCCGGCGGCCTCGGCGCACCGGCCGTCGCAGTTGGGGCAGAAGGTCGGCCCGGCCGCGAGGACGGCCGCGCGCAGCTCGTCGAGTTCGGCCTTCTTGAGCGGCTCGAACCGGCGGGCGGCGTCGACGTTCTCCTTGGTCTGGTCCAGATTCCTCATGGTGACGCAGGTCGCCGAGAACCGCTCGTCGGACCAGATCGCGTGGAGGAGACCCTGGACCGGGGTCAGGTTCCGGGCCTTCAGGCTGGGGACCCGATCGGCGGTCACCTTCAGGGCCTGCCCGGCGATCTGCTTCATCGAGACCAGGCCGATCCCCTTCTCGTGGCAAGCGTCGAGCGCCTTGTTCAGGGGGGCGTCCTTGTCGAGCCAGGGGTCATACTTGAGCATTATGACGTCGACGAATCCCCCCTCGGCGGCGTTCTGGATCTGCTCGGCGATCTTCTCATCGTGGGTCGAGAAGCCCACGAATTTGACCTTGCCGGTCTTCTTGATCGCCTCGATCGCCTCCTTCATCTCGCGGCTCTTGGGCCAGTCGGTCTGGCTGGTCTCCAGCCCGTGGAAGAAGAGGAGGTCGATGTAGTCGGTCTTGAGCCGTTCGAGGCGGGTGTCGATCTTCTTGAGCATGTCGGAGGGGGTGGAGACGCCGCTCTTGGTGGCCAGGAAGATCGACTTGCGGACCGCGGGCTCGGCCTCGAACCAGTTGCCGAAGACCACCTCGGCGTTCCGGTATCCCTCGGCGGTGTCGAAGTAGCGGACCCCCTCGCGATAGGCCACGCGGAGCAGCCGCTCCAGGGCGTCGGGCTGGCCGACGGTCCCCTGATTGAGGATCGTGACATCGACGCCGGTCTTGCCCAGCGGCTTCCGGGTCAGGACCGGCTTCAAGTCCCCGGCCTTCTCATCGGCCGCGATCGCCGAGTTCGAGCCAACGGCCAGTGTGGCGGCGGCGGTCGCGACGGCGCCCGCCTGGAGGAATTCGCGACGATCCACGGGGAACGGATTCGGGTCGGCCATCGGGCTGGACCTCCTTCATCGGATCAGGTGGGGACCAACAATCGAGACGATGAGAGGGCGTTCAACAATGGCGACACTACTCCGACCCCGGCCCGATGTCCAGGGTCGGAGGGGGAGTGGTCGCGTGCCCGGAGTCGAGGCCATCCTCCTCGACCGATAGCGATCTCAGGGGGCCTTGGTCGGCTCGGCGGCGTCGAGGCCGAGGGCCGCCCGGTATTCGGCGAGCGCGGAGAGGGCCTTGGCCTCGGCCTCGATCCGATAGACCTGGGCATCGGAGACCGACTGCTCCCGGAGGTTCAGGAACAGGACCGTGCTGCTCCCCTCGCGGAGCAGGATTCGCTCGGCATCTTCCAGTCGGCGACTGACGATTTCGTTCTGGCGGGCCCGATCCAGGAGTTCCTGGGCCGCCCTCAGGCCGGACTGGGCGTCCAGGACATCGGCGCGGATTTCATCGACGGCGAACTGTCCCTGCGCCGCGAGTTGCCGGAGGACCGCGTCGGTCGCCACCACCCGCCCCTTCGCCGCCCGTCGTTGGAGCGGGACGTCGAAGAGCAGCGACGATTCCATGACGAACGGCCGGAAGTCCTTGCCGAGGTCGAGCGCCCGATTGCCCACGTTCTGTTCGGCGTAAATGTAGAGGCTCAGCGAGGGCTGGAGCTGGTTCTCGGCGAACCGACGCTCGACCTGGGCCTTCTGGACCGTGAGCCGGACCGAGAGGATCTCGGGGCGGAGGCGGAGGGCAACCTGGATGTCTTCCTCGAATCGAGTGGGATCCGGCGGCGGGATCGTGGGAGGATCCGAGGGCAGCCGGGCGGCATCGGGCAGGATCGGAAACCCCCGTTCATCGCGGAGGTAAAGCGAGAGGTCGATGCTCGTCTGCTCGAACCGTCGGCGGGCCTGGATCTCCTGCTGTTCGCGGGCCAGGAGGATCTTGCGGAAATCGACCAGGTCGATGGCCCGGACGATGCCCTCTCTCGCCTGTTGTTCCAGCCCCTCCTTCCTCAGGTTGGCGACCCGGACGAGGTCCCGATAAATCTCGGCGGAGCGGCCGGCGGCGAGCCAGTTCGCGTAGGCCTTGGCGACATCCTTGAGGAGCGAGATCCGCTGCTTGAGGATGGTCGGCTCGACCTTCCGACGCTCGATCTCGGTCTGGAGGAGCTTGGCCCGCTTGGCGTCGATCTCGCGATTCTTCAGGAGCGGCTGCTCCAGGCCGGCGACGAAGGCACCGCCGCTACGCGTGTTCAGATAATTGTAATACGTCGGCCAGTTCCCCTGGGCGATCCGATAGCCTCCGAAGATCTTGCCGCCCGAGTTCATCAGGGCCTGGTCCAGGAAGACATCCTGGACCGACCGATTGTAGAAGCCCAGGGGATAGTTGCGCGAATCGGCGTTGAGGTTGAGATCGAACGCCCCCCGGGCCGTGATGTTGTCCCCGAGGGCGACCCCTCGTTCCTGTTGGATCGCGAGGAAGGGAGGGTAGGCCCGCTCGGCCGAGGCCAGGACCTCTCCCAGGCCGAGGGGCGGACCGACCGGACGGACGACCTCGGGCACGATCGGGGCCGACGGGTCGGCACCGGGCAGGGCCGGCGGGAGTTCACCCGGCCCGTCCGACATCGGGCGGTTCCTGGGGAGGATCCTCGGGAAGACCGGGATACTGAACGGCGAGGGCATGAACAGATAGGGTGCCCTCGGGCTCGATTCGGAGGGCGTGACCTGCGGGAGTGTCGGCCCGACCGGAGAGAGGCCTCCCTGGCTCGGGGGGGCCTCCCCCATCGCCGTGGGCGGATTGCCCGACAACCGGCCCGGGAGCGTCGAAGGGGGTTGACCCTGCCCTTCGGGGAGATCGCCGACCGTCCGGGGCGGGCCGGAGAGGCGATCGGTCCTGGTCCCGAACGGGAAGTCCGCGCGAGATGACGGAGACTGGCCCCCTCCGAACGGATCCTGAGTCCAGCCGGCCGAGGCCAATACGACCGCGAAGCCCGATACAATGATCGTCAGTTTTTCGCGGATCATTTCGGCCTCTTGATCTTGATCTTTTCCTTGGATTCGGGCTCTCCGTCTTTCGAGCCGGGTTCGTCCTCGGCGATCGCCTGCGGGAATCCGTTGAGGCGTCGCCAGAACTCGTAACCCAGGCGGACTTCCTGGAGCAAGACATAGCCGCGTGCCCGAACACCCTGACGAAGATATCGGTTGGAGGGCCACTCGTTCTCGCTTCCCCTTTGGATCAGGACACGGATCTTCCCCTTCTCATTCTCGGCCGAGTCGATCAGGGCCACTTCCCCCCCGAACGACCCCACGGCCACCGAGGGCCAGCCGCTGAACTGGACCGCGGGCCATCCCTCGAACTGGAGCCGGACCGGATCACCGGGGTGGACCAGCGGGGCGTCGTTGCCGTCGACCCAGATCTCCACGCCGAGGTCGGCCGCGTCGGGCACCAGGACGGCGATCGCATCCCCTTCCTTGACCTGTTCGGACCCCTGGTTGACCAGGAGCCGGAGGATCGTCCCATCTCGGGAGGCCACCACGTTCTGGGCATTCTGGCGGCGGAGCTTGATCTCGGATTCCTGGATCTCCTTGTTCGCCTCGGCGACCTTACCGCCGGACTTCCGGGTTTCGGCCTCGGCCTTGTGGATCTCGGCCTGGGCCTTCGCGGTCACCTCTTCGAGATACGATTCCTTGGCCAGGAGGTCGCTCCGCGCCGCCGCCAGGCCCGCCCGGGCCTTGAGGAGCTTCGCCGAGCTTTCCCGATATTTCTGATCGGCCAGCTCGTACTCGCGTTGGGAGGCCAGACCCTGGGGCACAAGGCGGCCAATTCGCTCGAACTGATACCGATCGGCATCGAGTGCCGCCTGGATCGCGGCGACTTCTTGCTCCTCGGACCGGATCTTCTGTCGGGCCACCTCGATCCCATTGCCGGCCGCCTTCACGGCCATCTCCTTGGCCGATTCGAACCGCGCGGCGATGTCCTCATAGAGGCCGACCTCCCCCTCGGCATTCTCGAGCTTCCGCCGGGCCGCCGCGAGCTGGGAGTTGAGCGATTCGACGTACTGGGGGTCGTTGTCCGAGATCCGGGCGATCGGCTCGCCCTGCTTGACCTTCGAACCCTCGGCCACGAACCATTCGCGGACCCGACCGCTGATCGGGGCCTCGACATTGAACTGGCGATCCAGTGGGGCATAGCCGATCACCCGACCATTCCCCGAGATGGACTGCCGCCAGGGGACCAGCGCCAGGACGAAGGGACCGGCCAGGGTGAGCCCGAGCAGGAGGATCGCCAGTCGGCGGGCCGCCCGAGAAGGGCGGGCCTCGTGGAGCGCCGTCGACCTCGGGGGACGCCCCCGATCCGGCGGAACGACCCTCGACGGGGGATGGGGCGATCCGGGGCGGCTCGGTGCCGCGGGGGCTTCGATCAATCGGGACGACATGGCCAGGTCTCCTCGCGCCAGTCTTCGGGGGGGGCCACGGTCGGGACGTTCCCGCCCCGTTCGGCTCGGCCGCCGTCCAGGACGACCGACCGATGGCAGAGGCGTGCGAGCGTCGAGTCGTGCGTGATCAGTAGCAGGCTTGGGGAGTCCAGGGTCCCCGGATCGCCCAGCAGGGCTTCCGCCAGATGCGCCCGCGATCGAAGATCGAGCCCATCGAGCGTCCCGTCGATCACCAGGAGCCGGGGACTCCCGGCCAGCCCCCGCGCCACCATCAGTCGGCGGGCCTGGCCCTCCGACATCGGACCTCCATCCGGGGCCAGCCGGGTCTGGAGCCCGTCGGGCAGGCCCGTCAGCTCGTCCCAGAGCCCGGCCATTCGCAAGGCCCGGCGGACCTCGGCCGACGAGATCCACGATCGGCCCACCCGGACGTTTTCGAGCACCGAACCCTCGATGATCTCCACCCCCGCGACCAGCGCCACCCGACGCCGCAAGGCGTCCAGCCTGAGATCGCGGAGGTTGACACCATCCAGGAAAATCTGGCCGCTCGTCGGGGCCCGGAGCCCGTAGATTAGCCCGGCCAGCGTGCTCTTGCCCGATCCGCTCGGGCCGATCAGGGCGACCCGCTCCCCCTCGTCCAGATCGAGGGAGACCCCCCGGAGGGCCTCGCGCCCCCCGTCGTAGGCATACGAGACGCCCCGAATCATCAGCGAGGCGCCCGGACGCCCCGAGGAGTCCCCCTCGAAGGTCTCGCCGTCGACCCGTTCGGTCGGCAGGTCGGCCAGATGCCCGAGCTTCTCGACCGCCGCCATCAGGTCATACCAGCCCTCCAGGTGCTTGCCGAGCTTGGTGAACGATCCCGCCACCGTCGCCACGATCAACTCGGCCGCCACCAGCTGGCCCAGCGTCAACTGACCCTCGATCACCAGCCAGCCCCCCAGCCCCAGCAACGAGGCCGAGGCCAGCGCCTGGAAACCCAGGGAAAAGACCACCTGACGGAACAGAATCCGGAAATGGGCCTTGCGGGCGGCCAGATAGCGGAGCGACAGCGCGTCCACCCGCTCCATCGCCCGATCGGCCCCCCCCTCGATCTTGTAGGCCCGAGGGACCCGCGCAACCTCTTCCAGGGCGTCGGCCACCGCGTACTTCGACCGCGACTCCGCGATGCTCGTAGCGATCGCCCCCCGTCCCAGGAAGAAGACCGTCACCACCATCGCCGCCACCATCACCAGGTCGAAACTGAGTAGATACGGGTGATAGAACGCCAAAACCAGCAGGCCGATGGCGGTCTGAAGGATCAGGGCCACTCCGTCCAGCAGGAGCAAGGCGCACACCTTCTGAACCGTCAGGATGTCGAAGAAGCGATTCACCAGCTCGGGGCCATGATGGCCATCGAAGGCGTCGACCCGGACCCGGGGGAGCCGGTCGGCCAGGTCGATCGCGACCCGGACGAACAGCCGACGCTGGAGGATCTCGACCACGTAAGTCTGGATCGCGCGGAACCCTCCGGCCAGGCCCAGGCAGGCGAGGAGGACCAGCGTGAGGACCACCAATTGCTGGACCATCAGGCTCATGGCGACCGTGCTGACCAGGGCCTCCACGGCCAGGGGGGTGGCCAGAGTCAGCACCGCCACGCCCACCGCGAACGCGACGACCGTCCCCAGGTCGGCCGATTCCGGCCGGATCAGCCCCAGGAGCCGGGACAACGGCGAGGGATGATGGCCCCCATGATCCGAGTGGCCCTCCCCCTCCCCCGCCCCATGATCCCGGAGCCCCTCGCAAGTCGCGACCGGCTCCAGGACCGCCCAATCGAAAGACTCGCGGGAACCCGACAGGCCGAGCCGCCGGGCGATCGCCCCCTTCGAGAGCCACTGGCCATCGACCTCGGGATCAGCCCCGGACAGGCGAGCACGCCCCCCCCGCCGATCGTCCAGGGTCATCCACCCCTCCGGTCGATAGGCCGTCACCACTCGAGACCGGGAGAGCGCCTCCAAGGCCTCGGCGATCGTCCCTCGGGCCGGGAGCACCCGGAAACCCAGGTCACGCCCCACCCGCGAGAGTCGCTCCACCCAGACCCCCGACGCCTCGCCCGAGACCTCCCGCTCGGCCATCGCGAACGCCCGCCGAGCCTCATATGGATCGATCTCGATCCCCATCCGCTCCGCCCATCCACCCAGGGCTTCCGGGACATCGATTCGCATCAGCCCCAACCCTCCCGAAATACGACAAATTTGTCACGTTAATAATGTCGCAATAAAGCCCCAGAGTCAAGTCCGTCCGGATTTTTCCGAACCGGGGAGTCGCTCGATCAACCTAGCTCACCTGGGCGTCCCGGGCCCTCGTGGGCCGCCAGGATGGGGGGGCTTCCGCGTATCCTACGCGATTCTTTGACGACCGGACCGGTAAGTGTGCTAATCGGCGGATCGCGGGCCCGAAAGTTCGGGGGAGTTCCCTCGGACTTTCCAGACCCGCGAGGCCGCGCCATGATCGTCTCCGAAGCCCGTCGCGAAGCGAATCGGCGGAATGCCCTCAAGAGCACCGGACCAAAGACGGAGGAGGGCAAGGCGAGGTCTCGGGCCAATGCCTTGAAGCACGGTCTGTGCTCGTCGATCGTCGTTCATGAGGACTTCGCGACGGTCCAGGCCCGGTCCGACTCTTATTTCAACACGCTCAAGCCCCAGAATCGGTTCCATGCCTGGCTGGTCGACCAGGTGGCCGTCCTCAGCTTGCGGATCGACCGATGCGTGCGGATCGAGCGGCGGGTCCGCGACAAGATCGCACTCCGGGCCGAATTGACGTGGGACGATGACGAGAAATTGAAGGCCGAGATCCTGGGCGGGCAGATCGAGAAGCGGCCCGGCGAGGTGGTCGAAGGCCTGGGCCGGACGCCTCAGGGGTGCCTCTGGATGATGACCCGCTGGGCCATGCTGGCCCATGCGGCCGACGTGAAAGGATGTTGGACCCCCGATCAGACCACGCTCGCCTTCAACCTCCTGGGCACGCCGAAGGAGTTCCGCGAAGGGCATCGGCCGGGGGCCTCGCTCGACCTCGAAGGCAAGGTGATCGAGGGACCCGACGACCCGGCGGTCGTGGCCCGTCGCGAGATCGCCGCCTTGAAAGAGCGTCGAGAGTTGGTCTCCGACCTCGACGAGGTCGAGCAATTCCTCCGCTCCTCCGACCTGACCGACGACTCGGACCCCGAGTTGAAGAGACTCCGACGCTACGAGTCGAGCCTGCATCGGAGGCTCCGCTGGTGCCTGTCGCAGCTCCGTTACGAGTCGCCGCACCGGGCCCCTAATCCCGACCTCTACCCGAAGTGGGAGGCGGTCCGCGAAGACCCGCCCGAGCCCGAATCGAAGCCCCGGGAGCACTGGCAGAGGAAGGCCCCGCACCCGCCCTTCTGCCTCGAACCGGATGAAATCCCCGAGCCCGGCGAGGAACTCGACGTGCCTCGGGTCCTTGCCTCCAGGCTTGAGAAAAGGATGATGAAGGCCGAGGCTCGCCGAGATGCCCGACGCCGGAAGGTCGAACGGCTGAGGGCCTGAGGGTCGGAGGGTCGAAATTGCCGAATAAGATCGGACCGGCCGAAATTCCGGGCCGGGGTTGCTCGTTCATGCGCGGGGGTCGTGGTTTTGCGGGTGATTTTGAGAAAAGGGGGTGGTTTGCTCGATGTTTACCAACCAAATCCATCGACGGAGTGTGATCTGGGACGCATTCCCGGGTGGGAATTGGTCGCAGGAGAGGTTGTCGCCCGATCGAAGCCATTCCTCCGACGAAACGAAGCCAAGCGGCGGTCCCAAACCGGCGGAGCAAGCTCCGCCCGAGCAAAGCGTGAGCAAGCTCCCGCACTCCAGGGCGGCTTCGCCGCATTGGGATGCCAGGCCGCCGGAGGCCTTGGAGTGCGGGAGCTTGCTCACGCTTTCCACCCCGGAGCTTGCTCCGGGAGGCGGTGACGAACGCGAGAAGGGCCGGTTCCCGGAATTCAGAGCAGAGCGGAGGAGCGTTCCGGGGTCCGTCGAGCGTTCGGCGGGTCCATGGGTTAAACTGACGTACCGGTCGGTCCAGGGTTTTACGAGGGTCGGGGGGATGCGATGAGCACGGTCAATGTCCCGTCTGCGGGGCCTCAGTCCCGGGGCGAGGTCGAATCTCGCAGCGGGAGCCGGTGGGGGTTCATCGGCGCGGGGAAGATGGCGACGGCCCTGATCCGCGGGATGATCCGGGTCGGGATCACGGCCGAGTCGATCCTGAGCAGCGACCCGAACCCCGAATCGCGGGCCCTACTACTTCGCGAGACGGGGGTCGCCACCTGCGACTCGAACGCCGAGGTGGTCCGGGGCTCCGACGTGATCATCCTGGCGGTCAAGCCGCAGTCGATGGCGGGGGTCCTGGCCGAGTTGAGGCCGCTGATCACCCCGGATCACCTGGTGATGTCGGTCGCGGCGGGGGTCAGCCTGGCCACCCTGGCCGAGGGGTTGGGGGCCGACCGCAGGCTCGCTCGGGTCATGCCCAACACCCCGGCCCTGGTGGGCGAGGGGGCGGCGGCCTACTGCCTGGGCCCGACCGCGAGGCCCGACGACGAGTCGATCGTCGCCGAGTGCCTGAACGCCGTCGGCCTGGCCTTCCGCGTCCCCGAAAGTCAGCTCGACGCGGTGACCGGGCTCTCGGGGAGCGGGCCGGCCTTCGTCTATATCGTGATCGAGGCCCTGTCCGATGGCGGGGTCCGTGCCGGGCTCCCTCGCGAGATCGCGACGGCCCTGGCGGCACAGACCGTTTTGGGGGCGGCGAAGATGGTCCTCGAGACCGGCGAGCATCCCGGCCGGCTCAAAGATCAGGTGACCAGCCCCGCCGGGACGACGATTGCCGGGGTCCACGCCCTGGAGCGAGGGGGGGTCCGAGCCGCTTTGATCGACGCGGTCGAGGCCGCTTACCGGAGGTCGGTCGAGCTGGCCGCCCTCGCCGCGAAACCGGGGCCGACCGGATGAAGCTGGGACTGATCTCCGACATCCACGGCGACTCCGTGGCCCTGGAACTGGCCTGGGCCCACCTGACCGTCCTGGGGGCCGACCGGATCGTCTGCGCCGGGGACCTGGTGGGTTACGGCCCCCACCCCGACCGAGTGGTCGCCTTCCTGGCCGAGCACGGGATCGAATCGGTCCGGGGGAATCACGACCGATGGGCCCTGGAGCGGGCGGCCGGGATCGAAGGGGTGCCCAGCACATTCGGCGGGGGGATGCCCTCGGCCGAATCCGTCGAGACGATCCGGGCCAACCCGCCCGATCGGCTGATCCAGGACGGCCCCCGAATCGGCCTGATCACCCACGGGTCGCCCGGCGACGACATGGATTTCGTGACCCGGAAGACCCACCCGCCCGATCGCCTGGACGATTATCTGAAGCGGATGGGGGTCCAGTTGATGGTCATCGGCCACACCCACCGGCCGATGCTCTATCGGTCGGAACACGGGATGGTGATCAACCCCGGCTCGGTCATCTCGGCCCCGGTGGTGTCGACCTCGCGCACCTTCGCCCTGCTGGACTGGGAGGCGGGGGAGGTCAGTTTTCATGACGTCGAGAGCGGTGGGAAGGTGAAGTTCGAGGAGTGGGGAGGGTCTTCGGGATGAGACACAAGCTTCGATGGAGGCTCTCGACGTTCATGCTGATCGTGGCCGCGGCCGGGATCGTCACCTGGCTCAAGGCGCCGGAATGGTCGAGGGCCTACCGGACCTGGCTGGCCGATCGGGCGACCAATAACCTGCTCGACACGCCGATGCCCTTCGACCATCCCGATGGGGTGCCGCTCTATGAATTCACGATCGAGGCGAGCCGCCGGACCAGTGGCGCGGCATTTCCGAAAGGGCTCCCGATCCACATCGACCCGGAGGGGCTGCAGGCGAATGACATCACCATTGCCGCGATGGTCAAAATCAACTCCCAGGACGCCCCCCTCCGTCGCTCGCTGGAACACGTCCTCGATCAGCTAGACCTCTCCTACAGAGTGGATGCCGGGGTCGTGATGATCACGAGCAAGTCGCTGGCGAAACCCTGAGGCTAAGGATCCGGGCGACGCGATCCGGTTTGCCGGAGGTCGCGAGTCGGAGATATACTGGCGTTTTGGTCTTGGCTGCTCACTCTTGAGGTTCCGTCCCACCCATGGATCGTCCCGACCCTTCCGACCGCCCGGTCCTGGTGCTCGACTTCGGCGCCCAGTATGTGCAATTGATCGCGCGGCGGGTCCGCGAGCGTCACGCGTTCGCGCGGATCGTCCGGCACGACATCACCCCCGAGCGGGTGGCCGAGCTGAATCCGCTGGCCCTGATCCTCTCGGGCGGCCCTTCGAGCGTCTACGATCCCGGCGCGCCCCGATGCGACCCCCGGTTGTTCTCGATGGGGATCCCGGTCCTGGGGATCTGCTACGGGATGCAGCTCGCCTGCGAGGCCCTGGGCGGGAAGGTCGAGCCGGCCCCGGCCCGGGAGTTCGGCCGGGCCGAGTGCCACGTCACCGACCCCTCCGACCCACTCTTCCAGGGCGTGCCCGAGACCTCGACCGTCTGGATGAGCCACGGCGACCAGGTCCGGGCCACCGGTGACACGTTCGTCCCGGTCGCCTCGACCAGCACCTGCCCGATGGCGGCGGTCCGGCACAAGGACCTGCAGGTCTACGGGCTCCAGTTCCACCCCGAGGTCGGGCACACGCCCTACGGGCCGCTCCTGATCGGCAACTTCCTGGACCGGGTCTGCGGGAGCCCGGGATCCTGGACGATGGACGCGTTCCTCGATAAGGCGGTCGAGGAGATCGGCCGGAAGGTCGGGCCGGAAGACCGGGTCGTCTGCGGGCTCTCGGGCGGGGTCGACTCGGCGGTCTGCGCGGCCTTGCTGGCGAAGGCACTGGGCCCTCGGGTGGTCTGCGTGTTCGTCGACAACGGGCTGCTCCGGTCGGGCGAGCGGGCCGCGGTGTCCGAGGCGTTTGGGAAGCACTCGGCGGCCGAACTCAGGGTGATCGACGCCGCCGACCGGTTCCTGACCGCACTCAAGGGGGTCGTGGATCCGCAGGAGAAGCGAATCCGGATCGGCCACACATTCATCGACGTTTTCAAGGATGAGGCCAGGTCGATCCCCGGTGCGACCTTCCTGGCGCAGGGGACGCTCTACCCGGACGTGGTCGAGAGCGGGGTCGGCGTCGACGGCCCGGCCGCCACGATCAAGCACCACCACAACGTCGGGGGCCTGCCCGCCGAGCTGGGGTTCACGCTGATCGAGCCGCTCCGCGACCTCTTCAAGGACGAGGTCCGCCGCCTCGGCCTGGAGCTGGGCCTGCCCGAATCGCTGGTCTGGAGGCACCCCTTCCCCGGCCCCGGGCTGGCGGTCCGCTGCCTCGGCGAGGTCACGGCGGAACGACTGGAAGTCCTCCGCCAGGCCGATGCCATCTTCCTCGATGAACTCGTCAACGCCGGGCTCTATCGCCAGATTGGCCAGGCCTTCGCCGTGCTCTTGCCGGTGCAATCGGTCGGCGTGATGGGGGACGGTCGGACCTATGAAAACGTCGTGGCCCTCCGATCGGTGGACACCGACGACTTCATGACCGCCGACTGGACCCGCCTGCCGCACGAGCTCCTGGCCCGGGCCTCCACCCGGATCATCAACGCCGTGAAGGGGGTCAACCGAGTGGTCTACGACGTCACCAGCAAGCCGCCGGGGACGATCGAATGGGAGTGATCGAGCCGGGACCGACCATCGTCAGGCCCGATTCCCCAGCAATGCGGCTGCATAATTAACCAGGTCGCCGCGACCTCGGGAGATCTCGGCCAGTCGATCGAGCCGCCCGATCGACTGGCAGAGCTGGGCGACGCTCGGGCAGGTGAGGGCCGAGTCCGGAAGATGGGCCAGGTGCTCGGCGGCCAGGTCCACCGCCTCCTCGGACCTTCCCAAGCGGACCAGGAGCCGGACCAGGACCTGGGCGGCGACCGCCTCATCACGCTCATCAACCGGGGGAAGCTTGCCACGGAAGTGGGCGATGGCCTGCTCGACATCCTGGCCCAGGAGAGCGCGAAGGTAGATGCCGTGGTCGCCGTAATGATCCTCGAAGGGGGGATCGCCCTCGTATCGGTGCCGGTCGGAGAGCCTTCGCCCGTAGTCGGTCAGGCCGATGGCCATCTCGATCGTCGAGGGGTCCGTCAGCAGGGGCGAGAGCCGGACGGTCGACGACAGGTGGGAGACGTCCAGGTGATAGGCGTCGTCCACGAACAGCCAGTCGCGACCTTCCACCAGATCTCCGATGGATGTGCCCTCGGGCGGGAGGGGCTGACCTCTCCGGGCGATCTCGGACCGGAGGTTCAGGACGAGATCGGAGTGGAGTCGTCGGACCAGCCGATCGGCGCAGGCCACGCGGGTCGCCTCGTCGGGCGGTAGCCCCTCGAAAGCCGAGATCGCCGAGCAGGTCCCGTAATGATCCAGGATCAGGCCGAACCCCTTGAGCGGGTGGACTCCCTGGTTGAAGGCGACCTCGATGACCTGCCCGATCCGCTCGTCGTTCTCGGGCGGGTCGTAGGCCTCGATGGCGGCGGTCACCGGCTCCTTCTCGGCGATCGCTCGGAAGTAGGCCCAGGCCGCGCCGATCTCTCCGGCCTTGAGGAGTCGGCCCCCGACCTCGCGGATCGCCTCGATGTAGCGTTCCTCGTACTGGGTCCGCGCGGGCTCGGGGATCTCGGCCAGCGGGCCGGTCAGGACGGTCGGCAGGCCCAGGTCGATCCGAGCCTTCAGGAGCAGGACATCCAGCAGGGCGCGGAACTCGCCGCGAGCGGCTAGGCCTCGGGCCAGTTGGTCGAGCGCCTCGGCCGGGCCGGAGTTGGCCAGGGTCCGGTCGAGGTCTTCGAATTCGGCGGTGCTCGTCGCGGTGCTCATCGGTGGGTCATCCGGGGCGAGGGGGTGAGAGTCGAAGCGGAAGGACAGTCGGCGGCGATTCGATCGGGATCCGTCATCCGCGATCGTTCCTGCTCCTCTGCCCGGCTCGCGGGTAATAAACGTGGCCTCAATGCCAGGTGGAAAACAGGACTATCAGGGCCGAGAAAAAGGCGAAGTATATCAGGCCGAGCGTCGCGGCAAGTCGCGGCGGCCCCTTGGCCCGACGAACACCGCTGATCGAGAACAGCAAACCGGACGACGTCATGGTTATCGAAATCACTTGATCGTAAGGCGAACCAAGTCTCAGGATCGAGAAACCGGAACACGTGTCGAACAAGCAGAAGATCGTAAGGGCCAATGCCACGCATCCCTCGATGTCGGCAGCTTTCCAACGGCCCCGTCTCGGTGTCCTGGGCTCCTCGGGAGATCCGACCATTCTTGGTCCGCTTCTACCACGGCCTGACGAACTTCCCGAGTCACTCGGCGTCGGACTTGGTGCGATCGATCGCGGTGGCCGGTGCCCCGGGCGGGTCGGAGTCGAGCTTGGCCCCTTCCGACTTCTTCCAGGTGGTCCAGCATCGGGTCTGGTAGCAATCCAGGAGGATGTCGCGGGCCTCCTCGATGGAGTCGGTCAAGACCAGGAGGTTCAGGTCCTCTGGCGAGATCGTCTTCTCGGCGAGCTGCGTCGTCTCGATCCAGTCGAGGAGCCCTCGCCAGTATTTCGTGCCGAACAGGACGATCGGGAACCGCTTGATCTTGCGGGTCTGGACCAAGGTCAACGATTCGAACAGCTCGTCCAGGGTACCAAATCCGCCGGGGAAGATGACGAAGCCGTTCGAATATTTGACGAACATCGTCTTGCGGATGAAGAAGTAGCGGAAGTTGATCGATCGGTGGGCGTACTTGTTCCCGGATTGTTCGAAGGGCAGCTCGATGTTGCAGCCGATGGAGAGCCCGCCCGCCTCGTGGGCCCCACGGTTGGCGGCCTCCATCAGGCCGGGTCCTCCGCCGGTGATCACGGCGAAACCGGCGTCGGCCAGCGCACGGCCCATCGCCCGGGCCTCGGCGTACATCGGATGATCCTCGGCGAACCGGGCCGACCCGAAGACCGAGACCGCGGCGCCGATGTCGGCCAGGGCGTTGATCCCGTGGACGAACTCCCCCTGGATCCGCAGGACCCGCCACGAGTCGGTATGAGTGAACGCGGCCAGTTCCGGGGCCTGGGCGTTGGGCGTCGAGGGGCCTTGCCGGTTGAGCAGCTCCTCGTCCTCGGTCATCTTCGACTTCAAATCATCTCGGGGCGGGAGTTCGCCGTTCCATCGCCGATGCGTGGCCTTGGCAACCGGCGGGTTGGCACCCGGGCCGGGAGTCGACCCGGAGGATGTCCCCGAGTCTCGAACTTCGTCATCTCGATCCATTTCAACCTGACCTTGCCGACTCGCAGAGGGAATCCGCCCCCGTGCCATTCGCAACCGGGGACGGGCTCCCGACCAGTCCGAGGACCACATGGAATTCTATGCGGCAGCCCTCGGACCTCCTACCCCTGTACGCCCGACGAGGGGCCTCGGGACGGGAAAATCTTTCCATCGTGCTCGATTCCCGGGAGGACCGGCGGGGGATCGACGGCCCGGGCCGGTCGTCCGTCAGGGCTTCTCTTCGGACAGCAACGTCGAGACGATGGCCTCCAGCTTGGCCTTGGGGGAGTAGCCCACCAGCGTCAGCCGAACCTTGCCGGTCTGGTCGAGGAAGAGGGTGGTGGGGTAGCCCTGGAAGCCGGGGATCTTGTCCTCGGTCTTCTCGTCATTCAGGACGCAGGGATACTCGACCTTGTTTTCGGCCTTGAAGTCCTCGATGGTCTTCTTGACCTCCTCGGGCGTGCCTTGCTCGTTGCAGTTGATCCCGACGATCGCCAGGCCCTTGGGCTTGAAGGTCTCGTAGAGCGAGACGAAGTGGGGGATCTCCTTGCGACAGGGGGGGCACCAGGTTCCCCAGACGTCGACGATCGTCACCTTTCCCTTGACGTCGGCCAGGGTGACGGTCTTGCCGTCGAGCCCCTTGAGCGAGAAATCGAACGGGTACGACTTCTGCTCGGCCATCTCCGCGACGATCGCCTTCTTCTCCTCGGCGACGCTGGACTCGTAGGCCTTCTCGATGAGCGACTTCATCTCGGGGAGCTTGGCGACCGATTCGAGGTCCTTCTCCGACTCGATCGCCTCGAAGTCGCTGAAGCCGTCGGCGATCATCGCCTTGATCGTGGCCAGCGATTCCTCGGGCTTCCCTTCCAGGGCATGGACCCTGGCCTCGCCCATCCGGCTCCGCATGCCGAAGGCTTCCTCGTTGGGGGTCAGGGTCTTGTGGGCCTTCTTGAGCTTGGCGAAGGCCTCGGACGACTTGCGGAACAGTGCGATCCGTCGGTCCTTCTCCTTGACCTGATCGGCCTGGTAGGTCGTCATCGCGCCCAGGAGGAAGAGGGCCTCGCGATTGTCGGGGTCGGACTTCAGGGCTTTCTCCAAGATCCCGATCCCCTTGGTGAACTCATCGTTGCTGGCGTACTCCAGCGCCTGCTTCATCAAATCCTTCGTCGAAGGGGCCTGGGCCGCCGGTTTGTCGTCGGCAAGGGCGAAGCCGACCATCAAGGTGGCCACGCCGAAGGTTCCGATCAGGCGGGTCGTCATCTGCGTCATCTCCCGGGTATCGAGCCACAACGACCCCGACGGATCGAGGCCCGGCGATCCCGGGCTCGGGGCGTCCTACCTCCACTGGAACCGATCGACCTCCGGGTTTCAAACCCAAATCCGACAGGGCCCCGCATTCGAAACCGCTCCCGCGCGAGCCGCGACGCCCCGCCCGCGACCGGCGCCCCCGGGCCTCGCCCCCGGGAGGACAGCGAGGGGGGGCCCCCGCGCGTGATCGGGCCGCCCCAGGGCGGCTTGTCGCATCGTGAAGGATCGTTTAGAGTAAACTCCTTCGATCCGAGGATGTCAGGGGGCGAGGAGATCGATCCGGGGATGCCGACGGGTGAGCCAGAGAACGTCGTGATCCTGGGCTCGACCGGCTCGGTGGGGCGGAGCGCCCTCGAGGTGGTCGGGCATGACGGCGGGGCCAGGCTCCGGGCGTTCGGATTGAGCGCGCACTCGCAGATCGGGCTCCTGATCGAACAGGCCCGGACCCATCATCCCCGATTCGTCTCGCTGACCGATCCGGCGGTGGCCTCCGAGGCCGAGGCCGGGCTCCGGGGGACCGGGGTGGAAGTCCTCTCGGGACGAGATGGGGTGGCCCGGATGGTCGCCGACCCGTCGACCGATCGGGTCCTGACCGCGATCGTGGGGGCCGCCGGGCTGGAGGGGACCTGGGCGGCGCTGGAGGCGGGCAAGACGGTCGCCCTGGCCAACAAGGAAACCCTGGTCGTCGCCGGCCCGCTGGTCACCGACCTGGCCCGTCGACGGGGGGCCACGATCCTGCCGGTCGACAGCGAGCACTCGGCGATCTTCCAGGCGATGGCCTCGGGACGCCCTCGCGAGGTCCGCCGGGTGATCCTGACCTCGTCGGGAGGCCCATTCCGAGGCAAGACCGCCCGAGAGCTGGCCGGGGTCACCCCCGAGCAGGCCCTCCGGCATCCCACCTGGAAGATGGGCCCCAAGATCTCGATCGACTCGGCCACCCTGATGAACAAGGCGCTCGAGGTCATCGAGGCCCGGTGGCTCTTCGGCCTGGAACCGGATCAGATCGAGGTGGTCGTCCACCCCGAGAGCGTGGTCCACTCGATGGTCGAATTCGTCGACGGCAGCGTCGTCGCCCAGCTTTCGCCGCCCGACATGCGGCTGCCGATCCAGTATGCCTTCACCTATCCCGACCGGGTGCCGGGCCCCTGCCCCACTCTCGACCTGAGTCGCTCGATGGCCCTGAACTTCGAACCGCCCGATCGCGAGACCTTCCCGGCGCTGGACCTCGGCTTCGAGGTCATGCGACGGGCCGGGACCGCCGGGGCCGCCCTGAACGCCGCCAATGAAGCGGCCGTGGGACGATTCCTCGGCGGCGAGATCGGTTTCCTCGACATCCCCCGCGCCTGCCGATCGGCGCTGGACCATCATCCGTTCGATCCCCGGCCCACCCTCGACGCGCTCTGGCGCGTCGACGCCTGGGCCCGTCAGGAGGTAGGCCGTTGGAAACCGTGATGTTCGTCTGGAACGTGCTCAAGGTCGCCCTCGGCCTCGGCTTCGTGATCTTCCTCCATGAGCTCGGCCACTTCCTCCTGGCCAAGTGGAACGGCGTGAAGGTGGAGAAGTTCTCGATCGGCTTCGGCCCGACCCTGGCCTCGTACCGTCGAGGGGTGGGGATGCGGATCGCGACCGGCTCCAATCCCCCCGGGCCGGATGACCCCCCGACCATCGGCGAGACCGAATACATCCTGGCCGCGCTCCCGCTGGGCGGCTACGTGAAGATGCTGGGCGAGAGCCGCGAGGAGGGGGAAACCCAGTCCGAGGCCGCGACCAACCCCCGGGCCTTCCACAACAAGTCGGTCTGGGCCCGGATGCAGATCATCACGGCCGGCGTGATCATGAACGTCTTCCTGGGAGTGGCCTGCTTCGCCTTCGTCGCCAGCCAGGGGGGCATCGAGCAGCCCGCGATGGTCGGCGGGGTCCTGCCCGGGTCGCCCGCCTACAAGGCCGGGCTCCGCGCCGGGGATGAGATCGTCGCCATCGACGGCAAGCGGGGCGTGGTCTACAAGAACTTGCTGGCCAAGGTCAACCTCAGCTCCGCCGGCCAGAAGATCAAGTTCACGATCAAGGGGGCGGGAGGGGGCCCCGAGCGCCTGGTCGAGATCGAGCCGACCCGCGAGAACGGCACGACCATGCCGGTGATCGGGATCAAGTCGGGCAGCAGCCTCGAACTCGCCTCCAAGCTCCCCTTCCTGTCGCCACCAGGCTCCCCCACCGATCCCTCCAAACCGCTCGGGGGCTTTCAGGGCGGAGACAAGGTCGTCGCCGTCGGGCCCGAAGGCGGGGCGATCGAGCCGGTCTCCGACTACGAGGACTTCGTCGCCAAGACCGAGCCGCTCCGCGACCGGGCGATCGTCGTCGAGGTCGAACGCAAGGACCCGAAGGCCGAGCCCGAGGCCGCCCCGAGCCGCGTCAAGGTGACGGTCCCGGTCCATCGGTTCGTCGATTTTGGACTCCGGATGACCCCCGGGCCGGTCGACGCCATCCGGCCCGGATCCCCCGCCGAGTCGGCCGGAATCCTCCCCGGAGATCGGATCGTCGCCGTCGATGGCAAGCCCTACGACCCGATGCACCTGCCCGACCTCGCCCGGGCCTCTGCCGGCCAGCCGCTCAAGTTGACCCTCGAGCGGTCCGCGGGCGGCAAGCCCGCCGAGTCAATCGAGCTGACCGTCACCCCCGACTCCTCGCCCATCTGGGTCGAGACGGTCGACCCGCTCGGTCGGGTCACTCCGCTCGACATCCCGGGCCTGGGGCTGGCCATGGATATCTTGGCCAAGGTCCAGGAGGTCCGGGAAGGCTCGCCCGCCTCGAAGGCCGGGATCAAGCCGGGGGCGGTGATCCGGTCGGTGATCGTCCAGCCGGAGAAGATCGGCAAGTCCACGCCCAAGGCCGTGACGTTCGCGTTCGAGCCGACCTCGCACGCCTGGCCCCTGGCCTTCGGCTATCTCCAGGAAATCCCATGGACGAAGGTGGAGATCGGTCTCGAAGGGCAAGACGCCCCGATCGCGGTCACGCCCGAGTCCGACCCGAACTGGTACCACCCGCTCCGGGGCCTCGAATTCGACGCGATGAGCCGGAAGACTCCCCCGCTGGGCCTGGCCGATTCGCTGGCCAAGGGGGTGAACGAAACCTGGGAGAACATCTCGCAGGTGTTCCTGATCTTCCAGAGCCTCTTCCAGGGCCGGGTGGGGGCCAACGCTTTCGGTGGCGCGATCCCGATCGCGCAAATCGCCTACTCGCAGGCCAGTTCGGGCTGGACCCCGCTCATTCAGTTCCTGGGAATCCTCAGCGTCAACCTGGCGGTACTGAACTTCCTGCCGATCCCGCCGCTCGATGGCGGCCAGTTCGTCTTCCTCGCCGCCGAGAAGGTCCGGGGCAAGCCACTGCCGGACTCGATCCTGAATTACGCGACCTTCGGCGGCGTCGTCTTCGTGCTGCTGCTGATCGTGTTCATCAACGGCAAGGATATCTTCCAGCTGATCCAGAGCTATCTCTGAGTCGTTAGCAGGGCGAGCGCCCTGAGCCTTTCGAGCAAGCCCGGGATGTCGATCGGCTTGGCGATCACGTCGGAGGCCCCTGCTCGGAGGGCTAGCTCTCGCCCTTGTTGCGAGTAATCCGCCGTCACCACCACGATCTGGATGTCGTCATGCTCGTGGTTTGCCCGGATCTGGGAAATCATCTCCAGGCCGCCCATCACCGGCATCATCAGGTCGGTCAGGATGAGATCCGGTCGCGTCTCCTCCAGCCGGTCCAGCGCCTCCTGGCCATGATTCACCTCGACGACGTCGTACCCTTGCATTCGCAATAACCTGGCGAAGGCATAGCGTAAAAAGGGCGCGTCCTCCACAAGCATCATCCGAGGATTACCGTTTGCTTTGTTTGGCATTGAACCACACTCTTCTATCGAGCGAGGGTTTTGCTCGAACATCGTGGAACTCCCCCGGTCGCGCCAATTCTCGGCCATCGATCGATCAGGCGAACCGAAGGCGTCGAAATCGACGCGAGAGCCCCCAGTCTTCTTAGGCAACTCGCATGCCGGTCGCAATTTCTGATTGAGATTTCCAGACATCAGAAGTATATGTCTTCGTTCGAAGAAGTGCACCAAGCCCGCGAGATGCCGGCCTAAATCGAGCCCGAGACCCCTTGCAATTTGCGGATCGGCCTGAAACGATGGGGCGATCTGGAAAGCGAAGCCGATGCCCATCGAACCCGCGTCCCTGACCGCGGGAACGTCCGTCATGCTCGTACGGATCCGATTGGCGACCAGGGGGGTGTCATCGTGTCTTCCGAAGTCCAGCTCGATGGAATTCACGCCCGGTTCGGGGGCGGGAATGGGTCGGAAGCCTTCGACCGCGTGCTCTGGACGGCGAGCGAGCGTCCGGTGGATGACTCGCTCCCGGCCCTGATCGACCCGGCCGCCGACCATCAAGGGGGCGAGGTGGCCCGTCGACGCTCGGACGTCGACGCCAAGCATCGCCGGGTGATCGGATTCCTGGACGATCGGGACCTCGACGCGATCCTGCTCCGTCGGGCCGACTCGATCGCCTGGTTCACCGCGGGCGGCGACCTCGGGCGTGACCTCGGCTCGGAGGCGGGGGCCGTCGACCTGTTCATCAACCGGACCACGCGAGCCATCCTGGCCGACAACGTCCAGAGCCCTCGGATCTTCGAGGAAGAACTGGCCGGGCTCGGCTTCCAGCTCAAGGAACGGCCCTGGACCGAGGATCCGTCGCGGCTTATCGGCGAGTTGACCCGTCGGAAGCGGGTCGCCACCGATGGGGAGGCCCCCAACCTGATCCGGGAGGCCGACGACCTGAAGGCCCTCCGCTTCCCGCTGACGACCCTGGAGCGGGAGAACCTCCGGAGCCTCGGGCGGACCTTGACCCTGGCGATCGAGGCGACCTGCCGGAACTTCATGCCGGGCGAGACCGAGGCCGACATCGCCGGGCACCTCGCCCATCGACTCCTCCGCGAGGGGGTCGAGCCGATCTCGCTGCGAGTCGCCGGCGACGACCGGCTCAGCCGCTATCGACAGCCCCGGTTCAAGGCCGCCGAGATCCGCCGGAGGGCGACCATCGCCGCGACCGGGCGGAGGCACGGCCTCTGCGCCTCGGCCACGAGGACCGTCTCGTTCGGCCCGATCGACGACGAATTCCGGGCCAACCACACCCTCGCCTCCATGGTCGAAGCCACCTGCATCTACTTCTCCAGGCCCGGCGAGCCCATCTCCGAGGTCTACCGGCGATCCCGGCGGATCTACGAGAAATTCGGCCATCCTCACGAGTGGAACCTCGATTATCAGGGGGCCGTGACAGGCTATTCCCCCATCGAGAGCTGCCTGCTCCCCGATAGCTCCTACTGCCTCGAAGCGGGATCGGCCCTCCGATGGAGCCCGAGCGTCGGGGCCGCTCGCTCCGAGGACACCGTGGTCATCGACGACCGGGGGTTCGAGGTCGTCACCGAGGCCCAGAACTGGCCCAAGGTCGATGTTATGGTCAAGGGTTTCACCCTCCCCCGACCGGGCGTCCTGGAACGGTAATAGACTTGCCGATCGGCAAGGTTTACCTTCCCGATGGGCCGCGACCTTTCGAACATTCCATGCTCCTCGGACGAAGGAGATAGGGAGGGGATTTTTCCCCCTCGGGAAAGGATGATATCTCCCATGCGATTGTCCTGGAGGCTTGGTCGGCTGGCGGGGATCGACTTGTTTCTGCACCCGTCCGCCTTGCTGCTTTTCTTCCTCGTTTCGGGGGCCTTCTCGAGCGGGCTCGAGGCGATGGCGTTCGTCGCCGCGTTGCTGGGCTCGATCGTCTTGCATGAATTGGGCCATGCCCTGATGGCCCGCCGATATGGGATCGGGACGGCGGACATCACGCTCTACCTGTTCGGCGGGGTGGCCCGACTGGAGCGGATGCCGCGCTCGGCCGGGCCTGAGTTGCTGATCGCCCTGGCCGGGCCGGCGGTGAACGTCGCGATCGCGGTGGCCCTGGCGGGCCTCCTGAGCCTGACCTCAGTGGCCGGGATCTCGTCGAGCCTCGTCTCGTATATCCTGTACACGAACATCGGCCTGGTGGTCTTCAACCTCCTGCCCGTCTTCCCGATGGACGGCGGTCGGGTCCTCCGGGCCTTGCTGAGCGGGTGGCTGGGCCGCCCGAAGGCGACCGAGGTCGCCGCCTCGATCGGTCGGGTCCTGGCGGTGGTCGGCGGGCTCACCTTCCTTTACATGGGCAACTTCCAGGCGGTGATCCTCGCCATCTTCGTCTACATGGCCGGCGCGATGGAGCTGAGGCAAGTCCGGTCCGAAGGGCGGAGGACCGGCGTGCCCGAAGGCTTCGATGAAAGCGCGGCACCGCCCCTCGGCTACCGATGGGCGGACCGAGGCGACGGGGTCTGGCGGCTCGTCCCGATCATGGTCCCGGTCGGCGAGCGCGACCGATCATGGAGCTGATCCCGATCGTCGAACTCGGCGTGGCCGAGGCCTACGAGATCCTCAAGGATCGATTCGGCCACGCCGACCTGCCCCCGCTCGAAGCCATCGAGAACGAGGACTGGGGACGCGACCTGCTCCTGTCCCGCTTCGAGTCGATCCCGGAACCGACCCTGGCCCGAGCCGGGCTCGCCCGCGATCCGGGCTGGGATCGGGCCGGGGGCTGAAATCTTCGGTTTGTCTTGCGTCATCCCCCCCAGGGGCGGACGACGCCGGAGGCCGTCAGGTCGGAGCCATCGTCGGCGACGAGCCGAAATCTCAATCCAGGCTCGACGGGCACGGGCAGGGCCAGCCGGAAGCTCAGGCAGACGCAGATTCGCTCTTCGAACGTCCCCAGCGGGTTTCGGTCGGTGACCGTGGCCGTGACCTCGGCGGTCCGGATCTGAGCGAGCCAGGTCGATCCGGTGACGCATCGATCCAGGAAGGCATCAACCCGATCGGCGTCGTCGACCGTGACGAGGGCATCGAATCGGTCGACTTCTCGGGCGTCGAGAGGTGGTCGGGTGGCCATGAGTCGGATGACCTCGGTTGGCGGTAGGGACGAGCGAGCCGGGCTCAGGCGGCGGCGGGCGCAGCGGGGTCGGCCAGGGCCATCATCAGGGATTCGGCGGCCTCCTGACCCGACCGGACGCAATCGGGGATGCCCACCCCCTGAAATGCGTTACCCCCGAGGATCAGCCCCGAGTGTCGGGACGCCCGCTGTCGGATCGACGAGACTCGATCCAGGTGCCCCAGGGTATACTGGGGCATCGCCCGAGCGTGACGGCTGACCTCGATCAGGAGAGGCTCTCCCGAGACGCCCAGCAGCGACCCCAGTTCGTCGAGAACCAGGGCCTTGATCTCCTCGTCATCGCGCTCGAACAACTCGGGCTGGGTCGCCCCGCCGACGAAGGTTCTTATCAGGACCGTCCCGTCCGGCGCCCGTCGGGGAAACTTGACGCTCAGGAACGAGGCGGCCAGGATCGACCGGCCCTCGATCGCGGGGACCACCACGCCGAAGCCGTTGAGCGGGTGGCGGACCTTCTCGCGCCGATAGCCGACGGTGACGATCGCCGAGGAGGCGTAGGGGATGGAGCGGAGCTGGAGGGCCAGCTCGGGGTCGTGCCCGTCGATCAGCCGGGCCGAGGAGTGGGCCTCGGTCGTCAGGATCACGCCCCCCGCCTCGATCGGCGGGCCGTCGAGCAGCTCGACACGCCAGGGCTTGCCCGGATCGGGCCGGGTGATCCGCCGGACGGCGGTGTTCAGGCGGAGCGACCGGGAGGGGAGCGTCGCGGCCAGGGCCTTGGGCAGGGTGTCCATCCCGTCGGCCAGGCTGGCGAAGAGGCCATACCGGGCCCCCGAGGCCGACCGTTCCGCCGACCTTCCCTGGCGGGCCTGGTGGACCGCCGCGCGGATCAGGCTGCCGTATTCTCGCTCCATGGCCGGGAATTGCGGGAGCGTCGCCTTCAGGCTCAACTCGTTGGGATCGGCCGTGTAGATCCCCCCCACCAGCGGCTGGACCAGGCGATCCAGCGCCTCTCGCCCCAGCCTCCGCCGGACGAAGGCGGCCAGGCTCTCGTCGGAGTCGTCGGTCTTCCGTGGCAGGACCAGGTCCATCAGCATCCGGAGCTTGCCGCGGATCGAGAGGATTGGCGAGGTCAACAGCGGGGTCATCCGCCCGGGAGCCATCAGGACGAAGCCCTCGGGGACCGGCTGGAGCTTCCCGTTCCGGACCACGAACGATCGACGGTTCCGGTCGTCGGTCCCGATCAACTGATCACCCAGCCCGATCTCACGGCAGAGATCGACGGCCCAGGGCTTGTTCGTGATGAACGAGTCGGCCCCGCCCTCGATCGTGAAGCCGCCGACCCTGTTGGTCCAGATGGCCCCGCCGATCCGATCCTTCCCCTCCAGGACTACCACCTCGATCGGTCGGCGAGACTTCGACGATTGCGAGACGAGTCGATGGGCCGCGGCCAGGCCCGAAAGACCCGCGCCCACGACAACCACTCGATCCCGGGCTTTCGCTCGTTCGGAGAACTCCATGACGCCTCGACTTCCCACCTCGGAAGGCCTGATCACCGTTGGGCGTTCACAAATTGCATCATAATGACTCGCGAGCCGATTGGAAACCGCATGTCCCCGACAAACAGCGTCTCGAATTCCCGATCGATTTCAAGCGGAGCGATCAGCACTCGACTGTTCGTGGACGAAATCAACCAGCCGGATCACGTGGTCGACCGGGGTATGGGGCATGATCCCGTGCCCCAGATTGAAGATATGCCCGGGTCGGCCTGCGGCCCGATCGAGGACCAGCCGGGCCTGCCGCTCGACCTCCTCGATCGGGGCGAACAGGACGGCGGGGTCGAGATTCCCCTGGACCGCCACCGATGGCCCGAGTCGTCCCCAGGCCTCGGCCAGGTCGATCCGCCAGTCGAGGCCGATGACGTCTCCCCCGGCATCGCGCTGGAGTTCCAGGAGGGTCGAGGTATCGGTCCCGAAGTGGATCGAGGGGACCGAAGGGTCGAGCTGCCCGAAGAGTCGGCGCATGTGAGGTTGGACGAAGCGCCGGTAGGAGTCGGGGCCGAGCGTGCCCACCCAGGAATCGAAGAGCTGGAGGACCTGCGCCCCGGCGGCGGCCTGTGCGTTCAGGTAGACCGCGGTGGCGTCGACCAGGATGGTCATCAACTCGTCCCAGGCCCCGGGATCGCGATACATGAAGGTCTTGGCCTTCTCGTAGTGCCGCGACCCTCCCCCTTCGATGGCGTAGCAGGCCAGGGTGAACGGGGCCCCGGCGAAGCCGATCAGTGGAGTCGAGGGGCGGAGGGCCGACCGGATCGCGGAGACGGCCTCCATCACGTAGCCCAGGGGGGCGGCGTCGGGCATCCTGCGGACCCGGTCGACGTCGGCGGCCTGGCGGACCGGGTTGTGGATGACCGGCCCTTCCCCTTTGGCGAACTCCAGGTCGAAGCCGAGCGGTTCGAGAATCAGGAGGATGTCGGCGAAGAGGATCGCCGCGTCGACCCCGAGCCGTTCGGCGGCGGTGACCGTGACCTCGGTGGCCAGGCCGGGGTCCTTGCAGAGTTCGAGGAACGAGACCTTGGACCGGACCTCGCGATATTCGGGCATGTACCGGCCCGCCTGCCTCATCAGCCAGACCGGCGTGACGTCGGTCGGCTCGCGCCGGCAGGCTTTCAGGAACGGGCTCTGGTGCGAGGGTTCGTGGACGGTCGGGACGCTGGCCATGCGGGACTCGGCTCGGGGCGATCGGGGAGGGTTCGACAGGGCGTATGATACCGCCAAGAGAGCCCTCCGGGGTAGCCACCCCGCCCTTGTGCCCCTTCCGTCTGGGATCGGATTCCGGCTCGGATTGACGCCTCGGGCGAGTTTTCCTAAAGTCCGCGATGCCCGGGGCCGATGGCCGACCGCGGGCCAGACCGACCTTCGAGGTCAAGGAGGAGCCCTTGCACTGGCGATGGACCGCCCGACGCCTGGCGATCTCCGCGTTCCTGGTCGTCCACCTCTCCGCGCTGGCGATCATCAATCTGCCGGCCTCGGCACTCCGGCAGGCCTGCTTCGACCGCGCGGCGACCTACCTCTTCCCGCTCGGTCTCGACCAGGCCTGGGGGATGTTCGCCCCCAACCCGGTCATGCACTCGATGACGCTGGAAGCCATGACGGTCGACCGGAACGGGATCCAGCGGACCTATGCCTTCCCGAAGATGACCGACTTCTCGATCTGGCGGGCGATCCCCCGGGTCCGACACTCGAAATTCACCTCGAATTGCGGGGTCGCCTCGAACGTCCTGGCCCGCGAATTGGCCGTTCGCCACGCGATCCGACAGCTCGCGATCCCCGCCGATGCCTTCCCGGTCGAGGCCGAGCTGTTCTATCAGGTCATCGAGACGCCCGCCCCCGGCGAGCCCCCTCGCGACCCGATGAAGCCGCCGGTCCCGCAAACACTCCAGACCTACCGGTTCCCGACCCTCGCGGAGGTCCAGCCGTGATCCATCCCATCCGGGCCTGGAACGCGTTCTTCTTCACGCCCACCTCGGCCAGGCCGCTCGGCGCCCTCCGGATCGCCTTCGGCCTGGTGGCCCTGGCCAACCTGGCCTTCTGCACCGTTGATATCGATTACTGGCACTCCGAGATCGGCCTGCTCCGGGGGGACGAGTCCCGCGTCGTCGCCGGCCCGTTGCAGCCCTCCCCCCTGCAGTATTTCCAGGACCCGACCTCGGTCCGGATCGCCTTCGCCTTCACCGCGACGGCCGCGTTCTTACTGACGATCGGGTTCCGGGCCCGGCTGATGAGCATCCTCTTCTACCTGGGAATGCTCTCGATCCACAACCGGAACCTCCTCAGTTCCAGCGGGGCCGACGTCCTGCTGATGACCTTCGCCTTCAACCTGATGCTCTGCCCGAGTGGCGCGGCTTACTCGGTGGATGCCTGGCTCGAATCGAGGCGACGAGGGACCCTGGCCGAGCCCCTGATTACGCCCTGGGGCCTCCGTCTGATCCAGATCCAGATCAGCCTGGTCTACATGTTCGCCGCCATCCTGAAGACCGCCGGCAACCTCTGGATGAACGGCTCGGCCTTGCATTACGTCCTGGGAAACACCGAGGTCCGCCGGTTCGACTTCACGTTCCTCACGCAGTATCCGATCTTGATCAACCTGATGACCTTCTCGGCCCTGGCGATGGAGTTCGCCCTGGCCTTCCTGATCTGGTTCCGGGCCGCTCGCCCCTATGTCCTGTGCCTCGGCCTGATGCTCCACGGGGGGATCCTGGCCACGATCAACATCCCGATCTTCGGCGAGCTGATGTGGGTCGGCTACCTCGCCTTCCTCACCCCGCCCGAGTTCGACGGCCTGCTCAAGTTCATCGACGTCCGCCGGTGGTTCGCCAGAGCAAAGTACTCGCCGATCCTGGAAGCCGAACCCGGACCGGCACCGGCCTTCCAGCCGACCTCGACGTTCGTCCGAATCGATGCCGCTTCCGGCCTAATCGGCCCACACCGGATCGATGTGGCCCCGGCGAATCATCCTTCGGAGATGGCCGAACGGTGGACAGCCTGACTCAAGCGTTCGATCGCACGCCCTTCCACTCCTCGACGACACCTTGTCGGGGGCGGGAAGGGCGAGCCTCCGTCCGGAACCGTCGCCGGTCGGCTCAAGGCTGGTCTTCGGCGGGACAAATCAGCTCGACGAATTCCCTCGAGTGTTGGGCCAGGTTTCGGCGATAGGCCCCGATCCCGGGAGCCAGGGCGATCGCCCCGAGGTCGGTGGCGATGGCCCGGACGTCGTTGCTGAACGCGTCGATCCTCCTCCCGCGCCTGCCGAGGGCAAGGCCCAACGCCGAGCGTGCGTTGCCGAGGTTGGCCAATTCGATCGAGCTAGCGGGATGCGACCGGCGGAGGTCGATGAAGAGATCCAGGGATCGTCTCAACTCGACGATTGCCTCGGCGAGCCGATCGGGCCGGTCGAGCAGGATCCGCCCGATCTCGAGGTGCGAGATCGCGAGATCGCGCCGGAGTTCGAGGTTCGTCGGATCCTCCAGGACCAGAGACTCGAATCGTTCGGAGGCCTGGCGGAAGTCATCGAGGGCCTCGTAGGATCGGGCGAGCCGCAAGGGCAGGTCGATCCTTCGCGTGGCCGTCGCGGAGATCATCAGGAATCTTGCCAGATCGGCCCCGGCCCCGGGCTCGGACGGTGAGGCCTCTCGATGCCTCATCCCATTGCTGGCCGACTGGCGAGCCATGAAGTATTGGCCCTGATCGAGATACTCTCGGGCCATCGCGATTTCAAGCTGTGCCAACCTTCGTCGCTCGTCCGCATGGATATTCTTCCAGCCGAAGACCTGCTCCACGAGTCGTTCGGCCTCGGCCAGTTGGGGCTCGCGGCCCAGCACGAATCGGACCTTGGCGGCTTCGATCTCGGCCGAGGCCAGGTCCATCAGAAGGCCGCGATCGCGCGGGGCTTCCTGGGCCCGACGCCACCGGATCTCCCGGACCCGATCGCGGAGGACGAGTGCCCTTTCGAAGAGTCGGCTCGCCTCGGCCCCGTCCCCCAGGCGACTCCGAACGCCGGCGAGCCCGGCGAGAGCCCGGGCCAGGTCCTCGATGGCCGAAGGATCGTCGGGGCGACCCGCCTCGACCGCCGCAGTGAGCTCGATGGCCGTCCTCCAGAGGCCCTCCGCCTTGCGATCATCGCCGAGGATGCCCTCCCGATCGGCCATCCGGAGGAAGGAACGAGCCAGCGTGTCTCGGAGGAGCGGATCGCAGTCGGGTCCGAACTCGCGGAGGAGGGAATCCCTCTGGTCGCGAACCGCATCGAGCAACCTCCGATGGGTCTCGGGAGCATCGAGCCCTGGGGCGTAAGGTAGGGACCCGAGGCTCTCCAGCGATTCGATCGCCCGGGTCAACGCGAGGACGTGATTGCGCCGATGTCCTTCGGTGATGATCGCGACCGAGACCGCGATCGCCAGGCCGATCGACAGGAGTCCGATGGCAGCCAGCAGGGTCATCGGCCGGGGCTTTCTGGCCTTCTCCTCGGGCCTGGGGCCGACCGGCAGCCCTCCGACGAAATTCCTCAGGTCGTTGGCCATCGCGCGGGCCGACTGATATCGAGCCTCGGGGTCCTTGGCCAGGGACCTCAGGCAGATCGTCTCCAGGTTGTGCGGGATGTCCTCGTTGAGCGACCGTGGCGGAGCCGGCCTGGTCCCCTCGATCTGAACCCGGAGCATCCGACCGCGCCCCCGGAATGGGACCGATCCCGTCAAGAGCTCATACAGGATCACGCCCGCGCTGTAGACGTCGCTGCGGGCGTCAACATCATGGGCTTCGCCTCGGGATTGCTCGGGGGACATGTACGCGGGCGTGCCGATGATCGTGCCGGCCTGCCCCGAGGGGGCGAGCGTGGTGTCGCTCGACTCTCGCTTGGCCAGTCCGAAATCCGAGAGGAGCGGATTCCCGCCGCGATCCAGGAGGATATTGGCGGGCTTCAGATCGCGATGGATGATCCCTCGGGCGTGGGCATAATCCAGCGCCTCGGTCACCGAGATCATCAGCCTGGCGGCCTCATCGGGGGAGATCGAAACCTCCTTGAGCCGCTCGGCCAGCGTGGTGCCCTCGACATAGGAGCGGACCACGCAATGAATCCCCTCGATCGGGCTGGCATCGAGGATTTCCACGATGTTGGGATGTCGGAGATCCTTGGCGTTCCGGGCCTCCCGGAGGAACATCTGGAGATCCGACGGAGCGACGACGACGTCGGGCCGGGGGGCCTTGAGGGCGACCTGGCGGTTCATCACCGTGTCCCAGGCCCGATAGACGACCCCGAACGAGCCCACCCCGATCCGCTGGCGAAGCTCGTACTTGCCGAACCTCCGGGGGAGCGGGGCCTCGGTCCAGGCAGGGGGGCGAGTCTTCGAGGGAGGCGGCAGAGTCGCCTCGATCGTGTGGACGTATGACGGAAACCTGAGACGAAATCGGTCGATTGACAGGCCCGGCTCGCTCCGCTTCCGGAAGTTCCACTCGGCCTGGACCAGCTCGCGAACCGTCCGAGAATCCTCGGCCAGGCTCCGGTAAGTCCGCAGGTATTCCTCGACCCTCGCACTCTCACCGGCCTTGAGTCGATATTCCAGATCGGCGTGGACCAGCTCGACCAGGAGCCTCTGACGGTGAGGCTCGTCCTCGGGCAGATGGTCGACGATCTTCGGGTGCTCGCCCCGGGTCCATGCGGTCTCGAACTCCTCGATTAACTTCTGGAGCCGCCTCCAGTCCGCCTCGCAAATCGACCCGAGATCGCCCGAGATCATGCCGAGTCTCTCCATCGAGCCCTTCGCTTGGCCCCAACCAACGCCGATCACCCTTCCACGAATATCAACCGCAATGAACCATCCGAGTTCCAGAGAATAATCGGCCAGGATCGAGATTTGACCGGAATTCGCAAAATCTTTGGCGGGATCGGACAGGTTTGTTGATTAAGGACTATGAGGGGGGCAAATAAAGTAACGCTCGCCCTGTAATGGATGAGTAACACTCGCAGATCGATCTCCCGGAACGAGAATCGAAACCAATTCTGCCGTTATTTAATCGGTAGTCGGTAGACCGATTGTGCGGAGTCAACCTGTACGGGCTGTTCACCCCGGACCGATGGTTCCGAGCGACTTCTACTCGTGGGAATCTCGATCCGAGCGAACTCTTTCCAGGTTGACCATTCTTGCCTATACATGCGTAACCAAGCCGAAGTGACGAACGATTTAAAACACACGTCGTCCCTTCGCAAATCTTCCGCTAATGTGGGTTGATTGTGCTGCACACTAAAATCTCCTGTGCCGGCAATAACTCTGACCCAGTCGGATCGCCCCGCGTGCGCCCGTAATCAGCCGACTCGCCGATCAGGTCGGACTTTGAAGGTGAGGTAGTCGACCCCTGGTCGGCCCCCGGAGCCGCAAGCGGCGGACCCATTCCCCCGGACTCCGCCCGCCGCGCCCGGAAGCTTCGTCCTACATCGTCCGCCAATCGGCGGGCGGCCTATCGGGTCCTCAGGCCCGATCATCGAGCGGGATCGAGTTTCCCCGAGCCCAACCGCTCGGGGAAACTTGACCGGCCCCTCCCCGGTCGAGAGGATAAACCCGGATGTGGCCTGACCCTTGATCGGGCCGCCCATCGGGCTCGTCGAGGGGGAAGTCTCATGCTCGAATCACTCTTGCGCTCGCTCGAACTGACCAGCTTGAACGGCGGAGTCTGGGGACGGAATCTCCGAGAGGACTCAACCGGACCTGAAGTGGTTTCAATCAACCCATCCACCGGAGACCCGATCGCTCGGGTCCGGATGGGGTCGATCGCGGATTACGAGTGGGTCGCCGAGGAATCGCGGGCAACTTTCGAGGAATGGCGGAGAGTACCCGCTCCCCGAAGGGGCGAGGTCATCCGGCTCCTCGGGCAATCCCTCCGGAAACATAAACGCGAGCTGGGCCTCCTTGTCACCCTGGAGGCGGGGAAAATCCGCTCCGAGGGGGAGGGCGAGGTCCAGGAAATGATCGACATGTGCGACTTCGCGGTCGGCCTGTCGAGGCAGCTCCACGGACTGACGATCCCGAGCGAACGCCCGGGCCACCGGATGTTCGAACAGTGGCACCCGCTCGGGCCGGTCGGGATCATCACCGCGTTCAACTTTCCGGTTGCGGTCTGGGCCTGGAACGCGGCGCTGGCGGCGGTCTGCGGCGACTCGATGGTCTGGAAGCCCTCGCCCGAGACCCCCCTGACGGCCATCGCCGTGCAGAAGATCGCCGACGAAGTCGCGCGGTCCAGCGGCTTCCCCGGGATCTTCGGGCTTTGCGTGGGCGAGGCCGAGATCGGCCGCGCCATGGCCGAGGACCCTCGGTTCCCCCTGATCTCGGCCACCGGAAGCACCCGGATGGGCCGGGCGGTCGGGCCTCTGGTGGCGGCTCGACTCGGGAGGTCGCTCCTGGAACTGGGCGGCAACAACGCCGTGATCGTGACCCCCCAAGCAAACTTCGACCTGGCCCTTCGAGCCGTGGCCTTCTCCGCAGTCGGGACCGCCGGCCAGCGCTGCACGACCCTCCGGCGGCTGATCCTCCACGAGTCAATCGCCGATTCGTTCCTCGAACGCCTGTCGCGAGCCTACCGGAGCATCAAGATTGGCGACCCCTGGGAGGACGACGTCTTGATGGGTCCGCTGATCCACGAGAAGGCCGTCGAGGCGATGCTCGTGGCGCTCGAGACGGCGAAGGCCCAGGGCGGATCGATCCTGCAAGGGGGTCGGAGGCTCGACCGCCCCGGCTTCTTCGTCGAGCCGACGATCGTCCGGGCCGACCCTTCGATGCCCATCGTGGCCGAAGAGACCTTCGCGCCGATCCTCTACGCGATGACCTATCGCGACCTCGACGAGGCCCTGGCGATCCACAACGGGGTCGAGCAAGGGCTCTCCTCGGCGATCTTCACCGACAGCTTGACTGAGGCTGAGCGGTTCCTCTCCCCCGAGGGGTCGGACTGCGGGATCGCCAACGTCAACATCGGGACCTCGGGAGCCGAGATCGGAGGGGCCTTCGGGGGCGAGAAGGCCACCGGAGGGGGTCGAGAGGCCGGCTCTGACGCCTGGAAGTCGTACATGCGCCGGCAGACCTGCACGATCAACGGCGGAAGAGACCTCCCGCTGGCGCAAGGGGTGAAGTTCGACGTGAGTGACAACCAAGCACCACCGATTCAATAACCTCCCGGTTCATGCTCGGCAAGGTGACCACGAGTGTGGCAGGGTCTACGGTACTCCGTAACCCCGGTCTTCGAACCTAGATGTCGAAGCTGAGCCGGGGTTACGGAGTACCGTAAACCCCGGCCAACCTGCGCCGATGTTACCCGGCGGCTTGAGCTTTTGAAGCTTGCGATCAATTCCCGCCGGCCGAGGTCGCTTCCGGCGCCGGGGTGGGCGTCGGCGAGGTCTCGATCTCGGTCGGCTTTCGCGGCAGCTTCTCGTCACGCATGGCCGTGTTGTAGACGAAGGCGGCCATGATGGCGGCGGCCTGCTTCATGTCGTCGGCCTGGATCCGGTCGTAGACATCCTGGTTGGAGTGGTGAGTCCGGGAGTCGTACTCGATCACGTCCTGGATGAACTGGAAGCCGGGCAGGCCGATGGCGTCGAACGACTGGTGATCGGTCCCGCCGGTGTTGGCGATGGTGATCGTCGAGGCGTCCATGTCCTTGAAGGGGGCCAGCCAGGGACGGAAGACGTTCCGGACTTCCTCGTTGCCCTGGAGGTAGATCCCCCGGATCTTGCCGGTCCCGTTGTCGAGGTTGAAGTAGCCCGAGAACTTCTCATAATCCGGCTTCGGCCTGACCTTACCTCGCGAGCCCCCGCCCATCATGGCGGCCATCATCGCGCCTCGGGAGCCGTCTCCCAGCTGGCCGAAGTGCTCCTTGACGTAGGCGGCCGAGCCGAAGAGGCCCTGCTCCTCGCCGCTCCAGAGGGCGATCCGGATGGTCCGTCGGGGCTTGAGGTCGAGCTTCTTGAGGATCCGGACCGCTTCCATCGCGACCGAGACTCCGGCCGCGTTGTCGGTGGCCCCGGTCCCGCTGTGCCAGGAGTCCATGTGGCCCCCCAGCATCACGACCTCATCCTTCAGGTCGGTCCCGGGGATCTCGGCCACGGTGTTGAAGGTCTCGGCATCGTCGTGGAACTGGACCCCCAGGTCCATCTCGATCTTGATCGTCTCCCCCTGGCGGATCATCCGGACGATCCGGTTGTAATGCTCCTTGGCGACGGTCACCTGCGGGAGGATCTTCGGGGCGTCCTTGTCCCACGCCGAGACGCGGCGGGCGGCAGGGTCGAAGGTGCCGCCCGGGGGAGGGCCGGTCGGGACGCTGGCCTGGGCCACGAAAAGGGTACCGCCGTCGCCCGAGTTGCTGGCGTCCAGGATCGCCGCCGCGCCTTCCTCGGCCGCGAAGACGAACTTCTTGCGCTGGAGTTCCATCTGGGCCCGCTGCTCGGCGGACATGGCCCCACGGCCCCGGGGTCCCGACGGGGGAGGGGCGGGCTCGGCCTTGGGGGCGGGCTCGGCCTTGGGAGCGGGCTCGCCATTCGCGACCGGGGCCGGGGCCGGCGTCGCGGGACGAGGGCGAGCGCGGCGGGCGCTGGGCTCGGAGGCGTTGGCCAGTTCCAGTAGTTCCTTATCGGTCAGGCGGCTCCCTTGCGGCTCGAAGTGGGCCTTCACATCACGAGGGGGGCTCATCAGGACGAAGGCGTTCTTGAGCTTGCCTTTCAGCTTCTCCAACTCCTCATCCGTCTTGATGGCGTCGAGGTCGACCACCTCGCCGACCACGGTCCCTCCGGTCCCGGGGGACCAGGCCTTGGGGAAGGCGATCAGAGGGATGCACTGGGGCTCGACCACCTGCATCGAGAATTTCTGGAGCGTCCATCCCCGACCGAACGGGCCCCACTTCTCCAGCTCGGCGTTCTCCAGTCCCCAGCTCAGGAGCTTCTCGCGGGTCCAGTCATTGGCCCGCTTCATGGCCGGCGAGGCGGTCAGGCGAGGGCCGATCACGTCGGTCAGATAGCTCAGGGTCGCCATCACTTCGGAATGGTTCTGGGCTTCGTCCTTGATCCGCTCGACCGGGTCGGCGGGGGGCTTGGGGGGTTCCGGCTTGGCGGCCTCCTCGGCGGCCTTCGTGGCCGAGGGCTCCGTGGCGGGGGGCTGGGCGGGGACCTTGCCGGGTGGGGCGGGATCCTGGGCCCGGGCGACGAGGCCCGAGCATGTCAGCCCGAGTGCTAGACACAAGGCGATCCGAATGCGACTCGGCATGGGCAAAACTCTCCGCGAGAAAACGCGACATGAGGGCGGTCGAGAAGGTTGGACGGGAGAGGTCCGCCGGCCGAGAGGGGAGGCCGGATCGAACGATTGTAGCCGGACCAAACGCCACTGGCACCTTCCCAGCCCGCCTGCGAACGTTTTTTCGATTCGGTGGCAATTAGGCCAGACATCGGCCCCGATGGATCCCAGGGTAGATGACGATTTCCGCCAGGCCGGATAGGATAAGGGTCGTCGGTCGCCCTCGGGTGGCCCGTCTCAGATCCCAAGTCCGATCGACCGCGTCTCATGCCAATCTCGACGATCTCCTGGGTTGCCTCGCTCTCCGGCGTCTTGGGTTCGCTCCCGTGGGCCTGGCACCTGTTGCACCTCGTCAGGAATCGAGACCAGGTGGTCTTCCTCGCCGAGTGTTCCGACGAGTGCCCCGAAGGTGGATGGCCGACTCTGGCCGTCGTCTTCGCGGCTCGCGACGAGGCAACCGCCGTCGAGCAGGCCACCCGGTCGATGCTGGCCCTGGATTATCCCGGGCTGGGAGTCATCGCCGTGGACGATCGATCGGCGGACGCCACGGGCACGATCCTCGACGACCTGGCCCGGGAAGATGTTCGCCTCCGGGTGGTCCACGTGGAGGATCTTCCCTCGGGCTGGCTGGGCAAGACCCACGCGCTCCAGGCGGCCTCGGAGTCGACGGAATCCCGATGGATCCTCTTCACCGACGCCGACGTCATCTACGAACCCTCCACCCTCCGTCGAGCGGTGGCCTTCGCGGAAGCGCGACGTCTCGATCATCTCACGGCCTATCCCGAGGTCCTGGGCGACTCGGTCGGGGAACGTCTCTTTCTGGGACTCTTCGGCTTACTCTTCGCGCTGAACGCCCCGATCGGACGGGTGGCCGATGTCGGGAGCCGGGCCCACGCCGGGGTCGGGGCCTTCAATCTGGTGAGGGCCGAGAGCTTCCGGGCCATCGGAGGATTCCGGCACCTTGCCCTCTCGGTCGACGATGACATGAGGTTGGCCCAGGCCCTGAAGTTCGCCGGATACCGGACCCGGCTCGTGTTCGGGCGCGATTCCGTCGCGGTTCGATGGCAGGTGAAGCTGGGCGGGATGGTCCGCGGCCTGGAGAAGAATTTCTTCGCGGCCCTGGGCTTCCGGCTGGACAAGGCCCTGGTGGTGGCGGTCGGGCTCGTGGTGATCGGGGTGATGCCCTACCTCGGCGTCCTCGTCGGGCCGATCTGGGCTCGGGTCGCTTGCGGACTCGGCGTGGCGTCGATCGCCGCGACACTCGGGGCGGCCACCCGCCATAGCCGGATTAGCTGGGTCTATGCCACGCTGGTCCCCGTGGCCACCCTATTCGTGATGCTGGCGCTGATTCGATCCGTCGTCGTCACCTTGCGACAGGGCGGCGTCCGGTGGAGGGGACATCTTTACCCGATCCGGGAATTGAAGGCCCACATCCGGGCGCGGGATGCCTGGCTCCGAGAGGTCTGGCTTTCGACCCGTTGACGAGCACGTGAGGAAATAGCCTTGTAATTCTCTCTCAATCATCGACCTGGATGGTCGACCTCACTCCAGAAAGTACCGGAAGCGATTCGAGGGACTTGCGGACGGCCCGCTTCTGGAGGAATCGGACGCCCCTGGCCCGGATGGCGACATCCTTGCCGACGACCCGGACATCGAGCTGGCGGGCCCGATCGCCCACGGCTTCCCTCGCCTGTTTCTCGACCCTCCGCTTGAGGGCGGAGTCGATGGCGGGGTCCTCGCTCGATCGCTCGGCGACCGCTCGACCGGGCGAAGCCTCTCCATTCCCGGGAGGAGCGGCCACCGGGCCGGGGATCAAGCCGAAGAATCGGCCCCGACGGACCGTCGGAGGGGTTGGTCTGGTCGTTCGAGATGAGGTCGCTGGACCCCGGGAGGACGAAGTCTTCGGAGGCTCCGGTTCGTAGGGTTTCGTCGATTCTTCCATCGGGAGGAGATCGAGCGGCGCGAGATTGCTGGGCCGATCGGTCGAGGGAGCGACCCCGGACCGAGGCCCCGGGCCACTCAGGGGCATCTCAAGCGGAGCATCAAGATTCAGTTCGCCGGGCGTCGCCGGACGCTCGACCGGGACCGAGGCCGATCGAGAAGGGGTCGAGGTGATGACCGAAGGGGGCCGGGCCGAAGGTGTGGTGATCCCGGGCAGGGCCAGGACAGCCCGGCTCCTGCCGGCGGGCGGAGTGGCCGGCTTCGATCGGGTCGAGGACGACGGCGGGGTCGCCGGCTTCGCCGTCCTGGGCATCTCGACCGGTGGCGTGAGTGCGGGGCCTTCGTCGGCGGTGACGGCCCAATTCGAGGACGCGAGCGCGATGCCGATCGCCGAAGTCCGGAAGGCGAGCCCGCCCCGACCTCGATTCGACCGCGATTTCTCGACCGTCCGTCGCATGGGGGTGTCCTCGACAAGGCAGCGCCGTCACGATGTTCGCACGTTAAAGTCGCTATCAAGGCTATCGGCCGGATTCCGGCCATGAATTCACTCCTTCCTTCGGGCCGATGGGTCCGAGGTCCATCGATCATCGGGGCGATCGAAGATGACGTTCGAGGCAAAAGTCGCGGCAATCACCGGGGCATCCAGCGGGCTCGGGGCGGAGATGGCCCGACAACTAGCCAGGATGGGCCTGACAATCGGCCTGACCGCGCGACGTGCCGATAGGCTGGAAGAAGTCGCCCGGCAGATCAGAGCCGAGGGGGGGACCGCCATCGTCGCGTTGGCCGACGCGAGCGATCCCGCCAGCACCCGGTCCGCACTCTCGGAGATCGCCCGACAGCTCGGGCCGGTCGACCTCCTGATCGCCAACGCGGGCGTGGGCGAACCGACCCCGGCCCGATCGTTCTCCGCCGAGGCGTTCGAACGAATGGTCCGGGTCAATCTCACGGGAGCCGCGTATGCGATCGACGCGGTCCTGCCCTCGATGATCGAGCGGGGTCGCGGGCAGATCGTCGGGGTCAGCAGCCTGGCCGGGTATCGAGGACTCCCGGGGACGGCCGGCTACTCGGCCACCAAGGCGGGGCTCTCGGCACTCCTGGAAGGGCTCCGCCCCGAATTGAAGCGGCTGGGGATCGCCGTCACCACCGTCCATCCGGGCTACGTCCGGACCGAGATGACCGCAGGGCAATCCGGCCCCATGCCGTTCCTGATGGATGCCGATCGAGCCGTCCGGATCATCCTCCGAGGGGTCGCGGCCCGTCGATCTCGGGTCGATTTCCCGAGGGCGGTCTCCGGTTTCTTGAGCCTGGTCCGGCTCCTGCCCGATCCCCTGTACGACCCGCTGGCCGCGAGGATCTTGCTCGGCCCCCCCGCGAGGGAGGCGAAATAAGATCAACGGAAAGGTGGGTTTGTCGACTTCCGGTATCGCGGCCGGCCGATCTCGAAAATCGGGCATACACTTCCGATGAAGCGATCGCGGGTCATGCTTTACCGGGGGAAAGTTTGGGACGCCCTCGTGTCCGGGATCGCCGGGATGGAAACGAGGAGACATGTGCCGTCATGAGCGAGCATCCGAATCGACTCCTGGAATTTCTCACCGCCCCGGTCAAGCCGGAGGGTGACGCCTGCCGGAGTAATCGTCGACGTCGGGCGTCCGCGAGGATCTTGCTTTCGTGGTTCGAGAAAGGCGAATGGCAATCAATCCGGGGACGGCTTCGCGATATAAGTCGAGCTGGAGCCGGCCTTTTCACCGCGTCCATGCCCCCCTCGACCAAAAAAGCGAGACTGCGCCTTCTGGAAGGAGATATGACTCCCTGGATCGAGGCCGAGATCCTCGGCACCGATCAGGAAAGGCCCAGGCGATTCCGGGTCCGGCTCCGATTCCAGAGCCCCTGCCCATCGTTCATGCTCCAGCCGGCGATCCTCGATGAATCATCAAGCGACGACCAATCGGCACCCCAAGCCAACGATTGGGTGACCTGGAGACCACAGATTGCGGAATGACGATCGGTCCGTTCTCGGCTGCGGACGCTCTCCAACCCGAATCTGCGGAGAGCCTCCGGTCCCGAGGTGTCCCTTCGGCCTCTTGGGATCTCGGATTCGGATCCCCTGTTCTCGCGAAGCGTGAGGATGAGAGAACGAACGGGCTACACCAAGCTCACACTTTGCGAGAACGGGGCACACCGGAATTGACTCTGGCCCGAGCCCAAGAATTCCGGGGGCACCGCGATCCGGGAGGCTCAGTAAGAAGCCGGGGTCGTCGGGGGGGCTCCCACGACGATCTGCTTGAGTTCGCCATAGATCCCGGCGGGAACCCCGAGTACGGCCGCCGCCGCGGTCTTGGTGACCTTATTGGTCCCGGTGTTCTCGTAATACTGACGAGGCTTCGAGAACAGCGGATGACGGTCGACAAACGTCTCCGGGGCGAGCACGGGCTTGGCGCGATCGACGATCGCGACGCCCGAATCACCCGGGATGGCCGACAGGGCAGGCTCGTTCGACGTCAGGCTTCGTTTCGCAGGCCCGCCGCATCCCGAGGCCACCAGGGCCACCAGCAGGGGGGCGACCTTCCATTGGAGTCCACGCATGGATCTGGCAATCCTTTCCGGCTCGACGCGACCCCAATCGGGTGAGAGCCGTCGAGCCCTCTCGAAAAGATAACCCACTCCCAGGCCGACCGGCGAAATTCACCGCGTCGCGGGCGTTCCAAATGTGATGCACCAGCAGGAAGCGCCGTCGGTGGCGATTGCGCGGCCGACGCCGATCTCGGAAAACTTCCCGAGGATGTTTCTCTTGTGGCCGGGGCTGCGCATCCAGCCGGCCATCACCGATTCCACATCGTCGAACCCGTACGCGACATTCTCCGCCGCCGCGCCGAAATCATATCCCTGCCGCTTCATCCGATCGAACGGGGACGACCCGTCGCTGCCCTTGTGGGCCATCTTTCGACGAGAGGCCATGTCCCGAGCGTGGACCATCGCGGCGGCCTCCAGGTCGTCGTCCCGGCTCAAGGGCCCGAGGCCCCGGCGTCCCCGCTCCTCGTTGTGGGCCTGGATGACCCGCTCGACCACATCTTGCGATTGCCCGACGATGGGAACGTCAGGCTGAGGAACGGGCCTCGACCGAGGCTCGGCGCACGAGAGTGGCCCCACCCCGGCGGTGATCAGGACGCCCATCGAGAGCCGACGAAGGAGCAATCGGTTCATGTTCGGGATCTTCGGCCATCCGGCCGTCGGCTCGCGAGCGATTCCGGGCTTCAAAAGGTCGGCCAGCCCGGCTGGCCTACCACCGGACGCCCCCCTGCCCCATAATCAGTTCGGATTTCCGGACCGATCCCCGACCCTTGGCCCCGAGAGCGTTCGTCGAGCGATGGAAGTTGGCCCGCCCCGCGAGTTCGTGGCTTTCGACCTGGAGACGACCGGACTCTCCGCCGAGTCGGATCGAATCGTCGAGGTCGGCGCGGTGAAATTCGACGAATCGGGCCGGGAACTGGACGTCTTCGAGAGCCTGGTCAATCCGCTCCGCCCTTCCAGCCCGACAGCCCGCGCCATCCACGGGATCTCCGACGTCGAGCTGGCCGCCGCCGAGACCGCCGAGACCGTCCTGGCCGACTTCGTCCGGTTCCTGGGCGACCCCTCGGGGACGACCCTGATGGCCCACAACGCCTCATTCGATGCGGGGTTCCTCGGGCGCGAGCTGGCCCGGCTCGGGCGGCCCATGCCCGGGCATGCCGTGATCGACACCCTGGCGATGTCCCGGAAGCGTTGGCCGGAGTTGCGGACCCACAAGCTCGACTTCCTGGCTAGACGACTGGGCCTCGACCCCCACGGCCCGCACCGGGCCCTGGCCGACAGTCGGCGAGTCCGGGGCCTCTGGCTCGCGATCGTCGGACCCTCCGGCGAGGATTGCGACGAGGCCCCGTTGGCCTACCCGATCTTCGACGCCCGATCCCCCCTGCCTGCCCCTCGAGGATGGGACCGGATCGAGCGTGCCATCGGGCTCGATCAGGTCGTCCGGATCGAATACGCGGGAGGAACCCGAGGATTGACGCCTCGCGAGATCACCCCTCGGAGATTCTCCAACCGGGGCGGAGTGGCTTACCTGGTCGCACTCTGCCACCTGGACGCCAAGGTCAAGGAATTTCGCCTGGACCGAGTCCGGAACTTTGAAGTGATCGATCGGCCAGATTAAGGATGGAACCGGAGGCGGGATGGCGGGCTTGTTGGTGAGTGTCCGATCGGTGGAGGAGGCGAGATCCGCCCTGGAAGGCGGAGCCTCGGTCATCGACGTCAAGGAGCCCGATCTCGGCCCGCTTGGACGAGCCGGCGTCGCGATCTGGCGAGCGGTTCGGCACGTCGTCCCGCCTTCGATCGCGATGAGCGTGGCGCTGGGTGAGCTTCGCGACTGGAAAAGCTGTCCTTCGCCGGAGGATCACGACTTCGCCGGGATTGCGTTCCGGAAACTCGGGCTCGCCGGGGCGGGTCGGGGCTGGAAATCGGAGTGGGCGGCGATCCGCCGGGACGGGGCGGCCGGCCCCCCGTGGGTTGCCGTGGCCTACGCCGACTGGCAAGCCGCCGAGGCCCCCGAGCCCACCGAGGTCCTCTCCGCCGCAATCGAGGCCCCCGATTGCGCCGGGGTCCTCGTCGACACCTGGGAGAAACAAGGGGTCAGCCCGCTCGACGGATCCCCCTTCTGGTCGGGCTGGATCGACCGTGCCCATCAGGCGAGGAAGTTCGTGGCGCTGGCCGGCGGGCTCGATCGCGAGGCAATCCTCCGGCTGGCCCCGCTCCGTCCCGATCTCTTCGCCGTCCGAGGTTCGGCATGCGTCGGGGGCAACCGACTCGGCAAGATCGAAGCGGGTCGCGTGGCTCGGCTCGTTCGAGCGACTCATCCGGACGAATGATCGTCCCTCACCCGCAGGAACACCCCCACCGACTCGACCGGGTCAACCCCTCGATCCTGGTGATCCTCCGACAATGCTCACAGCTCCTTCGCAACCCGACACTCGCCGAAGCGAGACATCGACCTCCGACCCAAGCCGCCAGATTGAGCAAGGCTTGGCCCATCCAAAATCGGCACATTTGATCGCCTTTTCCATTCGAGAATTTTATTGTTGCCATTTGTCACGAATGCTGTTTATTTTAAAACAGAGTTAGGCTAGATTCGCCATACTTCTACGATTTCTCCTGTCTTTATGTGGCCGGCTCGTCGAGCCTTGGCTTCAATTTCTTGAATGCGGGGGTAGTCCCAGGGCGAGATGCGGTTGATCCGGCGGTTGGGGCTATTGGGAATTGGGACGGCGCCTTGTCCCACAAACAGGGGAGAAACCTGATCGATGTTCGAATCAACGATGATGTTGATCAGCGACGACGCGATCTTCCTGGAGGCGGCCAGGACCGCCGGCCGGTCGATCGAGCAAGTTGAAATCGCCGTCCTCCCGAATATCGACCGGGCGTATTCGTATCGTGGCTGGGATCGGGTCGGATCGGTCATCATTCATCGACGTCGGAACGGCCCATCACCGGACGTCCACCGATTACTCCGAATGATCGCGGCGGCGCGGCATCCGATCGCGGCCATGATCGTCGCCGAGAAGCCCGATGCCGAGGAGTCGCGTGCCCTGACCGGACTGGGGGCGGTGGATTACATCGAGAGGCCCGATACCCCCGGGCAATGGAACTCCCGGCTTCGAGAACTCGTGGCCCGGACTCGCCGGTCCCGGCGGATCGAGTCGAGGCGAGAGTCGACAGGACAAGCCTTCGATCTTTTCCCATCCGACTTCGATGATGATTGCCCGGAGATGGCCCGATTGATGAGCCAGGTCCGGCGAGTGGCCCCGCTCGATGCGCCGATCCTCCTTGATGGGGAGGTCGGCACGGGCAAGAGCCGACTGGCCCGCCTGATCCACGAACTCTCGGACCGCCGCAAAGACCCCTTCGTCGTACTCAATTGCGGGGCGTACTCGGCCGATCGGATCGAGGAAGAGTTATTCGGCCAGGATCGAACCGAACGAGGAGGGATCGGCGGAGATGTATCGGGCAAGATCGCCGAGGCGGGATGGGGTACGCTACTGCTCGATGAGATCGAGAACTTGCCAACGAAGGCCCAGTTGCGACTCCTCCGGGCGATCGAGGCTCAGTCATCGTGCGGGATCGGCCGGACCGGGTCGCCTCCGATCCGCGCCCGGTTGATCGCCGTGAGCAATCGGCCCATCGATGGCGAGGTCGCGGCCGGGCGATTCCGGGCCGACCTGTATTTTCGGCTCAATGTGGTCGGATTTCGGCTCCCGCCGCTCCGAGACCGTTGCGAGTCGATTCCGGTCCTGGTGGAACAGTTCATCTCCGAATTTTCCAGCCACGAGGATCCGGCCGTCGACTCGATCTCCGAGGACGCTCTCCGAGTCCTGGGGGCTCACGCTTGGCCGGGGAATATCCGCGAACTCCGCGACGTGATCGAACAGGCCATGCAGATCTGCCCCGGCCACCAGATCCAGCCACGCGACTTGCCCGAGTCACTCCGGCCGGGAAGCTGGTGGACGTCCGGCCCGGCCATCGCACCGAGGGCTTCCGACGTCTCGATCCTGCTGGATCAGGCGACCCTCGATCAGACCAAGCGGGAAGCCGAGCGGGCCAGGATCGCCGAAGCACTCCACAAGCACGGCAACAACCGGCTCCGGACCGCCAGCGAGTTGGGGATCAGCCGGATGACGCTTTACAAGAAGCTCTACAAGTATGGTCTGATGAATCAGATCGTCCGTCGGGGGGGAGTCGCCTGATCGGCATCGGCTTTGCTGGGTGAGGGAACAGGTCTCAAACGTTTGCCACCACCCCAAATGAGCGAGGAACTTCGATGCCCAGCGCGAAGAAGAACATCCACGATAAGGACGAGAATCTGGATCCGATCAGCGGCGAGCCCGGGGCCCACCCGGTTGGCACCGGACTCGGAGCCGCGGGGGCCGGAGCGGCGGCGGGCGCCGTGGGCGGGGCCGTGGGCGGACCGATCGGGGCCGCGGTCGGGGCGGTCGTCGGGGCTGTTGCCGGCGGCCTCGCCGGCAAGGGAATCGCCGAATCGATCGACCCCACCGCCGAAGATGCCTATTGGCGAGAGAATTACCAGTCGCGCCCCTACGCCGATAAGTCGCACGACTACGAGACTTACCAGCCCGCCTACCGTTACGGCTGGGAATCCCGATCACTGCATTCCGAGAAGTCCTGGGACCAGGTCGAGTCCGAACTCGAGACCGGCTGGAACAAGGCGAAAGGCAAATCCCGCCTCGAATGGGAGAAGGCCAAGCACGCCACCCGAGACGCCTGGGACCGGATCAACACGCCCCGGAACGACTCGATCAGCAACGATGTCTGACGGAGAGGCCTCGGAGCGAGGCCGGGTGAGTCCCCTCACCCGGCCCCTCGGATTCGGATGGATGGCCCTAGCCCACCACCGAGACGGTGATCCTCCGCCGGTGCGGATCGGTTCGATGTTCCCAGAGGAAGACGCCCTGCCAGGTCCCCAGATCGGGATTGGACTTGATGACCGGGATCGTCAGCGAGGCCGAGGTCAGGATGGATCGGACGTGAGCGGGCATGTCATCCGGCCCCTCGGCTGTATGGCGAAAGACCGGGTCGCCGTCGGGAACCAGGCGGATAAAATATCGTTCCAGGTCGGAACGGACGCTGGAGTCGGCGTTCTCGCAGATGATTAGCGAAGCGCTGGTGTGATGGACGAAGACCGAGCAGAGGCCCCGATCGATCCCGGACCCGCGCACGATCCGCGCAACTTCGTCGGTGATCTCGTAAGTTCCCCGACCTCTCGTGCTGATCGCGAAGCTGTCCGCATGAAACATCCCGGAACCCTCGTCCACCGCCACTAGGCCTACCGCCGCACGAACCGCGAGGGCGAAAAAGCCCGCAATGGGGTCGAATCAGTCATCTGTCGAGTTCCCCGAACGGATCATCGTGTCGATCTTCCGGAGGAGACGCCGGGCGCTCCTCCGGCTCTTCGTCCGGTCGATTTCCCCGGAGAGCAGCCTGGCGATCATCGCCCTGGACTGCGACAGGAGGATCTCCAACTCGATGCTCGTGTGTCGTTCTCGAAACCAGGCATCCATGATCAGTTCGATCTCGGAACCGGTCTGAATCATCCAGGGCCCCAGAGGAACCGATGCTCCGTCCTCGGCGGCCTTCCACAATTCTTCCAGTCGATTCTTCATCCTGGAGGGCTCCTTCGCCCTGGTCATCCCTGACCGATGCTGGTCACTGGACGCCCGGGCGAAGACATTGATCGCCCGGGACTCGATCGTTACTGATCTCTGATCATGAGATCGTCCCGCACAATGACGGAACATCAAACCCGCGTTCACTGATCCGATGAACAGCAACCTGGAAGCCGGCGCGATTGCTCCGGACTCGCGTCCGCCGAGATTCTCGATCCCTGGCCGGGCGATCCAAACATGCAACCTCCTGGGTTGGATCGAGGTCCGGTCTAAAATCAGTATCCCCTGAGCGGGAGGATCGCGAAAGCCTCCATTTCGGATTTTCTCCGAAGAGTCGTGACAACGCCACGACTCCGATGCCGTCCCGCGCTAAGCTCTACCAATCGCCGACGACTCCTGGCAAGATGGTCGACATACGACTCACTCCGTCCGCCCTGTCTTCTCGATGCCCTTCAATCAAGACGTAGCTCTGCTTGCCCCTTTGGCTTGGCAACTCCGTCCGCGTTTCGCTTTCGGAGAACTCGCATGATTCCGATCGAGTGTCCCAAATGCGGTCGGGAGGGAAGCGTTCCTCCAGACCGGCTCAATGCGAAGCTAACTTGCAGGGGATGCCAGGCGGTTTTCCACCTCGACAACACCGGTCGAATGGTGATGGGAGCGCCGGGCGATCCCCACGCCAAGGACAAGCAGCGGCCCCAGGTCCGGTATTCCGCCCCCAGCGAGCCGTTCAACTTTGCCGAAAGCTGGTCCAGCATCCCGGTCGCTGCCAAGATCGCCGTGCCCGTCGTCCTGCTGGCCGCGCTGGCCTTTCAAGTCCTCCCCCGCTCCGGAGGCCCCAGCTACCAGCGAGCCAGCGAGTCGATCCTCGAATCCATGGTCAAGAATGACCGCTCCGGGGTGATCTCGATGAGCACCAAGTCGTCCAACGAGGCCGCGGGCAAGTGGTTCGACGTGGTCCGAAAGCAGGTCGATGCGGCGAAAGTCTCCGCCGACACTCCGATCACACCATCACTGTTCAGCGGGAACCCCGATAAGGACTCATCGCTGGTCATGATGGCCGTGATCACCGGGGACTCGCCCTCCGCACCGCCCATACAGTTGAACGTCCACATGGCCCTGGAAGGTAGTAGCTGGCGTCTCGATGGCGAGCAAACGCTCATGGATGCCGAACGGACGGTCGCATCGACCAAAAAGTAGAGAACGATGCTTCTCTGGTCCGCCAGGCATTTCCCGATCTTCGCCCGATCGCGAGAAGTTCGCCCCAGGGTTGATCGTATCGGCGGTCGCTCGCTCGATGGTCTCCGGCCAGGTCCATGACTTCTCGGGGGATGGACCTTCGATAAGAGTGTCTCCCGAGGTTCGCTCGGATTTTCAGACCGCTCGGATCGGCTCACGATTCTCGCGGACCCTCCGGCCTGGATTCGTAGTAAATTCGACCGAACAAGGTATCCGGCAGGCAGGGCATCTCGCCCTTCGCGGCGGGGTCGTCGTGCGCGTAGCGATATTCCCGGCCGTAGCCAAGGTCTTTCATGAGCGGGGTGACCGCATTCCGGAGATGGATCGGGACCGGCTCGCGAGAGGTCGCCGACGCGTCCTCGGCCGCTGCGAAATAGGCCCGCTTCACGGCGTTCGACTTGGGGGCCTGGGCCAGATAGATGGTCGCCTGGGCGAGCGGGTAGAGTCCTTCGGGCAACCCGATCAACTGGACGATCTGGGCGGCGGAAGCGGCCTGAATCATGGCCTGCGGGTCCGCCATCCCGACATCCTCGGAGGCGAGGATGCAGAGACGCCGGGCGATGAAGATCGGGTCCGCGCCCCCCTCGATCAATCGGGCCAGCCAGTAGAGCCCGGCATCGACATCGGAATTCCTGAGGCTTTTGATATAAGCCGATATCAGATTAAAATGTTCCTCGCCTCCCTTGTCGTAGGCGTAGCGTGCCCTCCCGAGCGCCTCGGCCATCGTGTCGCCATCAACCCGCCGGGAGCCGTCGGGGTCCGGCCCGGTCGCCAGGACCGCGGTCTCGAGCGCGGTGAGGGCCACCCGAGCATCGCCCGCCGCCCCGGTGGCCAGCCGGGCCAGTTCCCGATCGGGGACCTCGGGCCGGAGCCGTGCCAGGCCCCGCTCGGGGTCGGTGAGGGCCCGCCGGAGGATGATCTCGACATCCCCTCCGGTTAAGGGTTGGAGGGTGAGAACCCGGGCCCTGGAGAGGAGCGCGGCGTTGACCTCGAAGGAGGGATTCTCGGTCGTCGCCCCGATCAGGATGACCGTCCCTTGCTCGACGGCCGGCAGCAACGCATCCTGCTGGGCCTTGTTGAATCGGTGGATCTCGTCGACGAAAAGGGCCGTGCGTCGCCCTCGACGCCGGGCCGATTGCGCCTCGGAGATCGCGTCTCTAAGCTCCTTGACGCCGGACAGGACGGCCGAGAGCGGGACGAACCTGGCGTCGCCGGTCGCCGCGAGGAGGCGGGCCAGCGTGGTCTTACCCGTCCCCGGAGGCCCCCAGAGGATCATCGAAGGGAGCGGTCCCCGTCCCTGGACCAGTCGGCGGACCAGGCGACCTTCCCCGAGGAGCTGCCCCTGGCCGACGAACTCCTCGATGGTCCTCGGCCTCATCCGCTCGGCCAGAGGAGCATCGGGATCCGGCTCTCGATCGGGCGTCTCCTCGGGCTCGCCGAACAAGCTTCCCGTCGCTTCCCTGGCCATCGCAGATCCTCCCGCTCGCCAATTCGCCCGATCTCTCGAACGGGCCAGCTTACCCCCAGTTTCGGGGCTTGACCATGCCGTCAGCCACCGGGGCGAGGTCCGATCCGGTCCCGGGCATTGCCCGGCGGGTCATCGGCGACTACCTTGGGACATCCGGGCCGTCGGGCTTTGCCGGGGGCCGGGCATCGCGAGGGAATCCCCAACATGGACCGATCGAAACCTAGCCTGATCCGAACGTTTCGCCTCCTGGCGTCCTGCGGGGCCATCGCCCTGATCGTCGGGAGCGTCTCGGCCCAGGACTCCGCCCCTTCCAAGAAGCCGAGCCTGGGGACCATCGAGCGATTCGACCCCCGATTCGACAAGCTGATCCCTCCCGACGCCAAGATCGAGCGACTGGCCGAGGGCTTCGACTGGTCCGAGGGGCCGGTTTGGGTCGCGAAGGATAAGGCTCTACTGTTCTCCGACGTGCCCGAGAATATCGTCTACCGATGGGCCGAGGGGATGAGCAAGCCCGAGGTCTTCCTCAAGCCCAGCGGCTACACCGGTTCGACCCCGCGCGGGGGAGAGCCCGGATCGAATGGCCTGGTGCTCGATCCGGAAGGTCGGCTGGTCCTCTGCCAGCACGGTGATCGGCGAGTTTCCCGGCTCGGCCCCGACAAGACGTTCGTCACCCTGGTCGACCAGTACGAAGGCAAGCGGCTCAACAGCCCGAACGACGCCGTTTACCACTCCGACGGCTCGCTCTACTTCACCGACCCGCCTTACGGACTGATCGGGAAGAACGACGACCCCAAGAAGGAACTCCGGTTCAACGGGGTGTACCGGCTCGCGCCGGACGGCAAGCTGACGCTACTCACGAAGGAGATGACCTACCCCAACGGGATCGGCCTCTCCCCCGACGAGAAGACGCTCTACGTGGCCAACTCCGACCCCGACAAAGCCATCTGGATGGCCTTCCCGGTCCAGGCGGATGGGACCATCGGGACCGGACGGGTCTTCTTCGACGCCACCCGGGGCGTCAAGACCCTCAAGGGGCTCCCCGACGGCCTGAAGGTCGACCAGGCCGGCAACCTCTTCGCCACCGGCCCCGGCGGCGTGCTGGTCTTCGCCCCCGACGGGACCCACCTGGGGACCCTCAATACCGGCGAGGCCACGGCCAATGTCAACTTCGGCGACGACGGCTCGACCCTCTACATCACCGCGGACATGTACCTGGCCCGCATCAAGACGACGACCAAGGGGCGAGGATTCTGATTTCCACGGGGTCGATGGACGATCGAACGAGCCGCCGATTCTTCCATCGGCCCAGCATCGAACACGCCGGAGCCCGCGAATCAGGAAGGATCGCTCTCCCGCCCAGGCTTCTGGACAATTGGCATCACCTTGGAGGTCTCCTCTTCGTCGAAGATGAATTAGGATATAGAGTAGGCCGTGAGGGAAGGCGGCTCTAGGAGTCCGCGAAATACCAACGCCAAGGGCCTCCAACGCGGTGAGGTCGGAAGGTAAAAGCCGGGGCATAAACCTCAACATGGACGAGACATCGCCGATGCGTCACTACCTCGACTCGATTGTCAACTTCCTCCTGGGGCGGAGCGCCGAGGAGCTGATCGTAGGGGTCTTCCTCGCGCTGACCCTGGCGATCGCCACGGCCAGCTTGCACAATTTGATCCGGGGCCGGGTCAAGGACAACGTGATGATCCTGACCGTCGTGGGGCTCGTTGCCAACATCTTGGTGATGATCCTCACCGCCGGATACATCGAGATGGGTTCGGATAATGGCCAATCGGTGCCGAATTCGGACGGCTTCGACTCCTGGAGGAGGCCCAATTCCAGGCAGGATCCGCAGGTCCCGCTTAATGACATGGTCCTGAAGATTTTCGACAACGCGGACACCGACCGAGACGGCTTGCTCTCGGCCGACGAGGCCGCCTCGTGCGCCTCGGACTTCATCAAGGAGGCCGAAAGGCGAGGCGGCAGGAAGATCGACCGGGCCGACCTTTCCTTCCTCATCCTGAGCCAGATGAATCGCTTCGACGGCCGCCGCCGAGGTCCCCAGCCGAATCTACCTCCCGTTCACACGGGCGATTTCCGAGGCCATGACCCGGAATGGGCGGGCCAACGTCCCCGATGAGTCACTCATCGCTCGCGAGGATCACCAGAGCCGGCGCAGGACCGATCGCAAGGCTCCGATGACCCGATCCTCCCGGACGTGACCCGTGTTGGAGAGTTGGCACGCGACGCGATCTTCATCGTCGTAGATCACTACAACGCCAAGACCGGGCGATTCCCAGATGTCCATCCGGTAGTCTCGCGCACCCTTCGGCAGGTCGGCCCGCCGGAGGCGACGGTCGGCCCATTCGAAGGTGCGAGGATCGACAACCTTCCCCGGGGCGATGATCCGTTCGTCCGGCAACCGGACGAACAGGCTCCGGACGGCCTGGCGTGGCATCCCGACTCGGACCCGTTCCAAGCTCTCCCAGGTGACCCACTCGATCGGGAAGAGTGCCTGGAAGAGGCACGAGACGATGACGACCAAGGCGACTTCCACGAGTTGCCGGAGCGGTCTTGTCGGCGCGATCGTTTTCAGGAAGTGCCGGGAAGACGTCACCAGGAACATGAGGCCGCATCCCCCACTTGCCCCGATTCATCGCACCATCGTGTAGAGATTCAGGTGTTCCATCAGGTCGAGGATCCAGGGGTGGCTCCAGGGAGACCGGATCGAGTAGCCCACCGAGAGGACCGAGAACCCCAGCGCCGTCAGGGAGAGGCGTCGAGCCCACTTCTTCTCCGGTCCCGCCTCCAGGCCGGTCGGCAGGACGACGAGCCAGAGCGGGATCAGCCAGAAGAGCCAGCGGAGCCCGGAGGTCGACCCTCCATAATTGCTCGCCTTCGGATTCACCGTGTAGAAGGCCAGCATGAAGATGGTCAGGACCAAGGTGACCCACGAGACCGCCTTGAGCGGCCGACCGGACCCTATGATGTTCCGGAGGCAAGCGTAGATCGAGAACAGGAAGATCGGCGTGAGCGAGAAGATCCCGTGATGCCCGAAGGTCATGTGGAACAGGTAGACGCCCTTGGGCTCGGGGTGGAGGTTGAACCAGTCGAATTCGAGCGGGGTGTTCCAGTAGCTCCCTTCGTAATTATAGGCCTTGGTCCCGAACTCCTCGTAAGCCAGACGGAACGTGCCCATGGCTAGATATTGCGTGCCGAAGAACGCGACCAGGGGCAAGATCGCGGCCGGGACGAAATAGAGGAAGGTCCGGCGAACGTCCTTGACGGCGATCAGCAGGAAGAGCAACACCCCGAAGAGGGCCGCCGGAACCTCGTTGCAGGTGCAGAAGGCCCCCCAGAACCCGGCCATCGCGAAGGTCGACGCCTTGGGTGCCTCCTCTTCCAGGATCCGGATCAACGCGTAGATCGCGAAGAAGGCCGAATAGGCCGCGATCGTGTGGTTGTTCAGGCTCGAATTGAAGACGACCAGCGAGTTGCCCCAGGCCGCCGCGAAGAGCGAGACGAACCAGGCCCAGTCGTCGGGGGCATACCGATCGAGGAGCTTGACATAAAGGGCCAGGAAGAAGGCGAAGGGCACCACGTTCACCAGCAGGATCGCCGGCTTGAGATACAGGATGTACGCCTGCCAGATCACAGGGGGGGGCGTCTCCTTGACGAACTGGGTCCGCCCCGGCTCCCCCGGGACTTCCTTCTGGACGTTCCTCTCCAGTCGCTTCTGCTCGAACGTCGAGTCGAGCGGCACGCCGGTCGCCACTCGGAAAGGATAGAGGACCCCGGCGATCAGCGTCGAGAACAGGGGAGGCTTGCTCGAATAGTAGTGCTCGGGCGCGGGGGTTTCCTTCGAGAACGGGTCGGCCTTCCTGATCTTGTCCTGAGTGTCCTTCTGCCAGGGGCAGTCGTCGATCGCGTAGGTCCCCCGCTCCAGGAGCGACCAGACCGTGCAGTACCGCGAGATATCATTGGCGGTGAGCTGCGTCGGCATCCGCAGGGCCACGCCGAGCGACTGCGCGGTCGCCGCCACGATGACGATCAGGCCCACATAATGACGGGCCGTGTTCGAGGGATCGGAGGTCGGGCGAGGTTCCATGCTCGGGCTCTCAAGGGAGGTCTCGTTGGGGAAGGTCGGCGTGCGATGTCGGCGGATCGACCATCCGTCATCGCTCATCGGCTTCGTTCGAATTTAGCCTCTCGGCCACGCTGAAGGTGTCGGACTCGCGGATATTGTAAGCGGTGACCATCTCGGCCAGGATCCCCAGGCAGAGGAGTTGAGTCCCGACGCCGAGGAGGGTCCCCGAGTAAAACAGGAGCGGTCGGACGCCGATGGGTCGATACTCCTCCCCCAGCAGCCAGAGGATCGCCAGGTAGGTCATCCCCAGCCCGCCCATCGCCAGCATCGCCAGGCCGATCGCCCCCAGGACATGCAGGGGGCGCTGGCCGTACCGGGACAGGAAGTGGACCGTCAAGAGGTCGAGCAACCCCTTGATGAAGCGGGCGATCCCGTACTTGGATTGGCCGAACTTCCGGGCCCGGTGGTGGACCACGATCTCGGCGACGCGGAAACCTCGCTCGTGGGCCAGGACCGGGACGAATCGGTGGAGTTCCCCGTAGAGCGTCACCTCGTCCAGGACCTCGCGTCGATAGGCCTTGAATCCGCAATTGTGATCGTGGAGCCGGCAGCCGGTCAGGCCGCTGACCATCCGGTTGAAGATCCGGCTGGGCCCGACCTTGTGCCAGGGGTCGTGGCGGGTCCGCTTCCAGCCGCTGACCACGTCGAACTTCTCCCCCTCTTCGAGCCGTTCGAGGAACCGGGGGATCTCGGCCGGATCGTCCTGGAGGTCGCCGTCGAGGGTGAAGATGATCGAGCCCCGGGCGGTCCGGAATCCGGCCGTGAGGGCGGCCGCCTTGCCGAAATTCCGGCGGAAGCGGATCGCCCGGACTCTCGGGTCGGTCGCCGCCAGGGACTGGATCACTCGCCAGGAGCCGTCGCGACTCCCATCGTCCACGAAGACGAACTCGACCGGCCCGAGCGCCCCGACCTCGAAGGTCCGGGACAGTTCGGCGTGCAGGGTGGCCAGGCTCTCGGCCTCGTTATAGAGGGGGATGACCACGCTGATCATGACGTTGGGAGACTCGTAGGTGAGGGACGGATCGCGAACAGCAAGGCCGCGGCGGCCACCTCCCCCACGACCCAGGCTAGCCGCAGGACGAGCGCGGCGACCACCGCCAGATCCTGGTCGATCGCCGAGGCCAGGGCCGTCCAGAGGACCCACTCGCGGACGCCCAGGCCCCCCGGCGAGACCGGGACCACGAAGCCGGCCACCGTCGCCAGCGCGACGCTGGCAATCGCCAGGGGCCACGACCCGGGCGGGAGCCCCGAGGGGACCAGCCCCCGGATCACGGCCACCTGGCTCAGCCCCAGCAACGACCAGCCCAGGAGCGACCACAGGATCCCCTCGAACAGCAGGCCCACGGAGAATCGGGGCAAGGCCTCCGGGCCGACGTTGGGCAAGGGGATTCGCGTCAGTCCCGCCAGCCGGGGGAAGACCGAAGGCCAGACGACCACCAGGAACATCAGGCCCAACCCGACGCCCAGGAGGGCCAGGGGAGCCTCGACCTCCCTCCCCCCCGAAAAGGGGACCGGCACCGCCGCCGAAGGCCCCGATCCGGCCGCGAATCCGATCGCCGCGATCAACCCGCCGGCGGACATCATGACGAGCGTCTCGTACAGCGTGGCGAAGGCCGCCGTCGCCGGCCTGGCCCCGAAGGGGGCGACCAGGCCCGCCCTCATCACCACGACCATCGCCTTGCCGGGGACATACTTACCGAGGTGACTGATCAGGTAGGCCCGGAGCGCGGGGTAGAAGGCGGTCGGGGTCGGACTGTGCTTCAAGATCCTCCAATAGAAGGCCCCGAAGGCGCAGAGTCCCGCCAGGTAGAGCCCGGCCGAGGCCGCGACCCAGCCCGGGTCCAGCCTCGGCATCATGCCGCGATCGAGGAGATCGCGCCAGGTTCGCGCCACGTGGCGTCCGACGAACACCAGGACCAGGATGGTGAGCACCGTCTTGAGGACGGGCTTCCAGGATCGGAGAGTAGCCCAGGGGCGGGAGGTAGCCAGCATTCGGTCCTTGATTGGGCAGGGCTTGGCCTGCCGGACTCGATCCGGCGGCAGGACAAGGCCTGCCCTGCCGCCGGACTCTCCGGAGTGATCAGACTTCGAGCTTCCAGGGCGACCGGTACTCGCGGGACACCATGGCGTTGGCCTTGTCGGCGTCGGGGCCGGTGAACTGCTCGGCCTTGGGGTCCCAGCGGAGGGGACGGCCCAGCCTCAGGGCGATCGCGCCCAGGTGGCAGACGTTCGCCGAGTGGTGGCCGACCGAGACGTCGCAGATCGGCCGCTTGCGGGTCCGGACCCCTTCGAGGAAGTTCACCATGTGGTTTTCGTTGGACCGGGGGGACGACCCGGTGTTGTACAGCCGGACCGCGTCGGCGGGCAGCGGCTCTTCGAGGAGCTTCGGGTCGCTGGCCTCGATCCGGCCCCGGCTGACGAAGATCCAGCCATCATCGCCGATGAAGCGGTTGCCGTTCTCCCCTTCGGACGTGGTGACCAGGCGGGTCCCATCGTCGTACTCGTAGGTGACGGCGAAGCTCTCGTGGCAGTTGTAGTTGTGGACGGGGTCCTTGGGGGGCTCGGTGCCGACGGCGGTGACGGCGACCGGGCCGGTCTCGTCCTTGTCGAGGCCCCACTGGGCGATGTCGTTGTGGTGCGCGCCCCAGTCGGTCAGCTTGCCGCCGGAGTATTCGTACCACCAGCGGAATTCATAGTGGCACCGCTCCTTGATGTAGGCGAAGTCGGGGGTCGGGCCTTTCCAGAAATCCCAGTCGAGCCCCTCGGGGACCGAGGACTCCCGGAAGGGGCCTCCGACCGGGTTCTGGCCGATCCGGGCCTCGACGGTGTGGACCTTGCCGATCCGACCGTTCCGGACGAGCTCGCAGGCCAGCCGATAACGAGGGTCGGAGCGCTGCATGTTGCCGGTCTGGAAGATCCGATCGTACTTCCGGGTGGCCGCCAGCATGGCCTGCCCCTCGGCGATCGTCAGGGCCAGCGGCTTCTCGCAGTAGACGTCGAGGCCATTCTTCATGGCGGCGATCGAGGTCATGGCGTGCCAGTGGTCGACGGTCCCGACGACCACGGCGTTCAGGTCGTCGCGTGCGACCAGTTCGCGGAAGTCGGCATACTTGGCGATATCCTCGGCCTTGAGCTTCCCGCCATTCTTGACCACTTCCTTGGCGAGATCCTCGGACACCTTGTCGCGACGGGTGGCGTCGACGTCGCAGAGGGCGGCGATCCGGACGCCCTTCTGTTTCAGGGCGACCTTGGTGACGTAAGTGCCCTGGCCTCCCGAGCCGATCAAGCCGATGACGATCTCATCGTTCGGTCCGACTTTCTTCCGGCCTTCGGCCGCCTTCTTCTCCTCGTCATCGGCGATCGCCTCGCGGGCGAACCACGCCGGGATGCCGGCGGCCAGCAAGGCCCCCGTCGAGCGATCGATGAAGCCTCGACGCGACAAATTCCCCTCGGTCATCACGAATCCTCCGGGTGAGAGCGGGCGGTCCGATAGTCCGGGATGGCCGGACCTGGGGCGTCGATCGCAAGGGAAAGAGACCCGATCCCAGACCCGGGCGTGAGAAACTGGATCCACTCGCGCGAGGCCGTGCCCCGATCGTTCGAAGCACGAGAATCCGTCGCCCGCGTCCCGCAATCCAGAATCCGTCGTCTACGCCCCGCGATCTGACATCGGCGATCCGTAAGCTCAAGACTGAAATCCAACGCCGGGTCCGGCCCGGTCCCCGATCTTATCACCCCCGAGGACCACCCGGAACGAGGTATCATGATTTTGTCGGCCGTCTCGTTGCCCGGGTTTGGAGGCCGGGGGCTCCTCGATGCAGCCATCGCACCCCGACTCCCGATCAGGCCGAACCCCGGACCGGTCCTCCGGGTCGGTAGAGCGTCGTCCCTTCCACCATTGCCCGGCCCCTTCGAGAACCGCCCGCCATGCCGCAACGGATCGTCCAGGTCGATGCCTTCACTGACCGCCCCTTCGCCGGGAATCCCGCCGCGGTCTGCGTCCTCCCCGGTCCCGTCGATCCGGCCTGGATGCAGGCCGTGGCCGCCGAGATGAACCTGTCCGAGACGGCCTTCCTGGTCCCCGAGGAGGGGGGCTTTCATCTCCGATGGTTCACGCCGACCGTCGAGGTCGACCTTTGCGGACACGCCACGCTGGCCTCGGCGCACGTCCTCTGGGAGGACGGCCACCTCGCCCCGGGAGCCTCGGCCCAATTCCGGACCCGGAGCGGGCTGTTGATCGCGACCAGGGAGGGGGACCGGATCACGCTCGACTTCCCCGCCACGCCGGTCGAGCGTGATGCCGAACCCGGCCCGATCGCGGAGGCCCTGGGGGTGCCGGTCGTCGCGGCCGGGATGACCCGGTTCGACGTCCTCGCCGAGGTCGAGTCCGAGGCGGTCGTCCGCTCGATGAAGCCAAACTTCGGGCTCCTGGAGGCCATCCCCGCGCGTGGCCTGATCGTCACGGCCCGCGCCGATTCGCCGGGATTCGATTTCGTCTCGCGGTTCTTCGCCCCCAGCGTCGGTGTCCGGGAAGACCCCGTCACCGGCTCGGCCCATTGTGCACTCGCCCCTTACTGGCTCGGGAAGCTCGGCCGGGCCGAGATGGTCGCCTACCAGGCGTCGAGCCGCGGGGGTGTGGTGAGGGTTCGGATCGAAGGCGACCGCGTCAAGCTCGGGGGACAAGCGGTGACGGTCCTCCGGGGAGAGTTGGTCGGCGAAGCCTCCGAGGTCGAAATCCCGTCATAGATGTCGCGTTGGTCGGATGGGATCCCGTTGTAGAATAGGATTCGGGAGGGACGGTCCCGCTCGGCGATCCCGCCGACACCGACCGGGTCCCGCCGAATCACCGGGGGTGGGCCGATGAGCAACGTCGTCTTCCGGAACCTGGCCGAGATCCGATCCGAGGCCGTCCGATGGCTCTGGGAGGGGCGAATCCCCCTGGGCAAGGTCACGCTGCTCGAGGGCGAGCCCGGAGTCGGCAAGTCGTCGATGGCGCTGGAGCTGGCCGCCCGGGTCAGTCGAGGGGCCCCGATGCCCTGCGACCGGCAGGAGCTGGGCACTGCGCCGGCCAACGTCGTGATCTTCAGCGGTGACGACGACCTGGCCGACACGATCAGTCCGAGGCTCGAGGCCGCTCACGCCGATCTCGCCCACATCTGGGCGATCGACGGCGAGATCGACCGGGACGACCTGGCTCGACTCAAGCCCTCCTTGCTGATCATCGACCCCCTCCCGTCCTACATCTGCCTCTCTTGCGAGAATAGCCCGGTCGAGGTGATCCGCAATCTCGACCATCTCGCGCGGGATACCGGCACCGCGATCCTGGCGATCCAGTCGATCGGCGAGGACTCCGGTCGGCACAAGGACCCCGAATTCTACGGGACCCCGCGATCGATCCTCCACCTCACCCCCGTCGGTCACGGAGGGCGACGGCTTGCCGTCGCCAAGTCCAACCTCCGGCACGTCCCCAACATCCACCCGCTCGTCTATTATTTCGACGATGAGGAGGGTGAAGTCCGGATCGTCAACTGGTCCGACGGCCGCTGAATTGCTCGACGAAACGAGGCGATGCCCCGCCCCCCCGGGCAGCCTCACCCCGAACTCCGCCCCCGGAGGGCGTCCAGATGTTCGGCCCGGATCCGCCCGTCGTGGAGGGCCGAACCGATGAGGACTCCGGCAACTCCGACCTTCTCCAGGCCTCGAAGATCATCGGGGCCGGCAATCCCCCCGCCCAGCAACCAATCGACCGTCCGAGACCCCGCGATCCCCGAGAGGTCACCCAGGCCCCGGCCCGTCCCGACACGCGCCAGGTCCAGCCGGATGATGGTCCGAACCCCCGCCTCGATCGCCCGCCGGGCGATCTCCGAGGGGTCTTCGGATTTCCAGTCGAGGGCGGTCTCGACCATCGGCCGGCCTTCGCGAAGGTCGAGGCTGAAGGCCACGCGGTCGGCCCCGGCCCGGTCGACGATCCCGGCCAGGGCCTCGGGGCCTCGGACGGTTTCCAGGCCGACGACCAGCCGATGAACACCCGACTCCAGGAGCCCCGGGAGATCGCCGGGCTCGCGAATCCCCGCGTCGACCCAGAGGTCGAGCCCGAGCCCTCGGAGTTCCCGGTAGAGCGAGAGGTCCGGGGGCGACTCGCCGAGGATCGAGCCGAGGTCGGCCAGGTAGAGATCGGTGAGCCCCCAGGCATCCCGGCCCGAGCGGGCCAGAGCAATCGGATCGGGATCCCCGTGCAAGATACTCCGGAGCGTCTCATAATAGGCTCGGTTTCCAGCGATCGCGTGGACGGCCCGGCCGTGCCGGATGTCGAGGACGGGGATGATTCGCATGGGTGATCCGTGGGCTCGGCCGAATGGCCATCCGTCGATGGTCCTGATTTTCGAGTACGTGACCGGGGGCGGTCTCGCGGGCCGCGATTTGCCGGAGTCGTGGGCCTCGGAAGGGACCGCGATGCGACTGGCCCTCGCTCGCGACTTCGCCGCCGTCCCGGGCGTTCAGGTCGTGATGCCCCTGGATGCTCGGCTCTCGACCCCGGGCGGTCCCGGGGTCTACACCTGGCCGATCCGCGATCCCGGCGAGCTTTCCTTCGAGTCGATCGCGGCCGAGGCGGATTATACCGTTTTGATCGCACCCGAGACCGACGGGATCCTCGCCGGGCTGGCCCGGGCCATCGAACGCGCCGGGGGAAAATCGCTCGGATCCAGCCCCTCCGCCATCGACCTGGTCGGAGACAAGGCGCGACTGGCCCAGCACTTCGCGAGCCGGGAAGTCCCTTCGCCGCCGACCCGGACCCTCGGGCCGGGCGAGCGAGAATTGCCGGCCGACTGGACCGGCCCGATCGTGGTGAAGCCGACGATGGGGGCCGGATCGGTCGACACCTTCGTCGTTCGCGATCGCCAGTGCCCGACCTGGGCCAATCGCGACGGGACGGCCATCATCCAGCCATATCTGCCCGGCGAGCCGATGAGCGCCAGCTTCCTGGTCGACCTCGGAGGAAGACCGACCCTCCTGGCCATCGGTCGCCAGCGGATCGCCGTCGATGAGGAGGGCCGGATTTCCTATCAAGGTGGGATCATCCCCGAGAGGCGAGGGCGTTGCCCCGAGGCCGTCGAAGCGGCGATCACCTCGGTCGCGAACGACCTCGAATCCCCATCGCTCCGCGGGTTCGTCGGGGTCGACTTCCTGCTCGACGGGGAAGGTCATGCGGTGATCCTGGAGATCAACCCCAGGCCGACGACCTCCTATGTTGGGTTGACTCAGCTCCTGCCCCCCGGCACGATTGCCGGGGCCTGGCTCGATGCCGTCTCGACGGGCCTGGCCGAGACAGACTGGCCCGATCGACTCCGGAAGGCCCACGAACACCCCCCCATCCGCTTCGAGGCCGACGGATCGGCCCGACCCGAGGGAATGAACGCATGAACGAACCGGGATCTTCATGGCTCGCCCTGGACGTCGGCGGCGCGAACCTCAAGGCGGCCCACTCCGAAGGCCAGGCCCGATCGATGCCTTTCGAACTCTGGAAGAGGCCCGAGGAGCTGGCCTGGAGCCTGGCCACGCTGGCCGGCACGATGCCGGCCGCGGGCCGGGTGGCCCTGACCATGACCGCCGAACTCTGCGACTGCTACCCGACCAAGGCCGTCGGGGTCCGGTCGGTCCTCCAGGCCACCGAGTCGGCGATGGAGGGACGCCCGATCGCGGTCTGGGGGGTGGATGGGCTGTTCCACACGGCGCAGGAGATCCGCGATCGGCCCGAGCTGGCCGCCGCCTCGAACTGGCTGGCCCTCGCGACCTTGGTGGCCCGGCTCATCCCGCCAGGACCGGGCCTGCTGATCGACATCGGCTCGACGACGACCGACCTGATTCCCTTGATCGACGGCAAACCCGCGCCTCGGGGAAAGACCGACCCCGAGCGGCTCCAGACCGGAGAGCTGGTCTACGTCGGTACCCGCCGGACACCGCTCTGCGCCGTCGCCCACGAGCTACCATTCCGGAACCAGCCGACCGGCCTGATGGCCGAACTGTTCGCCTCGACGCTGGACATCTACCTGACGCTCGGCGAGATCCCCTCGGATCCCAATGATCTCTCGACCGCCGACGGCCGCCCTTCGACCGCCGACGCCTCGGTCGACCGACTGGCCCGGATGGTCGGGGCCGACCGGGACGGCTTCTCTTCGGAGGATGCCTTCGCGCTGGCAGAGGCGGCCGACAACGCCCTGATGGCGCGTCTGGAGGGCGCGACACGTCGGGCCACCGACTCGACGATCGGACGACCTCGACACGCCGTCGTGTCAGGGTCGGGTGAGTTCCTGGCCAGGAGGCTGGCCGACCGGGTCCTGGAGCCGGGCGGGATCATCATCTCCCTGGCCGAAGCCTGGGGGCCGGTCGCCTCGGGAGCCGCCTGCGCCCACGCGTTGGTCGAGCTGGCTCGCGAGTGGGCCGCGAACGCATGATCGCCCCGGTCGTGGTCAAGGTCGGCGGGAGCCTCCTCGACTGGCCCGATCTCTCCGGCCGACTCTCGGCCTACCTCGAATCGCGCCAGGGCGATCGGATCGTCCTGATTGTCGGCGGAGGTCGTTTTGCCGACGCCCTCCGCGACCTCGACCGGACCCACGGGCTGGGAGAGGCCCGGTCGCATGCGCTGGCCCTCCGGGTCCTGGACTCGACGGCTCATGTCCTCGCCGCGATCGTCCCGGGGCTGAGCGTGGTCGAGACGCTCGACAATCTTGGCGGATCCTGGGCAGTCTGCCGAGCGGCCATCCTGGCCCCTCGGAGGTTCCTGGACGAGGATGACCGATCCTCCGACCCCCTGCCCCACGCCTGGGCCACAACCACCGACGCCATCGCCGCACGCGTTGCCGTCCGACTGGGGGCTCGCGAGCTGATCTTACTCAAGAGCACCCCGATCCCGCTCGGGCTCGACCTGGAATCCGCGAGCCGGATCGGCCTGATCGACCCGGAGACCCCTCGCGTCGCGGCGGGCTTGCCGGCCGTCCTCGCGCTGAACCTCCGAGAGCCCGCCGCGATCCCGGTCCCGCTCCTCTCGCGGACTTGAGCCTCTCCGGGGACGAGTCGCGAGATGGTTCGTCGATCCGAGCCCCAGCCATCTCGACTCCGATCAATGCTGCTTGATCCGGATGAACCCGACCCCGCCGAATCGGCGGACGGTGTGGTTCTCGTGATTCCTGGTCATCTTCCGCCAGAACGGACGGATCTCGGGAGAGGATGTCACCCCGAGGAAGAGAACAATGCCCCCCGGGCGGACGATCGGCCAGTAACTTTCGAAGTCGGCCTCGACGGCCTCGGCGGTCCGTCGGGCGTCGATCAGGAGGAGGTCGACGGGACGGGCCACCTGCTCGCGAGCCTCGTTGTTGCCGACCCCGAGCGGGACGATCGCGTCATCGAGCCCGAGCTCGGAGCGGCGGGCCAGCAAGGACTGGTGAGGTTCCTCCCCCGCTCGTGGATCGACCAGGAACAATCGACCGGACTCGTTGTTGTCGCGGAGGGCCGTGCCGATCGCCAGGGCTTCGAGCCCGTCGAGGATGCCCAGCTCGACGACGACGTGGGGGTTGTAGTGGCGGACGACCTGATAGGCCAGGCCGGGCAGGCCGTGGCGAGGCGGCCCCTCCAGACCGGGCAGGTCCTTCATCGCCCGGAGCGCCTTCTCGCTCGATCGACGCTCGATCGAGTGGACCTCGCGGGTCATCGGCGTGTCGAAGGGATACGAGGCGGAGTGCCGGGCCAGGGTGAGAACGCTTGCGATCGGGCGGCGGACACCTCGCGCCAGCTTATGCGGCAGGGACATCGCGGAGCTTCTCCGGGTGGGCACGCGGGCGCGAGTTGATCTTCGAGATCGCCCGCCGGTCACATGGGCCGATCGGCCCTGGTTCGCCATTATGACTCATCGCGGCCGGAACATCCATCGGAGCGAGGATCGATCGTCTCGCCCTCGGTCATCGGGCGAAGAGGTCGTCGATCGTCCTGAACTTCCCGGCGAGGGCCCGTTCGAGGAAAGGCCCGGCCGGTCGGAGGATGGTGGTCGAGCTATCGCCGGGCGCGCGGTCGTCGTGGTCGATCTCGCGAGTGCTCGTCCGAATGACGACCGCCCCTTCGAGCCAGGGGAGCCGGGCCAGGTTCTCGGCATAACCGGCGAACCGACCGGAACGCATCAGGAAGAACTCGACATCGGACATATAAAGGACCGAGAGCGCGAGATGACGTCCCTTGAGCCAGGCCGCTAGGGCGGGGAGCGCCTTCGAACCGGCGAAGTCGCCGACCAGGGGGATCACCCGGTCGCCGAGCTGCGCCTCGCGGACCGACCGATACCAGGACTCGCGGGCCAGGAAGTGAGCCGGTTGACCCGAGCGGTCGCGCGTGCCCATCAGGTGGCCGAGCGTCGGATACATCGGCATGGCGAGGAATCGTGCCTTGAGGCCGGGGCCGGCGAGCTTGGATTGGATCCTGGCCAGTTCGGGCCACTCCGCCTCTCCGACGACGCCGAGCGATCCGAGGTACCCGGCCACGTCGAGAATGGTCCGGTCGAGTTGCCCCCGATCCATCTCGGGGGCGGAATAGGCCTCGACCAGTTGGTCGACGGTCGGGTCCTGCGGCAGCCATTCGGTGCTCCGGGCCGTCAGCCGAGCGAGGTAGGAAAGGCGGTCGGGCGAGAGGGCGAAGAGTGCCTTGTGGACCAGGTGGAGCAGCGTATTTCTCCGGCGAAAATCGAGCACGAAGGCCAGTCGGGGGCGGGACCGGGCCACGTAGGTCAGGTTCTGATCGGGGCCGACGCCGAGATAAACGCCACCCTTCGGCGCTCGTGCTTCGAGGTCGCCGGCCACCCTCGCGAAGGAATCCTCGTTGGTGACGAGATTGTCCGCCGGTCGACCGGTCTCGGGCTCGGAGAGCGCGGAGACGACCCTCGCGAGCGACTGGTCGCGAGCCGGGAAGACGACGTCCATCAGTCGTTCGATGTTCATGGGGGCCAGGATAGCCAGCCCGGGCCATCCGGCTCAACTCCTCGATCGATTCCACTTATCGGTCGATGACGATTTTTCGGCTAGCGAGTCGATGCGCAAGTGAATCTTCCTCGGATAGACATCTAGGAGCCTGGCTCGATCGAGGGTGTTCGGGGCGGGGCTCGCCCTTCGAAATCGGCCCGATTCGACGGGGCGGCCGCCCTCAGACTCCGCGCAATCGGCCCTTTCAGCAACATCCTTGAATAACCATCATCAACTGGACACGGTCTCTCTTGCCAGGGCTGATATAATCGGCTAATAACTCTTAAAGCGGGTTCGGCCAATCTATTGCCGTCCGCTGACCATCACTCATCCTGGTCAGGGGTTCGAAGCCATGGCGGTGAAGAAGACGACCAAGAAGAAGGACGAGTCGGCGGCGCCGACGAAGGCCGAGGCGAAGGAGACCGCCCCCAAGAAAGCCCCCAAGGCGAAGGCCCCCGTCGAGGCCGTGCCGGAACCCGCCAAGAAGGCGGCACCCAAGAAGGCCGCCGCCGCACCCATCAAGCTGTCCGCAAGTCAGGACGAGCTGCTCAAGAAGATCGGCGAGACCGCCGACACCGGCTACATGGTCGCCAAGAAGGTCGAGGAGCGTTCGATCGAATCGCTCCTCACCAAGAAGCTGATCAAGAAAGGTGCCAAGGACAAGGCCAGCGGAGCCCTCCGCTACCACATCTCCAGCTCCGGCAAGAAACACCTCACCACCTCATGATTCGATCGGGATGGCCAATCGGCATCCGGGTCGGGTTCATGATCGAGATTCCACCAAGGCCCGGTCGGGGCGGACCGACCGGGCCTGTTTCGTCGACCGCGATCCGATTGAATGATCGGAACATCCGAATCTTCAAGATTGATTCGAGTTCCCCGCGCCCCTCGCCTTCACGCCGACGAACATTCCCGCCGGTCGGAAAGTACCGGGGAAAAACTGGCCCGGAAGCGCGACGACCCGGGCGTTGCCGCCACCCAGCAGCCTCGTCTGAGGGTTATTGTTCCCGACGATCTTGACCAGGACTTCCTGGGTGGTCGGGTAGAAGACCGGGACCGGCCTGGTCGCATCGGGCGCGGACGGGCCGGGAGGCTTCAGGAGGACCGGGGCCGCGGGCAAGACCGTATTATTGACCACGGTCAAATCGGCCACGAAGTTGGTCCCCGGATGCCCGTTGCCCGAGGGAAAGAGCCCTCGGTAAGCCCCCTCCAGCGCGACTCCGGAACTGTTCACGATCCCGGCCGCCTTGATCTTGAACCGATAGGTTCCCGGTCGGAGCGGCTGGTTGTTATTGATGACGACCACCGCGTATTGCGGATCGCCCGGGGCTTGCGGTGGGGTGAGCGAAACTCCCGTGACCTTGTAGGTCGGGATCAAGACGACCCCGACTCCCGGCCTGGAGGGATTGACCGCGGGAGGCGTGGCCTTCACCTTCAGCGGGACCAGGCTGTAATTCGCCGGGTTGGTGAGCACCGATGGGTCGATGCCGGACAGGTCGCCCGTGAAGGTCACCCCGACTCGGCCGGTCAACGGCTGAAACTGGACGTAGCCCACCCGTGGGGCGAGATCCTGGGCCGCGAGACTCGCGGCGGGGGCGGCCACGACGGCGCTCGCCATGAGTTTCCGAGCCTCGAGCGATTCCGGTGACGAGCGAAACGGCCGACTGGCCCTGGTTCGCGAGGAGCTGGAGCCGAGGAGGTCGAGGCATCGTCGCCGAGGGGGGTATCGCATCATGCTACCCTTTTTGAGGAGAGGAAGGGATCATCCTCGGCCGGTCGCCGGGGCCGGTCGATCGGATTTCGACGCGGTCTCGCGCCACGACTCGCAGACAGGGGAGAGGAATTAATTCGACGAAAGCTCGAAGAGCCCAGAATCGAGTCTCCGTTAATATGCCCCATGGATCGCGAGATGCCAAATGATCCGGGCGGGCAAATTTCGGGCGGAGGCATCCGGCCGGCACGACCGCTCAAGCCTCGGAAATCAGGATGATCATCGACCTGGCCTCGACCCGATATTCTTCCATGAGCATCACAAACGGACCTTCGTCGAGACCCACAACGTCCTCGGGCGAGGGTCGGGAGGTGTCAACGGCCCGACGCCACGGCCGGCCCGAGGGGGATTCGGGGACCTGGAAGGTGAGCGGTTCCCAATGGGCGTTCATCGCCACGTAGAGATCGCGATCGACTTCGTCCCGATCGCTCCGGCGCCCGTCGAGGGCGAATGCCAGGGCATATCCCCGATCCGAGAAGTCGGGTTGGCCCGGCTTCTCCCCGTGCCAGATGATGTCGGGAGAATGGCCGGGATGGCTGTTCAGGAACGTCCGACGTCTCAGGACGTGGTGACGCTTGCGCAGGGCGATCATCATCCGGACGAAGCGAAGGAAGTCGGCGTTTTGCCCGGCGAGCGACCAGTCGACCCAGGAGATCTCGTTGTCCTGGCACCAGGCGTTATTGTTCCCTCGCTGAGTCCGGAGGAACTCGTCGCCCCCGAGGATCATGGGCACTCCTTGTGAGATCAGGAGGGTCGCCATCAGGTTTCGCGCCTGCCGGGCTCGGAGCGCATTCACCCCGGGGTCGTCGGTCGGCCCCTCGACGCCGCAATTCCAGGAGAGGTTGCCGTCGGAGCCGTCGCGGTTCCCTTCGCCATTGGCCTCGTTGTGCTTGTCGTTGTAGGAGACGAGATCGGCCAGGGTGAAGCCGTCGTGGCAGGTGATGAAGTTGATCGAGTGGAGCGGCCCACGCCCCTGGGAGACGTCATCGGAACCGCAGAGCCGGGTCGCCAGGGCCGATGTCATCCCCGGATCCCCCTTCCAGTAGCGTCGGACGTCGTCGCGGAATCGGCCGTTCCAGACCGACCATCGATGACCCCCCGGGAAGTTATCCACCTGATACAGACCGCCCGCATCCCAGGGCTCGGCGATCATCTTCGTTCCGGCCAGGAGGGCATCCTCGGTAATCTGCTCGATCACCGGCGGCTCGACCAGCACATTGCCCCGACGATCACGACCCAGGACCGAGGCCAGGTCGAACCGGAAACCGTCGACGCCCGATTCGGCCACGGCGCTCCGGAGGCAGGAGAGGATCTGCGAGCGGACGATCGGATGGTTGCTGTTCACCGCGTTGCCGCAACCGGAAAAATTCAGGTACTTCCCGTCATCGTCGAGCATGTAATAGAGGCTATTGTCCAGGCCCTTGAAGTGATAGGTCGGGCCGTCGTCCCCTCGTTCGGCGGTGTGATTGAAGACGACGTCGAGGACGACTTCGAGCCCGCTCCGGTGGAAAGCGGCCACCATCCGGCGAAACTCCTCGCGAGGTTCGCCCCCCTCCCAGTTGCTGGCATAGGCCGCCTTCACGGCCGCGTAGGCGATCGTGTTGTATCCCCAGAGGTTTCGATGCCGTGCGCCGGTCGCTGGGTCGAAGAAGTTGCAGTCGTTCTCGTCGAATTCGTCGATTGGGAGCAATTCGACCGCCGTGATCCCCAGGTCCTTCAGGTAGGGGACCTTCTCGATCAGGCCGGCGAAAGTCCCGGGATGGCGGACGCCCGATGAAGGATCGACGGTGAATCCCCGGACGTGCATCTCGTAGAGGATCGAGTCGCTCCGGGGGATGCCGGGGCCGAGGTTGTCTTCCAGGTCATTGAGGGGCCTGGTCAGCAGGCTCCGACGGGTCGTGCCGGCCGAGTGACCCCAGGGTCGCCCGCAGGAGAGGGCCCGGCAGGTGGGATCCAGCAGCACGATGCTCGGGTCGTAACGGTGCATCGGCCCTCTGGGACCGTCGACCCGATATCCATAGCAAAATTCTTCGGGCAGCCCCTCGACCTGAACATGCCAGTGATCGCCGGTCCGGAAGGCCCGAGAATCGAGCGGGATCTCGGTCGCGATCTCCGGATTGCAGGGCTCGGAGAGCACCAGGCAGACCGACGTCGCGTGTCGCGCGATCAGCACGAAGTTCACGCCTCGGGTCGTCCGACTCGCTCCCAGCGGGAGGGGATACCCCCGCGAGATCTGGAGCGTATGGCTCCGGAACTTGTATCTGGGGCCGGTCTCCGGACCCCGTTCGATCGGTGGGCTGATCGACATGATCGAATCAAACTTTCCTGAAATGAGACGGCTGACTTCGAGTTGGGGCTCGATTCCCGACCAGGGTTTCCAATTTGACCCATCCGGCACGCCATCGCTACGGTCGAGCGGACCGCGGCATCTCGATTCGCTCACGAGTAGCCTAGTTCGATCTCCGACGAGATGCCGGATTCGAGGGCGCAGATGAACATTGGCCCTTAGCCCGCCCTGAGACATCCACGACGCAATCCTGTAAACTCGACGCCGTCGAGCCATGACACTCGCCTCAAGCTTTAAACTCAAAATGGGTTAGGCCACGCGGATATCCGATGGCTTGGACGAGAAGTTGCAGAAAAACCCACGGGCTGCACAATCGCGCAATCCGTCTTTCAAGTTACAACCCGCATAAGTCGATCTCACATAGGGGCTTCTTCAGATTGGCCCATTCGCCCACCGGTTGAGGTCGCCCGCGATGGAGACCTGCAAGAGCCGGGAGCCGATGGCCGGGTGCTTCTTGGGCGAGATTGAACTGTCGAGAAGCGCGAACTCCGCAAGGACGAGGCTGATGCATTTCCCAGCGAAAATCGAGGATGCAAGGCAAATGAGGCTCGGGATCGCCAGGGCGATCGCCCTCTGCTTCATGCTGCTAGTCCTGCCGTCCTGCGGAATCCCCCCCATCCGTCATCCCGAGCCGGGACCCGGCCTGCCGGAGAGTTTCGAAGGAGAAACCAGCTCCGAGAACTCGGCCCAGCTCGGGATCGAGGAGTTTTACAACGACCGCATGCTCACGGATTTGATCGAGAAGGCGCTGGTCGACAATCGGGAGCTGAAGGTCCTGAATGAGGAAGTCGCGATCGCCGGCAACGAGGTCCTGGCGCGGTCGGGGGCGTACCTTCCCTTCATCAGCGTCGCGGCCGGCGCGGGGCTGAATCGATTCAGCCGGTTCACGGAAGAAGGAGCCGGCCTGCTCGTCGACGAGTACCTTCCCGGCAAGTTCTTCACCAATCCGTTTGGATCTTATTTGGGAGGCGTCAACCTCACCTGGCAGCTGGACATCTACCGGCAGCTGCGGAATGCCAGGGACGCGGCAGGGCAACGTTACGTCGCCGCCGCCGAGAGGCGGAACTACTTCGTGACCACCTTGATTGCGGATGTTGCCGAGAATTTTTACAGGCTCATGGCGCTCGACAAACGGCTCGAGAATCTGAACCAAATCATCGCACTTCAGGAAGTCAGCCTCCAGATCGCCAAGGCCAGAATGGAAGCCGCCCGCAACAACCAGCTGGGCGTCCAGCGGTTCCAGGCCGAGCTCGAACGGAACTACAGCGAAAAGCTGATCATCAATCAGTCGATCATCCAGGGCGAGAATCGGATCAATTTCCTCGTCAATCGCTACCCGCAGCATGTCGAACGGAACTCTGCCGACTTCTACAACCTAAACATTCACCCACTGAGCATAGGCGTGCCCTCGCAGTTGCTGCGGAACCGACCCGATATCCGTCAGGCCGAGCGTGAGCTGGAGGCCGCCGGGCTCGACGTGAAGGTCGCCCGGGTCAACTTCTTCCCCCAGCTGGTGATCTCGGGAGGCGTCAGCCTCCAGTCCTTCATCCTGACCCATATGTTCGAGCCGCAGGCCGTGGCCGGCACCATTGCCGGTGGTCTGGTCGGGCCCCTGGTCAACCGGCGAGCGATCAGGGCCGAGTACCTCACCGCGAACGCCAGGCAATTGCAAAGCATCTACAACTACCAGCGAGTCATCCTCGAGGCCTTCACCCAGGTCGTCAACCGCGTGAAAACGGTGGAGAACTACAGCAGGAGCATCGAGATCAAGAAGCAACAGTTGATAACGCTCCAAGAAGCAGTCGAATTCGCCGACGATCTTTATCAGAATGCCCGAATCGAATACATCGACGTGCTCTTCGTCCAGCGTGACCTCAGGGACGCGAGAACGGCCTTGATCGACACCAAGGAGGAGCAACTGGCTGCCGTCGTGAATACCTATCAGGCCCTCGGCGGGGGTGTGGTGACGATTTCACCACCGGAAGACTTCCGCGGTCAATTCCCGTTCGCCCACACGGTCCGCAACGGCGAAAACTTCTGGACGATCTCGCTCCTCTACTACAGGACGGGCCGGTATTGCAAGGCCCTCTGGGCGGCCAACAAGGATGCCGTACCCGACTTCGATCGACTGGCCGTCGGCGACAAGCTCATCATCCCTCGGCCCGACCAACTCGACCCGACCCTGATCGAAGCGCCTCCCGCGCCTCCCGCACCCAACGCCGAAAACGTCCCCAACGAGGCACCCGCGCCAGCGCCACCGCCACCGCCCGCGAGCACGCCCGGCCCGTTCGTCCAGGAGGGGAACGAAGACCCCGCCGTCAAGGAAACGGCCGTCGGCACGAAACCTCAAGCGGCCTTACCGAAGACGCCGTGGGCGGAAGAATGACCGGCCGACTCGCTCATGGATCGAAATGAAATGGCCCCGATGCTGGCGACAACACGACACCAGCGTACGGTCGGGGTAGCCTGATATCCTCGGGCACTCCTGATCGGCCCGCCCTACGAATCCTCCGAGGTTCGTCGCGACCGGTCAGGTTCCCGAATCCCCCGGATTGGGTTGTTCGCGGCGGAGAACAAGGTTGAGGAGCATGCCCACTTCGCGGTGTGAACCGACCGAATGCCTCGGCGAGTTGTGCGGGTGAACCTTGCAGCGATCCCGCCCCTCCTCGAACGACCGCGGCAAGTCGTCCCCCTCCCCGAAGCCTACTCCGATCCTCCGGTCGGCCAGCCCCGGGCTCTCTTGCGTTCCAGGAAAGCACGCGAGTGTGGTTGCCCAAGAAGAGACCACCGGGACCGCGAGTGCCCCTCTCGATTTTGGCCTCGGCAGGAAACGCCCGAGCATGGACGAGCGCCCCGCAGGACAGGGCTTGCCCTGCCGGGTCCAGGCTCGCGGCAGGGCAAGCCCGGCCCTACAGGAAATGGCAAAAAAATCGAGAGGGGCACTCGCCATTCGTACATTCGCGTGTCGTCTCTTGACTTCCGTCGAAAGAGAACTCATAATTTATGTGACTTGAACCATTGAGTTCCCCGGCACGTAGAAACAGAAAATTCAGTACATGGTCGCGAGCCAGACTCGGCCTGCCGGAGAATTCGTGAAACGCTCTGGTTGAAAGCCATCTCGCCGTCATCCGGCGAGCGTGACTCGAATCCTGACATTCGAGAAGCAAGGGACCATGGCCGACCGTAAAAGTCTCGTCTCCACGCTCTGGCTCTCATCCTCACTAGTTCTGCTGGCCTCAGTGCTGTTCGCGCCGATCCCGACATCGGGGGTCGTCACCCACTCGTCCCGCCCCGAAAGCCACCTCCTCCACCTCGCCCAAACCCTAGCCCCGGGCCAACCTGCCACCTGTCTTCGCGCAGCGATGGTCAGCGTCAGCATCTTCCAAATCACTGACCTCCTCTCCGAGAATGAAGAGCAGGATCGGATCGATGCACCGGATGAGCCCCGTGTTTCCTTCCTGATCCCTTATTCCTTCCGCAAAAATCTCGATCGCCAATTGATCGCCCCCCTCTCGATCACCTCCCTCTACCCCCTCCGCTGTTGATCCTTCGCCGATTGACCCGTGACGTGACCGGCCGCGCTGTCACCAATCATCCACGCTTCGTCCTCGTCCTGGTACGTTGATTGTCCGCAATCAACCTGGACGAGTCGACCATGTCGTATTTCGCCAATTCCCAAGGCTTGGGTTCGACATCCCTCGTGGTCGTCGGTTCGGCGAAGTCGGTCGCAGATGAGCGTGAGCGATTGGTCTCGACCGGGGCGGTAACTCAATCCTCGCGCCTTGCTGCGTCATTTCGCTTCACTAACCGTCCACTCGAGTCGTTTCGCCTTCCATTGGGCATTGATGCACGAAGGAATTTGGCGAACCACTGGCCTTCTGCATGCACGGGCGAACGGAATCCGATCCGAACCCTTCGCTCGCCACCAACCCTGCCGGCCGGCCAGGACGCTTTCCCGAGAAGCCGCTCCATCATACCTCGACAGTTCCGGGCCGAGGGTCTACCGCCAGGAGGAGGTGACAGGTGGATAGAAAGCCTACTCATAGACTCCGGAGGCATGGCATCACGGGGGGCCCCACAGGACCAGAACGAGGATCTCCTTAGGATGACTCGAGCGACCTGGGAGTCGGAGTCGGGAAGATCAACGGCCTTCAGGAAGCGAGAAGGCAATCCCCCCGATCTAGCCGAACTTCGGGGTTGTCGTGGCCTGGAGGAAGACGGAACAGCAGACCGAGGCGACAGGCATCCTTCGCCGGGCCTCGAACAATGATGACCGACCGGACGATGCCGTGAGCGAGCGGGTGATGGCTGAGACCTCCAGGGGGAAGATGATGGCGGCCACTGCGATTAATTGCCCGAAGGATTCGCGCAAAGCGCCCTTCCTCGGTCGAGTCCCTCCCATCCACGCCACGTCTTCCCATGGAATAATTCATAACACATTCGAGTCAACACGAGTCGATAAGGAGCCCTGCGATGAATCCGGATACAGAGGATCGAGCGGCGCATGCTTCGGTACCAGCGATCGAACCTAGCGTCACCGACGAGGCGGTACGCAGCAAGTCCATCCTGGGACGGGTGGTGAGGGCCTTGATGCTGACCGTCGTCGTGATCGGCGGCGCGATCCTCGCCATGTACAAGATGCGCGTGGACATCCCGTCCCTGAACACCTCCCAGATCTACGCGCACCTGGATTCCGCGGTCGCACGCGCCGAGGGGTTGAAAGGGTACTATGAGTCGCATTTCGGGAAGCACGTCGATGAGGGCGTCCACCACGAGGAACACAAGCTCGTGGTCACCAGCCCGATCAAAAAGGACGTCGTCATCACGCAGAGCTATGTCTGCCAGATCCACTCGCAGCGCCACATCGAACTATGTGCGCTGGAGGATGGTTATCTCGAAGCCATCGCGATCAAGGAAGGCCAGGAGGTGAAGAAGGGGGAGTTGATGTTCCAGGTCATACCCGTCATCTACAAGGCGGAGCTGGCCGCCGAGCTGGCCGAGAGGGACCTGGCGCAATTGGAGTTGACTTACACCCAGACGTTGGCCGACAAGCAAGGTGTCTCCCAGAAGGAGGTGCAACTGTTCAAGGCCAAGCTGGCGAAAGCCCAGGCGAAGGTGGATCTGGCGCAGGCCAAATTGAATTTCACCTCGGTCAAGGCCCCCTTCGACGGCATCATCGACCGATTGAAGACGCAGCAAGGGAGCCTGGTCAAGGAGGGTGACATGCTCACAACCTTGTCCGACAACAGCTTGATGTGGGTCTATTTCAACGTGACGGAGAAGCGATACCTCGAGTACATGGCCGAGACGGGCCAGAACAAGCAAAGCCCGGACATCTACCTCAAGCTGGCGGACCAGAGCATGTTCCCGCACGTGGGCAAGATTGGCGCGATCGAGGCCAACTTCAACAATGAGAACGGGAACATCGCCTTCCGCGCGGATTTCCCCAATCCGGACCGCCTCCTGCGTCACGGGCAGACCGGCACCGTCTTGATCAATCGACCGTTGAAAGGGGCCATCGTCATCCCTCAGCGGGCGACCTTCGAGAATCTCGCCAAGCGGTATGCCTATGTCGTCGACAAAGATGACAAGGTGCATCAGCGCGAGATCGTCGTCGATCACGAACTGGACGACATCTTCGTCATCAGCAAGGGGCTCGATGTGCACGACAAGATCGTCCTCGAGGGGATCCGGCAGGTCCGCGACGGCGAGAAGGTGGAATACGAATATCTCACCGCGGAGGAGGCCATGGCCCACCCGAAGTTCCACGCAGAATAGCACAAGCGGAGGAGAGGCGATCTGACGAAGCAGGGATGGGAGGCCGCCGGGCGGCCTGCCGTCGGCATCCCGCGAGTATGAGTCGCCGAGATATCCCTCACCTGCTCGCGAGGTCCGAGAGCATGACCCGGGGTTCTCCCGGTTCGTTGCATTTCCCCCACGGTTGCCCGCTCGCCCGAGCCGCAGCCCCCCAGTTACGGAAACCCAACAGGACATATCGAGACCATGTTCGCGAAATTCCTCCATCGGCCGGCATTGGCGATCGTCATCTCGGTGCTCATCCTGTTCCTGGGGGGGCTGGCCATCAACACCCTGCCGATCTCCCAGTTCCCCTCGGTCGCGCCGCCGAGCGTGGTGGTCTCGGTGTCTTATCCCGGAGCCAGTGCCAACGTCCTGGTCGACTCGGTCCTGATCATCCTGGAGCAGGCCATCAACGGCGTGCAGGACATGCGATACATGGCCTCAGCCGCCACCAGCGCCGGAGAGGGGGCGATCCAGATCATCTTCGAGCCGGGCACGGACCCGAACGTGGCCGTCCTGAACGTGAACAACCGGATCCAGATCGTGAAGAACAGGCTCCCTCCCATCGTCGAGCGGGAGGGGATCATCGTCATGCAGAACATGACGAGCATGCTGATGTATGTGAACATCTACAGCACCGACAAGTCCATCGACCAGAATTTCCTCTACAATTACGTCACCGTCAACCTGCTCCCCGAGATCAGGCGGACGCGGGGCGTCGGCACGGCCAACATCCTCGGCAACCGCGCGTACGCGATGCGGATCATGCTGAATATCGACCGGATGCGCGCCTACAACGTCTCCGCCGACGACGTCATGAAGGCCGTGAAGGAACAGAGCATGATCGGCTCGCCCGGGCGACTCGGCCAGGCCACGGGCATCACTTCGCAGACGATCGAGTACGTCCTCACCTGGATCGGCCGCTACGACAAGCCGGAGCAATATGAGAACATCATCCTGAAGGCGAATCCCGACGGCGAGATCCTGCGGGTCAGGGACGTCGCCAAGGTGGAGCTGGGCTCTTCGTTCTACGACCTCTACTCGGACATCGACGGCAATCCTTCGGCGGCCATCGTCCTCAAGCAACTCCCCGGTACCAACGCCGCCACCATCATCGAGGAGGTCAAGAAGAAGCTCGAGGAGTTCAAGGAGGAGTCGTTCCCGCCCGGCATGGACTTCGAGGTCAGCTACGACGTCTCCGCCTTCCTGGAGGCCTCCATCGAGAAGGTGATCCACACCCTGTTCGAGGCCTTCGTGCTGGTGGCCCTGGTGGTCTTCCTGTTCCTCGGGGACTGGCGTTCGACGCTGATCCCGACCCTGGCAGTCCCGGTCTCCCTGATCGGGACGTTCTTCTTCATGCTGATGTTCGGCCTGTCCATCAACCTGATCACGCTCTTCGCGCTGGTGCTGGCGATCGGGGTCGTGGTGGACGACGCGATCGTGGTGGTGGAGGCGGTGCATGCCAAGATGGCCGAGAAGCACCTCTCCCCCTACCGGGCGACCAGGGAGGTCGTCCACGAGATCAGCGGCGCGATCATCGCCATCACCATGGTGATGACGGCGGTCTTCGTCCCGGTGACGTTCATGACCGGGCCGGTCGGCGTCTTCTATCGCCAGTTCGGCCTCACGATGGCCATGTCCATCGTCCTCTCCGGCGTCGTGGCCCTGACGCTCACGCCGGTCCTCTGCGCGATGCTCCTCAAGCCCCACACGACCCACGTGGGATTCCGCGGACCATTGGCCCTCTTCCTTCACCTGTTCGACCGCGGCGTCGAGAGGGTCACGGGCGGTTATGCGGTGATCCTGCGGCGGATCGTCACTCGGCGTGCGATGACCATGTTCATCATCATGGGCTTCGGGACCGGCATTTACCTCGTGAATACGCAGCTTTCCTCCGGCTTCATCCCGCTGGAGGACCAGGGCATGATCTATGGGATCATCCAGACGCCCCCGGGGTCGACGCTCGAGTACACCAACGCCAAGTCTCACGAGTTGCAGACGATCGCACGAGAGACCGAAGGTGTCGCCTCGGTCTCCTCGCTGGCCGGTTACGAGGTCCTCACGGAGGGCCGAGGCTCGAACGCGGGGACCTGCCTCATCAACTTGAAGAGCTGGTCCGACCGCAAGATGACCTCGCGGCAGATCATCGAGGAGCTCGAGAGGAAGGGCAGCAAGATCTCCAACGTCAAGCTCGAGTTCTTCGAGCCGCCCGCGGTCCCCGGCTTCGGCGCGGCCGGTGGTGTCTCCGTGCGCGTCCTCGACAAGACGAACACGATGAATTACGAGATGCTCGGAGAGGTGACCGACAAGTTCATGGAAGCCTTGAAGAAACGCAAGGAGGTGAAGGGCCTCTTCACCTTCTTCGCCAGCAACTACCCCCAGTATGAGATCGTCATCAACAATGACGTGGCCATGCAGAAGGGCGTGTCGATCGAAGATGCGATGAACAACCTATCCATCGTGATCGGCAGCACCTGGGAGCAGGGCTTCGTCCGCTTCGGCCAGTTCTTCAAGGTCTATGTCCAGGCATCGCCGGAGTTCCGGCGGTTCCCCGAGGATTTCGATAACATCTTCGTCAAGAACGACAAGGGGGATTCGGTCCCCTACTCATCGTTCATGCAGCTCAAGAAGAAGCAAGGATTGAACGAGATCAACCGCTACAACCTGTATCCATCCGCCGCCATCCAGGGAGCACCGGCGAAAGGCTACAGCAGCGGCCAGGCCATCCAGGCGATCAAGGAGGTCGCCGAACAGACGCTGCCTCGCGGTTACGACATCGGCTGGGAAGGCCTCTCCTATGACGAGGCGAACAAGGGGAACACGGCTGTTTATATCCTCCTGATCGTCGTCATATTCGTTTACCTGGTACTCGTCGGGCAATACGAGAGTTTCTTCCTGCCCTTGGCGGTGATCCTCTCGCTGCCGGTCGGGCTCTTCGGGACCTTCCTGTTCCTGCAGGTCATGGGGTTGTCCAACGACGTCTACGCCCAGATCGGACTGGTCATGCTGGTCGGCCTGCTCGGCAAGAACGCGATCTTGATCGTCGAATTCGCGGTGCAGCGACGCCAGGAGGGCGTGAGCCTCAAGGATGCGGCCATCGAAGGAGGAAAGCTGAGATTCCGCCCCATCCTGATGACCTCGTTCGCGTTCATCGCCGGCCTCCTCCCGCTGGTCGTCGCCACCGGGCCCGGGGCGATCGGAAACCGCACCATCGGCACCGCCGCCGTCGGCGGGATGCTCGTGGGCACCCTGATCGGGGTCCTGGTCATCCCGGGCCTTTATTACGTGTTCGGTAAGATGGCCGACAAGGGCAGACTCATCCAGGACGAGGCGGATGAGCCCGTGACCGAGGCCATCGCGGCCCATTGATCGAATCGGCGGGGGGGCGAGTTCGGCTCGCCCCCGCCGATCGGATCGATCACCGGGCGCCGATGGGGAAATCGGGCGCCCGGTCGATCATCGTTTCCAGCCCGGGCCAGGTTATCGGACGGACGAGGTAATCTCCCGGGAGCGACCCCGGTTCGGGTCCGATTCGTACTCCAGGAGATCCTCGACCTTGCCGGTGATCAGTCGCGACCCTCGGTCGTGGAACAGGTAAAGCCAGCCCCATTCGAGCATCACCAGGACCCGGTTCCGGAAGCCGATCAGGAAGAAGACGTGGATCAGGCTCCAGGCCAGCCAGGCCACGAAGCCCGAGAGGTGGATCTTGCCGATCTGGGCCACCGCCGCATGCCGCCCGATCGTGGCCAGCGAGCCCTTGTCGAGATAATGGAACGGCTTCCGGGGCTTCCCCTTCAGCGTCGCCTTGATCATCCTGGCAACATACTGCCCGCCCTGCATCGCGGCCGGCGCGACCCCCGGGACGGGCTTGCCATCCTGCTCGATCGCGGCGAGATCGCCGATGACGAAGACCTCGGGAGCCCCCGGGATGCTGAGGTCGGGCTCGACCAGGACCCGCCCGGCCCTGTCGAGCGGGACCCCCAGCGTCCTCGCCAGCGGAGAGCCCTGGACGCCCGCCCCCCAGAGGACCGTCCGGGCCTCGATCCGCCCGGTCTCGGTCGAGACTCCGTGCTCGTCGATCCCCGTGACCTTCAGGCCGGTCCGGACCTCGACGCCCAGTCCTTCCAGTTGCTTCCGGGCGCTCTCGGAGAGGTCCTCGGCATAGGTGGAGAGGACCCGGGGACCGGCCTCGACCAGGATCACCCGGGATCGGGCCGGATTGAAGTTCCGGAACTCGCCGGTCAGGTCGTGTCGGGCGATCTCGGCCAGGGCCCCCGCCAGTTCCACCCCGGTGGGTCCCGCGCCCACGACGACGAAGGTGGTCCACTCGCGCTTCCGCCGGGGGTCGGGCTCCCGCTCGGCCGCCTCGTAGGCCAGCAAGACCTTCCGACGGATCGCGGTGGCGTCCTCCAGGGTCTTCAGCCCCGGGGCGAACTCCTCCCAATCGCCATGCCCGAAATAGCTGTGCGTGGCCCCCGTGGCCACGATCAGGAAGTCGAACGGGACCTCCCCCTCGGCCATCCGGACCACCCGAGACGGCACGTCGACCGACTCGACCTCGCCGAGCAGGACCTCGATGTGGTCGTCCCCCTTGAAGATCCGACGGATCGGGGTGGCGATATTGGCCGGGTTCAGGGCCGCCGTGGCCACCTGATAGAGCAAGGGCTGGAAGAGGTGGTGGTTCCGCCGGTCGATCAGGATCACATGGACCCCGGACCTCCGGAACGCCTTGGCGGCCTCGATGCCCCCGAAACCTCCGCCGATGATCACCACCCTGGGCTTCGAAACCCGACCCGCAACCGGAGAATGATGCTCTGACATATCCCAACCTTCATGCGATATTTCGATGGACTTGAATGCCGAAGCGACGCGCCCGGCCCTTCAATCCACCGTGATGAACGGCCGGAGGTGATCGACCCGCTTCTCGCCGAAATCGGGGACGCTCCGGAGATCCTCGACCGATCGGTAAGGGCGACGAGCCATGATCCGCCGGGCCAGGGCGGGGCCGATCCCGGGGATCGCCCGCAGCTCGTCCTCGGTCGCGAGATTCAGGTCGACCTTCCTCGGCTTGATGCCGGGCCGGCTCGCCGATCCGGGCGGCGCCCGGGAAGGGGCCGGCGACCCTTTGACCGACCAGTCCCGGCCATCGGTCCGGATCTCGATCGAGCCGGATAGATCGGTCCGATCCAGGGGGATCTTGAACGATCGGAGCAGATCGAGGGTCTCGGCGTGGGGATGGCCGAAATCGTTGTCCAGTCCCAGGCTGGCCACCGCCAGTTTCGGGCGGGTCAGCTCCAGCCAGGTCGCGTCGGTCCCGTTCCGGCTCCCGTGGTGCGCCAGCTTCAGCACATCCACGTCGGCGCAAAGGTTCGGGCAGTTCTGCATCCACCATCGACGCTCGGCCCGCTCCGAGTCGCCGGTCAGCAGGGCGGAGAATCCCCCGAATTGGACCCGGAAGCCCACGCTGTTGTTGTTCTCCTCATGCGGGTTCTCCGGTCCCATCGGCAGGACGGTGATCGCCACCGAGCCCAGGCTGATCGATCGACTCTTCGGCCCGGCACGGATGGCGGTGATCCCCCCCTTCCGGATCTCTTCGAGGAGCTTCACATAGGCCGGGGTCACGTGGGGCGAGTCGGCGTCGAGGAAGACCCGAGGGCGGAACGCCCGGACGACGGCGGCCATCCCGCCGTAGTGATCGATGTGGTGGTGGCTGACGACCACCAGGTCGAGCGACTTGACCCCTCGGTCGCGGAGGGTCTCCACGACCCGGTTCGACGGCCCCGCGTCCACCAGCGCCGTCTTCCCTTCGGGCGAGCGGATCAGGGCGGCATCCCCCTGGCCGACGTCGAGGAATTCGATCGTCGCGGTCCCCGAGGTCGGCGCGACCGCCTTCCGATGCCGGATGCCCTTCCAGAACATCGCGAAGAAGATCAGCAGGGCCATCAGAGCGACAGCCGCGACGGTCGAGCGTCTCATAGCTTGATGTCCCCCCCCGGGTCGGTCTTCTCCAGGTCGTCGCGGACCGCCTTCGCCCTCCGAAGCAGTTCGGCCGTCCCCTCGACGTCGCGGTCCAGCGTCATCGACAGGAGCTCGCCCGCCTTGACCCCCTTCGGGAGGAGCCGCCGAGGCACGAGGATCGAACAACCGTCGTCCGTCACCAGGACGGCGATCTCCTTCCGAGACCCCTCGAAACGATCGATCGACAGTGAGATACTCATGCAATGACCCGCGAGGACCCGGCCCAGGGACGAAGGACCATTGTAGATCGGCCCGCCCACCACGGGAACTCATCGCCACGGACTTTCGATGCCGACTCGCAACGACCCGGGCTCGGGCTTTCAACACTCCCCGGGTGGTATACTCTCGCGTTGTGTGATCATCTCAACCCGCGTGCAAGAGGAGACTTCTCCATCGCTGCCCCCGACTTGCCTCCGATGGGCCGGGGTTGGAGGTTTCCGCGAAGCCGTATCATCCTCGCCGTCCGCCAGGTTCCGAGGTGATCGCCCCGGTCCCGGTACCCCGAAGCCGAGTACGTTTCGACTCATGCGAAATCTCGATTTCAGCTCCTGGCAGGCGATGTTCCTCAGTTTCATCGGGATCGCTCTCGTCACGCTCATCGGCGTGGCATTTCGCCTGGTGGTCATGCAATCCGTGCAGCAGCGACGCGACCGCGAGAACCGTCAGATCAACGAGCGATTGCGCACGCTCATGGCCGCGTACAAGGCTCTCGGCGGCTCGTTCACGGGGAGCCTCGAAGTCGATCCGAGGCACAGGAGGGACCTCCTCGGCACCGAGGAGAAGCCGGGCGACGAGCGAGCGAGACGCATCCGCGACGCCGTCGAGGCGGCCCTGTCGGACATCATCCTGCTCGGCACCGAAGAACAGGTTGCGCTCGCCGCCCGCGCCGCGAGCCAGCTCGTCGCCGGCCAAACGATCGAGACCGGGGAACTCGTCGTCTCGCTCCGCGACTTCATCCGCAAGGCGCTCGACCTCGCGCCAATCCCTCCCGGCCTGGCCATCCCCCGTCAGGGGCCAACACGGATCACCTCCAAGGACGGCAAGGAACGCGGAGGCAAAGACGGGGGCGGGGGCGGGGGAGGCGGTGGCATGGGCGGGGATGGCATGGGCGGAGGCGCGCTGGGGGTTCCTCTCGGTACCTCAGGCCAGGAAGATGACCACGAGGACGAATCGGAGCATCGATAAAAGCGGGCGAGTGGCAGGGTCTGCGGTACGCCGCAACCCCCGCTCCCAGGCTGCATCTGACCTCCCGGGCCGGGGTTGCGGCGTACCGCAGACTCCGGCCACCCAGTCGCCAGATTTCGATCGATCGGGCACGTCGGACGATCTTCGAACTGGCCACGGTGGGGCGGCGGATCGTACTGTTGCACCCCGAAACGCCCATCGACCGGGACCAATCCCGCCCTGAGGTTTCGACCGAGTAACGTGGCCCTACACGAACCATCGCTCCATCGGAGAACCCGGAGCATGATCGAAGATGAGATCGACGGGATCGTGCCGACGAGTGACAAATCCAATCTGATCACCGTTTCGGTCAGCGCAGGTTGGCCCGAGATGCGCGAAGATTTTCGCCTCGACGTAGTCGATGCGGAGGAGGCGCTCGTCGTCTTCGACAATTTTCCCTGGGACTATCATCGGAAGGAATATGCGACTCGGGTCAGGCTCAGCGTCGAAGGAGATCCTCCTTGGATCTGCTACAACGCCGCATCGAGCCACATCATTATTACGGCGACGGAGGAACAGGACAGCTTCGATGTCGAATTATGCGTGCCCAGCGACAAAAAATTCCTGGGCATCATCAAGTATCATAAATTCTACAGCTTTAAATGCAGAAAAATGCATCGCATAAAAGCCATGATTTCTTGTTTCTTCGAAGACTTGCAGGGCAATTGGAGGGCTTCGAACGCAGATGTTTACGACAAATACAATAAGTTGTCCCGCAGCATTCCGGGCCAGGACCCTCCGCGAGAACCCGCTTGACGTCTCCGCGAAGCGGCTGGGTGGTAGGGTTTGCGGTACTCCGCAACCCCGGGATGACGGGATGTTCCGAAGCCTGAACCCCGCCAACCGACCGACACCCCGGGGTTGCGGAGTACCGCAAACCCCCGCCAACCGTCAACCGTCGCCCGAAGGCAACCCAAGAATCAATCAACCCAACATTTACAACAAGCACGAGACACACAGATGTCATTCGATGAAATTGAGCATACTGATCACGTTCAGATCGGCACGGGTGCGGCGCCCTCGGAAATCGAACTGGCACAACAGAAATTGAACGTTGTTTTCCCCGATGATTACAAGGATTTTTTATTAAAGTTCGGGCGGGCAAAGCTAAAATACGATCATGTGCACGGAATTGGATATGGAGTTCCTGATCTTGCAAATGTCGTACTCAATACGATTGACGAACGCGACGATTTCGAGCCATTACTCCCGAACCATTTGATTCCTGTCATGAATGATGGTTCCGGAAATCATTTTTGCATCGACATTAACAAATCCAGGCATGGCATATCACCAATTGTTTTTTGGGATCACGAATCACGAGATGGGCAATCCCAAATTCCGGAACTGATCAGCCCCTCATTCGAGAAATGGTTCCTAGAAACTACAAAAACATGCTGACATATAAACTTATTAGCTCAAATTAGCTTCGACCTAAATTCGTTTTGAAGCAAACTTGCCCTTTGGACAGGCGGCGGTTGGCAGGGGTTGCGGCGCCCCGCAACCCCTGCCAACCTCCATTAAACCGATCCCAGCGTAGGCCGATCGCGTGGGTCGGCGGAAATCCACGAGATCCGAGGCAGAAAGTGTGTTTTCGAGCGACTGGCGGGCGCGAAAATTCGGGGGAGATACTCCCGGATTTCGCATTAACTTCTCCCCCCGAGGCCGCCCCCATGATCGTCTCCGAAGCCCGACTGGCCGCGAATCGCCGGAATGCCCTCAGGAGTACCGGGCCGAAGACCATCGAAGGCAAGGAACGGTCACGGGCCAATGCCCTTAAGCATGGGCTCTGCTCGGCGGTGGTGGTGCCCGAGAGCATCGAGGCGATCCAGGAGCGGGCCTCGGCTTATTATCACACGCTCAAGCCTCAGAATGAGTTTCATTCCTGGCTGGTCGATCGGGTGGCCATCCTCAGCCTGCGGATCGAGCGTTGCGAGCGGATCGAGCGTCGGGTCCGGGATAAGATTTCGTTACGTTCGGAACTGACCTGGGATGACGATCGGAAGTTGCAGGCCGAGACCATCGGCGGGCAGTTGAGCAAGCGTCCCGGCGAGGTTGTGGAAGCTCTCCGGCGGACCCCTCAGGGGTGCGAGTGGCTGATGACCCGGTGGGCCATGCTGGCTTACAGCGCCAACCTGAAAGGCGCCTGGACCCCCGATCAGATCCGGCTGGCTTTCGACTTATTGGGCACTCCCGAGGAGTTCCGCGAGGGGCACAGGCCGGGGGCCTCGCTGGACCTGGAGGGGTCGCTGGTGGAGCCGGCCGACGACCCGGCGGGGGTGGCCCGTCGCGAGATCGCCGCGTTGAAGGAACGTCGGGATCTGGTGAGCGACCTCGATGAAGTCAATCGGGCCCTGGCCTCGGCCGACCTGAAGAATGACGAGGATCCCGAGCTTCGGCGGCTCCGGCGTTATGAATCGACCTTGCATCGTCGGCTCCGCTGGTGCCTGGCTCAGATCAAGTACGAGTCGCCCCATCGGTCGCCGCACCCGGATCTGAAACCCCAATGGGTGGCCCGGATCGAGGCGGAGGCCGAATCGTTGGCCAAGGCGTCGGCGAGGCCGCCGGTCCAGGTCCCGCTGGCTCGCGAGCACTGGAACGGGCCTTCGGCCTGCCCTCCGTTCGACCTCGAACCGGAGGAGGTCCCCGAGCCCGGCGAGGCGCTGGACGTGCCGAAGATCCTCATCTCGCGGGCCGAGAAGCGTCTCCATCGGGCCGAGTCTCGACGAGAGGCCCGACGTCGGAAGCTGGAACGGCTCCGGGCCTGACGATCGGGCGATCCGAAAAGAACGAGGTGACCCATATCGGCCGGTGGGAGCGGCCGGTTTCGATCGCACCTGCGCGTGGGGTACGCATTTCGGGCCGAAGTCGCCGGGTGGCGTCGATTTCATCGGGCTCGCGGGGGGAATTTCGAGGATGGGCCGATCGATCCGCATCATCTCGCCTCCGATCCCGACGATTTCGAGGCTACCGGAGGAAGGCGCGAAACGAAGCCAACCGAGGGCGACGGAACGAACCCACCCGGGTCCGATCCGGGGACGCGAGGCGACGTCCCCGGCGGAGCAAGCTCCCGGGGGTCATCGACAGCCTATCCCGACAAGCCCCCCGAAATCCTGGGAGTGCCCGTAGAGGTGACGAAAGACGCGACCCGATCCCCTCCGCAGGGTTCTCGGGTTATCATCGGGGTCCGGGTTTCTCCCGAGAAGCGAAGCTGGAGGTGGATGAGATGAATGGCGGTCGGACCGAAGTGGTCGAGCACTCGACCTGCCTGGCCTGCGGCTGTCTCTGTGACGACATCCGGGTCGTCGTCGAAGGCGGTCAAATCACCGAGGCGGTCCACGCCTGCGCGATCGGGCGGCCCTGGTTCCTGGCCCCTCGACCGGGGGAGGGATGCCCGCCCTCGAACATTGATGGGGAGCCCGCCGAGCTGTCGGAGGCCATCGCGAAGGCGGCCGAGATCCTGGCCTCGGCGAAGGCTCCGGTGGTCTGGGGACTCTCGGGCTCGACGGTCGAAGCGGTGGCCTCCGCCCTGAGGATCGCCGACGCCATCGGAGCGGTGGTCGACCCTTCGGGCTCGGATGATCGCGAGGCCAAGCTCCGGGCATTCCAGCGCGTCGGGCAGGTCTCCAGCACGCTCGGCGAGGTGAAAGACCGCGCCGACCTGGTGGTCTTCTGGGACGTCGACCCGATCACGACCCACCCTCGGCATGGCGAACGCTACTCGATGGAGGCCCGAGGGCGGTTCGCCCTCGAAGCCCGGACGATCGTGGTCGTGGGACACGAACCATCGGCCACATCAGCAAGATCAGACCTCTGCGTCCACGTCCCGCCCGATCGACGGACCGAGGCCCTCGTCTCCCTTCGGGCCATGATCAAAGGAATCCCGCTCGATCCCGACCGGGTCGAGCAATCTACGGGGTGCCCGTTCGAGTCGCTCGAAGACCTGGCCCGTCGGTTGATGAAGGCTCGATACGGGGCCTTCTTCTTCGGCCCGTCGATGGGCGAAGGGCCGGGCGGGGACCGGGCGGTGGAGGCCGCGTTATCGATGGTGGCCGACCTGAACGAAGGCAGGCGATTCGTCGCCTTGACCCTGGGCTCGCCCGGGAACTCGGGCGGGGCCGAGTCGGTCCTGGCGTGGCAGGCCGGTGCCCCTTCGGCGATCGATTACGGGCGAGGGTTTCCCCGCTATCTACCCGACGAGGCGACCCTGGCCGATCGGCTGGATCGGGGCGAAGTGGACGCGGTGCTGATCGTCGAAGGGGAGTTGCCCCCCGCTCTCCTGGAGAAGATGGGGAACGTCCCGACCATCCGGATCGCCCCCGGCGCCACCCGGCCCGGTGTTCCATCGAGCGTCGGATTCGATGTGGGACGCCCCGGTATCGAGTCGGGTGGGACGGTGGCCCGGGTCGACGGCGTGATGCTCCCGCTCCGGCCGTCGATCGCAGCCGGGCTCCCGACCGCTCGTGGTATTTTAGAAGCGATCGGCCGACAGATCGAGCAAGCGGGAGGAATCACCAGCGGGCCAGGACGTCGGGAAGCCTGATGTGAAATGGGCCGAGCTTCCCGCCGTAGTTCCCGGCCGTGATCCGGACGATGCCGGGCCTGGCTCCCGCGCGAATGCCGACCGCCGTGGCCTGTTCGACGGCCTCCAGGGTCAGGCCGTCGATGACGATCTCGTAGGCGCATTCCACCCCGGGAGGAAGCTCGGTCGCCACCAGGCCCCGGAGCGTGGGCGAGAAGGCGGCGTTGGAACTGGCCCGGAGCGCCTTGTACTTGCTGCCGACCTTCGACCCCGATCGGGCGATCCCGCCCGGAAACGGCAGGATCACGCCGGGGATGGCCCGCATCGCCTCGGCGGCGGCCTCGGTCGCGAACAGGGTCGCCCTCGGGTCGAGCCCGAGCAGGATGATGTTCCCGCCGGCCACCCCCTTGGTCGTCCCGAAGGTCTCCTCGCAGGTGAATTCCCCGTCCATCACCGGGACTCGCCAGTAGCGACGGCCCATCAGCCGCTTGGCGATCTGGAACCCGTCGCCGAAGTAGCGGAGCCGCCCACCCACGCTCACCGCCTTCTCGCCGATCGGCAGGCCGTTGTAGCAGGCCGTGGTGGGACAGGTCATCACGCACTGTCCGACCCGGTTGCTGAGGGCCTTCTCCAGCGCGTCGCGACTGAAGGCGAAGATCAGGACGGACACGCCCGGCCGGCCGTCGGGAGTCTCCTCGGGGGAGAGAGTCCGCTCGATGCTCGCCTCGGCATCGCAGGAAATCACGCTGGTGGCATAGCCCGACATCGTCCGGGCCGCGATCTCGGCCCAGTGGGCGGAGTCGGCGGTGATGATCGCCCGCGCGGCGGTCATCGGGAAGGCCTCGGCGAACGTGTCGGCGATCTCGACGCCGTCGATCGTGGGGGATGTCATGAGGTCTTCCCCCCGCCGGAGACCGGGATGGAGTGGGCATTCGCCACCTCCTCAGCCTGGACCGGAAAGTTGGCAAACGCGATCGAGGACGACCGCTCGAACCATCCCGCGATCTCGGGATCGACCGAGGGATCGGAGTCGGGTGCCACATGAAGCGTCCGGCCGTCGGCCCATCGGCGAAGCTCGCCGTCGTCGAGCACGACCTCCCCCCCTTTGATCAGATAGCGAGGGATCGCGAACATCCGCTCCTTGTCGTCGTCGGGGGAGTAGATGGTCACGTCGCCATCGGCGCCGGGGCCGAGGTGTCCCTTGTTGGCCAGCCCGAGCATCCGAGCGGGGGCGGCCCTGGTGATGATGGCGATCTCCGAGAGCGAATACTCGCGGGAGAGGTCCCCCAGACCCGAGCGGGCCCTCACGCGGTCGGGCAAGGCCTTGAGGGCATCGGCCCGATAGCCTCGATCCATCAGGAGGGCGATGATCTGGGGATAGGCCAGGAACGACCCGCCGTTGGGATGGTCGGTGCTCATGGCGATCCGCCAGGGGTCATCCACCCGGAGATACCACTCCAGGCCGATGGCCCACTGGAGGGCGTGAACAGCATTCTTGTCGTCGTAGGTGATCGGGACGACCCCGCAGCCGGTCTCCATTTCGAGGTCGTGGCTGACCCACTTCCGACCGTTGACCTTGTGGAGGAACTGGCCCACCGCGCCGTCGGCGGTCATGCTGGTGGTCTCGCCGAACATCACCTGCCCGACATCCACCGACAGATTCGGATGGGTGTTGATGTAGTCGGCCAGGGGACCGGCGTGCGAGTCGAACTGGCCGAGGTTTCCGGGCTCGCCGCCGTAACTGTGGAACTGGATGTGGGCCAGGTGGGCCCGGTGTCCATCGAGCGCCCGGAGCGTCTCCAGGGTCGTCGAGGCGTTGCCGGGCAGGCCCAGGTTCAGGCCGTGCAAGTGCATCGGGTGGGGCAGGCCCAGGTCGTCGACGGCCCTCGCGATCTCGGTCAGGATCTGGCGAGGGGTGACCTCGAAGTGGGGGACCACCTCGTCCAGGGAAGCGACGTTCCCCTCGCCTTGCTTCCACTTCTCGACGCCGCCGGGGTTGACCACCTTGATGCCGAATCCTTTGGTGGCCCCCAGGATCCAGGCCACGAACGCCCGGAGCCGCTCGCGCTCGCCCAGGCGAATCCGGTCCATCGCGTAGTGGTTGTTCCCGAGCAGGACGAGGAAGGCCTTATCGATGATCGGGGTATCGCGGAACTCATGATGGGCCGGTCGGGCGCCCAGCGGGGCGATCGCGGCGTCGACCGCCGTGGCGTATCCTAGCCCGGCATACTTGGCACCGGTGCTGAAACTGGTCGGGACGCTCCCGAGGCACCCCGACCGCGATCCGGCTGCCTTCGACCTCGGGAATGCCCCCAGCCTCGCCTCTTCGGGCCGGAGGATCCGCGCGGAGTTCACCTTCGGCCCGGCGATGTGGCAATGGACGTCGACCCCCGCCGGCATCACCACGAATCCCCGGGCGTCGATCGTCCGATCGGCTCGGATGTCCGGGTCGGTCGGGGCCTCGACGACCCGCCCATCCTCGATCCAGACGTCCGCGATTCCATCAACCCCGTGGGTCGGGTCGATCAGATGTCCCCCCGCGATCCGGAGCCGACTCATCGAGGGAAGACCTCCGCCAGTCGGACCGAGAACCCCGGCAGCAGCGGAGTCGTGTAGGTCTCGGACATCCCCAGGACTCGCTCGCGGTACGCCCCATCGACCAGCGTCAGGACCGTCACCCGCTTCTCGAACCGGTCCACGATCACGTACTCGCGAACCCCGGCCCGCTGGTAGTCGGCCCGCTTCTCGACATAGTCTCGGGCCCGATCCGCCTTCGAGGGGCTGACGAACTCGAACATCAGCTCGGGGACCTGCCGGGGGATGTCCAGGCTCTCGGGCTCGCCGCCCAGGTAGACCCCGATGTCGCCGATCCGAGTGGTCTGCTCGTCGATCCGCAGCCACGCCTGAGAGACCACCGCCTGCACCACCCCGGGATGAGACAGGCTATAAGCGCCCAGTCGGTCTCGCCAGGGTTCGCTCTGCAAGACGTGGCCGGTCCCTTCGGGCGACATGACGACCAATCTCCCCCCGACTCGTTCGTAGGTCCAGGGCTCGTCGAAGTCGGCCTCGGCGTACTCGTCGGTCGTGACGAGCCGACCGTGGTCCTCCCGGCCGAGGTGGAGCCGGTCTCGGGTCTCGGTCTGGTCGATCGCCATGCGGATACCTCCTCGCCACTCGGCTCGATCACCCGCCAGGATAACCGGCCCGAGGCCCTTTCGCGAGTCCGATGCTTGTCGCGGAGTCCCGACTTTGCTACCAAGAGGAGGTCGAGAATCCCGGACGACCTCGAGACCATTGGGCCAATCATGCCGCTCGTCTTGCGCTGGAAGGGCCCGACCGGACGCCCGGTCGACGGCGACGATCTCCGACCCGAGACCCTGGCCGGTCCGGCTTCCGAGGCGTCCCGCCTCCTCGTCCCTTCCGGCAATGAATCGGCCGAACTGGGCGACCTGTTCGCGATCGAGGGGGATGGCTCCGACGGCCACCTGATCTTCGAGGGCGACCTTCGGGCGGTCCGCGGCCTGGCGAGCGGGATGACCTCGGGCCGGGTCGAGATCCGGGGAGACGTGGGCCCGAGGCTGGCCTTGGGAATGCTCGGCGGATCGGTCGATGTTTCGGGGTCGGTCGGCGACCGAGCGGGGGCCGAGATCCGGGGGGGGCTCCTCCGGATTCGCGGGGACGCCGGCCATCTCCTCGGCGGTGCCCTGCCGGGAAGCCGACTGGGGATGCGAGACGGGGTCATCTTGGTCGAAGGGGACGCGGGGCGGGATTGCGGTCTGGCCATGCGTCGAGGCCTGATCGCGGTCGGCGGCCGGCTCGGCGAGGGAGCAGGCCGGGGGATGGTGGCCGGGTCGATCTTCGGCTTCGGCCCGATCGACCGCTCGGCGGGTATCGGGATGAAGCGGGGGACGCTCGCCCTGCTCGGGTCGACCGGGCCGGAATTGCTCCCCACCTTCGAGCCGAGCGGACATCTCCGACCCCATTTCCTGGCAATCTACCTCGGCGAACTCCGAAAGCTCGGCTTTCCGGTCCCGAATGCGGGTATTTCCCCGAATATTCTGCGATATAATGGGGACCGAGTGGTGGGCGGGATCGGCGAGATCCTCGTCGCGGTCGATTAGGCGGAGAGTCCGATGTTGAACCTGAACGGCCGGGCCTTGATGATGGTCCAGTCGATGATCGAGTTGTCCGCCGAGTTGAAGATCTCCGTCCTCGAGATCGAAGGCGGGGGCCGATTCGTCGATTGCGGGATCGAGGCCCGCGGCGGGCTGCTTGCCGGGCTCGACCTGGCCCGGGTCTGCCTGGCCGACCTGGCCGAGGTGGCGATCGTACCCGGAGATGTCGGAGGGGCCCCCTGCCCCGCCATCCAGGTCACGACCGACCACCCGGTCGCCGCTTGCCTGGGGAGCCAGTACGCGGGCTGGGCGATCAGCGAGGGGAAATACTTCGCGATGGGCTCCGGCCCGATCCGCGCGGCCTATGCCCACGAGCCCCTCTTCGGGGAACTCGGCCTGGCCGAGCGGCCCGAGGTGGTGGTCGGGGTCCTGGAAGGGCGGAAGCCACCGACACCGGCCGTGTTCGCCAGGATCGCCGAGGCTTGCCGGGTCGATCCCTCGGACGTCACTCTCCTTGGGGCACCCACCGCGAGCCTGGCCGGAGGCTTGCAAGTGGTCGCTCGTTCGGTCGAGACGGCCCTGCACAAGCTCCATGAATTGAAGTTCGACCTGAGCCGGATCGTCTCCGCCTACGGGGTCGCCCCACTCCCGCCGGTCGCCAAGGACGACCTCGGCGCCATCGGCCGGACCAACGATTCGATCCTCTACGGGGCGAAGGTCGTCCTCTACGTCACCGGCGATGATGCCAGCCTGGAAGAGGTCGGCCCAAAGGTCCCCTCGAACGCCTCCCGAGATCACGGCGAGCCCTTCGCGTCGATCTTCGCCCGCTACAACCACGACTTCTATGCCGTCGATCCCCACCTCTTCAGCCCCGCCGAGGTCGCCTTCCAGAACCTCGACTCGGGGCGTACCCACGCCTTCGGCAGGCTCGCTCCCGAAGTCCTGACGAAGTCCTTCTTCGGTTAACATGAAAAGCACAAGGCTGGTGGCGCTCGTCTCGGGGTTCGGCTGGCATGTTCAGGACCTCCGGAGGGCGGCGGATCTCGCGGGGGCCCGTCTCGAAGCGGTGTCCTTCCCGAAGATAGTCGGGCGGGTCGGGACGTCGGAGGCCCGGATCGAGGCGGGCGGGATCGACCTCACGGGAGTCGACGGCGTCCTGGTCCGGATGATGCCCCCGGGAAGCCTGGAGCAGGTGGTCTTCCGGATGGATGCCCTCCACCGCCTGTCGAGCCTGGGCGTCCCGGTGATGAACCCGCCGAGGGCGATCGAAGCGGCCGTCGACAAGTATCTGGCCTCGGCCCTGCTGGATGCCGCGGGATTGCCGGTCCCCGAGACCTGGGTCGGGGAGTCGGCCGAGGCGGCTCTCGCGACATTCCACGCCATGGGACGCGACGTGGTCGTCAAGCCGCTATTCGGTTCGGAGGGGAGAGGGCTAGTCCGGGTCTCGGACCCAGAACTCGCCTGGCGGACGTTTCGGACGCTCGAACGTCTGGGGTCGATCCTTTACGTTCAAAGATACGTCCAGAACCCAGGCCACGACGTCCGGGCCTTCGTCCTTTCGGGCAAGGTGATCGGGTCGATGAGGCGATTCGCGGCCGAGGGGGAGTGGCGGACGAACGTCGCGGTCGGAGGACGTCCCGAACCATTCCCGTTGGATCGGGATACGGAAGGACTGGCCCTCCGCGCGGCCTCGGCGGTCGGGGCGATCATGGCCGGCGTCGACCTGCTCCTCGACGTCGATTCGGGCCGATGGACGGTCCTGGAAGTGAACGCCGTCCCCGGCTGGAAGGCACTCGGGGCAACCACCGGGGTCGACGTGGCCTCGGCGATCCTGGCCGAATTGCGAGACGCCTCACGATGATCGATCCTCCCGCCCCGCTCTCTCCCGGGAAGCTCGCCCAGTTGGCCTGCCTGCTCGAAGCGACCGCGCGGAAGCCGGGAAATGTCCACCGGTTCCGCGACTTCGACGACGCCCACTACCTCGACTTCCTCATGAGCGCCGGCGCGATCGTCGAGCCCCTCGACCGGGCCTCTCGCTCCGGAGTCGGCCGCGCGATCCTCGAATCGGTCGAGGCGACCCGTCGCCTCATCTCGAACAACACCAACCTCGGGATGATCCTTTTGCTGGCCCCGCTGGCCGCGGTCCCGCCGGGCGAGGATCTGCGAGCCGGGGTCGGGGCCATCCTCGAAGGGACCACGGTCGAGGACGCCTCGCTGGTCTACCGGGCGATCCGGCTCGCGAAGCCCGGCGGGTTGGGCCGGGCCGACGATCAGGATGTCTCCGACGAGCCAACACTCACCCTCCGGGAAGCCATGCTCCTGGCCGCCGATCGCGACCTCGTCGCCCGCCAGTACGCCCGAGCTTATGCCGACGTCTTCGACATCGCCCTGCCAACCCTCCGGGCGATCCTCGAATCCGGCCATCCGATGGAAACCGCGATCATCGGCACGTTCTTGAGGTTCCTCGCCGAGCGCCCCGACACCTTGATCCTCCGGAAGCGGGGCGAGGCGATCGCGCGAGAAGCTTCGGATCGGGCCTCGGCTGTCCTCCGGGCGGGTTGGCCCGATGCCCCCGAATCCCTGGTCGATTTCGATGACTGGCTCCGGCTCGATGGCCACTCCCGGAACCCCGGCGCGACGGCCGACCTGACGACCGCCGCCTTGTTCGCCGCCCTCCGAGATGGGACAATAACCCTCCCGCTGAAGGGGTCCTGGTCTCCTTGACGGTCGACTACCCGATTGAGGTCTCCTCGCCGTGCCCGGTTCCCGATACAAGGTGCGCGTCACCAAAGATTATCTGGTCTTCAGCTCCGGCCATTTCATCACCTATAACGGCGATCAATGCGAGCGTATCCACGGGCACAATTATCGGGTCGCGGTGGAGGTCGAGGATGACCTCGACATCAATCATTACGTCTTCGACTTCATCGCCCTGAAGGACCTGACCCAGGCCATCGTCAACGAGCTCGACCACCGGATGATGCTGCCCACGCAGTCCGATCTGATCCGCCTGGAGGAGGACGGCCCGAACTGGCTGGTCCGCTATCAGGACCGTCGGTGGAGCTTCCCCCGCGAGGAATGTGCACTCATCCCGATCGCCAACACCACGGCCGAATTGCTGGCCGACCACATCGCCGGGCGGCTCCGCCGCGATTTCGACGAGCGAGGACTGCCCACCCCCAGGATCCTCCGGGTCGAGGTCGAGGAGAGCTTCGGACAGTCGGCCGAGGTCGAGTGGCGTCGGGACGATTGAGCGACCGGCTGGAATTCCCGGACAAAGGACGAGCACCCTCATGAAATCCCTCCGATGGTCCCTGCTCGCGATCGCCATGATCTCCGGCCCGCTGATGGCGGCCGACGATGCCGCGAAATATAACCGGATGCTCGGGCGTGGGATCAACCTGGGCAATGCCCTGGAAGCCCCCAGCGAAGGGGAGTGGGGCCTGACCCTGAAGGCCGAGTACTTCGACCGGATCAAGGAAGCCGGCTTCGACCACGTCCGGATCCCGGTCCGATGGGAAACCCACACCGGCCCGGCTCCCGACTTCAAGATCGACCCGTCCTACTTCGAACGGATCGACTGGGCGGTCGACCAGGCACTCTCGCGAGGGATGGTCGCGGTCATCAACTCGCATCACGACGACTCGATGATCAAGGAGCCCGGCAAGAACCTCGCGAGGCTCCAGGCCACCTGGCGTCAGATCGCAACCCGTTACAAGAATCAGCCCGATCGGTTGTTCTTCGAACTCCTGAATGAGCCCAACGGCGAGTTGACCGACGGCCGATGGGATGTGATGTTCAAGACGATCCTCGCCGTGGTCCGGGAATCCAACCCCGACCGGATCGTGATCGTCGGCCCTGGTCACTGGAACAACGTCGAGCACCTTCGGTCGCTGGAATTCCCCGAGAATGATCGGAGGCTGATCGCGACCTTCCACTACTATCTGCCGTTCCAGTTCACCCACCAGGGGGCCGAGTGGGCCGAGGGGTCGAAGGAGTGGCTGGGCAGGACCTGGACCGACACCCCCGAGGAGCGAGGGGCGTTGACCCGACACTTCGAGATGGCCGCGAAGTGGGGCAAGGATCACGGTCGCCCGATCTACGTCGGCGAGTTCGGGGCCTATTCCGCCGCCCCGATGGATTCGCGGGCCCGATGGACGGCGGCGGTGGCTCGCGAGGCCGAGCGGCTCGGGATGTCCTGGTCCTACTGGGAATTTGCCTCCGGCTTCGGGGCCTTCGATAAGGAAGCCAACGCCTGGCGAGCCCCGCTCAAGGATGCCCTGGTCCCGCCCGACTCGAAGAAATCCGCACGTTAATCCCGATACGGATCGAAGGATGATTGATGTCCCAGGATCGCGAACTCTCGGGCCTCCGCGCGGCCGTCCTCGGCTCGTCCTCCGGGATCGGGCGGGCCGTCGCGCTGGCGTTGGCCTCGGCCGGGGCCGACGTGATCGTCCACGCTCGGGCATCGCGCGAGGCCGCCGAATCCGTGGCCGATGAGATCCGACGTCTGGGAGGCCGATCCGAGGTCCTGATGGCCGACCTGGCCGATCGAGGCGAGGGAGACCGCCTGGCCGACCGCGCCTGGGACCTCTGGGGCGGGCTCGACGCCTGGCTCCACCTGGCCGGGGCCGACACCCTGACCGGCGAGGGGGCCAAGCTCTCCTTCGACCGGAAGCTCGACCGCCTCTGGGCCGTCGACGTCGCTTCCACGATCCGGCTCTGCCGCAACGTCGGGCGGAGGATGAAGGATCGGAGGGCGGGCTCGATCGTGACGATGGGCTGGGATCAGGCCGAGACCGGCATGGAAGGGGACTCGGGCGAGCTGTTCGCCGCCACCAAGGGTGCGGTCCTGGCGTTCACCCGGAGCCTCTCGATGAGCCTGGCCCCCGAGGTCCGCGTCAACGCCGTCTCGCCCGGCTGGATCAAGACGGCCTGGGGCGACACCGCCTCCTCGACCTGGCAGGACCGGGTCCTCCGCGAGACCCCCCTGGCCCGCTGGGGGACGCCCGACGACGTGGCCCAGGCCGCGCGGTTCCTGGTCGGGCCCGGCTCGCGTTTCTTCACCGGCCAGGTCTTGAGAGTCAATGGAGGAGCGGTCCGTTGACCGCCGAGGCCCCCCGGCTCCTGTTCGTGACCGGTCGCCTCGCCGAGTTCGCCCTCAGGCAGGTCCTCGAAGCCCTCGCCGCGCGAGCGGGGTTCGTGGCCGAGATCGCCGTCCTGCCGATCTCGGTGGCCGCCCTGATGACCCCGAAGTGGGTGGCCCGCCACCTGGAGGTCCCCCCGGGGACGACCCGGGTGATCCTGCCCGGTCATTGCCGGGGCGACCTGTCGGCGGTCGAGGCCCGGGCCGGGGTCCCCGTCGAACTCGGACCCGAAGACCTCCGCGACCTCCCCCGGGCGCTCGGCCAGGCCGACGACCGGCTCAAGGGCTACGGCGCGTTCGACATCGAGATCCTCGCCGAGATCAACCACGCTCCCCGACTTTCCCTCGATGACTTCCTGCTCCAGGCCGACCGCTTCATCGCCGAGGGGGCCGACCGGATCGACATCGGTTGCGACCCCGGAGGACCCTGGAAGGACGCGGGATCTTATACCAGGGCGTTGATCGACCGAGGTTACAGGGTCTCGGTGGACAGCTTCGACCCCGCCGAGGTCGCCCTGGCGACCGCCGCCGGGGCCGATCTCGTCCTGAGCGTCAACGCCTCGAATCGACAAGCAGCCCCCGACTGGGGGGTCGAGGTGGTGGCGATCCCGGACGTGGTCGGCACGCTCGACGGGCTCGATCCGACCATCGATTTCCTCGAATCCCGAGGGGTCCCCTACCGGCTCGACCCGATCCTGGAGCCGATCGGTTTCGGCTTCGCCGCCAGCCTGGTCCGATACGCCGAGGCCCGTCGACGCTGGCCCGAGGCAAAGCTGATGATGGGGATCGGCAACCTGACCGAGCTGACCGATGTCGACTCCGCCGGGGTCAACACGCTGCTCATCGGCTTCTGCCAGGAGCTCCAGGTCGGGAGCGTCCTGACCACGGCGGTGATCAACTGGGCCCGGTCGTCGGTGATCGAAGTCGACCTGGCCCGCCGGCTCGCCCATCATGCGGTGAAGAACCGGACGCTTCCGAAGCACGTCGAGCCCCGACTGGTCACGCTCCGCGATCCTCGACCCCCGCGCTTCGGGCCGGAGGTCCTCGCCGAACTGGCCCGGCGGGTCAAGGACCCGAACTGGCGGATCTATGCCGAAGACGGGCGGATTTACGCGTTCAACAACACGCATTTCTTGACGGGCACTGACCCCTTCCTGATCTTCGAGCAGATGGGCGTCGAGGACGCCTCGCACGCCTTCTACCTCGGCCATGAGTTGATGAAAGCGAAGACCGCCCTGACCCTGAACAAGGCCTATCGCCAGGACAATGCCCTCGACTGGGGATTCCTGACCGAGCCCGAGGTCAGCCACCGATCGAGGCGATCGAATCCGCAGGCCCCGCCCGAGGCAATGCCTTGATCCTCGAAGGAATCGTCACCACCCTGGGCCCCGAAGGTACCCTGAACGTCGCCCCGATGGGGCCGAAGCTCGGGCTCGACCCTCGACGGTTCCTCCTCCGACCGTACCGGACCTCGACCACCTACCGGAACCTGAAAGCGACCGGCGAAGGGGTCCTGCACATCACCGACGACGTCCTGCTGCTGGCCCGGGCCGCGATCGGCCTCCTGCCCGAACCACCGACCCGGCCGGCCCTGGCGGTCCGTGGCCGGATCCTGGAGACGACGGGCCGATACCACGAGATCCGGGTCGTCGAGTTGGACGACCGTCTCGACCGGACCTCGATCGTGGTCGAGTCGGTCGCCGAAGGTCGGCAAGGCGAGCTCTTCGGCATGAATCGGGCCAAGCACGCCGTAGTCGAGGCGGCGATCCTGGCCACCCGGCTCGACTTCCTGCCGCTCGATGAGATCCTCGCCTCCTACCGGCAACTGGCCATCCTCATCGAGAAGACGGGAGGGCCCGAGGAGAGACTGGCGTTCGGGTTGCTCGCGGATCGCGTCGAGGGTCGAAGGTAAGGCCGCCTTTCGACAGCGGTGGGGCCTTCAACGAGCCCCGGCCGGGACCAGGAGGATCAGCTCGTCCACGTCGAATTCGCAGGGCTTGTTGTCGGGCTGGATCATCACCCGGGAGATCTTCTCGTAGAGCCAGATCGTGACGGTCCGGTCCTTCCCGGTGGGCAGGGTCCAGATCGATTGACGCTGCGGAGGGTCTTGATAGGTGTCACCCTCGCGTTTCCAGAGGAACACGAATCGGCCCGGGAGCCCCTGGGAATTGGCGTGCCGGTAGCGAATCTCTACTCCCGCGACGAATCGAGGCTCCGAGAGGTTGTAGTTCAGGTAGGGGTCGACGGTCGTGGCTCGATAATGCCCCGCTCGGCCTTCCATGCCGACCATCGAGGTCGGCTCGACCGGCAGCTTGACCTCCTCCATCGGCGGCTCGTCGGCCAGGTTCGCGTACATCCCGAGCCTGGCCCGTTTCAGGAGCGCCATTCCGGTCCCGAGTTCGTCGTGCGAGGTGTGCAAGAATCCGATATGTCGCGCGATTAGACGCGAAGGAGGGAGGCCCCTGGCGATATCGGCGGCCAGTTCCGATGAGGCGGACCTCTGTTCCCGCGCCGCCTCGATCATGGCTTCGGCATCGGGCCAGGTGGCCAGGCAGGCCAGGGTGAAGAGGGTCATCTGCGAGAATCGCCCCATCGACCGCCCGGCATTCAACCAGGCCAGGTAAACCATGACCATCGCCGGGGCCGCCAGGGTCACATAACGCGGCTCGAATCCGATCCGATCCCCCATCCCGGCCCGACCCGACCCGATCCCCAGGGCCAGCGAACCGATCGCGCCGGTCGCGGCAACCAGCCAGGTCGTCCTCATCCGGCCTTCGGGTTCGCGACGCCAGGCAATCACCAGGGCCACGACCCCTCCTATCAGCAACCCGGCCACCAACCCGCCGGACCACGGCCAGGTTTCCGCCGCCGAAACGCCCCAACCCCCGGCCAGGAATTGGAGCGTGACCCGCACTTTTTCGACGATCGAGGCGGGAGCGTCGCCATGCCCGGCCGCTTTCCAACCCCGGAAATAGGCGTAGACCAGCGAAAGGCTAGCGACTGCGCCCAGGAGCAAGATGACCGATCGTCCGAGGGAACGCTTCCGGTCGGCGATCGCCTGGATCACCATCGCCAGGGCGAGCGCCGGGACGAAGGCCACCCCGTTCGCACCGCAGAGCGGCAGGAGGATCACGATCCCCGCCATCAAGGCCGACGAGAGCGTCCTCAGGCCTTCGGGCCGTCGAACGATTATCGACAGGACGAACGCATACAGGACCGTCGAGGAGACCAGTTGGATCTGGAAGCCGACCAGGATGTTGCGCCCGTGAGATGGCCCACTGAGCAGGAGAGGCAGGAATGCGTCGGAGTAGCTCGTCCAACCTCGCCGGACGCGACTCGCCAGGACGAGTGCCCCGGACGCCACCGCCAGCAGGCCCGCGTTCAGGATCGAGGGGGCCCGAAAACTCCCCCCGGTCAGTTTCGACAGCCCGACGATGATCAGTCGGGGGAGTGGAATCCGGTGCTCATTGTGCTGAGACCAGAGCCAGCCTACGGTCAAAGGCCGATCGCCGGTCAGGACCGATACGTTCGCCCAGTCGTCCAGGCGCGGCGTCTCTGCTGCGGAGTAACCGGCCAATCCGAGGACACAGACGCCGCAAGCGACCCATACCATCAAGACAAAGGCCGATGCGCCTGGCTCGCGATCATCCATCGCCGTGATGCTCACCTCTTCGAGACCAGGGTCGCCCGGGGACATCGGTCGAGCCGCTCATCATAAGGATCCGACGGCTCGCTCTCAACCTCGCGAATCTACCGTCTTCGAGGAGTGAGTGACCACATCACGGCCTGACGACCTCACCAAACAACCTGCGGTTGACCAAAGTTGCAAGTCTCCGGGCCAAAGCCTTGAGGTCATCGTGCCGCCAAAAAATGAGACCTATTAAAGCGGTGTTTTATTTTTTCAACATGACTGGCCGTTCTCATCTCGATGGGAGATCGGAAATGGGAAGTTCGGAAAGAATTACATTGGCCATTACCGCAATCCTCTGATTAACTTGGGTTGGATTCGAGAACGGATTCATTGTCCTCGATCGATCGGCCCCTTTCAATCGGCTCCAGGACAACCTAATATCTCGCTTCTGGGCTTGATCGATGCGAATTGTGGCCCCGAATCCTCGGAAACGTTGAGAGGTTTCGATCTCCAAACAAGACTGATCGTCGATGACGACGAATTTACGTCGAATCGTAGCCGTTAACCGATGTGTGCGGTCTTTGACCGGAAGTACGTCCCTCTCGCGCCTCGAAATCGTCTGACAGGAGAAACACCCACATGCTCTTCCCCCCCCGAGCATTGTCGCGTTCCTGCCTCGTTGCTTTCATGGTCTGGATGGCGTCGACTAGCGCTTCCCAGGCCGGGTTGCTGGTTAACGGAGATTTTTCGAGCGGGCTCGCCGGTTGGACGGTGACCGTTTCGGACTCGGTATCGGTCATCGGTGGTGTGGCCGTCCTGAGCGAATCGCCGACGGTTTCGGAAGTAACGCTCTATCAAGACTTCATGATTCCGGTGGGGCTCCAGACCCTCAGTTTCGAGCTGATTGGGGTCGGGACGGAGGATGATTTCCCCCCCTCCGGCTTCGGTGCCTCGTTACTGGACCCGGGCACACTCGCTTCGCTGGTCACCACCGTCGACGCGTTCACCGACTCCTTCTATACGCGCGATCTCGACAGCAGCACGACCCAGGGCATGGCCGCCCTCGGCGTCAGTGTCTCGCCATCGGGCGATTCACTGCCCGTGAAGATCAGCGTCGACGTCTCGGCCCTCGGCGGTGAGATGGCCCGTATCCTCTTTCGACTCGTGGGTGGCGGTTCCCTCTCGGAGTCCTCGGTCAGCGTGGACAACGTGTATGCCGGGGCGAACTTCGCCGTGCCGGAGCCGTCGAGCCTGGCCCTGCTCTCGGTAGGTCTGATCGGTTTGGCGAGACGATATCGCCGTTGAGCAGACCTGACGCGTCAGCCCCGAGCGAACCCGTCCGGGCGACCGCCTGTGGACGGATCGATCGATCGCGGCTCCCTTGAGCTCCGGGCGAGGCGGGGTCCTCCGGCCTTCAGGCCGAGGGTGCCCACGCCGCTCGATCTCCACGATTTCGACATCGCGGCGAGGTACCCGCCCGAACCGGGCTACGGGTCCTCTCGCAACCGATCCGGGCCAGACCACCAAAAGCATTAGCATCCATGATGGAGATTTCCGATGGCCGTCAATAGCCGTTCGCGGAAGAAGATGCGCGCGCCGTCCGCCGCGAAGCGTCGAGCCAGGCCCGGGCGGGCGGCGAAGATGCTCTGGATGCCCGAACTCGAACGGCTCGAACCGATCATCCTGATGTCGCACGTGGTCGAGAAGGAGCCCAACAACCTCCCCATCCAGGCCACACCCCTGGATCTGACCCAGGACCCGGTCGGGAGCGGCCTGTTCTCCTCGGTCGCGACCGGGGCGATCGACCCGGACGATGATCTCGACTTCTGGAGCTTCGACGCCAGGTCGGGCGATCTCGTTTCGCTCATCGGGCTGGGCGGCCAGTACGGCAACTCGCTCTCTCTGGAGCTTCAAGACGCCTCGGGCAATTCCCTCGCCGCCGCCAGCGAGTACAGCTTCGGCGAAGCGAACCCCTCCGTCTCCAACGTGATCATCCCGGCCGACGGTCGATATCTGGTCAAGGCCGAAACTTATTATGGCTATCAACTTCCCGAATACCAATTTCGGATCGACATGGCCCGAGGGTTCCGGACCGAGTCGGAGATCAACGACTACCCGAGCAACGCGAGCCTGATCGACCTGAAGCCGGCCGCCCAGGGGCATGCCGCAGGTAAGGCATCGGGCCTGATCCTCACCCCCGATGACGACGACTATTTCCGCCTCGGGAGTCTGAGAGCGGGCGAATCGATCGATGTCTCGCTCACCATCCCGGTCGGTGGGACGCTCACCCCGCACGTGCGAATCATCAAGGGTTCCACGGGCGAGATCGTCGCCGAGGCCGATGGTGCCAATCATGCCGTCTTCAAGGCGATCGCAGACGACACGTTTTATGCCGCCGTCAGCCTCGGGGCCGCCGACGGGGCGGACGCCGGTTTCGATGCGTCCTATCTGATTTCGGCGGATCTGACCGATCTCAACGCCCCGACGATCACCGGGACATCGCTGCCGGCACAGGGTGCGACCGTCACCGATCCGATCGGTTCGATCGTCCTGAATTTCAGCGAGGACATGGCGCTGGCCTCGCTGACGCGCTCGTCCAATTACCGGCTGATCTCGGCCGGCCCCGATGGAAAGCTCGATACGGCGGACGACGCGACCATCGCGGTGACGCCGAGCATCGTCCCCGAGGCTGGGACTTCTTCGGTCCGGCTGCTGATCGACGGCGGGATCCTGTCGCCATCCTCGTACCGAATTCACGTCGAGGGCTTGACCGACCGCGCCGGTCGGCCGCTGGCGGTCTTCGAGAGAAGCTTCGCGGTGGCCGATCCGCCGTTCGGCCGGCTCGAGCGCCCTGGCAATGACACCCGATCGGGCGCGACCCGCCTGCCCGTATCGGAGTCGCCGAAGGGTGGCGGTTTCTTCACCGCGATCGGACTCGGGGCGCTCACCTCCGAGGACGTGGATTACTGGAGCTTCGACGCCGAGGCGGGCGACCGAATCTCAGTCCTCCTCGAACCCCAGTCCAGCGACCCATTCGGCTATTCCTACCTGAGCGTGTCGCTCGAAAACGCGCAAGGATTCTACCAGACCAATGGATCGGCCTATGGTGGCATCGGTGGGTTCCACCAATACAGCATCACGGCCCCCGGGACTTATTACCTCCGCGTAGAAGGTTCGTCCGACTCGTATCGCCTCCGGCTCGACCAGGCGCGTCCCGCCCAGGGGGCGGATGTCGAACGATCGTACAACGTCGACCAGTCGAGCGCGACACCGATCAACTCGTTCGTCGCCAGGCCGGGGTTCCTCCAATCCTCGATGGCGGGGAGCCTCCTCTACGCGTCCAGCCCCGTCGACCTCTTCCGGTTCGCCACACCTAGCCTGGGCGGGTCGGTCTCGATCAACCTGGCATTCCCCTCGAACAGCCTGCTGACGACCGCCGACGTCAAGCTCTCGCTTTTCCGGCCGGGAGAGGCCACGCCATTCCAGTCGAGCAGCACGGGAGCCCTGACCTTCAATGCGACGGACCCGATCACTTACATCCAGGTCGAAGGCCTGGCGAATTTCGGGCTCAGGGCGCAATACCTCCTGCGACTCCTGGTCAATGACAGCGTCGCCCCGATGCTCGTCTCCTCGACCCTCCCCGCGGAGGGGACCACGGCCACCGGTCTGGCCGGCTTCAGCCTGACCTTCTCCAAGGCGATGAGCCTGGAGTCGCTCAACGCCACCTCGGCCATCGAGGTTCGCTCCGCGGGGACTGACGACGTATTCGGAACCGCCGACGACGTCCTATTCCCGCTCAAGGACGCGGGAATCACCTCGCCCGCCTCGACCGTCACTTACAGCCTGGCCGGCCCCCTGAAAACAGGCCATTATCGCGTGACCGTCCCCGCAAGCCTGACGGATCTTGCGGGCAACCCACTCGCTGCTCGGTTGGTCCGCGAATTCCGGATCGCCGGCCAGCCGGATTTCGTGACCGAGGTCGAGCCCAACGACTCCCAGGCCACCGCCACCCCACTGCCACTGGTCAGCGGGCCCGCCGGGGTCGCACTGGCCGCCGGACGCGGGGCACTCGACGACCCCGCAGGCGTCGACTACTGGAGCTTCGCCGGCGTCGCCGGACAGGCCCTCAACTTCGCCACCGAGAACCCGGGAAACCCCCAGGCCTCCGGACTCTACTACCAGCTCGACTCGCCCAACGGATCCTTCCTCAGCAGCTTCACCGCCTACAACGGCCAGAACCAGGGATCATTCCGGCTCACCGCCTCCGGCACCTACTCCATCCGCGTCTCCCAGTACTACGGCTACACCGGAGAGTACCGACTGCGAGTACTCCTTACCGACTCCCCCGTCCAGGTCGAGGGTATCTCCACCCCCGGATTCGCACTGGCACCCGACCCCGCCACCAAGACCCTCAACGCCTCCGTCGCGGGCGCCATCACCGCCGCCGGGCAGCAGGACGCCTACCCCCTCGGCGGCCTCGACGTCGGGCAGTCCATCCAGCTCACCCTGGCAAAGCCCGCCAGCAGCGGGCTCTCGGCCGTCATGACCATCCTCCGCGATGGGCTGGCCGTCGCCACCTCCACCGCCGGGGCCGCCTCGCTCAGCTTCACCACCACCGACGCCGGCTCCTATTCGGTCTCGATCGCCGACCAGGGCGGCAACCCCGGCCTGCTGGCCGTCTACCGGCTGGGCATCCGGGTCGCCGACCCCGTCGCCCCCCGGCTGCTCGCCACCAGCCTGCCCGCCGAGGCCGGCACCACCTCGGCCTACCTGGCCAGCTTCTCGATCACCTTCAGCGAGCCCATCGACCCGGCCTCCATCGCCGGGGCCTCGCTGACCCGGGCCGGCGCCGACGACGCCTTCGGCACCGCCGACGACGTCAACGTCCCGATGACCCTCCGATCGTACGACGGGAGCACGACCGCCACGCTCGCCGTCGCCGCCGCCCTGCCCGCCGGGCGATATCGCCTGGACGTGGGGGCCGGCGTGACCGACCGGGTCGGCAACCCCCTGGCCGCCGCCTTCGCCCGGACCTTCCGCGTCACCTCGCTGGCCGGCTTCGTCAACGAGGTCGAGCCCAACGACTCCCAGGCCACCGCCACCCCACTGCCACTGGTCAGCGGGCCCGCCGGGGTCGCACTGGCCGCCGGACGCGGGGCACTCGACGACCCCGCAGGCGTCGACTACTGGAGCTTCGCCGGCGTCGCCGGACAGGCCCTCAACTTCGCCACCGAGAACCCGGGAAACCCCCAGGCCTCCGGACTCTACTACCAGCTCGACTCGCCCAACGGATCCTTCCTCAGCAGCTTCACCGCCTACAACGGCCAGAACCAGGGATCATTCCGGCTCACCGCCTCCGGCACCTACTCCATCCGCGTCTCCCAGTACTACGGCTACACCGGAGAGTACCGACTGCGAGTACTCCTTACCGACTCCCCCGTCCAGGTCGAGGGTATCTCCACCCCCGGATTCGCACTGGCACCCGACCCCGCCACCAAGACCCTCAACGCCTCCGTCGCGGGCGCCATCACCGCCGCCGGGCAGCAGGACGCCTACCCCCTCGGCGGCCTCGACGTCGGGCAGTCCATCCAGCTCACCCTGGCAAAGCCCGCCAGCAGCGGGCTCTCGGCCGTCATGACCATCCTCCGCGATGGGCTGGCCGTCGCCACCTCCACCGCCGGGGCCGCCTCGCTCAGCTTCACCACCACCGACGCCGGCTCCTATTCGGTCTCGATCGCCGACCAGGGCGGCAACCCCGGCCTGCTGGCCGTCTACCGGCTGGGCATCCGGGTCGCCGACCCCGTCGCCCCCCGGCTGCTCGCCACCAGCCTGCCCGCCGAGGCCGGCACCACCTCGGCCTACCTGGCCAGCTTCTCGATCACCTTCAGCGAGCCCATCGACCCGGCCTCCATCGCCGGGGCCTCGCTGACCCGGGCCGGCGCCGACGACGCCTTCGGCACCGCCGACGACGTCAACGTCCCGATGACCCTCCGATCGTACGACGGGAGCACGACCGCCACGCTCGCCGTCGCCGCCGCCCTGCCCGCCGGGCGATATCGCCTGGACGTGGGGGCCGGCGTGACCGACCGGGTCGGCAACCCCCTGGCCGCCGCCTTCGCCCGGACCTTCCGCGTCACCTCGCTGGCCGGCTTCGTCAACGAGGTCGAGCCCAACGACTCCCAGGCCACCGCCACCCCACTGCCACTGGTCAGCGGGCCCGCCGGGGTCGCACTGGCCGCCGGACGCGGGGCACTCGACGACCCCGCAGGCGTCGACTACTGGAGCTTCGCCGGCGTCGCCGGACAGGCCCTCAACTTCGCCACCGAGAACCCGGGAAACCCCCAGGCCTCAGGGCTCCAGTACGAGATCTATGGCCCCAACGGAACCTATCTGGATAGCTTCGAATCCTACAACGGTCAGAATCGAGGATCTTTCGAGCTGCCCGCCTCCGGCACCTACATCATCGCTGTTTCGCAATATTACGGTTATACCGGAGAGTACCGCCTCCGCGTCTTGCTCGGCGATGCCCCGATCGTTTCCGGAGGGACGTTCTCGCTGACCCCCGATCCCAGCACCAAAACGCTCTCCGCTCGGGTTGCCGACGCGATCAGCAGTTTGGGCGATCAGAACAGCTATGATCTGGGCCAGTTGACCGCCAGCCAGGTCATCACGCTCAACTTCAGCAAGCCTTCGCTGAGTGGCCTGATCCCCGTAATGACCTTGATTCGCGATGGGGTGGCGGTAGCCAGTTCGAACGCCGGCGACACCACATTTTCTTATACCATCCCGGCCGGAGGCGGTGGGGCCTACTCTCTCACCGTCGAGGACTCCGGAGGGGCGACGAATCTGCTGTCCGCCTACTTGCTCGGGATCAAGATCACCGATCAGATCGCGCCCCGGGTCGTCGACCTGGATCTGCCGGCCGAGGGCGGGTCGTCGACCGGCCTGATCTCATCGCTGACGATCCATTTCAGCGAAATGATGGACGGCGATACCCTGACCTCGGCCCTCGAGCTTCGAGGCATCGGAGCCGATGGCGTCTTCGGTAATGCGGACGACCTGATCTTCCCCCTGGTCCTCAATGACTCGGATGTCACTTCGTATCAGTTCTCGATCGAGGGGGGACCGCTCCCACCAGGCCGTTACCGTTTGTCCGTGGCGACCGGCGCCACCGACCAGGTGGGCAACCCGCTGGCTTCGGCCTTCTCCCGGACCTTCCAGATCGCCGAACTGCCGGGATATGCAAGCGAAGTCGAGCCCAATAACACTTCCCAGCAAGCCACCCCGTTCGTTCTAGCGGAAGTCCTCACCGGGCTGTTCACCGGCGCGGTCCGAGGCTCGCTGGGCGATAGTGCCGGGGTGGATTACTGGAGCTTCACCGGGGTCGCCGGCCAGGCCCTCAACTTCGCCACCGAGAACCCGGGAAATCCCCAGGCATCCGGTTTGTACTACCAGATCTACTCGCCCAGCGGATTCGCCATCGGCACCTACTTCTCCTACAACGGCCAGAACCAGGGGTCGTTGGTGCTGCCCAGTGACGGGACCTACTCCATCCGCGTCTCCCAGTACTACGGCTACACCGGCGAGTATCGGATGACCCTGACGGCGGCAACTCCGCCGCTCCAACTCGCCTCGGAAACGGGGGATTCGCTGTCGTCGGCGTTCCGGGTCAAACTCACGACGTTCGGCACCTCGCAGCTAGGCAGCGTCGTCGGTGCGATCTCGCGGGCGGGCGACCTGGATTACTTCAACCTGGGCACGATCGACGCGGGGCAGACGGTGAGGCTGGCGATCCGGCAGCCGTCGGGCAGCGTATTCCTGCCCAGCATCAGCCTCTATGACGCCGCGAACGGTTATCTCGTCGAGGACCTTGGGCAGGTTCCTTTCGACGACCTGCTCTCGGTCCGAATCCCCTATCGAGGAGTGTTCTACGCGGTCGTCTGGGGTCGAGACTCATCGGGAGGGCTCCGAGACCTCTACGCGCTCGACGTCCAGGTCGGGCCTTCGGGGCCGGCCACCGTCCCGAACCTTCAGGTCACCGGGGTCGTCCCGCCGACGGCCACGAACCTCAAGAGCGGGGGAGTCGTTCGGTTCACTTACACGGTCCGGAACTCCGGCCTGCTGGCCACCCAGGTAAATGCCTGGTCCGACCGCGCCGTGCTCTCGCTCAATAACGTGCTGGGAGATTCCGATGACGTGCCCATCGGCCTCTTCCGACACACGGGGGTCCTCAACGTTGACGGTTCCTACACCGCGACGATCGACGCGACGCTCCCCGACGGGATCGACGGCGACTATTACCTGATCATCGCCGCCGACGCCCTGAACGAAGTGAATGAATTCTTCGACGAGCGCGACAATTCCCGGTCTTCATCGACGACCTTCCACGTGACCCGGTCCCCTTACCCCGATCTCGTGGTCGACTCGGTGGGAGCCTCGGGCGCCGACGCCGGAGGACTCGTCCCGATCTCCTGGCAGACCGCAAACCGGGGGACCCTCGCGGCCTCCGGGGGCTATCAGGAGCGGGTCACCGTCACCGACAAGGTCGGCAACTACGTCGTGTACGACCAGATCTTCGACGTGTCGACCGACCTCGCCGTGGGTGCGACCCGAATCGGCGGTGCCTCGGTCCAGCTCACGCTGGGCCGCGTCTACACGGTCCGGATCACGACCGATTCCGGGGACCGGTTCTTCGAGTACGGGGCCGGGAGTCATGCCGCGGCCGAGTCGAACAACACGAAGACCCTGGAGTTCACCGCCCAGAGGCTGGCCGATTCCGACCTCGTGGTGACGACCTTCGCCGCCCCGACGGGCCTGCTCATCGGCAACCCGGCCCAGGCTTCGCTGAGCTGGACGGTGAAGAACCAGGGCGAATCCACCGGCGCGGTGACCCGGTGGACCGATCGAGTGGTCCTCAGCCGAGACGGCGTCTTCGGCAACGACGACGACGTGACTGTCGCCGAATTCGATCACCAGGGAGCACTCGCCGCCGGGGCCTCCTACACGGAAAATCGTCAGGTGACCCTGCCGGGCAACCTCTCCGGCGATTATTCCTTGTTCGTGGCCACCGACGTGACCAATGCCGTGGTCGAGGGCTCCAACGAATCGAACAACGTCTCGACGTCCCGGGCCATCGAGGTCGCCCCGAGCCCGTTCGCCGACCTGATCGTCAACACCGTGACGGCCCCCTCGAACGCCAGGAGCGGGAAGCCGATCACCCTGACCTGGCGGGTGAAGAACCAGGGGATCGCCGCGGCCAACCCGACGTCGTGGACGGATCGCGTGGTCCTCTCCTCGGATGACGTGCTCGACTCGGGCGACCTGGAACTGGCCCTCGTGACCCACGCGGGGGGGCTGGCGGTCGGGGCGAGCTATGACGGTTCGACCACGATCACGCTGCCCGAGGGGATCTCCGGCCAGTACCACGTTTTCGTCATGACCGACTCGGCCAACCTGGTCGGCGAATATCGTTACGAGGCAAATAACACCGGCCGGACCGTCGATGCCTTCCAGATCACGCTGATCCCGCCGGATCTGCATGTTGCCACCGTGACCAACCCGGCCCTGGGCCAGGAGGGCCAGGTCGTCCGGATCGGCTGGACGGTCAAGAACGACGGGACCGGATCGGCCGATGGGTCGTGGGAGGACCGGGTCTATGCTTCGGCCGGGGGGACGCTCGCGGGCGCGACGCTCCTGGCCTCGGTCCGCCATTCGGGACCCCTGAACGTCTCGGCCTCCTACTCGGCCTCCGCCGACGTGACCCTGCCGGCCCTGGCCGACGGGTCTTACACGATCCTGGTCGTCACCGACGCTGCCGGCGAGGTTTTCGAGGATCTCGACGAAGGGAACAACACCACCTCCTCCTCGACCCTGCTGGTCATCGGCCACCCGGATCTGGCCGCTCAGATCGCCAGCCGACCCGACACCGCCGTGGTGGGAACCCCGATCACGGTCCGATGGTCGGTGAATAATGCCGGGACCGCCTCGGCCCTCGCTCCCTGGGTGGATCGTCTCTACCTCTCGACCGACGCGACGCTCGACGCGCAGGACAGCCTTCTGATCGAGCGGTCCCGGTCGACCGACCTCGCGACCGGCGGCTCGTACGAGGTCCAGGCCACGGTCAGCCTCCCGTCGATCGACCTATCCGGGACATATTACCTGATCATCCGGACCGACGCCGGAGATCGAATCCTGGAGAACGGATCGGAGGCCAACAATGTCGGCTCGACGTCGCTGAGGATCGCGAAGGCCCCCTACGCCGACCTGACCGTCTCGAATGTCGTGGCGCCCACGCTGACCGTTGGCGATCCGGCCCGGATCACGGTCGATTGGACGGTGACCAATCGGGGGACCGGCACCGGGACCTCGACCAGCTGGACCGACACCATCATCGCTTCGACCGACCAGATCGTCGGCAATGGTGACGACCGGGTCGTCGCCCGGATCCCTCACACCGGGGCCTTGGCGGTCGGAGGGTCCTACTCCCGAAGCGAGAACTTCCGCCTACCCGCAGGCTTCCTGTTCCACGGGTTCCTCTACGTCAAGGCCGACGTTGATAACGAGGTGGATGAGTTCGACTTCGAGGGGAACAACGCGGACCGCGCCCCGGGCGTCTTCGACGTGACCCCGAAGCCCTACGCGGACCTGGTCATCCCCTCGGTCACGGCCGGCCCCGACGCCTCAAGCGGGCGTCCCGTCCACGTCTCCTGGACCGTGACGAATCGGGGGATCGGCCTGACCGACGTGCCCGACTGGTTCGATGCCGTCTACCTTTCGACCCAGGCCGATGGCTCCAGCGCCCAGTATCTCGGCACCTTCAGCCATCAGGGCCACCTCTCGGTGGGGGCCTCCTACACTCGCGAGGTGGATGTCACCCTGCCCGAGGGGATCTCGGGCACCTATTACCTCGTGGTGAGCACGTCCGGCCCCTACGAATTCATCTACACCAACAACAATTCGAAGGTCTCCAACCCGTTTGGCGTGACCCTCACACCGCCGCCGGACCTGACGGTCGCCGACATCGTGGCCCCGCTCCAGGCCGTCTCGGGCACCAAGATCGACGTGACCTGGTCGGTCCGGAACCTCGGGCCAGGCGCGGCCCTGGGGTCCTGGTCGGACGCGATCGAGCTCCGAACGACCGACGGTTCGCAGGTGATCCCGCTGGGAAGTTTCTCGTACAACAGCGGGCTGGAAGCCGGGAAGTCATACTCCCGGAGCGAGCAATTCACCCTCCCCTCCAATATCCAGGGGGTCTACCGCGTCTACGTCCGGACCAATTCCAGCAACTCGCTCTACGAGCATGGGGCCTCCGGGAACAATCTGGTCGCCGACGACGCCACCATCCAGGTGACGCTGGCACCGCATCCGGACCTCCAGGTCACCTCGATCACCGCGCCCGACCGTGTCCAGGCCGGGGGTACGATCGCCGTCGAGTTCACGGTGAAGAACCAGGGGACGGTGGCCACCACCACGCCTCGATGGACCGATTACGTCTACCTGTCGCTCGACGACAAGATCTCAGGCGACGATGTCCTGATCGGCTACTTCGAGAACGGCGCGGCGTTGGGAGCCGGCGAGGCCTACGTGACCCGGACGGCCAGTTTGGTCGTGTCCAAGAGGATCCGGGGGAGCGCCTTCGTGATCGTCCAGACCGATGGCGGCAACGGGGTCGACGAGTTCCCCAACGACGGCAACAACACGATCGTCCGGCCGGTCTTCGTGGAGCCCCTGCCCCCTTCGGACCTGGTCATCGGCCCGGGCGACGTCGTGGCCCCGAATCAAGCATTCAACGGCTCCTCGATCGACGTCCGCTACACCGTCACCAACCTGGGTGCCAACACCACCGATCAGGACGTCTGGACCGACACCCTCTGGCTGATGCCCGACAAGAAGGAGCCCCGGGCCCGCAGGTTCAACCCGTTCAAAGAGGGGGGCATCCTGCTCAGCAGCTCCACCCATTATGGGGGGCTGGCCGTCGGGGCGAAGTATGAGACCTCGGCACGGGTGAGCCTGCCCGAGACGATCACCGACGAGAATGGCGTCCAGGTCGCCCTCTCGGGCCAGTGGTACATCACCCCCTGGGCCGACGCCTACGACGTGGTCCTCGAGGACACCTTCTCCAACGTCCTGAACTCCGACGACCCGAACGAGACCGACAATAACAACTACAAGGCCCGGCCGATCACCATCCTGGTGCTCCCGCCGCCCGACCTGGTCGTCTCGGTCGTCCAGCCGCAGGCGGGCGCCGTGGGAGGCTCGACGTTCAACGTCAGCTGGACCGTCAAGAATCAGGGGGCCGGCGCGACGCTCCAGGACTCCTGGTACGACGAGCTTTACCTTTCCGACAAGCCGACTCTCGATGCACCCGGCGCGAAGCAGTGGCGGCTGACCGACTACCCCGGCATCGTCCACACCGGCGCGCTCGGGCCCGACCAGTCTTATAGCGCCCAGGCCAGCTTCGCGCTCACCCCCGAGATCGCCGGCCTGTTCGTCCTGGTCCGGACCGGCCTGGGAGCCTGGGAAGGCCCCTATGCCAACAACAACACGACCGCCGGATTAACCTCGGTCGTCCCGCTCGCCCCGGCCAATCTCCGGGTGGAGTCGATCACCGTACCCCAGGGCAACTTCTCTGGCGAGAAGGCCGTGATCTCCTGGACCGTCGTCAACGACGGGGCCGCGGCCTGGGACGGCACCCGATACTGGACCGACCAGGTTTTCATCTCCCCCGACCCGGAATTCATCGCAGATCGGGCCATCGGCCTCGGATCGTTCGTCCAGGGCAATTCCCCGGCCCTGGCCGCCGGCGGGCGCTACACCAGGACTGAGGAAGTCACGCTCCCCCGAGGGATCGGCGGAGAGTACTTCATTCATATCATCACCGACGTGAATGCCGCCCTGTCGGCAAACTTCGGGATCAACGGCGCCAGCCGGCAATACTTCACGACCCACGGATACGAGGACCCCTCGAACAACCTGTCCACCAAGCCGATCCCGGTCGTCTACCGCGAGCCCGACCTCAAGGTCACCAACCTCAGCGTCCCCAACACGACCCCCAAGTCCGGCCAGACCATCCGCGTCGGCTGGACCGTCTCGAACATCGGGACCCGCGACACCCGGGAGAACTCCTGGGTCGACCGGGTCTACCTGTCACTCGACCCCTCGCTCGACTTCGGCGACCAGTTGCTGGGCGGCTCGTCGTACGGGTCGCCCGGAGGAGCAGTGCTCGCGATCGGCGAGTCATACAATCGCTCGATCGACGTGGCGTTGCCCGACGGCATCCAGGGGTCGTTCTACATCCTCGTGTTCGTCGATTCGAATCTCGACGGCTCGCTGCCCCCGGCCGATCCTTATCTGAGGTACGAGTACAGCGGCGCCGAATTCCGGACGATGGCAAGGGTCCAGGAATTCCAGGATGAGGGGAACAACGTCACGTCGAGTTCCCTTCCGATCACGCTCACCCCGCCTCCCGACCTGCGAGTCTCGCAGGTGGTCGTCCCCACGCAGGTGATCGCCGGACAGTCCTTCGACCTGTCCTACACCGTCATCAATTCCGGCCCTGGCGACACGCCCGCCCTCCAGTCGTCGTGGGATGACTACATTTATCTGTCGCGCGACGCGTTCCTCGACCTCCAGGCCGACCGCTACATGGGGGCGGTCGCTCATCAGGGCGGACTCGCCTCCGGTGCGAGCTACACGATCTCCCAGACCTTGAGAGTCCCACGCGACCTGTCCGGCCCGTTCTACGTATTCGTGATCACCGACCCGCCCCAGTACCGGGCCCGCGGCCAGGTCTTCGAGCTGGACAAGGAGGGGAACAACGCCACCCCCTCGCCCCAGCCGATGATCATCAACCTGCCCCCTCCCTCGGACCTGCAAGTCGGGGAGATCAGCATCCCGGCCACCGGACGATCGGGCGAGCCGGTCTCGATCGAATGGTCCGTGGCCAACCTCGGCAAGAACCCTGCCGAGGGATCGTGGACCGACGCCGTCTACCTCTCCGAGGACGCGACCTGGGACATCGGCGACACCCCCCTGGGCCGGGTGGTCCACTCGGGGACCCTAGCGACCGGCGAATCGTACAGCTCGACCCTCACCGTCAACCTGCCGCCGGCCCGCCCCGGCCAATACCGCGTGATCGTCCGGCCCGACATCCTGAACGAGGTCTTCGAAGGTCCCGACGAGGCCAACAATCGGACCGCCTCCCCGAGCGTCCTCCGGGTGACCGTCGAGGAACTCCAGCTCGACGTCCCGCTGGCCCTGACGCTCAGTTCCGGGCAGGAGAAGCTCTACCAGGTCACCGTCGATCAGGGTCGGACGCTCCGAATCGCGCTCGACAGCTCGGCCATCGGCGCCGCCAATGAGCTGTTCATCCGGTACGGCGACGTACCCACCGGGATCGTCTACGACGCCTCCTACGAAGGGCCGCTCGCCCCCGACCAGGTGGCCGTCATCCCCAGGACTCAGCCGGGCGTCTATTACATCCTGGTCCGTGGCCACTCCGAGCCCTCCGCCGCCACGCCGACGACAATCCTGGCCCAGCTCGTGCCGCTGGCCATCACCTCGGTCACGCCCGATGCCGGGGGGGATAGCCGATGGGTCACCACCACCATCCGAGGGGCCCAGTTCGACCCCCAGGCGATCGTCAAGCTGGTCCGCCCGGGCTTCGCCGAGTATGAGCCCTCCAGCTATCAGGTGATCGATAGCACCAGGATCATCGCCACCTTCGACCTCCGCGACGCCCCCCACGGCCTCTACGACGTGAAGGTGATCAATCCCGGCGGCGAATCGGCCATCATCCCCTATCGCTACCTGGTCGAGACCGCGCTCGAGCCCGAGGTCCGGGTCGGGCTGGGCGGGCCCCGGATCCTCGCCCCCGGCGCGACCGGCACTTACGGGTTCTCGCTGGAGAACCTCACCAACGTCGACCAGCCCTACGTCTATTTCCAGTTCGGCGTGCCCGAGCTGGGAGTGAACCCTCACCTGAACCTCCGCTATCTCGACTTCTTCAATAACCTCAGGGGCCAGCCCGACCTGGGGGGCCTGGACAACCTCCCCTGGGCGAGCCTGGAATCGACGGTCAACACCACCGGCGAGGACCTCGCTCCGGGCTTCGCCTACGATCTCTACTCGCAGGGCTACGCCGGTTTGACCTTCAACGCCCAGACCTATCCGGGACTGGCCGCCCTCCTGGAGAAAGACCCCGACTTCCTCAAGCAGTTCGCCGACACGCCGGAGGAGATCGCCTTCCAGTTCCACATCCTCGCCGCGGCCACGCCCATGACCCGCGCCGAGTTCGTCGCCTTCCAGCGACAGGAGGCCGAGAAGCTCCGGATCCAGGTCCTCGCCGATTCCACCGCCAGCCAGGGCCTCTCGGTCCTCGCCTCCGACGCCACGACCTGGGCCGACCTCTACCTGGCCGCCCTGGAAGACGCCGGGATCCTCCGCCCCGAGGATCAGGCCCCCCCAATCCGGCAGGACCCCAAGCTGGTGAGCCTGGTGGCGACCCTGGCGTCCGGGATGCTCCTGGGCCCGGCGGGCGACCAGATCGTCTCGGATGGCAACCTGCTAACCTTCTGGGAGCAGGTCCGCCGCTGGTACGGCAATGATCCTTCGATCACGGCCCCGGGCGCGGGCAATGATCCGACGATCGTGCCGGCCCCATCCCGCGACGGCTACGACCTCCACCAGTCGGCGGGCACGGCGTTTGAAGCATTCAACATCTACGTGCCGTTCGGCGACATCACCTTCGAACGCGACATCCCCAAGCCGCCCCCGCCCGACTTCGCGCAGTTCTTCAACCTGCCGGGCTCCTCGACCCGGAATGTGTCGATCACGGGGCCGACCGGCCAGGGCCCCCAGCAGTTCATCCCGGTCGGCCAGGCGCTGCCCTACACGATCTCGTTCGAGAACCCGACCACGGCCGCCTCGGCCGCCGGCGAGGTGCGGATCGTCCAGAAACTGGACGACAACCTCGACCCGCGTTCCTTCCGGCTGGGCGACATCCGGATCGGCGACATCCAGGTGCATATCCCGAGCGGCCGCGGGATCTTCCAGGGGGATTTCAACTTCGCGAAGTCCAAGGGGTTCATCCTCCGCGTCAGCGCCGGGCTGGACGTCTTCTCGAACACCGCCACCTGGCTCTTGCAGGCGATCGACCCCGAGACCGGCGAAGTGATCCAGGACCCCGCCAAGGGACTCCTGCCGCCGAACAACGCCCAGGGGCTCGGCAGCGGCTTCGTCGGCTTCTCCATCAAGCCGGTCGAAGGGGTCGCCACCGGCACCAAGATCCGCTCGACCGCCCGCGTCCTCTTCAACAACGCGCCCCCGCAGGATACCGACGAGATCGTCTCCACGATCGACGGACTGGCTCCCTCGACGACCCTTAAGGTGAGCACCCTGGGGGCGGGAAGCTCCGACTTGCTCGTCAGCTGGTCGCCGACGGACGACGTCGGCGGCTCGGGCGTGAAGCATGTGACCGTCTACGTCTCCGAGGACGGGGGCGATTACAAGATCTGGCTCCGGCAGACCTCCCTGACTTCGGGAGTCTACGCCGCCCAGACCGGCCACACCTATCGATTCCTGGCCCTGGCGACCGATCTCGCGGGCAACCGCGAGCAGCCCGGAGCTGGCGTCCAGGCCCCCGACGACGGGTCGAGCGTGAGCCTCGGCGGCCTGCCCAGCGTCCCGGAAACCACCGAGGAAGACCTCGGGCCGGTCGCCGAGCCCAGCCCGTCCCCCTCGACCAACCCCCTGTTCATCGAGGCCCAGGAGGCCATCCCCTCGGCCCCGAGCCCGAACCGCCCGAGCGAGTTCGCCCAGGTCCTCCGCCCGTTCGCCGGCCAATCCTTCGCCACCGGGATCGCACAAAGCCACGCCAATATCGGGCCGATGGCGATCGTCAGCTTGCCCGATCGCTCGGTGATCGTCAGCGGGGGAGCCGGACGCAACCAACTCTACCGGCTCACGGCGGCCGGAGGCACGGTCGGGACGCCCCTGGCGTCGCTCGACTTCCCGATCTTCGATCTGGCCCTGGATTCCTTCGGTGGCCTCTGGGCCACCACCGGCGGAGGCCCCCTGCTCCGGCTCGATCCGGCCACCGGCGCGGTGCTCGGACAGTACGGCGACGGGCTCACCCAGGCCCTGGCGATCGAATCCGCCACCGGCAAGATCTATGTCTCGTCCGGAAAAGGCATCGAGATTTTCGACCCGGTCTCGCTGACCTTCGCGCACTTCTCGGACGTCCGGGTGGGGAACCTCGCCTTCGCCCCGGATGGGACCCTCTGGGGAGCCACCTGGCCGAGCCGGGGGAGTGTCGTCCGCTTCGACCATCGTGGACGACCCGAGCGGATGCTCTCATTCGACACACCGGTCGACTCGATCGCCTTCGGCCAGAAGGGAAGCCTGCTCGACGGACTTCTCTTCGTCAGCAACAACGCCGGGGCCCAGCCGGGCTCGGGCGGCGACCTGGTCATGGTCGACCTGGCCACCTTGAAGACGATCACGATCGGCCGGAATGGCACCCGAGGCGACATCGTCCGGACCACCGCCGATGGTCGGATCCTGCTCAGCCAGTCGCACCAGGTGGATGTCCTGAGCCCGGCCATCGCCCCGCGAGTGGCAGCCACCAATCCCGCGCCGGATGCCGTGGTCGCCACACCACTGGGCTCGATCACCGTGACCTTCGACAGCGACATGTTCGCCGGCCCGGCGACCGACGCGACCTCGGTCCTGAACCCGGATCAGTACATGCTCGCAGGAGAGATCTCGGGCGTCATCAAGATTCGAGGCGTGGCCTACGACCGTGCGACCAGGACGGTGGCCCTGAGCGTGGAATCCCTGGCGCCGGACCGGTACACGCTGAAGGTTGCCGCGACCGTCCAGGGCACCAATGGGCTGGCCCTGGCCGATCCCTACGAGGTCCACTTCTCGGCGATCTCCGATTTCACCGCGCTGGTGAAGGTCCGACTGGGCAACACGCGGGCCGACGCGGCCGCCGGCACGATCTCGTATGACGTGACGGTGACCAACACCTCCACGTACGACCTGATCGGCCCGTTCGTCCTCCGACTGGACGGGCTCAGCCCGTCCGACGCCCAGCTCAGGAACGCCCGATATAATCTCGACGACAAGACCTACTGGCTCGATCTCTCCGATGCCGCGATCGGTGGCACACTCCGCCCCGGCCAGACCACAGCGGCGCGGACCCTTACGATCTACAACCCGACCGGCAACCGGCTGAGCTTCAAGCCCGCCCTGCTGGCGATGCCGTATCCGAACCAGGCCCCCGTCTTCGACTCCTCGCCGATCACCACGGCCAGTGCAGGTGTCGGCTACCGTTACCAGGCCGCGGCCCACGATCCAGACGGCGTTGGCCTGGGATTCCTGCTGATCCAGGGGCCGGCCGGGATGACCGTCGACGCCAAGACGGGCCTCCTGAGCTGGGCTCCCACCACGTCAAGCCCTTCCCTGGCGTCGGTCATCCTGCATGTGTATGACACGCGAGGGGGTCGTGGCTCGCAGGAGTTCACGATCAACGTGACGGGCACGAATGCCCCGCCGACCCTCGCGGCGATCGGGCCCGTCGTGACGATCACCGAGGGCCAGAAGCTCGAAGTGCCCGTCCAGGCCGAGGACCCCGAGGGGGATCCGCTCATCTCCTGGGCCGAGAACCTCCCCCCGGGCGCGGTCTACGACTCGACCAGGAAGAGCCTGAGCTGGACCCCCGGCTTCAACGCGGCGGGCACTTACGAGGATGTTCGACTGGTCGTCAGCGACGGACTGCACCAGGTCTCTCGAAGCTTCACCATCCTCGTCAGCCCCGCGAATCAGGCCCCCAACCTGATCCGGCCGGCCGACCGGACGATCCGCGAAGGGGACCCCGTCCGGTTCACGATCCGGGCCGAGGACCCCGAGGGCGATCCGCTGGTCTACTCCAGCAGCCTCCTGCCCGGCGGAGCCACGCTCGATCCCTTCACCGGCCTGTTCGAGTGGACTCCCCTGTTCATCCAGCATGGCGAGTACGACATCCCAATCCAGGTCTCCGACGGCGTCAGCACGACCGCGAAGACCATTCATCTCACCGTCCTGAATGTCAACGCAGCCCCCGAGTTCGACGACCTCAGCCGATGGGAGGTCCAGGAAGGGCAGGCGCTCGTCTTCCGCTCCTTCGCCTTCGACCCCGACAATCCTACCTTCGTCATCCAGGACCGGCTGGCCAACGGCGATTTGAGCCCCCTGGACGACATGGCGCCGACCGTCACGTACTCCGCCTCGGGACTGCCCGACGGTGCGACCTTCGATCCCATGACCGCCACATTCTCATGGCTCCCAGGCTATACCCAGGCCGGGACGTTCGTGGTCATCTTCACCGCGACCGATGACGGCGACGGCACCGGCACGCCGATCACCGTCAGGACCTCGGCCACCATCACGGTCAAGAATACCAACCGACCGCCGGTCATCACCGCGATCGAGAACCTGAGCCTCGACCGAGGTGACCAGTTCAGCCTCACGGTCCAGGCGACCGACCCCGATGGCGACCCGATCCGGCTGGAGGCCACCGGGCTCCCCGGATACCCGATCCCGAACTTCGCCTCGTTCCAGGACAACGGCGACGGGACCGCCACGTTCGTCTTCAAACCCGGGCCCGGCGACCGGGGCAACCACACGATCACCGTCTTCGTGACCGACGACGGAAACCAGGACGGGGCCTGGGCCGTCCACACGAGCGAGACCAGCTTCGTCGTATCCGTCATCTCGCCCAACGACCCGCCCCGCCTGGATTACATCGGGAACACCGTGGCCGTCGTCGGCCAGACGCTCCACCTGCCGCTTTCCGCCTTCGACTTCGACGAAGACGCGCTGACTTTCACCGCCACGGGCCTCCCCACCGGCGCGAGCATCGTTCCCTCGACCATCTATGGTCAGGCCGAGATCGTCTGGACCCCCACAGCAGCCGGGGCCGTGACGGTCACCGTGCGGGTGACCGATAGCGGCAACGGTGATGCGTCGCAGAGCCTATCGGCTCAGCGGACCTTCCGGCTCGTGGCCCGAGCCACGAACGCCGCCCCGGTCCTGGCCGCAATCGGCTCGAAGACCATCAACGAGGGCCAGACGCTCAGCTTCTCCCTCTCCGCGACCGATCCCGACGGAGACACCCCGACCTATCGGGTCGCTTCGCTCCCGGCGGGCGCATCCTTCGACCCGGCCACCGGACAGTTCAGCTGGACGCCCAACCTCTTCCAGGCCGGGACCTATGCGGGACTGGTCTTCTCCGCGACCGACGGCAACCTCGCCGATGCCGAGACCATCACGGTCACGGTCGCCAACCTCAACCAGGCCCCCACGATCGTGCCGCTGGCCCCTCAGTCCGGTCGCGAAGGCGTTCCTCTCCAGTTCACCCTATCCTCGGGCGACATCGACGGCGACCTCCTGCTCTACAGCCTGGTTTCGCCCCTCCCGACCGGAGCGAAATTCGACGCCCGGACCGGGCAGTTCACGTGGACTCCCGGATTCGAGCAGTCGGGGAATTACGTCCTGACCTTCAAGGTCCGGGATCCCGACGGCCTGACCGCCTCGGCCGACGTCCGCCTGGCCATCGACAACGTCAACCGTGGCCCCTCGCTCTCGGTCTCGAATCACCAGGTCGCGCTCGGGGAACTCCTGGATTTCACCTTGGTCGCGACCGACCCGGACTGGAACACAACCTTCCGATACACGGCGGAGGGGCTACCCCAGGGTGCCACGCTCGATCCGTCGAACGGACACTTCCTCTGGCGACCCGGGCCTGGCCAGGCCGGCGATGCCTTCGTGAAATTCACCGCGAGCGATGGCGAAGCCGCCGTCTCGAAGACCGTCGTCCTGAGGGCTGCGATCGTGCCCGAGCCGCCGGTCGTGGCGGTCGAATTGACTCCGAGCTTCCCGGTCGTCCCCGGCCAGAAGGTCCTGATCCACGCGATCGCCGGGGGACTGGCCGAGATCGCCGGGCTCCGCGTCACGATCGACGGCCTGCCCGTGATCCTCGACTCACAGGGCCGCGCCGAGATCATCGCCGGGTCGCCCGGTCGCCGGATCATCGAGGCAATCGCCACCGACGCCGATGGGTTCGAGGGTCGGGCCATCTCCGTGCTCAAGGTCCGCGACCCCGCCGACGACCTGGCTCCGGTCGTCTCGTTCTCCTCGACCCTCACCAACGCTCGGCTGGTGGCCGCCACGAACCTCGTCGGGTCGGTGGCCGACCTGAACCTCGACTCCTGGACCCTGGAGCTGGCCCCGCTCGGGAGCGACTCGTTCCTCAGGCTTGCCGCGGGATCTTCGACCCTCAGCGGCGGCACGCTGGCCCAACTCGACCCCGCCACCCTGACCGACGGCTGGTATCGGCTCCGGTTGACCGCGACCGACATCTCCGGCCGGACCAGCCGCGCCGAGATCCAGGTCGAGGCGTTCTCGGCCTCCAAGCCGACCCGGTTCTCCCAGCAGGAAACCGACCTGATCGTCAATCTCGACGGCCTGTCCGTGGCCCTGGTCCGCGACTACGACTCGCTGACGACCGACCGCACCGGCGCGTTCGGGCCGGGCTGGCGTCTGGCCACGGTCGATTACGACCTGACGACCAGCGTCCCCGCCACCGGCCGCGAGACCCTGGGGGTCTACGAGCCCTTCCGGGTCGGATCTCGGGTCTACCTGACGTTGCCGGACGGCCGACGGCTGGGGTTCACCTTCGCACCGACCAAGCAGCAGGTGTCGGGCCTCACCTATTACACCCCCGCCTTCAAGGCCGATGCCGGAAATCCCTACACATTGACCTCGCCGGGAGCCCGACTGACCCTGAGCGGCGATCGGCTTTATGACCTCCTCACCGCCCGGCCCTACAACCCGGCCAGCAAGGAATTCGCCGGGTCGCCCTACCAGTTGACGGCCCCCGACGGCACGGTCAGCCGGCTCGATGCCACGGGTCAACTCCTGGAAAGAGTCCAGCCCGACGGTCGGACCCTGATCGTTCGCGATAGCGGGATCGTCGGGCCGAATGGCTCGACCATCCAGTTCGTCCGCGACGCCGCCGGGCGAATTTCCACCATCATCGCCCCTGACGGAACTCGGCTCGCCTACGATTACGACGACCTGGGGCGGCTGGCCTCCGCCCGGAACACCCAGAGCGGCCATGCCAGCCGGTACGGCTACGAATCCGGGGGTCTGGGCCGACTGACCCTCGCCGTCACTCCGACGGCCTCGACCAGCAAGGTCGTCGTCTATGGCCCATCGGCGACCGCTATCCTGCCGCTCCAGGGCAACCTCGGCGGGACCGGCCAGTACCTCGCCGCACCGGCGTCGGGCAACCTCGCCGCCGGGAAGATCGACCGATATGCCCTCGGCCTGAGGCCCTCCGAGCGTCTCGCGACGGCCTCCGAACGCGTCCTGATCGCGGTCGAGATCCGGGCGGCCACCGGGAGCAACTTCCAGCCCGCCCTTCCCCGGATCGCCGGCCTGACGCCCCTCTCGCAGAACACGACGGCCTCGACGACCTTCGCCCTCTTCCTGGTCGACCGCGAGGGCCTGTTCCAGCTCGATGTCGCCGGTGCGACCGCGGCGGCCTCCGGGGCCTATTCCCTCTCGGTCTCGGTGGTGGGCGACGTCAACGGCGACCTCAAGGTCGACGGCCTGGACGCCCAGCTCCTGAATTCGGCGTTCGGCAAGTCCGCCGGCCAGCCCGGCTACCTGATCGCCGCCGACACCGACCGAGATGGGACGATCACCACCGCCGACGTCCAGAACCTCGCCTCGAATCTCGGCTTCGCCGCCAACCTCCCGCCAACGATCAACCCGGCGGCACTCCTGACCCACGTAGACCTCGCGGTCTCGACCAGCCTGGAGACTCTGGCAACCGACCCCGAGGACGACCCGATCTACTTCCGGATCGTGACCTCCGAGCACGGGACCGCCACACTCGGGGCCGACGGCCTCACCGTCACCTTCACCCCGACCCCGGGCTACAGCGGGCCGGCAAGCTTCCAGGTCGTCGCCGATGACGGCTGGGGCTACTCGCCGACCCAGACCATCCAGATCAACGTCAGTGCCGCGCCGCTGATCCGCCTGGACTTCTCGTCCCGAATGCCCCGACTGGATTCCGGCGAGTCGACCAAGCTCCAAATTATCGGCGACTTCGCAGATCAGGAGGGCGTCCCGCTATCGGCCTCGTATGTCACCTTCACCAGTTCCGACGGAGCGGTCGCCTCGGTCTCGGCAAGCGGAGTGATCCTCGCGACCGGAGACGGCGCGGCGGTCATAATTGTTTCGGCCAAGGGGATCCAGGCCGCCACGGCAGTCGGGATCGGGACTCCCACGGACTTTAGTAAGCGACTACTCCAGATCTTCGGGTTGGACGTCTACCCCCACGCAGTCTCCCTCCCCGAATCGGGTATCCGACGGATCCTGGCCGGGATATTCGACCCGACCGAGGGACTCGAAGCGCCGGATCAGGGGACCATTTATTACACCGGCAACACCAAGGTCGCCACTGTCTCCGCCGATGGAGTGATCCACGCCGTGGGAGTCGGCCAGACGACAGTGACGGTCATCAACGGATTCGCAGAATTCTTGATCCCCGTCAAGGTCGAGTCCCCGCGTGTCGGGCCGGTGGTGCTGGGGACGGAAGGGGGTGTAATCTCGGCCTCGGATGGAGCGATCTTGCAGGTTCCGTCCGGGGCCCTCGGGACTCCAACGACGATCGGCATAACGCCGATGACGGCGGGACAGCTTCCCTTCGCCCTGCCCGACTTCATGGACTTCGCCGCCGCCTATAATCTGAACTTGGGCGATGTCCCGCTCGGACAGCCGGTCCAGCTCGCTTTCCGAGTGCCGGTCGGAACACCAGTGGGCACGATCATCTATCTGTATCGGGCCGACTCGATCACCGGGCCGAATGGGTCGAGCCTGCCGGTCTGGATCGAGTCCGAGACGGCTGTGGTCGGGGAAGATGGATTTGCTCGCACGACCTCACCTCCGTATACCGGCCTGCTCAGGACCGGGGTGATCGCCGCCATGCGGGCCAAGGGGATCGTCCGACAGGTCCGTGCGACGGTCGAATTCATCCTGGGCAATCCGGTCGACGCAGCCCTAATCGCGATCGAGACCCTGGCGAACGGGGTGGGGGTGGGGGCCTATCTCAACGAGTACTACGGATTCACCATCAGTGCGGTGGTCGGCTTCCGCCCAATGAAGCTGGTCGAGGTCCCGCTGGCCGGCCGGTCGAACCGCTATTACGACATGCCGATCCTGGTGAATGACGCGGCCATCAATACTTACACGGCCCGGGTCCTCAACGACCCGCCCGACAAGCGCCTACCGATCCTTCGTTCCGTGTCGCTCGACCATCCCAACGGCCAGGATCCCTATCTCGAGATCGAGGGCGACTACTTTACCGACTCCAACGCTGTGAATGACACGGTGCTCGTCTCCTTCATCATGGGCGAGCAGGACACCGATCTGAACGACAGCTACGGTAAGCCATTCATCGAGGTCCGGGGCGCCCGCGACGCGACGGTGACTGTCGCGATGGCCGACCTGACGCCCGGCTCATTGCGAGTGAAGGTCCCCGACACAATCATTCTGGGGCTGTCCAAGATCCTCGTGACCCGCGTGATCAAAGATCGCTCGGGAACGATCCTCGAACGCCGGGTGAGCAACCGGCTTGAGGTACCGGCCGAGGGCGGGATGGCCTTCGTCGCCGAGCGGTCCAAAGGCTCTGTAGCAATCATCGATCTCCGCAGCGACGATCCCACCGATCCTACCGACGACGTGACGACCGACCACCCGGAAGATTACAAGATCGCCCGGGAGGTCTATTTCAACGGATTCAGCACCCCACGGATGATCGCCGCCACGGCGGATAACACTCGAGCCTACATCACCGATCGAGCCGGCGGCAGGATCCTGGTGCTCGACGCGATCGCCCAGCAACCGGTCAAGCAATACTTGCTGGATAAGAATCAGCCAGTCGGACCGAACGAGATTGCATTCGAAATCTTCCTGCCACCCGGGGCAGTCCCTTCGCACCTGGCGCTGGACCGGAGCGACAGGCGGCTTTATGTGACCGACGAGATCCTCGGCGCCATCTACGTCATCGACACGGACCCGGCGTCGATCGACTTCCACAAGCGAATCGCCACGATCCCCGTGACCGGCGCCAAATTCGGCCTCCAAGGCGTAGCTCTCAGCTCCGATGATCGGTTTCTTTTCGCTGCGGTCCCAAATCGTCGGGACCTTTACAGCAACGCCAACCCGTCGGATAAGGGATCGATCGTCGTATTCGACCTCGATCCCAAGAGCGCGAACTACTGGAAGTTCTTGCTGGCCAAATCCTACCCCGAGGCCGCGACGTCGCGGATCGAGGTCGACCAGCTACCTTATGGCTTGACCAGCACCCCCGTGCCCGACCGGATGCTCTTCACCAACTTCGTCGGACCCGAAAGCAAGGGCGTCGGGGTCCTGATGAGAACCGGAGACAAGTGGGTCTTCAGCCACTCGATCCACCTGGCCCTAGGATCGATCAACGACGCCTTCGATGTCGACAGCGCCCGGGAGATCGTGATGACTCCCGATGGTGCCTACGCCTTCGTCCTGGGCTACACGATCCCATCGAACACCGGATTCACCTACGTGGACGGAGTCGGCCTGGTCGGTGGCACGCCAAGTCGCAATCACGGGATGAGGTACGAGCAAGGAAAGTACCACGCCGGAAGCACGATCGGGATCATCTACAATCCACTCAATTTGCCGGCCAGCCAGATCCGAAATCCCCTGCCTGGCGTGACCGGACCGAAGCTGGTGGCCGCGACCCGCCCCCTGCCCGCGGCGTTCCCTCTGGGCCTGGACGTCTCCCCCGACGGGAAGTTCCTCTTCGTGACCCAGAACGTCCCGACCGCCAGGGGTAACGGAGCCCTCTTCGTTTACTCGATCGATGCCATCTTCGAAGAGCTGGCCACCTCGGTCGACAAGAGCCCGATTCCTACACCTTCCGACCCGGTCGACGGAAAGTCCAACTTGCTCGACCGATTCGCGATCAATGATGTCTTCGACGGGAATGTCGGTACCGGTATCGGCAACCTCAACATCGACGTCCGTGCCGCCTATCGAGTCGATCCTAACTCGCCTCAATACAATTACGGCTTCGAGAATTACTGGAAGGGTCAGGAACCCATAGCTATCGGAGGAGGGATCGGAGGCGTAGCGGTGCAGTCGGCCAGCTTCATCCGACTGGTCGGCCCATTCCCTTCGACCCCCGATTCCACTCCCGAATTTACCTGGAAGCCTATCGGCGCCAGCGGGGTGATCAGCAAGATTTTTGTCAGCGTCTTCCCGGCCGGAAGCGGGCTGTTCCCGAGCGACTTCGACGGCGAGGACGGCAATCCTAACCGCATCGTCAATGGCGTGACTCTCCCCGAAGACGTCTTCACCTATACCCTGCCGGACGACCGCAGGCTGACCGCAGGCCAGACCTATTACTGGGGGATCGAGGCAACCGATCAGTACGGACGCTTCACCCGGGTCTCCGGCAGCTTCGCCACCGACCCGATCAAATTGAGCGGGCCGTTCAAGGAGGTGACCGTAATCACTCACGGCTTCCAGCTCGACCCCTTCGGGAACTCCACCTCGCCACCGTGGGCCAAGTCGCTCGGCCAGTATATCGTGGACGCCGCGGGCGGCGGTGGGGTATTCCTCTACGAAAAGTCGACCGGCCACTGGCTCGATGCGACGAAGAGGGGGAAGGTCCCCGGAGACTTCCGCGGCCAGGCACTCGTGCTCATCCCCGACTGGTCGGTGGAATCGGATATCAGTGACAGCGGATTCTCCGAAGCCGCGGCCGATGCCTTCTTCGCCGCCTTTGTGGCACTTGACCAGGAACTCGGGGGAACCCTGTTGGCCTCGCCCCTGCACTTCATCGGCCACAGCCGGGGCACGGTTGTCAACAGCGAGATCATCCAACGTCTGGGGACCTACTTCCCCAGCAAGACCGAAATCCAGATGACCACTCTCGATCCCCACGACTTCGAGCAAAAGTCGCTGAACGTCCCGGTCGACCAACTCCTGAACATCGCCCAGACGGCTGCCGGTATCCTCCAGCTATTCCCGCCCACGGCCCCGGTCGCCGTCCGGGTCTATGATTCCTTGAAGACGCTCCGAGATCTGGTCAAGAAGGCGGGGGTGAAGATCGATCCGATCTCTTATGCAGACTTCAAAGATCCGAACGTCATGGTCTGGAACAACATCGCGTACGCCGACAATTTTTATCAGACCCAGGGGAACGATGGCCTTAGCATCCAGGAGAAATATACCTTTACCCCAAATGGGCGGGACATCCCCGGCGCCGTCAACACGGAGCTCGATGGGCGGGCCGGCTTCACCCGGGAGGATTTCGAGGTCTCACTATTTGCGGGGCTGCTAAACTTCCCGTTCGGTTGGGGGGGCACGCACAGCCGGGTTTGGCAATGGTACGCCGGAACCGCCAATCTCTCGACCGAATACGTCCCGGGTGATAGCTCCAATCCCCTATTCCGACGCGAGGCCGACGCCAATTCGAATCTGTTCGTCGACCTGCTAAACGCCTTCATCAAGGTCCAGTCCATCACGTCGGGTGGCCTCACATCGGCCTCGCTGTATTCCCCATTCAAGGACTTCGACCCAAATAATCCCAACCCCTGGTACCAGCCCGAGGGCCAGTCAATCGCCGACTCGACCTGGGAGGGTATCCTTCAGGGATGGGCTTCCAGCAACCTGGGTGGGGGCTCGGATCAGTGGACAACGCCCCAGAATCCTACATCCGTCTCTTTCGACAACACTGAGACGGCCAAGGATATCGTTGCCGTCCCTACGGTGTTTAATGGGAATTTCGAGTCGGGCGTCCTCTACCGCTCTAACAAGATTGACGAACTCTATCGGAGCAATCGCTTCCCATTCTCATACGAGGTACCCGGTTGGTCGTTCCATGGTGGGGGAGGGTTCAGCCTCCTGAATGACAAGATCGACGTCACCGCGGCGCTGATTCTCCCCACCTCGGTGGATTCCTGGGCAAAGACGGTCCTCTTCAGCTACCTCGACACCAAGCTCGATCAGTTCGTAAAGTTCTTCAAGGACGACCTCAACAGTTACAAGCCCGGCGACCTCGGCCTGACGGCAGATGAGTTCGTACTTTGGAAGAGATATCGTCAGAACTTTATCGACGCGAGTCTCAAGCAGGTCGCCAAGTTCGATCTCGATACCATCAAGAAGTTCGTGGAGAAAGACCCAACCCTCAAGGAAGTGCTTTGGAAGGAGAACAATTACTCGCTCCTACTTAGCGGAGAGTCGGTCCTGAAAACTCTCTTCTCGACCGTAGGAAGTCCATTCCTGGTCGACTTCGCCCGGCAGATCAACCTGGCGCAACTCAACAAGGTCACGCACAACCGGATGTATTTCCCGACCGATAAGGACTCGATCTCCTTCGATGTCTTCGCGACCTTGCTGGTCAATCCCAACACCAAGATCAGGGTTTACATCGGCGATGACCTGATCCAGACAGTCGACCTCGAGGCTTCCTTCTTCACGAACCTGAAACGCTCGGTGACGATCCCCAGCCATTATCGGGGAACCGTAAACACCCTGACTTTCGAGGTCGTCGAGCCCGAGATCAAGCTCGGAACCTTCTTCTCACTCGCTCAGATCTTCCTGCTCGACAACATCGCACTCACGCATTCCCAACCACTGGCACCGACCCCCAGTTCGCCGAATTTCGCGGCGATCGGATCGCCCTCGACCTCGGTCCCGCTCTCCCTCCTCGGTCCCAATACCTCTAATCGATGGACTTCCGCCGGCGTCGATGCGATGGGGATCGGCCGCCTCGGTTCCACCTGGCTAAGTGGAATCGATCTCCACGGCAACCAGACTGGATTGGCCGGCTCGGGTCAGACCCTGGTCAACTCCGAAGCAGCCGGCTTCGTCTGGTTCTTCAATGCCAACCCCGACTTCGGATCGGGATTTCTTCCCGTCGAGATCCCTGGCGGACTAACCTCGCCTTCGGGAAGCCCAACCTCCGGCCAGGTCGGCCTCTCGACAGTGATCACGAATGGGTTGGGGTTGAACTTCAGTCTCGGAGACCTCGAAAGTGCCAGTCAAACCAACGCGATCAATACCAGTTCGGTCCATTCCGGCATCCGCCTCATCCCGGACCAATTCCTGGCCAAAGCCCCAATCCTGCCAGTCCAGAACGGGGTGAGGACCGTCCGAGACGGCTACAATCGACTGGACGTGGTTAGTGGTGACGACAGCCTCGTGATCGTCGCGGGTGCGGTCAATGAAGTCGAATTATCCTCTGCAATCGCCTCGACTGTCACGAAAGGTTCCAGCCTCATCGCATCTCGGATGCTAGGGGTCCACACACACGCCAATCTCCGAGAAGAGAGATCGCTCCTAATGCGACCGGCCCAGGGCAAGACCGACCGCGATTGGGAGTCCGGCGTGCGGGTGTCGCTCGACCGCCAGGCCTCGATGCCGAGCCTCTCCCATGGGGAAGCTCCAGCCGAGGCCGATGCCCAGGTCGTGATACCTACCCTTCATGGTGACGATCTCTCCGCCTCGATCGCGGGACTGTTCATGGCCGGTGTCCTTGGCCTCAACCTCAGCTCCAGCCTGGACGACTTCGTCGGGTCGCGAGCGACCGACGACGATCCCGAGACCTCGGAACGGGAGAAGCCTTCGCCGGTCAAGCTGCCAAAGAAGTTCGGCTCGGTGAGATGCGGGAGGCCCGGATTGTCGTCGAAGGTTCTCTCGAAGTGCCACCTCCAGCGAGGGCGGCTGTTCTGACGGCCCCGCCGTCTGCGAAATGAACCAGCAGGCCGTCCTGGACGTCGAAAGACGTCCAGGACGGCCTTTCGCATTTCTGACGGCCCAGACAATCATTCGCCAGCCCAGACGCGTGACAACGTAGGGAACCGCTCATCGTCGCCAGAAACACCACTCAAACAATAATATAAAAATTAATTAAAAATAAATAATTTTCAATCGAACGATATTGACTCGTTCTGCTACCCTCGCTATTGGATCGAGCGTCTTGACGATTTCTTGACGCGCGGGGGCAGGACTTTGACACCCGTTTAATGCGCTCCCGGATCTAATAACCAGTGTGAATCGTGGTCCTGGAGGAAATCAATGGACGTCGCATGGATCCTGGCCGTGATTGCCTTCTTCGGCGGCTGCAATCTGTCGATCGGGTTGCTCTCGTCCCTCGGGTCGGAGGATTCGCCATGAACTGGGTCCTCGTGGTGGCCTCGACAATGGTGTTGCTCCTGGCGGTCTACCTTTCGGTCGCCCTCTTGAAACCGGAGCGGTTCTCATGACATCCAGCTCGATCATTCAACTGGGGCTCTTCTTCCTGGCCCTGGCCCTTTGCGTCAAGCCGCTCGGACTTTTCATGGCCCGGGTCTACGAGGCGCGTCCCTCTTCGTCGGTGAGATTCTTCTCCACCCTCGAACGGATTGTTTACCGGTCGGCCGGGATCGACCCCGAAGCCGAGATGACCTGGCAGGAATACGCCAGGGCACTGCTCGCATTCAGCATGGTCGGAGTCCTGGCCGTCTACGCCTTTCAGCGGCTCCAGGCGTTCCTCCCACTGAACCCCGAGGGGTTCTCGGCCGTCTCTGCCGACTCGGCGTTCAACAGCGCCGTGAGCTTCGCCACCAACACGAACTGGCAGGGATATGGCGGCGAGTCAACCATGAGCTACCTCACCCAGATGGGCGCCCTGGGCGTCCAGAATTTCGTCTCGGCAGCGGCGGGCATGGCGGTCCTGGTGGCCTTGATCCGGGGCTTCGCCCGGCGGAACTCCCCGACCATCGGCAACTTCTGGGTCGACCTGACCCGAGGAGTCTTCTACATCCTCCTGCCGATCTCGTTCGTATTCGCCCTGGTGCTCGTCTCGGAAGGGGTCGTGCAGACGATCGCCCCCTATCCGAAGGCGACGCTCATGGAGCCGGCCCCGACCCCCGAGGGTGGGAGCCTGGCCAGTCAGACCATCGCGCTCGGCCCGGCGGCCTCGCAGGTGGCGATCAAGCAACTCGGCACCAACGGTGGCGGCTTCTTCAACGCGAACTCGGCGCACCCGCTGGAGAATCCGACTCCCCTGTCGAATCTCCTGCAAGTCGTGGCAATCTTGCTGATCCCCGCCGCTCTCTGCTTCACCTTCGGCGAGATGGTCGGCGACCGCAGGCAAGGCTGGGCGATCCTGGCCGCCATGACGGTCGTCCTGACCGCCACGCTCATACTGGCCCTCAACTCCGAATGTCGAGGGAACCCCGCCCTCGAAGCCATGGGGGTCGAGAAATCGTCGGGTGGCAACATGGAGGGCAAGGAGGTCCGATTCGGCGCCGCGAACTCGGCCCTCTGGGCGGTGGCGACGACGGCCGCCTCGAACGGGTCGGTCAATTCGATGCACGACTCTTACCTGCCGCTGGGCGGCCTGGCGGCGATGTGGCTCATGCAACTCGGTGAGGTGATCTTCGGCGGGGTCGGCTCCGGCCTCTACGGGATGCTCGCCTTCGCCGTCCTGGCGGTCTTCCTCGCCGGCTTGATGGTGGGGCGGACTCCGGAGTATCTGGGCAAGAAGATCGGGGCCTTCGAGATGAAGATGGCGTCGCTGGTCATCCTGCTCCCCTGCGGATCGGTCCTCCTGGGGACAGCCATCGCGGTCAGCTTGCCTGGAGGGCGGGCCGCGGTACTCAACCCCGGTCCTCACGGGTTCAGCGAGATCCTTTACGCCTTCTCGTCGGCGTCCAACAACAACGGGAGCGCCTTCGCGGGGCTCGGGGCCAATACCGTGTTCTACAACGGGCTGCTCGGGCTGGCGATGCTCATCGGACGGTTCGGCGTGATGATCCCCATCCTGGCGATGGCCGGCTCGCTCGCCTCCAAGCGGCATGTCCCGGTCGGCCCCGGGACCCTCCCGACCCACACCCCGCTCTTCATCGCCTTGTTGGTGGCCGTCGTGGTGGTTGTCGGGGCCTTGAGCTTCTTCCCGGCGCTGGCCCTGGGGCCGATCGTCGAACAACTCATGCTGAGATCCTGACTCACGGGAGATCCTGCTCGTGTCCACGCATATTGATCGAATCCAAAAGATCAACGTCACCGTGATCGCCGGGGCGATCCGTGCTTCGTTCCTGAAGCTGGACCCTCGATCGCAAGTCCGCAATCCCGTGATGTTCGCCGTCTATCTGGGGAGCATCCTCACGACCATCCTGTGGATTAACTCGATCGGCGCCACTTCCGGCGAATCTCCCCGATTCATCTTCGGGGTCGGCCTCTGGCTCTGGTTCACCGTCCTGTTCGCCAACTTCGCCGAGGCGATCGCCGAGGGGCATGGCAAGGCCCAGGCCGCGAGCCTTCGGAAGGCCCGGACTGAGGTGATCGCCAACCGGATCGGCGACCGTGCCAAGGGCGAGACCCGGGAAGTGTCGGCAACCGAGCTACTGGTGGGCGACCTGGTGATGGTGAAGGCGGGCGAGATCATCCCGGCCGACGGCGATGTCGTCGAAGGGGTAGCCTCGGTCGACGAGAGTGCCATCACCGGCGAGAGTGCCCCGGTCGTCCGGGAGAGCGGCGGAGACCGGAGTGCGGTGACCGGCGGCACCCGGGTCATTTCCGACTGGCTGATCGTCCGGGTCTCCACCCTGCCGGGCCAGAGCTTCCTGGACCGGATGATTGCGATGGTCGAGGGGGCCCAGCGTCGGAAGACGCCCAACGAGATCGCCCTCGCGATCCTGCTGGCGGCCCTGACGCTGGTCTTCCTGCTGGTGGTCGCCACCCTACTCCCATTCTCGGAATATAGCGTGGCCGTATCGGGCCAGGGGCGGCCGATCACCGTCACGGTGCTCGTGGCCCTCCTGGTTTGCCTGGCGCCCACGACGATCGGGGCGTTGCTCTCGGCCATCGGCATCGCCGGGATGAACCGACTGAGCCGGGCCAACGTCATCGCCATGTCCGGTCGGGCCGTCGAGGCGGCGGGGGACGTGGATGTGCTCCTGCTCGACAAGACCGGCACGATCACGCTGGGCAACCGGCAGGCGACCCGGTTCCATCCCGCCGATGGGTTCGACGAGCGGGAGCTGGCGGAGGCCGCCCAACTTGCCTCATTGGCCGACGAGACTCCCGAGGGGCGCAGCATCGCCGTCCTGGCCAAGGATCGCTTCGACCTCCGCGGTCATGACCTCGAACATGTCCATCCCGAATTCGTGGCCTTCTCGGCCCAGACCCGGATGAGCGGAGTCGACCTGGACGGTCGCGTGATCCGGAAGGGGGCGGCCGAGGCCGTCGAGATCCACATTCGACGACTGGGGGGGCACGTCCCGGACGGGCTCTGGTCGATCGTCCGGTCGATCGCCCAGTCGGGCGGCACGCCGCTGGTCGTCAGCCGGGATACCCGGGCTCTCGGGGTGATCGAGCTGAAGGACATCGTGAAGGGGGGGATCAAGGAGCGGTTCTCCGAACTCCGGAAGATGGGCATCAAGACCGTCATGATCACCGGGGACAACCCGCTCACGGCGGCGGCGATCGCGGCCGAGGCGGGCGTCGATGACTTCCTGGCCGAGGCGACCCCAGAGGCCAAGCTCGCGCTAATCCGCGAGTATCAGAGGGGGGGGCGACTGGTGGCGATGACCGGCGACGGGACCAATGACGCCCCCGCGCTCGCCCAGGCCGACGTTGCCGTGGCCATGAATACCGGGACCCAGGCGGCCAAGGAGGCGGGGAACATGGTCGACCTCGACTCCAATCCCACGAAACTCATCGAGATCGTCAATATCGGCAAGCAACTCCTGATGACCCGAGGAGCCTTGACGACGTTCAGTATCGCCAACGACGTGGCCAAGTACTTCGCCATCCTCCCGGCCGCCTTCGCGACGACCTACCCGGCCCTCAAGGGGCTCGACGTGATGGGATTATCGTCCCCCTCGAACGCGATCCTCGCGGCGGTCATCTTCAACGCCCTGATCATCATCGCCCTGGTCCCCCTGGCGCTCCGAGGGGTCCGCTATCGACCGGTCGGGGCGGCCCAGCTGCTCCGGGACAACTTGCTCGCCTACGGACTCGGGGGGCTGATCGTGCCGTTCGTCGGGATCAAAGTCATCGACCTGCTCCTTTCGTCCTTCGGGATCGCCTGAACGGATCGTAGACCCATGAGGACCATCCCATGAGAGAGTCACTCCGCGTTTCCTGCGTCGTCCTGCTCTTGATGACGATCTTGACGGGCCTGGTTTATCCGCTCGTCGTGACGGTACTCGCCCAGCTAATCTTCCCGGATCGGGCGAATGGAAGTCTGTTGGAGATCGACGGGAAGATCGTCGGATCATCGCTGATCGGCCAACCCTTCTCCAGGCCCGGATATTTCTGGGGACGCCCTTCGGCGACGGCCAGCGTCCCTTACAATGCCGCCTCCTCCGGCGGCTCGAACCTCGGCCCGCTTCACCCGGACCTGGCGAAGAACGTCCGATCACGGATCGATTCGATCAGGGAGCATGACCCGCGACTGGCAAACATCCCGGTGGACCTGGTGACGGCCTCGGGCAGCGGGCTCGATCCTCACATCAGCCCGGCCGCCGCCGAGGTCCAGGTGCGCCGGGTGGCCTCCGCGAGAGGTATCGATGAGAATCGGCTTCGACGACTCGTCGATCGTCATACCGAAGGCCGGCAATTCGGCCTGCTGGGAGAGCCCCGAGTCAACGTCCTCCAGCTCAACTTGGCCCTGGACGGTTCCCTCTCGCTCGAACAGGGAGCGAAGATCGAACGAGTCGAAACCTCGAAAGAATCCGAGCGACCATGACCCAGGAACGCCCCGACCCCGACGAATTGCTGGATCGAGTCCGGACCGAGGAGGCTCGGGAGCGACGAGGATCGCTGAAAATCTTCTTCGGCTATGCCGCCGGGGTCGGCAAGACGTTCTCCATGCTGGAGGCGGCTCGTCGAGCCGCCTCGGACGGTAAGGAGGTGGTCGTCGGATATGTCGAGCCCCACGGTCGGGCCGAGACCGAGGCCCTGCTGGAGGGACTGGAGGCGATCCCCCATCATTTGGTCGAATACCGGGGCGTTACCTTGAGGGAGTTCGACGTGGATGCGGGACTGGCCCGGAAGCCGGAACTGATCCTCGTCGATGAGCTGGCCCACTCCAACGCCGAGGGCTCGCGACACGGGAAACGCTGGCAGGACGTGGAGGAACTGCTCGAGGCGGGCATCAACGTCTGGACGACGCTCAACGTTCAGCACATCGACAGCCTGAACGACGTGATCGGCCGGATCACCGGGATCACGGTCCGGGAGACCGTGCCCGACCGGATCTTCGAGATGGCCGACGACCTGGAACTGGTGGACCTGACCCCCGAAGAACTGATCGACCGCCTGAGAGGCGGGAAGGTCTACGTCCCGGGCCAGGCCGATCGGGCCCTGGGCGGGTTCTTCCAGAAGTCGAACCTCGATGCCCTCCGGGAGTTCGCGCTTCGCGAGGCGGCCCGGAGAGTTCATACCGATGTGGAGTCGGCCAGGCGACTCCGCGCCGTCACCGAGCCCTGGCCATCGGGGGAGAAATTGCTCGTCTGCATCGGCCCGAGCCCCACCACCGCCCGGGTGCTCCGGACCGCCAAGCGAATGGCCACCGCGCTGGATGCCCCCTGGATCGCCGCGTCGGTCGAGCCATTCGGGATGGCGACCGATCCCGTCAGCAAGGGACGAGTCGCCGGACATTTACGCCTTGCCGAGCGACTCGGGGCCGAGACGGTTACTCTCTCGGGCGAGGGTATTGCGGCCACACTCCTGGAGTATGCCCGATCCCGGAATGTGACCAAGCTCTTCATCGGCAAGACCGAACAGCCGCGATGGCGACGGTTGCTCGTGGGATCCATCATCGACGAGGTCCTGGACCGGAGCGGGGACATCGACGTCTACGTGATCCGGGGCGAGGGCGAACTTCGCGGTGACGCCCCGCTCGGCAACTCGACCCCGACCAGCGACTGGGCACCCTACATCAAAGGAGGGGGGATCCTGGCGGTCGGGTGCCTCGTCTCCGCCCTCTTCGATCGGATGGGACTGAATGAGGCAAACCTCGTGATGGCGTTCCTCGCCGCCGTGGCCATCGTGGCGTCGCGGTATGGGAGCGGTCCGGCTAGCCTCGCGAGCGTCGCGGCGGTCCTGATCTTCGATTTCTTCTTCGTCCCGCCCAGGCACACCTTTGCCGTGGCCGACACCCAGTATGTGATCACGTTCGCCGTGATGATGGCCATCGCCTTACTCATCAGCAAATTGACGGCCCGACTCAAGGCGCAGGTCGTGAGCGGAAAGCTCCGGGAGCTTCGGCTGTCGGCCCTCTACGAGATGGGCAAGCAACTCACCTCGGTCTCGGGAGAGATGTTCCTGACGGCGGCCGCAGGTCGGAAGGTCTCTGAACTCTGCGACGGCGAAGTTATCATCTATTTGAGGGACCAGGGAGATGCCCCCAAGATTGCGTTCGGCCAGAAGACCTCCATCGCCCTCCATCCGGTGAGCGAGCCGACGGCCCGCTGGGTCATCGAGCACGACCGGATCGCCGGTGCGGGCACGGATACGCTGCCCAACGCCCCCGGCCTTTTCCTTCCGCTCGTGGCCTCGCAGAACACGGTGGGGGCGCTCGCGGTAAAGACCGAGCCCATCGACCGTCTACTGGAACCCGAGCAACGACGACTCCTGGAGGCTTGTTGCGGTCAGCTTGCCCTGGCCCTCGAACGCGATCGGATGTCGATTGCCGCCTCGGAGGCGCTCATCGAGGCCCAGACCGAGCAGGCCCGCAACGCACTCCTGAGCAGCGTCTCCCATGACCTGAGGACGCCCATGGCGGCGATCGCCGGGGCGAGCGGCAGCCTGCTACTCGACGGGGAGATCGACGAGGCGACCCGTCGTCAGCTCCTGGAATCGATCGCCGAGGAGTCGAATCGGCTCTCCCGGCTCCTGGAGAACATCCTCCAGATGTCGAAACTCGAGGTGACCGGATCGACGACCCAGAAGCAATGGAATATCCTGGAAGAGATCGTCGGATCGGCCCTGGGCCGCTGCCGTCGAGAACTCCAGGGCCACAACGTCGAGGTCCGGATGCCGCCGGACCTCCCGCTGATCCTGGTCGATGGACTGCTGCTGGAGCAAGTCTTCGTCAACATCCTGGAGAACGATGCAAGATACACGCCCCAGGGTACAAAAATCTCGATCGCGGCCATCCCCGACGGGAAGTGGCTGGTAATCTCCGTGGCCGATGACGGTCCCGGCTTGCCTCCCGGCGCCGAGGAAAGGATCTTTGACAAGTTTTACCGGGGCTCGGCCTCCGCGGACTCCGGGCGTGGTAGCGGCCTGGGCCTGGCCATTTGCCGGGCCGTAGTCGGTTCCCACGGGGGGACAATCCGTGCCTCGAATCGCCCCGGAGGAGGGGCCGAGTTTCTCATCCGTCTTCCGCTGCCGGATGACTCGCCCCGGGTCGAGGTGGGATAACCGCCAATTCTTCGTCCGACGGTCGGGGGGTGTCATCGCTCATGAAACCGGGAGATCATCTCGTCCTGATTATCGACGACGAATCGCCCATACGCCGTTTCTTGCGCGCCTCGCTGTCCGCCGAGGGTTACCGGATCGTCGAAGCCCAGTCCGGCGAGGAGGGCTTGAAGCTGGCGGCCCAGCAGCCGCCGGACCTGGTGATCCTAGACCTCGGCCTACCATCGATGGACGGCCAGGAGGTGCTCCGAAGACTCCGAGAGTGGCTCAGCGCCCCCATCCTGATCCTCTCGGCCAGGGACCAGGAGAGGGAGAAGGTCGAGGCCCTTGACGCCGGAGCGGATGACTACCTCACCAAGCCCTTCGGGGTGAGCGAACTCCTGGCGAGGATGCGCTCGGCCCTGCGCCATGGGAGTCGCTCCGACCTCGAGTCGTCCGTCCTGACGATCGGAGAACTCCGGGTGGACCTCGCGGCCCGCCTCGTCCTGCGACGCAACGAGCGCCTCCAGCTCACGCCCCTGGAATACAAGCTCCTGGTCACCCTCGTCAAGCACTCGGGGAAGGTGCTAACGCATCGCTTCTTGTTGAGAGAAGTCTGGGGACCTCATGCTTCGCAGGAGACTCATTACCTGCGGGTCTTCGTGGCAGGCCTGCGGAATAAGCTCGGAGATCCCCCGGCCCAGTCCCGCTACATCCAGACCGAGCAAGGGGTCGGGTATCGCTTCGCCGCAGAGTGAAAGGCCACCTAACTCGAGTCGGGTAGTCGCCAGTCAGACCAACACATCCCGAAATCGCCTCGGCCTGGTAGGCGTCGATGTAAATTCGAGGTTGTCGCGAACTCGACGAGCTTCCGAAATCGAAAGGAAGCCCTGAGCGAGGTGGCCATAACCCGAAGGGAATCCGGGAGGTTCATCTTCCGAAAACCTGCCGATTCGCAATAAATACCGAAGGTGGGACTTGAACCCACACGGGTGTTACCCCACCGGATTTTGAGTCCGGCGCGTCTGCCATTCCGCCACTTCGGCCTTACTGAACGATCGAGTTTACGAGAGTAAGTAATACTGTCAACCCCCGGGCAAAAAGTGGGTCGATCAGCCGGGCTGTAAATCCTTATCCAGGATGTATGTTCGGGGCTCATCGCAGGGTCGTTGCTCGACATATCCTCGTTCTTGGATAGGGGATTACTCGGCCAGATATCCTCGCAGCCTTCGAGCGAGCGTCGATGTCTCACCCTCGGAGAACGGATCGTCATGGCCGACGTCGACGGGCCCAAGTAAAAACTCGATTTCAGCCAAAGTCCATATTGCAATTGGCTCATGATGGATTCCGGGGTGGTGCCAGCAATTGGCCGATCAGGGCACCCAGTAGCCGCTTTCCTCTCGCCCGGATGTTGTGCACGAACTCGAAGAAACCCAGGTACAGCGGTAGGCTCTCCTGGGGGATTCCTCGGTGAGGCCGCAGCCACGAGCGGAGCAGCGACCAGAACCCTTCGAGCGTGTTGACATGGACCTCGCAGAAGCCATCGCCATCGTCGTCCCGGGCGAACTCGCCCGCCCCGTGGCAGACCGTCTTGTGGCCATAACCCCACTCCACCAGGCGGCCATAGATGTCGTATTCATCGGTGTAGACCAACGTCCCCTTGGCGATCATCCGATCGATCAGGGGCTTGATGGTCACCTGCTGGACGTTCTCCAGCATCCGGATCACGACCTCGCCTCCACGCTGCAACATCCCGAAGATCGGCGGCTTCTCCTTGGCCAGGGTGCCCCGACCTCGCTCGCCTCTCAGGCGTCGCCTTCGGGGGAGGCGGCCTTTTTTTTGACCGCCTCGGGATGACCCTTATGTCCGGCCACCACATAGACTTCGTCGCACTCGACCTCCCCCTCCAGCACGACCGGAGGACAACGGTCGACCATCCCCTGTCGGAGTCGCTGGATCATGGCTCGGGCATCATCCTTGTTGATGTCGAGTTCCTGGGCGATCTGCAATCCCGAGAGGTTCAGCCCCATCAGATAGAGGCAGGCGATCCAGGTCCTCAGCGGCAGGTGATGGCCGGCGAAGATGGTGTCGGTGAGGTCGTCGAAGCGTCGGCGGCAGCCCCGGCACTCGTAGCGTTGACGGAGTGGCTGAGTGTCGTCCTTGCCGTTCTTGATGACCGAGTCCCAGGAGCACTTGGGACAGGTCACGCCGTCAGGCCACCGCATGTCCCGGATGGTGTCGAAGCACTTGGCGTCGTCGAAGAGATCCTGGATGTTGACCATCGTGCGACGCCTCGGGGCGGGGAAGTCGGGATCAGCGGGGCGGACAGATCGCCCGACCGAGGAGACCGATTGTATCCACTGAGTGGCCCTTGCGGACCACCACCCCGGAATCCATCATGAGCCATTGCAATTTTAGATCAGCCTTCGCCCGATTTCTTTGCCTTCGGCTTCTCCGAAGCTTCGGGCTCGCGACTATCAGTGCTTTCAAACTTCTTCCGCTCGAGGGCATTGGGATCGAGATACTGGGTAGGGGTCAGGTCCGACGCTTTCGCGAAGCCCTTCGGGTTCGCGAGGAGATCGGACCGGCGGTAAATGATGCGACATTCCTTCAGCTTCAGGGTGTCCGACTGGCTATGGTGCTCCGAACGCCCAAGCTTGGCGACATTGACCAGGGCGGCGGGAAGTTGCGGCGACACCTCGGCGGTGTGGGTCCCTTCCGACTTCACCATTCGCTCGCCCTCGATCACCTCCTCGGCCCGGACGATCTCATGGCCTTGTGGGAAATGCTTCTCCATCAACTCCTCGGCCCGGCTTCGATAGTGAGTCGGCCACTCGTCGGTATTTTCTGGCAGCCCGATCACCCCGAAATCGCCATCCTGGTAAACATAGCGGACGTCATGCGTCATCGCGCATCCGGAAGTAAAGGTGATGATCAGCAAGGCCAAGATGGTGCGCATGGGATCCTCCATGCCGAGATCGCCCATGACTCCTCGGGCGACCCCTGAGCGAAAGCAAAGCCCGCGATCGCCATCCGGTTGGGTCGGCGGGTCTTCGTGGTTGTCGTGGAAATGTTTGCAATTCCGGGTGTGTGAGCGAAGAGGCTGCAAAGGTCGTGCCACCTCTTGAGGGTCCTCAGGAGGATCGCTTCGGTTTTAAGTGTCGCGTTCACTCCGGCCCGAGTCGCGGCGTCTTTTTCGATCCGTCCTCGCTCATTCAAGACCTCGGCTGGTCATGAGCCCGCCGGCAACAGCTCGAACACCCAGACCGGACGCGGTATTGCTTCCTCTCCCAGGTCCCAGTTCGAGCAGGTCACTCCCCAGCCCTCCGACTCCAGCGACTCCATCAGGCGAACGCTCATCGTCCGGAATGGGTCGGAGATCAGGATCCGGCCTCCCTCGGCGAGATTCGACCGGAAAATCCGGCGGAGGGCCGGGTGCAATTCGTCGACGTAGAGGATGTCAGCCCCAATAATCCAGTCGAACCGCCCGAGTTCGTCCCAGGTCGTCCACCCGGCCAACCGATATTCGATCTCCACGCCGTTCCTCTCCCCGTTTCGTCGACAAAGCTGGAGCGTCAGTTCGTCGTGATCGGTCTGCACCACCCCGGCCCCGATCGAGGCCGCGACGATTCCCGGCAGCCCGGTGCCCGCCCCCAGCTCCAGAACCTTCCGCCCGCGAAAGATATCCGGCCTGCTGGCGATCTCATGGGACAATGCGATGGATGAGGGCCAGAGGTTTACCCCATAGGGGAGTCGGTTGGTCTTCCGGACGATGGCGCGGGTTTCATCCTCCTGGCTCAGGACCGTGCCGGTGTGCAGGACCGTCCATTCGCTCCCACCCTGCCGAAGACGATAGTCGAAGAGGGGAAATTTCCCGCCGGAGGTCTCCAGTTCGTGGTCTGCAGGATCGCTCATCTCGGCCTCGGTTCGCCTGGGAAATGGTTAATGAGGGATCAAATGGGATGGGACTCGCCGAGGACTTGACGGATTTCCTATTCCTTGACTCGCGATGGAGGGCCCGAGCAAAGCCAAGGTCGGCCGAAGGTTTCGGTTGCCCGGATCAGGAACGAAGCGGATCCTCCGAGTATATAAATCTGGACTCCTCGACCAAGTCCGACGACGCTGAGAGTCCTGAGGCCACCGTTTCTCCTCCTGACTGGCCGCCCGGTCGGGGCCACGCCACGGCCTCCAACGACCGACGCCCGATTCGTCGTCTTGCCGGATGAGATCTCCGACATGAGTTTGCAACTCCAGTGGCTTCCGCTTGCCGAGCTGTTCGACTTCGTGGAAGACGTACTCGCCTGGGTCAAGGATCGAGACGGTTGTTACCGATGGGTCAATCGGGCTTTCCTGATCAATCTCACCCTGAACGATCGCCAAGGGTCGGACTCGGCCAGCCCGGAGGATGTCATCGGGAAGACGGATTACGACCTCTCCCCCGCATTTCTCGCCGATCAATTTCGCCTGGATGACGAATATGTACTGGCCGGCAACCGGATCGTAAACCGGATCGAGCAAGTTGGGCAGCCCGACGGCCTCACAGTCTGGAACATCACCAACAAGATCCCTCTCGTCGAAGTGGACGGGTCGATCGTCGGTACGGCCGGGCTGACTCGAAACCTGGACGCGACGCGACTCGGGCTGATGCCAGGCTCGGGATCTGGGTTCGAACCGGTCCTGGCTTATTTGCGAGATCATTATCACACGCACGTGACCAACCGACATCTGGCGAAGCTCGCCCACCTGTCCGTCCGGGCGTTCGAGCGGAGATTTCAGGCCTCCTTCCACCTGACTCCGCAGAAATATTTGCGGAAGTTGCGGATGCGAATGGCGAGCCGGGCGCTGGTTTACACGCCGAAGTCGATGGCGGACGTCGCGATCGGGTGCGGATTCTCGGACCAGAGCCACTTCACCCGAGAATTCCGCCGTCACTTCGGGAGGACGCCGCGCGAATATCGCGAGTTCTACACTCGCGGGGACTCTCACGCCGCTCCCATTACAAAACCTGCCGCAATCGAGCAATCTTCCGACAACTCGGGCCGGTATCGTAAGCCCATCTGAATGGGGTAGATGGTCGCCGAACTGAAGGTTGGTCGCGTCCACCCCTTCGCGACCACACCGGGGCGAGATCGCCTCGGCCAGGCGAGGAGGCCGTCCATGCTGGATTCGAGGGCCGTCGTCGGAAATCTGATCGTGCTGGCGCTGCTCACTCCGTTGCCGATTATCGAAACACCCCAGGCGAATGCCCAGTCGCTGCCGATCAGTGCGGACAAACCGCATTCCGCCAAGGTCGAGACCCCGGAACGGAGGCGATCCCCCCTGGATCCTCTCTTCCCGGAAGAGATTGAACTCGCGGTGGCCACGATCCGGGACGAGAGGAATCTCCCGGAAAGTTACAAGTTCGTCTCGGTCGCCTTGAACGAGCCGTCGAAGGCGCTCGTGCTCCATCCGAAGGCGGGAGAGAGCATCCCTCGCGAGGCCCGGATGGTCCTGCTCGACCGAACGTCGGGAGTCGGATACGAAGCGATCGTTAACCTCTCGACGCGGTCCGTACCACATTTCGAGGCGCTCGCCGGGGGAATTCAACCACCGATCATGATGGATGAGTTCGGCGAGTGCGAGGAGGCGGCCAAGAAATCTCCCGAGTTCCGCGAGGCACTGAAGAAGCGAGGGGTCGAAGACCTGAACCTCGTGATGGTCGACGCCTGGTCGGCCGGCCACTATGGGAATGAACCCGCGGAAGACCGGGGGAAGAGAATCGTCCGGGCCTTGACCTGGGTCAAGTCCAGCCCGACGGACAACGGCTATGCGCACCCGATCGAGGGGCTCATCACTGTGATCGACCTCAATCGCAAGGAAGTGGTGAGGATCGAAGACCTGGGGGTCGTCCCGGTGCCGGGCAAGCCGGGCAACTGGGGTCGCGCGGACGTGGCGAACCCGAGGACCGACCTCAAGTCGCTGGAATTCACGCAGGCCGACGGGCCGAGCTTCAGGATCGAGGGGCAGGAAGTCCGCTGGCAGAAGTGGTCCTTCCGGGTCGGCTTCACCCCTCGCGAGGGGCTGGTGCTGCACACCGTCGGCTATGATGGTCGCCCAATCCTCTACCGAGGTTCGATCGCCGAGATGATCGTCCCCTATGGCGATCCCAAGGAATCCGCTTATCGCAAGAACGTGTTCGATTTGGGGGAGTATGGGGTGGGGATGCTCGCCAATTCCCTGTCACTGGGTTGCGACTGCCTGGGGACGATCCGATATTTCGACGGCCACCTCGCGGACAATCAGGGACGCCCCGTCACCATCAAAAACGCGATCTGCCTTCACGAGGAAGACTTCGGGCTTCTCTGGAAGCATACCGATTGGCGGACGGGACAATCGGAAGCCCGGCGATCGAGGCGGTTGGCGGTCTCGATGATCGCAAACGTGGGCAACTATGACTACGGGTTCTACTGGTACTTTTACCAGGACGGCTCGATCCAGCTCGAGGTCAAGCTCACCGGGATCGTGAACACCCAGGCGCTGAAGCCGGGCGAGTCGGCGAAATATGGGACCGAGGTTTCACCTCGACTCATCGCGCCCAATCATCAGCATTTCTTCAACGCTCGGCTCGATCTCGACATCGACGGCGAGGCCAACACCGCCCAGGAGGTGAACGTCCAGGGCGTCCCCTCGGGTCCGGAGAATCCTCATGGCAACGCTTTCGTGGCCGAGGCCACGCCTCTGAAGGACGAAATGGCCGCACAACGCGATACCCGGACCTCCTCGGCCCGATACTGGAAAGTGGTGAACACCTCGAAGTCGAACGCGTTGGGTGGTCCCGTGGGCTATCGTCTCTGCCCGGCCGAGAACGTCCTGCCGCATGCCCAACCCTCCTTCGCTCTGCTCAAGCGTACAGGATTCCTGACGCACAACTTCTGGGTGACCCCTTTCAAGGCCGATGAACGCTATCCGGCGGGCGAGTATCCGAATCAGAACCCGACCGAATCGGGCCTCGGTGCCTGGACGAAGGCAAACCGCGACATCGAGGCGACCGATCTGGTCGTCTGGTACAACTTCGGCCAGACGCACATCCCTCGGATCGAAGACTGGCCGGTGATGCCGGTGGTCTCGGTCGGCTTCATGCTCAGGCCCGATGGCTTCTTCGATGCCAACCCCGCGCTGGATGTCGCGCCCCCTCCTCAATGATCGAGAGAGGGCGGGGAAGATGCCGCTCCCGTCACAAAACCCGACGTTGGGACGCAAGCTTACCTTTCTCATCCGAGGTTATGCTTCATCCCCTAACATTCGATTTCTTCGAGATCACACCGAATCTCACGGGACTCGCTCCATGCTGCCAAATTACCGGCTTTCGATGTCGCTTGCCCTCCTGATGGCCCTCCATGTCATGCAGACGTCGCGGGCGGAAGACAATGTCCCGCCTCGGGGATTCATGGCCCTCTTCAATGGCAAGGACCTCGCCGGCTGGACCATCCCCGAAGGGGATGGCGGGCACTGGAAGGTGGTCGACGGCGTGATCGATTACGACGCCGAGAGCCAGGCCGAGGGAGACAAGTCGCTCTGGACCGAGAAGGAGTACGGTGACTTCGTGATGCTCGTCGACTGGCGGATCAAGGAAGCCCCCTTCATCAACAAGAGCATCCCCTACATCCTCCCCGATGGGACCCACGCCCGGGATATTCAGGGCAAGGAACTCCGACTGCCGCTGCCCGACGCCGATTCCGGCGTCTTCCTCCGTGGCGACGGCTTCTATCAGGCGAATATCTGGTGCTGGCCGATCGGCTCCGGCGAGATCTTCAGCATCCGGACCGATCCCATGAGCCCTCCCGCGCTCAAGGCCGCCGCGACCCCGATCGCGCAGGCCGACAAGCCCGTCGGCGAATGGAACCACTTCGAGATCACCGTCAAGGGCAAGACGGTCACGATCGCACTCAACGGAAAGACCGTGATCCCCGGGGCGACCATCCCGAGCATCCCCGATAAGGGACGACTCGCCTTCCAGCACCACGGGAACAAGCGTAACGGCATCTGGGCCGGCCCGCCCAGCCTCGTCCAGTTCAAGAATGTTTACATCAAAGAGTTGAAGTAAGGCCGAAGCCGGACGATCCTCCCTTCCTCCATCGCGGAGTACCCCACGATCATGAAGTGCACCGGAAGCGGGGAGATTCACCGCCGGGCTTTCCTGGCCGCTGCCGGTGCCGCGGCATCGGCGTTCACGATCGTCCCCGCCCGAGCCCTCGGGCGATCCGGGGCCGTGGCCGCCAATAGCCGGATCAACGTCGGATTCATCGGCGTGGGATCTCAAGGGTTGCGAGTGATGTTCGACTTTCTGGCATACCCGGATGTCCAGGCCGTGGCGGTCGCCGACCCGGTCCGCTCGGCGTCGAACTATCATCAATGGAGCAAGGACGAATTCTCCAATCGGGTGAACAAGCTCGTCGGGGTGAATTCGGGCTGGGAGTGGCTCAGCCCGAATTCACCGATGCTCCCGCTGACGCCCACCTTCAGCACGCCGGCCGGCGTAGCGGGTCGTGAGCCGGCCCGGAGGATCATCGACGGTTATAATGGACGTCGGTCGCGTACCGGGGAGTCACGCGGATGCGCGGCCTACGCCGATTTCCGCGAGATGCTCGACAAGGAAGCGGATATCGACGCGGTGGTCATCGGCACGACCGATGTCCTGCACGCTCCCGCCTCGATCGCCTCGATGATGCGAGGCAAGCACGTCTTCTGCCAGAAGCCGATGTCCCACTCGCTCTCGGCCGCTCGACGGATGGCGGAGGTCGCCAAGTCCTCGGGCGTGGCAACGCAGGTCGCGTTGCCGAAGCAAGCTTCCGAGGAGACCAGGAGGCTCTGCGAGTGGATCTCGGCCGGGGTGATCGGCCCGATTGGTCGGGTCGTGAACTGGACCAATCGTCCGTCATGGCCTCAGGGCCTGGCCCGGCCCACTGAAGTCCATCCCGAGCCGGACTGGATCGACTGGGACCTCTGGCTCGGCCCCGCACCCTGGCGGCCTTACCACCCTGCCTATCTCCCGTTCGTCTGGCGAGGCTGGTCCGACTTCGGCTGTGGCGCGTTCGGAGACATGGGTTGCTATAGCCTCGATAGCATCTATCGGGCCTTGAAATTAACGCCCCCAATCGCTGCCGAGGCCAGTTCCTCCGAACGATTCCCCGAGACCTTCTCGAAGGCGTCGACCATCCATCTCGACTTCCCGCCCCGCGACGGTCTCCCTCCGGTCCGGCTGACCTGGTTCGACGGCGGCCTCAAGCCCGAGCGGCCCGAAGGACTGGAAACCGATCGGCAGCTCCCGTCGGAAGGGACGATCTTCCACGGAACCAAGGGATTCCTGCTCTGCGACTTCAACGGCGGCTCGATGGAGTTGTACCCGAAGTCTCTCCGAACCGAATTCGTCGAACCGCCACGCAACCTGCCTCGATCCCCCGGGACCGAGCGTGAATGGCTCGACGCCGTGAAGGACACCCAGGCCCCACGACCCGGGGCGAACTTCGAGTTCTCGGCGAAGGTGACCGAGGCCCTCCACCTGGGCAATCTCGCGGCGAGAACCGGAGAGCAACTCGGTTGGGATTCCGCGACCTCGAAGCTGGACGGATCCGAAGTGGCCCGGTCCATGGCCCGGCCGGAGTATCGCGAGGGGTGGGGCGTCTGAATGTTCGACCGCCTCGGAGGACCCTTGGATGACGTCGACAACCAAGAGGAGCAGAATCATGTTCATGCGGACGGGCCGAGCCCTGGCGGCCTCGGTGGCAGCCGCCGGTCTTCTCCTGTGTCAGGCCAAGGCCGACGAGACCGCCCCCAAATCGGCGACCGCCCCGATCAAGGTCCTGATCCTCACGGGTGAGGGAGGACACGACTGGCGGGCAAGTTCCTCGACGCTTCGACGAATCCTCGAGGATACCGGCCGATTCGACGTCCGGGTCTGCGAGTCGCCCGCCGGTCAGACGACCGCGATGCTGGCTCCGTACGACCTCATCATCGACGACTTCACCAGACCAGAATCCGTCGGCGAGACCGAGGCGGCGATCGGCGAATTCTTAACATCTGGGAAGGGTATGGTCGTCACTCACGGAGGGGTCGATTCCTCGTCCCTGGATCGGAGAGACGCCTCGAATTCCGCCAAGGAATCACCAGTCCACCGGCCGGTGGACTTCCAGGGCGAGTCGACATCACCGGTGCAATTCCTCGAAGTTCGCCTGACTCGACCCGATCACCCGATCGTTCGAGGGATGCCGGGGGAATTCAGGACGGCCGATGCTCTCGATCGCGGGCTTGTCGCCGGTCCATCGGCCGAGGTCATCGCCACTGCCACCGATCCGGCTGGAGGTAAGGCTGTGCCCATCCTGCTCGCATCCTCGGCTGGGAACGGGCGAGTCGTCGGGCTGACGCTCGGGCATGACGCCTCGTCCATGCACGAGAAGACCTTCCAATCCACCTTCGCGCGATCTGCCGAATGGGCCGCGACTGGCAAGGTCCGTCTCCCGATTGTACAGGGATCAATCGAGCAAAAGACGAACAAGGTACGAGCGTTGTTGATCACGGGCGGCCATGATCATGATGCCGCGTTCTATTCTCTCTTCCAGGGTTATGACGAGCTCGACGGCTTGCCGAACGTGACCAGCGAGGTGGCCTTCAAGGACGACATACGCGGCAAGCATGACGTCCTGATCATGTACGACTTCACGCGCGAACTCGATGAGCCCGCCAGGAAGCATCTGCGCGATTATGTCGAGTCGGGCGGAGGCGTCGTCGTTCTCCATCACGCCCTGTTGAACTTCCAAAGTTGGGATTGGTGGTGCGACGAAGCCGTGGGTGGGAGCTATCGCCTGAGTCGGGTCGGGGCCACGCCGTCATCGTCCGTCAAGGACGACCAGCAAATCTTCGTCACGCCGGCGGGAGAACATCCGATAATCGCCGGCCTCGCCCCCTTTCACATCCAGGATGAAGCGTACAAGAATTTGCGGATGTCCCCGAAGATCCGCCCGTTGCTGACCACCGACAACCCGACCAGCGACACGAACCTGGCGTGGGTCAGCCCCCTGGACGGGGCGAGGGTGGTCGCGATCCAGCTCGGGCATGGCCCATCGGCGTTCGGGCATCCGTCGTATCGAGCACTGGTCCACAACGCCGTCCTCTGGGCGGCGGGACATCCCGTCGAATCGTCGCGCAAACGGTGAGTCGGATCATCATCCGATGCCAATAAGGACCGGCCAACCTCCGCCTCAAATCATCCACCACTCGAGAGAGGAACATTGCCATGAAAATCGGACTTTATGGGATCACGTACCTGGGCCTCTGGTATCGCGGCGAGGCCCTGACCCTTCCCCAGATGATCACGCGAGCCAAGCAGTATGGCTACGACGGGATCGAGATCGACGGTAAGCGTCCGCACGGAAACCCGCTCGACTGGCCGACGGATCGCTGCCGGGATCTCCGTTCGCGAGCCGATGGAGAGGGGATCGAGATCTACGCCGTTGCGGCCAACAACGATTTCAGCAACCCGGTGCCCGAGGTTCGGGAGTCGCAAATCTGCATGGTTCGCGACCTGATCCGAATGACGGCGGACTTCGGCGCCCCGACCCTCCGCGTCTTCCTCGCCTGGTGGGGCATCACCCGGCACCCACAACTCGCCACTTATGACATCGCCGAAGGCTACTGGCCGATCGTCCACGAGAAGTTCACCAAGGAAGAAATCTGGGGGTGGTGCCGCGAGGCCCTGGTGGAGTGCGCCCAGTACGCAGGCGATGCCGGTATTACCCTGGCACTCCAGAACCACAAGCCCATGATCAACGACCATAATGACCTGCTCAGGATGGTCCGGGAGGTGGACTCCCCTCACCTGAAGCTCTGCCTCGACGCCCCGCTCATGAACGATCGGAGCACGGCAGGCATTCGCGAAGGAGCCCGGGCGGTCGGTCCGCTGCAGGTCCTCTCCCACTTCGGCGGCGAGTTCGAGCGGCGGCCCGACGGCTCGATCCGCGGGTTCGAGCGAAACGACGGCGTGATCGGCGAGGAGACGAACCGATACTACGCCGACTTCGTCCGCTCGATGAATGAGATCGGCTACGACGGCTACATCGGCTACGAACTCTGCCATCAGCTTCCCGTGATCGACGGCCAGACGGTCGGCATTGATTTCGCCGATCAGAATGCCAAGATGGCCGCCGAGTTCATGCGAGAATTGATCGAGGCGGAAGTCCCGGCACTCAGCAAAGCCTGATCCGCACGTCACTCGATACCGGACGGTCTGATCCAAGGCGACAAGATCCCGAAGGCGCGAGGAAGATCACCTCGCGCCCTCGATCGTGCGCGACTCGACGGATGACCGTCCGTGCCCAACAAGTCTTATGTCCTCACAAGATCACCACGTTGACGATCCCGAATCGGGCCTTTCGGCCCGGATCCGTCTCGAAGTTCCGTCAGGAGGCATCCACGATGGGCTTGTTGCGGCGCTCCCTCGTCTTGCTTCTCATCCTGGAATTTACCGGCCTGGCCCACGCCCAGGAGAAGAAGCGTCGGCTCCTGGTCATCGGACAGAGCAAAGGATATCAACACGACTCGGTCTCCACGGCGATGGTGACGTTCTACAATCTCGGCCGGACCTCCGGCCTATGGGACACCTACTTCCGGACCGACTGCGCTGCCATCACCAAGAAGCCCCTGAAGTGGGGGGCCAGGAACCTGAACGACTTCGACGCGATCGTCTTCTTCACCGACGGCAACCTCGACATGGACGAATCGCAGAAGGCGGATCTTCTCTCCTTCGTCCGGGACGATGGCAAGGGGTTCATCGGCGTCCACAGCGCAACGATCACGTTCCTCGGCTGGCCGGAATACGGCGAGATGATCGGAGGCTATTTCGATGGCCATCCTTGGGGGACCTTCGACGCCCCCTTCCTCGTGGAAGACCCGTCCTTTCCGGGCATGGGCTATCTTCCCCGGAATTTCGTGATGAAGGACGAGATCTATCAAATAAAGGATTACTCGCGTGACAAGGTGCGCGTACTCTTGCGACTGGACGCGACCAAACTCGACCTCACCAGGAAGGGCATTCATCGCACGGATGGAGATTTCGCGGTAGCCTGGGCCCGGCCCTACGGCAAAGGACGCGTGCTCTACAACGGCATGGGCCACCAGACCGAGGTCTGGGATCGACCAGACATCCAGAAAATGTGGTTGGATATGGTGCGATGGTCAATGGGAATGATCCCGAGGGACGCGGCTCCCGCTCGAAGTGAGTGATGGTGATTCTCGGGTAGTCTTGGCCCGCCAAAATCGCGGATGACCTATCGTCGATCCGTCACTTTGGCTCCGCAACGGACAAATCAAACAATACAACAAGATTGGGCTACTCTCTTCCAACATCGAACAATCGACGAGAGGGTGGTCGATGATCGAATTCATCATGGCAAACTCTCGCAGCCATGCGAGCGTTGCCGTGCTTTATTGGGAAGTCGACGAGGAGGTTTGGAGGCATGTTTCAGGAGGGATGGCGCGGAACTATGCGAAGTACCGCTCGCGACGCTAACCCGTCGATCGAGGATCATCGTGATTACCTGCTCCTGCTCGTGCGGCTCCAGGGTAGGTTGGCGACTCCGCGGAAGTTAGAGTGGTTTTTTGTTGATCGTGACGATTGATCCGCTAATCACTCTCCTGTAAAAGGAGCGCCTGCCCGGATGAGATCCTACTCGATCGACCTCCGCCAAGGGGTCGTGACCGCCTACGACGCCGGCCAGGTGACCCATGAGCGGCTCGCCGGAGGAGTTCGCCGGCGTCGAACCGTCCGGTCTTCGTCGACGAGTCGGGTGCGAGCACGGCGATGGATCGGACGCACGGCCGCGCCCCCAGCGGGATGCGGGTGGACGGCCCGGTGCCGTACGGCCACTGGAAGGCCGTCAACCTGACCGCCGCGGTGCGGCTCGGCGGCGTGCTCGAACCGGCCTGCCTGGCGTTGGACGGGGTGACCGACTCGGCGGATTTCGAGACCTACGTCGGCGAATGCCTGGCCCCGACCCTGCGGCCTGGCGACATCGTGGTGATCGACAATCTGGCCTGCCGCAAGACCGCCGAGTTCGCCCGGTTGATCGCCGCGGCGGGGGCGAAGGTCCACTGCCTCCTGGCCTATCGCCCGGACCTGAACCCGAACGAGCAAGCTCAAGTCGGCCCTGCGGTCTCCGCGGCACGGACGGTGGACGCCCTGATAAGGGCGATGAGGGAGTCCCTGCGGTCGGTCCGGCCAGGAGACATCCGGAGCTGGTTCGCCCTTTACGAATATTCGACTCATCCGCCAACCGTCACGGTCAACGAAAAACCGCTCTAATCGACTCGCTCAACCTCGTTGCCAGGATCTTGTGCGAGGTCCAGGCAGCAGGGTACATCAAGTATGAAGAATACTGGGGAGATTCCGGAATCGCGTCGTCGCTGCCGAGTTTCCCCGGGCCGATTTCGCTCCAGGGCCAGACACCCTCCCCGGGAAACTGGGGCTATTACGGAGCCGGCTGGTCGCCCGGGTTCCATGTTGTCGAAGCAGCGGACCCGGCGCGGAATGGACGACTCAACACGACGGAGGTACGTGAATTAATCGAGAGCGCTGACTCGGACGGCGATGGGTCGGTCGACTTTCGTGACATCGACAAGGTGATCGCGAGTCGCTTCGGGACTTCGCCACCAACGCCCGGTGCGTCCCCTCCCGTGAGGGCCGAACGCGAGACCGGCGGTCGACACTCCCAGGTTCGGGGCGAGGATGTCGAAAGATGCACGCCGGTGCAGAAGGCTGCTCTGAAGTTCGAAGAGCCGGTCCAGGCCGGTCCAGGACACCTCCAGAATCACTGAATCAATTGTATCGACACGATCTATTTTTTCTCGCACTGTCGCCCATAAAACTCCTCGGGGATTTGACCTAGAGCGCCACGTTGGCCGTGATATACGGCTGACTGACATCCATAGGGCCATGCACCGGTCGATCCTCGCCTGACGATCAGTCCCGAGAAATTGGCCCACTCTTTATGCTTGGACGCACGTCCCGTACTCCAGTCTCCGGTTTCAGGGGCCTCTCCCATGCCAAGATCTCTCCTCGCCGCCACCCTGTTCTCGATTCTCGCCGGATCGGCCTCCGGGCAGGATCCGATATTGACCGGAACCACCCCCCTCCAGCTAACCGCCCAGCAAGACCACAAGCTGATGATGGAGTCGCTCAAGATCGACAAGCTGCGCCCGGGCGCGAACGGCATGAATCCCAACGCGCCCAACGCCGCCAATTATGATGAGTCGAAGGTCCAGGCCTTCACGCTACCGGACCCGCTCGTCTGCAAGGACGGGACGAAGGTCACGACACCGGAGCAGTGGTGGACCAAGCGGCGGGCCGAGATCGTCGAAGACTTCGATCGAGAGATCTATGGCCGAGTCCCCAATGATGTGCCCGAGGTGACATGGGAGCTGATCGAGACGACCGAGGAGAGGATCGGCGATATGGCGGCCGTCACCAAGAGACTGGTGGGCCGGGTCGACAACTCGAAGTGCCCGAAAATCGAGGTCGATATCCAGCTCAATCTGACCACTCCGGCCGAGGCCAAGGGACCCGTCCCGGTGATGATGGAGTTCGGCTTCGGAGGATTCGGCCCGCTTCCAAGTCGTGTACCGGCCAAGGGGGTTACCCCAAAATCGGATGCGCCTCGGCCAAAGGGTGCCCTCCAGGGCGGATTCGGTGGCGGAGGGCCATCCTGGCAGCGGCAGGTCTTGGAGAAGGGATGGGGTTACGCGATCATCGTTCCCAACAGCATCCAGGCCGATAACGGCGGGGGGCTGACCCGAGGGATCATCGGGCTGTGCAACAAGGGACAGGCCCGCAAACCCGAGGACTGGGGAGCCCTGCGAGCCTGGGCCTGGGGGGCAAGCCGAGCCCTGGATTACTTCGAGACGGACCAGTCTGTCGACGCCAAGCAAGTCGGCATCGAGGGACTCTCGCGCTTCGGGAAGGCGGCGGTCGTGGCGATGGCCTACGATCCCCGCTTCGCCATCGGCTTTATCGGCTCCTCGGGCGAGGGTGGGGCGAAGCTCCACCGCCGGAACTTCGGCGAGTTGGTCGAGAACCTCACCGGCTCGGGCGAATATCACTGGATGGCCGGCAATTTCCTCAAGTACGGCGGCCCGCTGACGCCGAACGACCTGCCGGTGGACGCCCACGAACTGATCGCTCTCTGCGCGCCGAGGCCGACCTTCATCAGCTATGGAGCATCGACCGGCCCGGGGGCCGAGGGGCAGTGGGTCGATCAACGCGGAAGCTTCCTCGCGGCCGTCGAGGCCGGCCCGGTGTACACGCTCCTTGGCAAGAAGGACCTGGGCACCTCGGAGTTCCCCGAGGTGGAGACGGAGATCACTAACGGCGACCTCGCCTTCCGGCAGCACAAGGGCGGCCACACGACCGGACCGAACTGGCCGACATTCCTGACGTTCGCCGACCGCTACATCAAGCTAAAGGAAGCTCCGACTTCGGGAGTGCACTGAGAGGCGATCATCCGCCACCCCCGGCATTGGGCAAGATCGGGGTCCATTGTTCGTCGAAGAATCCACCTCCGATGACATGCGAATCATCCAGCCGGGAAGGGTCGTCGGGAAGTTTCACGACGGCCCAGTCTCCCAGGCGTGGAAAGAGCAGATAGTTGAGCGTCCCGAGTTCTTTCTCGTGGAAGCTGTGCCCGCTATTCAGGACCACGTAACGGTCCTCGGCCAGCGGGTTCGGCTGGATGAGCATCAGTGCGTGACCGGCGGCGGGTACCTTGAGTTCACCGATCGCGCACTCTTCACGCGTCCAGCGGATCGGCAAGAGGGGGAGCAAGCGTGCCATCCAGGAGTTGCTCCCGGGGTCGCCGAAGAGGATCAGGTGGAAGCGACGGGCATCCTCCTCGGTCACCTCCGTGTCGTCCTTGATCGGGAGATCTCCTCGAAAGTAGCGGCTCCACTCGTCCGAAAATCGCTTCAGGTTTGCCTCCGCCCAGGCCTGCACGGCCGGATTCCAGGCCTTCCCCGTGCCTCGGACGCAGAGAAAGGGTGCCGTGAAGGCGTCATCGATCGGCCCCTGCAATCCCGGCCGCTTGCCATCCAGCTTGAATCGATCGTGCTCGCCCAGATAGGCCCACCGGCCATCCTTCTTGCCGACGATGATCCCCCGACGATCCTGCCGATCCGGAACGGAGATCGCCTCTCCTCCCACCCGGACCGACTTCACCTTCTCGGCGATCGGCGGGAGGATGGCGAACCGCGAGATGTTCCGAGGCTCCACCATGACCCCCGTGCCTTCCCGGTCGAGTTGGGCCTGAAGCTCGGCGCGGGTGTAGTGCTCCCCCAGACCGAGGACCTGGAGCCAGTCGCATCGACTATATTTGAGCGTCCACGTGACGAATCGGACCTCTCGGGGCGAGTGCTCCCGCCCTTTCTCCGCGAACTCGCCGATCCGGCGCATCTGCTCCCGATGCGTGACCGGGTCGATGACGTGTCCCGTGCCCGGGGAGATCAAGTTGACCAGCGTGAGGCCCTCTTTCGCCATCGCCCGACCCATGATCTCGTGGGCCTGGAAGAAGACGTCTTTCTCACCCATGCAGGCGACGACCGGGACCATGCCTGCGTTCGCCGCGTAGTCGATCGAGTCGAGTAGATGGAGAGTCTTCTCCTGATCGGGCGGGAGCGGCCCGACCTCCTCGAAGGTCGGGAGCGGAGTCTTCGAGAACTCATGTGTGTCCACATAGCCGCAGTACGGCCCGAGAGCCGCGAAGTCGCCCGGGTGTTTGAGGCCCAGGTGCCAGGTCCCGGAGGCTCCCATTGACATCCCGCGCAGGACGATCCGGTCGCGATCGATGGCGTAGTTCCGGCAAGTGGCCGCGATGGCCTCGAAGACATCGGTCTCGCCCGCCCATCGGTATCCGTTCTCGACCCGGCCGAGCGGGTGCAACTCGATGTAATCGTGTTCGGGTGAGTTCGCAGCGAGGTCGTCCCCCTCGTCAAAGCGGCTCATGAATCGGACCTCGCTCATCCCGACAGGTCGGCTGCTCCCGTGGAGTACCACGTCGAGCCTGATCGGCCGCTTGGGGTCGTAACCGGTTGGGATGATCACCGCGTAAGGCTGAGTGGATCCGTCCACTTCCGAGACGAAGCCCCGGACAACCTGACCCTTCCTGCTGACCCACGGAGACTTCCCGATTTCCAGCTCACCGATCCGGCTCCGGAACCGATCGAGCGCCGTTTTCAGGAGCGTCAGGTCGGCCGGGCCGAGATCCTCGTCATATTTCAAGGCCCAGGCGATTCCCTTGCCGAAAACCTCGACGTCGGCCAGCCGATCACGCCAGGTCGGATCGAGATCTCTCTTCAAGGTGGCCTGCTTCGCCGTGAGCTCACGCAGCCCGCGTTCGATCTCTCGACGCTCTTGCTTGGCCGGGGGTGGATCCGAATTATCGCCCCGTGACGAAGATGGCTCAGCGTTCAGTAACGCGAGGATCGCGAAGACAAATTGAATTCGGCATCGGATCTCCACAAGACCGACCTCCCACTTCCGGCCTGAGGTTGCCATCGGAACAACTCGAAATTGTCGGTCGCGGGCAGGTCGCCCGCAAGCCGGAGATGCCGACCAACGGGCTCGCTATCGCGTCATCGAGGCCACTGCCCGTCGAGGGGCAGAGTCATCCTTGAAGGGATGGCGTTCGCGACCCGCACAAGATGCTCCACAGACTCTCGACTGCAAAGAGCCGCCTCATCCCAAGACTCGTCGGAGTCCTGCACGCTTGAAGTTCACTTCGGACGGGAATGCCCGAATCGTACGAGGTTACCAAGTCACGGGTGATCGATTGGACCTTCCGAATACACGTCCTCGGGACGCGGCTCGATGCGAGCGTCCTTCTTCACACGGCCCAAGGCGAATGACGCGAATCGGACTTCCAACTCGCCATCCGGCCAGAAGAGGAACCGATGACATAGTTGACCATCTCCGTCGATGTCCACCTCGTCGTACAGCACCTCGGTCCTGGGATCGCGGGCTCGGTCTTCCAAGCAGACGAGATCCGTCGTTTCGAGCGGGACCCCCGAATACTGCAGGACGGCGTCGAAGTAGCCTGCCTGCTGGTCACCGCACCGCAACTCGATCCTCAGCCCCGCTGCCCGGCGGTCGACTCTCACACGTCGGATGATCGCGTCGTGGAGATCGACCGACGTCGCGAGTTCGTCGACCGCCCCTGGCAAACGCCCCGCGAGGCCCTCGATGTGCGACGAGTAGGCGTGACGCACATCTTCGGCCTCCTCAGGCGTCAGTTCGCCCCTCGCCCATGATCGGGTGAAGTATCGCATCGGTGCCTCCTGCCTACCGGCTCGGAGAGGATGAAGTGATATCAATGACCCCGAATCATTTCTCCGGCCAGAGCGAATTAATCATTTCGATGGTCCGATCCGCAAGGACCTGGCCCCCTTCCGACCCCACAACATTGCTTTCCGCGATCGCGCTATAGCCCCCGCCGCGAGCGGCCCGGCCGGTCGGGACGTAGCTTCCGGGGCCGGCTAGCTGGATCACGAACGTCTGGAGTGCCCGGCTCCGCGCCTTGATCTGAATCCCGAACTCGGTGAACAGTTCGAAGACATTGGTCGCGATTGCCACGTCGCCAAGCCGGATCACGTGGAGTTCCATGGCGAACGGATCGACGGGTCCTGCTTTCTGCCGATCGAAGCGATCCACGACATCCTGATGCCAGAGGACCAGCCGCTGGTTCCGAGGATCCTTGGAGAGCGTCTCGACCTTGGACCGCGCTTCGGCGGCCTCGGCCTCGGTGACGACCCGGCGCGGCAGTTCGATCGTGGCGACCTTATGGACCAGGACGGCATCAGAGTGCTGATCCTGGCGGGCACCGTCGAAGGCTTCTTCCCACGCGGCCACGATCCGCCTCGATAGCTCTTGCAGACGGTTCAGTCCTCGGAGCGTACGCATCCGCTCCTCGGCACGTTTCCGATACATCAAGTGGGGCGACTGATCGCCCGCCGCGCCAGTCCAGCCGAGTATCAGCAGGTCCTTGCCGTGCTTCGATCGCAAGGACTCGCGCAACTCGTGCCAGAAATCGGCATTGACGGCCGATCCCCCTTCGACTTCCTGCGAGGGACAAGCGACATTGACCGCCGTGGCGAGCAATTTCCCCTCCGTATCCCAGAAGAACAGGACCTCAACACCTTGATCTTCCGATCCCTCGATGCCTCGGAAGTCCGGTCGATCCGTAGGGCCGTACATCTGGGCACGGCCGTCGGCATACACAGCTCGCCGGTTCTGGGCCACCACGGCATGACCCAGCCCCCAACCGACCCGCCCCGGCTTGAGCGACTCCCAGGCCCTAACCGCGGCCTCGGCGATCCTGTCGGAGAGGAACTCCGCATACTCGCCCGGCTGCATGACGCCTTCCCTGGGAATCTGGTAATCCCCTTCCTTCATGACGGGAGCCGTGTGCGTATGCGTGGCGTTGAGTAAGAGCTTCCGGACATCCAGGCCGGTGATCCGATCTCCGACTTTCCGTCTAACCTGCTCGAGAACCACCGCATCGATCACGACCAGATCGCACGAGATCAGCACGGCCTGATCGAGGACACGCTCTCCCTCGCGAGATTCCAGGGCCAGTGCCGTGGCCGTGACCGGGCTTTCGACCTCCCGAGCGACTCGGGTGTGCATCTGACCCGAGAGCGCGACCGGCCGATCCGGGGTGATGCTGACGGTCGCACCCCCGACGAATAGATCCGAGGCCCGACATTCGACGAGCCCGACGAACATCGAGAGGGCGGCGATGGCCCGAAACAAGCTCGCTCGACGACGAAAGCTTTCTGGCAACATTCCTGGGTCTCCCGGTGATTCTCGGATCGAAACCGAATCCTGGCGCGAATGGCATCGCGAGTCTCGCGGGGCAACGACCGGCCCGGAGGCTGGATCTCCGATCGACCCGGCTGCCTACTCCGACCTCATTCTGGTCGCCAGGGCTGACTCTTAATCCAACTGCGAAGAAGTTCGGACGCAGGACGTTCCTCGCCGGGATCGCGATCGATCAGGGTCAGGTCCTGAGCCTTGATGAGCCTCCGAATGAGCGCATCGCGACCGTCGGACGGGTCGGGATCAGGACCCAGCACCGAGGGGTGAACCACCACGCAATCCCAGCCACCGGGGCCGAAGCTCAATGATCCGTTCATGATCCAGGCCTGGCCGTGAATGAAGGATTCGAGCGAGTCGGCCTTCGCCGAACGCGGCACGGCGAGGAGGACGAGGTCGGGAGCCATCGGACGGACCTTCTCGCGGGCATACCGCTCGAGGTCGCTCAAGGATTCGCCCTCGATGGGCCATCGGGTGACCTCGACTCGAGTCCCGGGCGCGACTAAATCGAGCGCTGGGCCGATCCATTCGTCGAGGGGTGGCATGGCGAGGACCCGGATCGGCTGGCCGCCCGCGATCCGCTCGGTCGTGCGAGGCAAGGCCGATGGAGGCGGGGGAATGTCGGTCAGGTCGATCGGCCGACCCGTGATCGACCGGGTCAGGGATTCGGCGACCCGTTTATGGCCGTCCATGTTGGGGTGGATCTCGTCGCTCATCAGCAGCCGCCAGGCCATCGGGTCGCGATCTCGGAGAGCTTCGAGGTCGGAGTACACGTCACAGACCGGCACCTTCAGGAGGCGGCCTACCTCGCGGACCGCATCAGAGTAAGCTCGAAGGCGGTCGGTCGGACGATCGACCGTCGTGATCACGTTATTGGGCGTACAGAGCACCACCTCGGCACCTGCGGTCCGGCACTTCGTCACGATCTCGCCGAGGTTCTTCCTGAAGTCGTCGAGGGATACTCGCGTCATGTCGTTCAGGCCGAACATGACGGTGACCAGGGTTGGCTGGTGTGCCAGGACGTCGCGGTCGAGGCGAACCAGGGCGTCGCTCGTCGTGTTGCCACTGACCCCGGCATTGATCGTGTTGATATCGGCCGAGGGATAGATCCGCCGGAGCGCGATGGCCAGCAGGTCGGTGTACGCGCGGCGGGACCCGGTGTGGTAATACACTCCGGTGACGCTATCGCCCAGGCAGACGACCCGCACTGGTCCACCCGACTTCAGAACCTCGGTCGTCCTTGGTGGCTCCGATCGAGGTGCCGGTTCGCCCCAGGCCACTCGAGCCACGAATACCGCTCCCTTCGCGCCGCGGCGGCGTGCTCCCTCATTCGAGATGCCTTCGGCCACCGTCACCCAGAATTCGTGGTCGTCGATGGACGCCGCCCCGAAGTTGCCCAACTCGGCGCCTCGCTCGGGGACGATCACCCGCTCCGTGGCGCGGATCACGTGGAGACGATCCGGATCGACCTGGGCGAGGAAGAGCGGGGCTCGGTGACGGAGGATGTGGTCGTTGTCGGCCCCGCGTCGAGTGTAGACCAGAAACAGCTCATCCTGGTGGGCGAGCCAATGCTGCTGAGTGTTATAACTGCCCAGTTCCTCGCCATCGTCGAACGTCCACGCCTTCGCGGGCCGGTAGTGCAATCCGTCGCGGCTGGACGTGACATATCCCTTGAGGTCATTGCGAATCGTCAGAAAATAGTGCTCGCCGGAGCGGATGAGCGACGGCTCATAAAGGCCGCGTGCTTGATCCAAGGCCAGGATATCTCCGTGATCGCGATAGCTCAGATTCTCGCCGTCGAAGGTACAGCGGACGACCGTGACGCCGAAGGGAACATCGGCCGATCGAGCGATGTAGCAAGGCAGGAGCACCGAGCCGTCGGGCTCGACGACGAACTGGGCGCAGGCGCTCCGGGCGAAGTTGAATGATTCGTCAGCCGGCATCTCCAGTCGTCGCCACCTTGTCCACGAACCGGATTTCGGATCGAAGACCGCGTAGGCTGTCTGGTGGGCGCGGGGACGATCCTCGAGTTGTTCGCCTCGCGGCCCGTAGCGGACCTGGGCGCCGACGGCAATCACTTTCCCCGAACGGGGATGGAACATCGGGGTAACATCGGCCACCGCGATATCCACCCCCTCCGGTTCATGGACCCAGTCCAGCTCCTTGATGGGCCGAGGTCCAAGCCAGTTTTTTCCCAGGTCCAAGCTCCTCAGATCGCTCAGGCCGGAGTAGTGGTCGGAGGTCTTCAGGTGTTTCTGGAGCGTGATGAGGACGTCGGGAGGGCCGTCACCCTCGGCCTTCGGGATAGCCGTCGCCCTGGGGTGGTACCAGTGGAACTGGTCGTCGTCGTGCTCGAGGACGGTTTCGAGCCTGGTCGTGAAGGATCGAGTCGGCGGGGCGGGTCGAAACGCCTCGAAGAGCACGGGTAGCATGTCCTCGGAGAGTTCGCGGTGGCCCCTTGGGTTTGGGTGACAGCCGTCGGTCGTCCAGTCGCTGAGTTTCCGGCCCTCCGACCTCGCCCGAGTCCAGCGGGCGAAATGATCGACCAGAGGGACCCGACACTCCTCGGCCACCTCTCGGCACGCCTCCATGTAGGGCTCGAGCCGGACGTTCGGGTTCTCGCCGAACCCGTTGGGTGGGGCGTCGTCGATCCATCGGGGCTCGGTCATGAGGATCGGCTCGATCCCCAGGAGCAGCAATCTGGCGACGATCGTCCTGAGGTTCTCCTTGTACTCAAGAACCGAGATCCGACTCGCGGTCGCGCCCTTGTCGACGTAGCTGTCGTTCGTCCCGTACATCACGGTGACGACCCGTGGCCGGAGCTCGACCACGGAGTCGAGCCGTTTCAGGGCCTGATCGGTCCGTTCGCCCCCGACGCCCATGTTGACGAACTCGGCGTCGATCCCGCTAGCCTTCAAGGCTCGTTCGGCCGCGATGACGAAGGTGTCCTCGGGGCGAACCCCGGGGCGAACCCCCTTCGTGATCGAATCTCCGAGTGCCACGACACGGACGACCTTCGTCGTTGGCGCGACCTCACGTTGATCAGAGTCTGCTCCGAGACAGTTAACGGAGATCCAGGGAATCCCGAGGACGCCGGCCAATGTCGCCAAAATGAAGGACGTTCTCATGATCCCTGGCCTCGATCCGGATCGAACAGTGGTGATGACGATTCGACCGGATCAAGGCGACCACGACACGGCTCCAGTATCCGCGGAGCCCCTCGTTGAACGCTCGACAGCCATGATGATCGACCATCCCGTTCTTCCATGATGCCTCTCGACACCATCCCTTGACCCGGTCTGGACTTACCTTAACTCGCCCGATGAGTCCCTTCAACAGGGCGAGGTCACTCGTGGGCTCCCGAGGGCTGCCTTTCGGCTCCGAGGAATCCTGTCGATGGTCAATTCGGTCGGGTCGCCCCGCCCCTTCCTACCTCTCGACCACGACCGTCAATAGTCCGGCCTTCCCCGCCTGGAAGCTCATCCCTTCGTTCGGCTGGGCGACCACCTTTCCGCTCGAGTCGAGCACCTTGAAGAACAGGAAGTCGGAGTCTTTCAGGGCGGGGAATAGGTCCCTGCGGATGAGGGCAGTGGCCAGGCCCAGGTCGTCGGTCGTGGCCGGATCGGTCCGGCCACGAACATCGGGATTCGCGGCCTCGACGACGAGTTTATAGCCGGGAAGCGGTCGACCATCCGCGCCGGTGACGACCAGGACAACCGACACCGCCCGCTTGTCCGGCCCCGGGAATCGGTCCAGACGCTTCTCCATGAGCGTGATCTGATCGATGAACCTCGAAGTGTCTGCGATATTGAGATCGTCCTTCGGGGGAGGAATCACATTTTCCAGTCGGGCGAGCCGCTTCTTCAGTAGAGCGGTCAGGACCGATCGGGCGAGACCGCCGGGCGTTCCTCCGGGCGGAGGTTCTTCGGGTGGCTGAACGGGCTTAAGCTGCGAGTCGACCGAGGGACAATCGGCCTTGATCGGGACCAGGTTGAGATTCACGGCGGCCAATGGATATCCGCGAAAATAGAGGCAAAGGGTCGCCTGGTTATTCACCCCCGTGAGCATGAGACCGAGCCCGACCGCCGACCAGCGGAGGCGTGGCGGCGGAACCTCCTCGCGGAACCCGTTGCCGAGCACGCGGGTCATCGTCCCGGTGAACCGGGCGTGGGCCACGAGTCCGGCGTTAGGCCCGATGAGGCACTGAAACTGGTTGTCCGAGACCAGGGTATCGGAATTATTTTCGATCAGGACCGAGGTCGAGAGATCGGCGAAAGCCACATCCGGGGCGTTGAGCTCGCAGCGATTGGCCTGGAAGATCAGATCACAGGGAGGGAACGGGGACGCGAGGGCCTCGGGCCGGTCGTCGATCAGGACGTATTCGGGCGAACGGAAGACAACGCGATTCTTCAGGCTACGAAGTGGATTATTGATCATGATCGTCAGGCCCTGGAGCACCTTGAGTTCGCCCCAGGTCGCGTCGCCCCCGTATCGCGCGAATCGATTGTTCGAGACCGCGAACGAGCCCGAGACCTGGATGGCCAGGAGCGCAGGTCCGGTGGTCGCGGAGACCCGGTTGTGCTCGACCGCGGCGGCAAACGGCCCGGAGGTTGGATCTTCCGGCACGCCCGCGACGTTCACGAGGACGATGCCACCCTGGGCCTTCTTCGGGTCGACCGCACCACCATTGGCGAGCAAGCTGTTCCCGGCGACCCGGACGCCCCGGGTGTGCTCGACGAGGATTCCGGACATCGGTATCCCGGGACCATTTCCCTCTAACTGGTTTTCGAGGATCTCGACCTGGGCGGCCTCGGTCAGTTCGATGACACCCGGCGCGAGCTGATCGCTCCGGATTTCGCTGAGGACCGACATCTCACCGTCGGTGGCTCCGTTGCTGAGGAAGCGATTGCGCTCGATCCGCAGTTGCGACAGACTGGTCCCCTTGCCTCCCCCACCGGCGATCGCCTGGGCGCCGAGCCCCCCGAAATCATTGCCGTCGATGACCACATAGCGGACGGCACCCTCGCCCTCGACCCTGGCGGCCGGGCTGGCGAGAGTGACCCCCAGCCCGACCTTCGGGCCGAACGTATTCTGCCGGATCGAAACGAACGCGCTGGTGGGTAACACGTCCAGGCAGGTATGGTTCAGGATATCCCCCGACTTCTCGCCGCCCGCGACCCGATTGCGACTGACCTCGATATTGGTCCCGGAGACCTGGAACGCGGCGTTGGGGTCCTCTCCGAACAGATCGACGATGTTGTCGAGGATCAGGAAGTCCGTGACCTTCTCCGCCCGAACGGCCGGCCCGCTCCTGACCGTGAAGTGCAGGCCGGAGACGGTCACCTCCGATATGCCCTTGAAGGAGAACGCACCCCGGGGGGCGACGACTCGAGAACCGGTGCCGCACCCCTCGATGATTACTTTTCCCTGCTCGACCTCGATCGGCTCCTCCACCTGATGCTCGCCGGGCAAGATACAGAGGGTCGCGCCGGTCTTGGGGATCGCCTTGACGGCCTCGGCGATGGTGTTGAACTTCCCCTTGCTGGTGACGCCATCGTGGACGACGAAGGTGCAGCAGCAGGCCTCGCCCCCCTCGGGTAGCTCGGTCAGTGGGGGGAAGTCGTGGGGGCACTCCTCGACCAGCTGCGCCGAAGCGAGTCCGCCTGCGACCGTCCAGTCGTAGAGGGCCAGGCAACAGTAGTGCCGCTCGACCCCCCGAGGGGGGCTGGCGCCTTCCATCTCCGCCGGCTCGATCTGGCGGGTATAGGGGCTCGCCGACCAGATCCAGAAGTCCTGATCGTGGAAGTACGTGGTTGCGGGGGCAGGCCCCGCGCCGAACGCTACGGAAAGGCCCGAACCATCGTCGAGAGTGAACGGGGTGGAGAGAGCGACCTGTCGAGGTTCGCCCGACCACCTCCGGAGGAACGGGGCGGTCGGCTGGACGAAGTCCTGGCTGAGGCGGACGAACCAGACCCCGTCGGGCTGCTCGACCGGGTCTCCGAGGATCCGGGCCACGGGGTTCCGGAAGACCCCAAGCTCGGTCTCCTCACCGCAGACCTCGACCCAATGGTCCTTCGCCAGGCGGGTCACCTGGTCGTTGCCGACGGAGAGCACGGGGATGTCGGTGTTCTTGGAGACCGGCTTGAGCCGGAGGGCGTCGTCGACCTGGATCCGGACGGCGAAGGCCGCGTTCTCGATCGACCATTTGAAGGTGGCGGTCCCCGCAGCCCCCGGGGTGTGGATCTCGACCCGGTAGGTCCGGTACTCGGCCCCGCCGTAGCCCCCCTCCTGCGGAGTCTCGCAGGGCTTGGGTACGGGCGGGTTCGCCTTCAGGGTCACCTTCAACGTCCCCGATGTCCCCCGAGGACGGGCGTCTTCGAGGGCCTTGCAAGCCGCCTCGCAATCGGCCACCCCGGCCCCGACCGGGAAGGACTTCACCCGGGCCACGGTCTGGAGTCGCGAGGTGGTGTCGCCCCCTCCCAGGGCCCGCTCGCGGACCCAGGCGCCGAAGCTCGCGACCTGATCGGAGCGACGGGCCTCGTCGAACAGTGCCGAGACGAGCATGGGGAATGCTTCGAGGTAGAACAGGACGCGCCCGGCTTGCGGCGCGAATCCCGGCCAGTCGATCGGCGGGTTGGCGAAGGCCGCATTCCAGGTGTCGAGATCGGGGACCGGCCAATCGGGCTGGTCTGCGATTCCGGTCTGGATGACGGCCGGGTCATCCCCGTCAAGTTCGCAGAGCATACCCCCGGCGTAGAACCGACCCTGGGTGATCGAGACGGCGTCGCTGAAACCGGGCTTCGGGACGATCTTGATCCGGAAGCCCGGGGCGTGGATCGGCCGGCCGCAGTCGCCGATGACGTCGGTGGCCTCGGTCAGGAGGCGGTGGAGGAGGATCTCGGCCCCCTCATTCGCGTCGGCGTCGAGCCCCACCCGCCCCTGCTGTTGGAGCACGGCGTGGTAGTGCTTCCGGGGGTCATGGGTCAGCCTGCTGAAGTCGCCGGTCACGGGGCCTACCTCCAGTCGTCGGGACGCGTCTGTTCAGGTCACGAAGACGAACACGGGGACCATCCCCGCAGGCAGATACTCGGAGAGCCTCAGCTTCAGGTGGTCCAGCCTCCTCGGCCCTCCGAGACTCGCCCAGACGCCGATCTCGCGGCCGTCCTCCCCTCCGGCGTTGATCGAAGGGGGCCCGTCGAGCCCGAGCTGGGCATAGGCCGGGTGGCCGAACCGGGTCGAGGTGAACTTCGGGACGGGAACGGTCGGGGCACACTGGTAACGCCTGGGGACCAGCGACCCCGGGCCGAAGTAGCTGAATCGAACGCAGCCTTCCTGGAGCCGATCAACGGTCATCGTGCCCGTCACTAGCGCCTCGCTCGCCTCCAGGCGATGACACGAAACGTCACCAAGGACGGTCGACCGCCAGAGGATGACCGGCGGCCCGGAGGCGATTGCGGCATCGAACGACCGGGGGTCGAGGATGGAGTCGGTGATCGTCAGGCAGTCGGCCCCTTCCGGGATCGAGATGGGCCCGGCAATCACGCGGCGGAGTTCGATCGAGACACCGACGGCGGGGGCCTCGACCCGGAGCGTCACCCCCGGAGGTCGGAACGCCACGCCGTCCTCCGCGAGCCCTCCGCCCGGGTCGATCGTGCAGTCTTCCAGGACAACAGCGGCGACTCCCGAGGGGATCTCGAGAAACCGACCGGCCCCGGTGATCAAGAGGCCCCGAAGGACCAGACGATTCCCCTTCGTCCCGCCCGCCGCCGCCCGGAATGCAAGGTCCGCTTCGGCGAGCACGATTGTCGGCCTCTGACGGTCGGCGGCCTGGATGACCAGCTCGTCGAAGACGGCCGGGAGGGTCAATTCTTCCTGATAGATCCGGCTGTCCGCGATCTCGACCACTCGCGATTTCGCGACCGATCCCGCCAGCGTCGCCAGCGCGGCGGAGAGCGTCGGGACGGCCGACCCCTTCGCGACCGTGACCGAGAGTACATCAAGCCCGGCCTTCGGGGAGAGGGTCGGCGCCCGGTCGTAGCCGCCCCCCCCGATCGACCCGCCGAGACCGAAGGCGTGATCGGTCGTGACCGAAGCAGTCGCGGCGGGCCGGATGTCACTCCCGAAGTAGGCCCGACCGAGCCGGACGTCGACCGCCACGTCACCTTTAGCGGGCTCGGTCCAGGCGCAGAGATCGGCAGCGACGACATCCGAGGCAGCCACCCCGATCCCGTCGACCATCAGCCCAAAGCCGGGCAGGCCCCGAGCGAAGCTGAAACGCTCGGGAGTGGGGTCGAGTCGGAAATCGGCCTGAGTTTCCAGGAACGATCGGTGGGTGATCGGGCCGTCGACATGGAGCTCATCGGCCCTCGGCCAGTCGCCCGCCGGGGGGCGCTCCGGAGGGTCGGGGTCCTGAAACAGGGGCGAGGGGATGCCGAGCGTGTGGAAGTGATAGGCACCCGGTCGCCCAGGGACGGACCGGGCCTCCACCCCCTTCAGCGGGATCGCTCGGAGCCTCCAGAGGAAGAACCCGACCTTCGCGGTGTGGTGGAGACCCGTTCTTTGAGTGGCGGGGCGGAAGTCGGCCGTGGACGCGGAGCGGTCGAAGGCGGTCCCGAGCCGGGCGACGGTCGCCGGGTCGCGGACGACGAGGGTCTCCCTGCAGGATGGGCGGAGGTGGATCATGTTTTGATGCCAGTTGATCCGCTCGAAGAATTCCACGACCCGGCACGAGTATCCGGTCACGTCGGCGGCCATCGCCTCCAACTGGCCGGGAGTCCCCTTCCTCCGCCGGTATGCGATCGTCCGGGAGACCTCACGACGGTTGTTCGCCGGATCGTCGTCGATCAGGTTCAGCGCGATCAGGTCGGCGATGTAGGAAAGGGCCCAGTCGTCGCAGGTCTCGGCGAAGTAGTTGTCCCAGTGCCGGTAGGTGTCCCTGTAGACGACCCCGGCCTGTTCCTCGGCGGCCCTCAGGAGTGCCTTGAGCGGGCCGCCCCGCTCGGCGTCGGAGCGCCGGAGGTGCTCGGGGAGGAGGCCGTAGAGGTCGGTGATCGGGCGTCTCATGTCGCCTCCAGATCGTTCAAGCCGCCGGCTAAAGTCAGGACAAACGAGGAGAGCGACGCCACCTCGTCGGGGCCGACGTAGACCGCCTCGAGGCGGCCCGACTCGTCGAGGAAAGCGTGGTCGGCCAGCTCGGAGTCGAAGGCATCAAGTCTGACCCACTCTACCCCCGGGACCGCCTGGAAGCTCGCGAGTAGACGGCTCTGGTGCAGGGTCTCTCCGAGCGGCATCGCATCCAGGTTCAGAGACACCTGGATAATCCCCAGGGCGGCGCCGCGGGCCACCGACTGCTTGAGTCCGGCGATGACGTGGAGGGTTATTCGGAAGCTGAAAGGGATCCGCTTTGCCTCGCGGATCGCCAGGGGGACGCTCCGGTCGCGTCGATGGTCGAGGTACTCCTTCAGGCCGGGTAGGACGGCCGAGAGCGGCTGGCCCGAGGCGGGCATGCAGGTCAGGACGACCCCGCGCCGGGAATGGAACTCGCCCCAGCTCGCCCTCGCCTTCCCCCCCCGGAGGTAGGTCAGGGCGAGCCGCTCGTAATCGAGGACCGAGACCGCCCGGCCGAGCGTGGTGACGCCCGCCGGGGCGTTCCGGCGGATTTCGTCCGGCGGCTCGGGCTCGGCTCCTCCCGCCGAGGCCATAGGATTGGTCACCGCCTTGACGCCCGGCCAGGTCTGGAGCAGGACCGAGATCGAGTCGGCCTCGGTGTTTCCCGAGAGGCCCAGCCCCTTGCGAGTCCTGACCCGGAGGTTCCCCAGGCCTGTCGGGAACCTCCGGCCGGTCTTCCCATCGCCGCCCCGGACCCAGGTCACCTGCGGCCCAAGTTGGTTGGTGACGAAGACCGCCTCGTCCGGTCCCCGCCCGAAGAGACTGGGGACCTCGGTCCACTCCGCCCCGTCGACAAACAGGCGGAGCGTGGACGAAGCGGCAGAGTCCGAGCCGGAGTCGGGCACGTAGGTGACGGGAGAGGCCGGGACCTCGAATTGCTGTGATGATTGGGATGCGTCTCCATCCCCGAGGACCGCCTCGCGTTGCGTCTCCCCGTGGGTCGCCCCGATCACGTTCCCGTAGAGCCGGGCACCAACAACATCCAGGTCCCAGGGAAGACCCGGCGTGATCCGGACCCGCCAGGCCGGGGCGACGGATGCGGGCCGGTCCGGGTCCGCAGAAACGGTCGCGACGTGCCCGAGCCCCCCGGAGGTGATTACCATCCGCGACCCCCGCTTCAGCCCGCTCGCGTCGGCCACGTAGAGGCTGGTCCCGCCGCCCGCCCCGCCCCTGAGGATCTGGCCCGAGAAGGCGAGGGGCGAAAAGTCCAGCGGATCGCCGAGCAGCTCGAAGGCCGAGAGGAACCGGACATCCGGCATTGAGGGGATCGAGTCCTGGAGAGTCAGTACGGTACTCGTTCCGGAGATCGGCCCGCGCGACTGGCCGGCCGAGCCCGAATCAACAACCACCGTCTCGAGAACCCAGGGCGACGGGCCTCCATATTGAAGGAGCAGCCGGGTCCCCTGCGTGAGCCCCTCGAAGTTCCCGTCCAGCGCGAGCGTCTTGCCGCCCCCGCCCGCGAAGGAGGTTTGCGTCACGACGAACTTCGGGTCGCCGGTGCTCGTGTCGGCCGCGACCTCGGCGATCTTGGAAATCGCGGACGTCGACTCGAATTTCGCGAGGGTCGTAACCCCCGATCCGGCGGGCGTCAGGTAGCTCGCCGGGGCGTGGACGCCGAAGGCTTTGAGGGTCCTCCCGAGCCGCGAGACATGCCAGTCGAGGACCGCCAGCCCGCCCATCGGGGCCGCCCACCCGACGTTCCGTCCGAGCGGGTGCGGGACGACCGAGGTCACGACACGCTGGACGGTCGCCGCCCCGCCGGTCTTGAAGAAAATCAGGCGGGAACCGACCGCGACCTTCGGGCCGTTGGAGTCGGAGACCAGCAAGCCCGAGCGCTCGAACCTTGCTCCGGCGGGATCGCCGAGCAGGGTCGGGCCGTTTGCCGAGTCCCGGATGGTGAGCGGACCGTCGGTCTCGAAGGTCGCGGCGTCGTGGCCGGGCTCGGGCACCGATTGCGTCTGAAAGCCTGCGGGGAGGGTTGCCGAGATTCCCGCGTCGGCCTCGAATGCGAGGAAGACCGAGGCAGCGACTCCCGGCGAAGCGCGGTAGCCGATCAGCCGGGCCATCATCTCGACCGACTCGCGGAGGACGGCCGTCCGGAGGAATCCCTCGTTCAGGTCCGCCTGGTTGTAGAACGCCTGGATGTCGCAGACGTAGGCCCAGAGATCGAGGATCGCCACCGCGAAGTCGTCGGGCTCTCGGGTCGTCAGGACCTGACCAGCCGTCGAGTCGTCGGGGGCGACGCTCCGGACCGGGTCGAGTTGGAGGCGATCCAGCATCGCCTGGCGGAACGTCGAGAAAGTCCCGGCCCTGGTCTCGACCCAGCTTTGACCAGGGCGAACGTTCACGGGCAGCGGGGTGATCGGCACGCGCGGCCGGCAGGCCGTGCAAGGATCGGGCTCGAACGCGTGGCAGCGACTCATTTCCCCCCCTCCGCGATCAGCCGGAGCACCCCGTTGTCGGGGAAGCTCGGGTCGTTGTCGAGCCGGATCACCTCGAACGGACCGACCGTGATCACCCCCGCCTGCTTCTCGCCGTAGTCCGCCCGATTGAGTCGCTTGAAGGTCGAGACGTGGGCCGCGAGGACCCCTTCCACGGCGACCGCGGCGGCGTAGAGCCGGCTGAGGTAGAAGGGCTGGCCGAACCGGAAGTTGTCGGGATGAAAGAGCCCGATCGATCCGTCCGGTTGGAGCCGGTTCGAGAGCTTCTCGGAGACCGCCCGGAGCACGTCGCCCCGGAAGTACTCGGGCCGGACGCAGATCACCAGCTCGATCTCGAGCGGGACGAACGTCGGCCCCCGGACCTCCAGGTCGTAGCCCGCCTGCCGACGAGTATCGAGGCGGGCTGTGACGGCCCCGATCAGGGGAGCCGGAGGTTCTTCGCGCCCCTTCGGGTCGATCGCCTCGAAGACGGTCAGCCAGCTCCCGGTCCATCGGAACGTGGCCGCCGCGTCGGAGACCCCGATCACCCCCTTGGCCACCCCGGCGTAGTCGTCCTCGGTGACGGCCCGGTACTGTAGGCGGCGGAACGCCTCGGAGGCGTCGCGACGGACCTCCTCGATCGGCTGCGGATCGACCCCACCCGTGGCCGGGAGCGGATTCCGGACCGAGCGGACTTCGGCCGGGACGAGGACCTTGGTGGTGAGCGTGTCGGCCCCGAGGTTCCCCCCCGCCCCGTTGCCGACCCGATACCTCACCTGGGCGACCGCCTCGGCGGTCAGGGCACGGCCGAGCCCACGCCCCCCGAACCGGAGGACGCCACGGCCGGCATTGTCGGTCTCGACGACGAAATCGGTCGCGTCGGGTCCGGAGTCGAGCAGGGTCGCCCGCTCGGACCAGACCTCTCCGTCCACCCGAAGCTTGACGGTGCTCCGGCCCTGGGCAGGGTCGGTCGTCCCCCAGGGCGTGAGCCAAGTCAGCGGTCCGAGATTCAGGGTGAGCGTCGAGAGATCGAGGTCTTCCAACGGGACCGTGGCTCCATGGCTGGCCCTCGCCAGGTTCCCCCGGACGACCGTAGCCGGCTCTTTGGGCGAATTGCTCTCCAGGCAGAAGTTGAATCGGAGTGCGTCGACCAGATCCCAGGTGACCCGCGTCACGTCCTGATGTCCGGCCGGCTCGAGCGGGTCGGTGAGGAACTCGACCCTGTTAATGGTCACGACCTGCCTGCGATCTCGGTCGGCCGCCGCTCTGACAAGGACGACCGAGCCGTTGCCGGCAGTGACTGGCCCGAGTTCCTCCTCGATCAGGAGCGACTGCCCGACCTTCAAGGTTGTCTGATTCTCCTTGAGGTCGACCGAGGTCGAGCCCCTGGGCAGGCAGCAGTGGGAGTTTCCCCAGGTATGGGGGATCAGCCGGTTACGGGCGAGATCGAGGTCGATTGACTCCTCGGTCTCGAAGACGACGGCCCGAGCCGGGTCCTCGTCGGCGGTCGCAACCGCCGTCCCGATGGGGAGCTTGACGGTGCCCGGCACCCCGGATGCAACCTCGAAGAAGAGGAAGGTCCGGGCCGCCAGGCCGTCGTGCATCCGGTAGTCGACCAGCCGTGCGTGCCGCTTGACACTCCGCCGCTGGCGGGCCGTGTCGAGGTATCGCTCGTTCGCGACGGCGTCCTGCATGTAGCTCAGCTGGTCGCCGGCGTAGGCGAACAGCTCGGCGAGGGTCACGGCCAGGTCGGCCTCGTTGGTCTCGTCGAAGCCGGGGACGCGGAGCGTGAGGAAGTCGAGAAGGGCCCTGCGTAGGCTGGCATAGTCCCGCGCGAGATAGTCGATGCGGGGGTCCGCCGGGAGCGGCGATGATGGCCTGGCGGGGGGCTTGCAATCGAACGGATTGTCGCAGAGGACCTTGAAGTTGAACGACCGGCAACGGTAGAGCGGGTCGAGCGACGGGTGGTCGACCCCGAGGAAATAGTCCGAGAAGTCGCCGAAACGATCGAGCGTGACTTCGAGCCGACCGGAGACGGCGTTTGCGTCGAGGATCTTGATCGACGATCCCGGCACTCTTGTGCCCCCCTCAATCCGGAGCTTGGTCTTGTCGAGACCGGGCGGGATGCCGTGGAAGAAGTAGACCGCCAGGACGCGCTGGACCAGAGGGTCGCCGTCGGGCTTGGGCACGACCTCGACGGCCTCGATGCCATTGACTCCGCTGGCCGGGTCCTGGACCGCGGCCCGCCTCGCGTCGTCGTTGCAGGTGAGCGGGGGCTGGCAGGTCATGACCGGGTGAACTCCACGCGGACCGGCTCGCGGGTGTCGCGGCGGAAATAGTCGAGTCGGACGTGGAGCGTGGAGTCCTCGTTGGTGATCTCGAGCCGGTCGACGACGATCCAGTCGCTCAGCCACCGGTCGAGCGCGGCGGCGGCGACGGCCTCGGTGGCCGTGGCGAGCAGCTCGAAGTTGGGGCTGAACAGGAGCCGTCGGAGCCCGCAGCCGAACTCGGGGAGGTTCACACGCTCGCCGGGGCTGGTGAAGAGCACGGCCTCGATCAAGTCGCGGACGTGGCCGTCGGCCTCCTCCTCGGCGGCGCGGCCCCGGAAGTCGATTCGGAAGGGCTGGGCGAAGTATCGGCTGGTGTTCACTGGCCGCTCACTTTCGTCTGGATGCCGCTGACGATCACCGTCCCCTGGACGATCCCCTCCGCCGACTTGCAGAGCCCGGTGCTGCTCTGGAGCAGGACCGCCTGGCCATTCATCTTCACCCGGGCCGCAGGCCCGACCCACTCCACCATAACGCAAGGCTGGGGCTTCAGGGCGACCACGAACGGGCAGCCGACCACGACGAACGTGTCCGAGGTCAGCAGGGCGACGGCACCTCCGAGCGTGAGCCGGGTCTGCGACGGGATCGCCTGAACCGTCGCCCCGTGCGGACACTGTATGGTGCACCCGAGTTGGAGGATTGGAGCGGGCATCGGGTCAGGTCACCTTCAGGGCGCCGTCGTTGATCGAGACTTCCGATTCGGTGATCTGCACCTTCATCCCCCCCTTCTTCAGCTCGATACCCTGGTCGGAGAGGGAGATCGTCGCCCCCCCCTTGTCGAGGATCTCCACGATCTCGCCCCCGTCGGTGTCGTCGAGCGTGATCTTGTGCCCGGCCTTGGTCTGGATCACCTTCACCTCGGGTCCCGAGACAGAGGGAGCCTGGCCCTGGGGCCAGAAGGCCCCCGCCCAGACCGGCTTGGCTGGATTGCCCGCCTCGAACTCGATCCAGACGTTGTCTCCGACTTCTGGGAGGATGAGAAATCCCTTCCCGGCCGGGGCGTAGGGCACGCAGGCCATCGCCCATCCGGTCGGCTGGTCGCCGAACAACTCGGGGACCTGGGCCTGGACCCGCCCCTGCTTGTCGGGATCCTTGTTGTCGGTGACGACCCCCCGGAACTTGCCGTAGAAGGACCGTTCCTGGCGGCGGGCCACCTCGGCCACGGCGGAGTGCGTCGCGTCGTTGTCGGGCATCTCATCGGACTCCCAGCTTCCGTCGGAGCTCGAACTTCTGGCAGTGCAGGTCGCGGGTGAACTGGTGGGCCACCTTCCAGACGAGGTAGGTCCCGTTGAACGAGCCGCTCGCCCCCCGGACCTCGACACGCCTCCGGGGGGCGAGCAGGTCTCGATACGCGGCGGTGTCGAGCTCGCCCCTTCCGATCACCAGCCATGAGAGCTTGTCGAGCTCGGCGTCGCATCTCCGCTTCAGCTCGGCCCGGGTCTCGGCGCCATGCCGCTGGAGTTGCTGGACCTTCTCGAAGCCGGGCGGACCGAGGAGCGCCTTGTCCTTGTCCGAGAGCAGGCTCCTCAGCTCGCTCCGGATCGGCCCCGGCGTGGCCTTGCCCTGGGCGTCGACCATCGAGGCCTCCACCACGGTCGGCCCGATCAAGTCGTAGTAGAACGTGGCGTTCCGGACGCAAGACGCCGGGTCCTGCCCGACCACCAGGGGCGTCGGGATTGGGTCGGCCCGGTCGACCCGGAGCGGCTCGAAGTGTCCCTGGTCGGTGTCCCCCTTGGGCTCGACCGAGAGGTCGCAGCCGTTCTCCTCGGCCAGGGTCCGGAGGAACTCCAGGTCATTCTGCGGCTGGGCGGGCTGGCCCCGGTTGGGGTTGGGAGCGCCCGTGTCGGGCACCCCCGAAGTCGGCGCGGCGATCTTGACCCGGTCGAGGACCTTCGCCACGATCGACCGCAGCGGCATCTTCGAAAACGACCCGCCTCCCCGATTCCGCTCGAGCTTTTCCAGTGCGTCCATCCCCACGAGTTCCAGCTCGCTCTGGCAGGGGTCGGACTGGAAGTTCATCTTGAACTGGGTGAGGTAGCCGTTGATCAGCCGCCGCGAGACCTTGTCGATCGTGGCGTCGACCTTGATCGGGACCATTGGCGTGAACGTCCTCTCGGCCGTGGACATCCAATCGCCCGAGGGTTCCATGCCCATGACGAACTTGAGGCGGAACATCGACTTCTGGCCGACACTCCCCTCGACCTCCAGCGACCTCAGCGAGCGCAGGAGGTCGGCGCCGGCGGGCTTGCCGTCGATCGAGATCCGGACGCTGGATGGGATCGACTGGGACATGGGGTCGGCCTGCCTCGGTTCGCGAATCAGGGGCGCGGGGGGACCCGGATCACCGAGCCGATCACGTCGATCAGCTCGGCCGGGTCGATGACCTCGTTGGCGTCGGCGATCCGCCAGTAGAGCTCCGGGTTGCGGTAGAACTCCATCGCCAGGAGATCCTGACGGTCCTGCTGGACGATCCTCCGGCCGACCACGCCCGGAGTCGGCGGGATGAACCGGGTCTTGACCAGAGTGATCGTCCGGCCCCGCCCGTCGGTCACGGCGTACGTCTCGAGGTCCTCGTAACGGCTGCCCGGATGGAACACGCGAAGCCTCCCCTATTGCGGGTCAGAAGACGGGCAGGGCGCCCAGGATCGACTGCACGTTGTTGACCATCTGGAGACGGGCGACGACCCTCATCTGACGCTCGGTATAGTCGTAGACGCCTCGCGCGGGATGGTCGCTCGGGAGTCGCTTCTGGATCTCCAGGGTTAGCTCGACCTCGGCCCGGATCGGGTTGAGGAGGCGGTCGAACTCCTGCTCCTTGATGTTCATCCCGCTGAGCCGGACCGGCAGGACGCGACCGGGACCCCAGACGAAGAGGACCAGCGGCAGTTCGTCGGGCGGGGTGTTCAGCGAGCCGGCGGGGGCGGCGGCGGCGAACGGGTTGAGCGCCTGCTGCTCCTTGGAGTACAGGAGCATCTCGAGCGCGGCCAGGGCGGGGCGTATCCCGAAGAGTGGGGTGATCGGGTTCCCGTCCATCCCGAGGTCGTCGCCGTCGAATTCGGCCTTCAGTGAAATCGTCTCGTTGGGCGGGCCGTCGACCCGGAAGGCCTCGGCCTGAGTGGGCTCGCCCGACCCGCAGGCCGGGGCCCGCTTCTGCTGGAGATTGCGGGTCAGCTCGGCCGGGTTGTACTGGAAGACGATCACGTTGGGGAGCGGTCCCAGGAACCCGCCCGCCAGGCTCACCAGCGCCGCCTTGGCGACCATTCGGAGACTCCTCGGTCACTTGGTGATCAGGTCACGCACGGCCTTCCGCACGTCGACCTGCGGGGCGATGAATTCGAGTTGATCGAGCGATAACCGGAACGGCTCTCCGAACGTGTAGGCCACAGGGAACCGCAGTCCGATCTTGAAGTCGCCGCCCCACTCGAAGGCGGCCAGCTTCCAGGTCTTCGAGTACAGTTCCACGGTGGTCACGAACAGGTCGGCCTCCACTCTCGCGAAGGCGTCGAGCTGGAACCGGAGCCTCGGCTGGGCGAACAACTCGGCGGCCCCCATCGCGGTGAACTTGCCGCCCACGTAGCGGAGGTCGACCGGGACCGAGAGGGCGCCGAAGAGCCCGGCGGCGGCCGTCGCCTGGATCCCGCCAAGTGCCTTGACGATCAGGAGACTGACCCCGATCCCCCCCGCCAGCACGAGCGAAACCTCGGCCGAGGCCGGGACGTACAGCTCGCCGGAAGCCTGGAAGCTCGCCGGGCTCGCCTCGGCGCTCGGGTCGAAGGCCGCCATGATCCTCGGCTTGCGGATCTGCCCCGGCCCGATCCCGGCCCTGGCATTGAGCGAGGCCGAGAGGTTGGCGATGATGCCGACGCTCCGGCTCCCGAACGAGATCCCGAAGATGGGGATGTCGAGGGAGAGGCCGAATAGCCGCTTGTTGTAGGCGAACTCGGGGAACAGGATGATCGGGTCGGGCAGGCGGAGTTCCCCGGCGATCCTCGCGGTCCCGTTCTCGCGGACCTCCAACATGACCGTCGCGATCAGACCGGGGACGATCTGGTAGCTCAGCTCGCCGCCGCCGCTGAGCTTCGCTTGCGGGCTGAGCCGGCCGAAGACCCGGCCGGAAAGCCGGCCCTTCCGGTAGTCGAGGCTGGCGTCGCCGGAGAAGAGCCCGCGGGCGTACCGAAGGTTGACGTTCCCGCCTTCGAACCCGGGGATCGCGAACCCCGCCGAACCGGTCCCGGAGAGATCGCCGTTGGCGTAGGCGACGGTGAGGGACGGGTCGCGGAGGCCGGGGATTGTCCCCCGAGCCGTACCCCCGAGACTGTACTGGCCGAGCGAGTTGGCCGAGAAGTCGAGCGTCGCCGCGCGGAGGCCGGGGATCGCCAGGACGACCGAGCCGGTCCCGTCGAGCTTCCCGTCGCTGACCTCGATCACCGCGCGGGCCGAGGTCACGCCCGGGAACTTGAACTTATCCTTGCCGACCGCGATCCGCCCCCCGAGCCTCCCCTGGCGGATCCAGGCCTCGCCGCTCGCCTGGTCGAGACCGGGAATCTGGAGGTCGACCACGCCCGACGCCGAGAACCCCGCCCGGTTGTTGAGGGTCGCGGTGATCCGGCCCCGGGCCAGGCTCCCGTAGCGGAACGCGAAGCCTCCGGCCGCCGTGAACTCGCCATCCGCCGCGCCGATGGTCAGGTCGCACTGATCAACAACCAGGCCCGGGATCGGCAAGGCCTCCCGGATCTTCGCGGGCGGGATGCTCGCGCGGGCGGAGAGCGCCTCGTCGCGGATCTCCATCTGGACCTCGGCCGCTCGGAGGATCGGGAGCGAGGGCCTGAGGATCCCGGACGCGGAGAGCTTCCCCGCCTCGAACTTCGGGGTCAGGAGGGCCTCGCTGAGGAACCCGAGCGAGATCCCGATCGGCACCGGGGCCGCCCCGAAGTTCAGGACTCCCCCGACCACGGCGAGGTCGAACTCCGGGAAGGTCCTGTTCTTCAGCGGCATCCTCCGGACCCGATCGGAGAGGTTCGCCCGGAGGGTGGCGTCTTTCGGCCCACTCACGGCGGAGACTCGGCGAAGTTCCAGCCCGGGGACGGCGAGACGCTGGTCGGGGTTGATGGTGTACGGGGGCGCGGCCTCGGTCGGGGTGCCATACCCCGTGACGCGATCGACTCCGCCCGCCTTGTACTCGAGCTTCTTGCTGAAGGCCTGGTCACGGCTGCCCGCCCCCGTGGCGACCCTCCCCATCGGATATCGGAGCGGGTCGGCGGAGAGGCACGGGTCGGGCGAGGGAGCGTCGCCCCCACGAGCGGCGTCCGTGAAGACGAGGATATCCGTGTTGGTGGGGCGGCCACCGAACTGGGCGTTGGCGACCCGCGTGATCTGACCTGCGAGACTGGCCCCTGCCTGCTGGTTGCGGCCACGGCTGAGGAGCCGGAGGTTGCCCGGGTCGTCCGAGCCGCCGATCTGAAGCTCGACGATGTGGTCGGGAGAGCACTGCGACTGCATCGCGGCGCGGACCTGCTCGGCGGTCTGACCGGCGCTGTTGGTCATGCCCGCCCTGGACCGCTCCCAGACCGGCCAGAGGTCGAGCGTCCGGCCGGCGTGGGTCGTCCGGAGGGCCTTCTGTCGCCCCAGGGTCTTGTAGACGTTGACCAGGAAGCTGTGATCGGTCGCATCGCTGGCCTTCTGACCGAGGACCAGCAGCGGCTCGGACGCGGGCAACTCGACCACAGCACGCTGCACGACGCCGGCCGATAGCCGGCTGACTGGCCCCGCGTCCCGGCCTTCGGCGACGGCGTGGGCCACGCGATCGGCCTCGCGCTCGGCGGCGGTATCGGGTGCCCCGAGTTCCAGGCTGGCTTGAACGGCGACCGGGGCGTCTCCCTGCTGGGCGACGTGAGTCAGTTCGTGCGCCAGGAGCTTCTGGCCCGAGGAGCTGTCGGGATCGAACCTGCCCGAGGAGAAGAAGACGTGCTGGCCGACGGTGAAGGCCTGGGCGCCGATCTGGCGGGAGAGCTTGTCGGCCGAGGCGTCGTCGTGGATGCGAACACCCGAGAAATCGCGACGGCCGAACCGGGGCTCGAACGCCGCTCGGGCACCCGGGGGGAGCGGACGGCCCCCGGACTGGGTGGCCGCCTGGATCTGCTTCGCCACCGGGGGCGATAGCACGCCCGAGGCGGCCGATGGCGAGGCCGCCTGTCGACGGACGACCGCCTTCTCGCGGTCTGCCTCGGCACAGCGTTCGCACGACCCCTCGCAGGAGCATTTGCGGAGGACGGTCCCCGGCTTGACGGCGGTGAGGGTAGGAACGGGCGTAACCTTGGTCGTCACGACGCCCCCCCTTTCCTCTCGGCGAAAGCGGCCGCCGTGAAGGCCGAGGGGCGTCCCAGCTTCTCGAACTCGCGGCGGGCGGCGCGGGCCAGCAACTCGGGAGTGACCACCCCGCCGTCGGCCGCGGCGAGATACGCGGCCGTCAGCGCGACATTGCGGATGCCCGCTCCGGTCAGGATCAGGCCGTCGGCCAGGGCTCGGTAGTTCAGCCCGCTCACCCGGACCTGATCCGGGAAGCTCTTCCGCCAGAGCCGCTCGCGAAGCGAAGGCTCGGGGGCCGGGAAGTCGACCAGGAAGCGGAACCGCCTCAGGAATGCCTCGTCGATCGCGTCCCGGCGATTGGTCGCCAGGAGGACGACCGCGTGCTCGGTCTCCTCGATGAGTTGGAGGAGGTAGCTCACCTCGATGTTCGCGTAGCGGTCATGGCTGTCCTTGACCTCGGTCCGCTTGCCGAAAAGAGCGTCGGCCTCGTCGAAGAGGACGACGCAGCGCGCCCGCTCGGCCTCGCGGAAGACTTCACGCAGGTGCTTCTCGGTCTCGCCAATGTATTTACTGACCACCCGGGCGATGTCGACCCGATAGAGCTCGCGGCCGAGATCGCTCGCGACGATTTCCGAGGCCATCGTCTTGCCCGTGCCGCTCGGGCCGGAGAAGAGGGCGTTGACCCCCAACCCTCGGGAGAGCCGGGCGCGAAACCCCAGGCCATCGAGGACCCGGGACTGGTTCCGGACCTGGTCGCAGAGTTCGCGGAGCTTGGCCTCGGAGTCCGCCGGAAGGACCATGTCCTCCCACCCTCGGAGGCTCTTGAGCGGCTGTGAGAATTCGCCCATCCTGTGCCGGGACAGATCGCGGCACGCCGCCCGGAGTTTCTCGTGAGGCCCGCCCAAGGTGCCGGTCAGAGCGATCGCTGTGGCTTCGAGGATTTCGGAACGAGTCAAGGCAAAGTCGGCGATGTCCAGGGGCACGTCGGACCCGGTCGATTCCCTCCAGATCGCCTCACGAGTGGGCCTTGAGGGACGTTCGACCTCCATCGAGATCCATTCTCCGGCGGGGACTCCGGGAGGCTTTCGTATGGGGGCTTCCGAGCCGAGGAATGCCACCGATCCGGAGTCTCGAAGAAGTCGGAACCAGGTGTCGGTCTCGGGGCCGGGCTCCGGGGCGCATCCGCCCAGGAACAGCGCCGTCTGCTCGATCAGCCCTTCGCGGACCAAGGCGACCGCCTCCGCTCGCGAGAATCCGGCCACGTTCGCGGCCAGGAGCGGCAAGGACAGTCCGGAGAGCGCCTCCGAGGCGAAGGATTCGAGGTCCTCCTCCGGGACACCGTGGAGGTTGACCAACCGAGGGCCCTCCGAACCTGACAGCCGATCCGACAGCGCATTCCCCTCCCGCCCGGCTGCTCGATACCGCAGGCGGCCGGAGAGTCGCGAGTCGGGCAGCCTCCGGCCGAGGATCGCGTCGGCGACTCGGGCCTCGGCCCTGACCGTCCGGTCCGGCAAGGGCAAGCGTGGCCCTTCCAGTTCGAGGAACTCGAACCGGAACAGGACCGAATCGGGCCGGAGGCTGTCGCGCGAGGCGACCCATTCGTCGCGAGTCTCGCAGAACAGCCGCCAGGCCAGCGCGACGGTCGGCCAGCGCGAGTCGCCACCCTGAGCATTCGCGATGAGCCGTCCCAGCCCGTCGTCTATCTCGGGGGCGACCGCCAGGAGCAGGAGATTGCTCTCGAAGGAGGTGAGCCGGAGCACCTCGGCGAGCCTCAGGAAGGGAACGGCGTCGGAGTGCTCGGAGACCACTTCCAGGAGCGACGCTTCCTCGCCGGGCGCGGACCCTTCGAGGCGACGGGCGAGTCGCTCGAACGCGGCATCCAGGAAGGCACGGTTGAGGTCGGCGACGGCCGCCATCAGGTCACCTCGAAAACGAGGGCTGGGTCCATATCGAGCCCGCCGGATACGTTCGCCCGCCAGGTCTGGTTCTCGACGCCGTTCAAGCGGACACGCACCGGCAGTTTCCGGCCCACCCTCGGTGATGCCGGGTTATCAGGATCGGCGGGGATCTTCAGAGTCGCCTTGATGAGGGCGGGAAGGCCCGAGAGGTCAAGGTCCGCGTCGGGGACCGCGTAATTCCCGAAGAAGACCGAGGGCCGAAGCGGGTGGCGAGTGTCAGGGTTGTCGATCCCGAGCATCGTGCCCTGGATCCTGACCGTGACCGTCCCGTCGAACGGCCCGGCGCTCGGAACGATCAGATCGACCTTGGGAAGGAGTTGCAGGGGCCTCGGCTCGGACGTCGCCACGCGGCCCCCCGCCAGATCAATCCGGGCCGAGACCGTCTTCAGGCCCGGCTGGAAGAGCGCCGGGTCGTTGGGGATCGTGAAGTGGACTCCGGTCGAGTCGCGAGTCACCGCGAGTTTGGCGGGCGATCGCGGGAAGCCGGTCCCGAAGGAGTCGGCCAAGATCACGGCGAGCGAGGGGTCGCCGAACCGGTCGCCAACCAGGGTGACGGGCTCTCCGGCCGCAACGCTCGAAGGTTGCAGGTCGACCAAACCGGGCCCGATCGCGAGGGCGGGTGCCACGGTGATCGAACGCTCAAGGACCGGGAGGGACGAACTTCGGGGCCTCATCGAGTCGACCCGGATCACCGAGACGTGGTAGGCCACCGCTCGCTGGAAGTCGGCCTTGATCGCCGTCCAGAGCTTCGAAAGGTCGTCGAGGTCGAGCGACCTGGGGGTAATCTTGATCGATTCGAACTCTTGCCGGAGCCCGGAGTCCAGGAGGGGACCGCCAGGTGCCTTCAGCCGCATCGTCTTCGGGTTCAGGATGGCGGCCTCGTGGAAGACGCGCATCACGTCGGCGAGGGTCTGCTGGGCCTCAAGCTCACTCTGGGATGCGCCGGGCAGGAAGCCGGGATCGACCTCGGCATTCTTGCGGCCATAGCTGGTGATGAGGTAGCCCAATTCGAGAGGCATTGGGGGCGACCCGAACTCACCGGGCGACTGCCGACGGGGGTCGTCCTCATTGCGGAGGTGGGGGTTCTCCTTCACGTGATAGAGGAACAGGTTCACGCGCGGGACGTCGCCGGTATCGTCGGTCTTGGGCACGCCGAACGAGACGATGACGCCCGCCGTCTCCATCCGGTCGAGGAGCAGCGAGCCGAGGGTGGAGGTCACTTTCTGAACGCCCTGGATCCCCGCCATGGATCAAGACCCCGAGAGGCTGCGTTTGAATTGGAAGCCGGAGAAGCCCTCGAAGCTCGCCACCGGCCTGGCTGGCGAGGGGGCCGCGCGAGGCGGCTCGGGCCTTGGAGCCGGGGCCTCGACCCGCACGTTCAACTGACCGATCCGGACTTCGATCCTTGGCGCACCGCCGACTTCGGGGACCTTCGGCGGTCCTCCCGACTCCCGTCTCCAGCGGTCCTTCGCCACACGGACCACCTCGCGCTCGACGCGGGAACGCGCCTCGACGGGTAGCGTCTCGATCCCCTTCGGCCAGACGATGCGGACCTCGGCCGGCTCGGATCGAGGGCCCTGTCTCGCCTGCGGAGTGGCGGGGGCTGGCGTCTCCGAGTCCGGCAATACCTGCGCGTCGGGAGACGAGATCGGGCTAGTCTCGGACGAGTCGTCCTTGCGCGGGGGCCTGGTTAGAATTCGCTCGGCGGAAACGGATGAGATTGGTGGCGTAAGTGTCGGAGGCTCCTCAATGGACCGTCCGGGGCGAGCCTCGGGTCCAACGGGGACTGGCTCGATGCGGGGAGAGACCTCCTCGATCGGCGAGCGGTCGGGCGTCTTCCTCGTCTCCTGGCTCGTGGGAATGGGAACGGACGGAGGCCGTGGCGGCGTCGAGGGCCCCAAGTTCGCGATCGGGGGCCTCAGCCCGGCGGGGGTCTCGGCCCGGATGGCCTGCGAGCGGGGGCCGACCGGAGTCATGGCGGAGGGCTCGCGTTCGGCGATTCGCCGGTGGGTCGCGGCGGCGGCGGGCAGCGGGAGCCGTGACCGCCGGACGATGGTCTGGAGGTAACCTCTCATGCGAAGTCCTCCTCCTCGTCGAGAACCATCCCCCGGCAAAGATCGATGTAGGCCCGTCGTCTCGGGGCCGGCAGGCGAAGGATCGCGTCCTCGCTCCAGTGGTAGTAGGTGGCCAGGGCGTGGACCTCGCGGAGCAGGACATCGGTACTCCGGCGGAGGCCGGTGAGCCAGGCGGCGACGAGGTCGTGACCGGCTTCGAGGGGTTCGCCGCAGCCGGGGCAGGCCCCGGCGATCAGGATCGCGCCCAGCGGGTCGGCGTTGGACAGGGCTTCCTCGGCCACCTCCTGCCAGGGGGCGGCCTCGTCGCGAGAAGTCCCGAGGCAGGACGCCACCAGGTCGAGCGGGTCGGAAGCCGCCTCCAGATCGGCGGGGCGCGGCAGTCGGCAGTCGCGGGACGCCTCGCCCAGGCGGATCACGATCGGCTCGTCCACGTCCGGGGGCTCGAACGCGTCGAGGTCGAGCGTGAGCTCGATATCCTCCTCACAGGCCGGGCAATTTGCGACCGCCGATACCTCGCCCAAGCCCTCCGCCAGCGCGGCCCCACGGACCAGGGAGTGGCGGTCGGCCAGGCTCAGGGCGTGGACCTCCCCCTCGTCGAGCGATCCGGTCACGCACGCCAGGGCCGCGGAGAGGGTCCGTTCGCGGGCCGCGCGGGGGTCGAGGTCGAGGCGATCGAGCAACAGGGCCGGGTCGGCCGCGCGTACCTCGATCACGCGGCCCGAGGCCGGGAGCCGGACGGGGCGAACCCGTCCGGGGTCAGAGCTCGTTTGGTTCGGTGACCGACTCATCGCGTTCCCAGCCCTCGCACTCGATCTTGATCGACTCGATCGCTACCGCATTGGCGTTGGCGTCGAGCTCGGGGGTGGCCAGGTACTCGCTCACCCAGCATCGGAAGATCTTGTAAGAGATCACCTTCTGCCCGGCCTCGTTGAAGATGTCGAGCAGGACATCCTTGCGGAAGCTCTTGAGCGCGACCTCGGCACCCGCCGCCGCGCCGTGGAGGAAGGCCAGGTTCGCCCACTGCTCGAAGCTGGTGTCGTGGGTGATCCCGCGCGACAGGGTGATCGCGTCGTAGTCGGTCCGCCCCGGTGCCTTGTGGGGGTTGTTGGGATCGCCCCCCTCGCGGTGCTTGACGACCTCGGTCGTCCGCTTCAGCGGGGTCATCTTCGAAAGGCCGGCCACGTACCGGCCGTCCCACTTCACGCGGAACTTGAAGTTCTTGTAAGGGTCGAATCGAGTCAGCTTGTTCGCCGTGAATATCGCCACGCTCTGGGCTCCTCTGGTCAGACGGGGATCTGCCCGGCCAGTTGGCTGAACTTGATGACCACGAACTCCACCGGCTTGAGCGGGGCGAATCCCACGAGGATGTTCACGATCCCCTTGTTGATGTCATCCTGCGTGGTCGTTTCCGCGTCGCACTTGACGAAATAGGCCTGCTTGGGGGTGGCTCCCTGGAAGGCCCCCTGGCGGTAGAGCGACTGGAGGAAGGCCCCGATGTTGAGCCGGATCTGGGACCAGAGCGGCTCGTCGTTCGGCTCGAAGATGATCCAGCGGGTCGATCGGTAGAGGGTCTCCTCGAGGAAGAGCGCGGTCCTCCGGACCGGGAGGTATTTCCACTCCGAGGCCTGGGCGTCGGCCCCGGCGAGCGTCCGGGCGCCCCAGCAAACGCTCCCGACGATCGGGAAGGTTCGCAGGCAGTTGATCGCCAGCGGGTTGAGGTCGCCGTTCTCCGGGTCGGTGAGGGTATATTGAAGCCCCATGGCCGCGTTGATCTTGGCCTCCTCGCCGGCGGGAGCCTTCCAAACACCCCGCTCCTGGTCGGTCCGGGCCATCACGCCGGCCATCGCCCCGGCGGGCGAGAAGAGTCGGGGCTGTCCTTTGATGAGGGGGTCGGCGAAGTAGACATCGGGGAAGTAGGTGACCGAGTTCTTGTCGCGGAGCTGGTCGATGTCGGTCGGTTTCACCTTATCCTTGGTCACCCAAGTCGTCGGGGGGTTGACGATCAGCATCGCCCGCTTCTGCCGGCAGTACTGGAGGCCCGCCGACCAGACCGAAGCCGGGACGTCGAGGGGAGCGACCCCCTCGTTGGGGGAGTACGAGGGGATCACCAGGATCGTGAAGATCTCGGCATCCTCGAGCAGGAACATCCCCTTCTTCCCTTGCGGACCCGTCGTCGGGGCGAGGTCGCTCGCCGTCAGAGCCGAGCCATCCGACGCGTTGCCGACGGCCTCATAATCCCCCTCGGCGGGCCGAGCACCTGGCACGACCCCCGAGACCGCGATCAGATTCGACGAGTTATCGAGGACCGTCTTCACGAACGTGGGCGAGGTCGCCAGCACGCTCACGTTCCGGAAGACCTCCGTGGTGATGTCGTTCTGGCCGGAGACCGGGTCCTTCAGGCTCAGCTCGACCTTCAGGTTGAACTCGTCCACCGCAGGCGTGCCGGGGCCGCTGACGTCCCGGGTGTCATGGTCGACGCTGATCTTCAGGCCGTTGGCCCACGCCCCCGGGTTTGTTGCCGTGAGCGGGAGATTCCCGCCCCCGGGAGGGGTGAACGTGAGCGTGCTGGCGTCGGCCGGGGCCACGCGGACCACGTAGGCATCGGCCCCTCCGTTCTGAAAGTACTGCTGGACGGCGTGGCCCAGCTCGCTGAAAGACCAGAGGCCGCCGAAATTCCGCTCGAAGTCGCCGAATCCCTTGATCCGGACAGGGCGGTCGACCGGCCCCAATCGGGCCCGACCAACGAACGCGGCGACCGCCGTCGGCACCCCCACGACGGTCCGGACGGGACTGGCGACCTCCTCGATGTAGATCCCGGGGTACGACAGTGTCGAAGGCATCGGGGCCCCTTGCGTTCGAGCCGGAAGTTGGTTAAGCGGTGATCACCCGCACGATGAAGATGTCCACGGTGATGGCCCCGGTCGTCTTGTTTTCGATCTCGACCGAGGCGGCCGAAGCCGCCAGCGCGGCGGCCAGGTCGCCCCCGCTCGCCAGGAGGGGCGAGGTGAGCTTGAACGCCTTCGCGGCGCCGCCCGGATCGAGCGTACAAGTGATCAGTTCGTCGTACTTGGTCGACGAGATCAGGAGCAGCGCAGGCGCGGCCTTCGCGGCGGGAAGAAGGTTGACCGACTGCTTCTCGCCGGCCCCGAGCTTCAGGACCAGCCGGTCGTATCCGTCGGCCGGCACCGACCAGTTCATATTCAACGTCGGCCCGCCGGGGACCTGGATATTCGCGCCGACGAGGACCTTGATCTCCATGCAAACTCCCCCGGTCCGGCAGAGCGGACCATTTGCGCCGGCATGTTTAAATCATGCCGATCTCCTGAAGTCGCGATGAACCCCGGGTCGCCCTCGATGATATGGACGAGACGACGCAGCAATGACCGACGATGACGATCGCCCGATCTTCCGGCGGACCGGAGGGGGACGACTCGTGCCGGAACTCACCCCATGAACACGGGCGCATCTCGTGCAATCATGAGATTCAAGCAAGGATCAGAATGTGTCTCTCCGACCGAACGGGGGTCATCATAGTTCGACCGGATGGTCCACTCAAGCGTCAATTTTATTTTTCGGGATTTTGGCGAATATTACGGCCAGGCTCGGCCTCCGGACAGCGTCCACGGTCGGGCAGAGGGTCGATTTCGCGATCGTCGCCATCCGAAATCCAAGCGACTTTCTCGCCACCAGCCACTCATTTCCCCCCGATCCGTATCGGGCAGGAAGGCCGCACATCGACGCACGCGAACACGATCCTATCGAGGGACTGCTTCGAACTTGCATCGGGGTTGGCGAGCATCACGCCGCCCCTGCGACCACCCCGCAATGAGGGGCGTCCTCATCGACGACGGTCCGGCTCCCGATCACGAATCTCGCCCGGCATGCATTTATCGCGAGACATCCGATCCCGGTGGGATAGAAACATCGAGGGACGTCCTCCATCAGGAGCCCGTGGGCGTGTGCAACTTCCCGTGTTACTGTCGATGCTGCCACTCGAAATGTGGATCAGTCGAGCCTCGCGAACTCGAGCGAGATCCGGGAGGCCTGGCAGCGGTCCCTCCGATCATCCCGACATCCGCCGATCGTGCTCATCCTGGAGTTTGTCGAGCCTACCTCTGGAATCCCGCCGAAATCGCCAGCCCGAGAATTCGACCTCCATCGACCGACCAATCCTCCTCATCCAGGTGAATCATGCCGAGTCCGACCGAGTTCACCCCGAACTTTTCGAGCGGAAGCCACTCCGGACGGGGAGAATCCCTGCTTCGCCGGTGCTTCTTCCTCCTGGCCCTGACCTTCCTCGCGACATCGAGTCGCGCCGAGGAGCCCGTCCCGAGTTCGGCAGGCTTGCCGCCTTCGACGAGCGAGCCGGGGCGTAGTCCGGGAGACTGGCTGATCGACGGATCCTCCGCGGTGGCGAAGGTCCACCGAGGTGGCTCCGATCGAGAAATATTCCTTGAGAATGGGCTGGTCCGCCGGACCTTCCGTCTGGCACCGAACGGCTCGACGGTGGGGCTCGATCACCTGGGGACCGGGGAGTCGTTCCTGAGGAGCGTCCTGCCCGAGGCGATCCTGGAGCTTGACGGAAAGAAGGTGGAGGTCGGCGGCCTGGTCGGCGCGAAGATCCACAATTTCCTCGAACCCGAGGCTCTCGATGCGCTCGATGCCGATCCCGGGGCCTGGCGTTGCGTCGGTTTCCAGGTGGGTCGGACCGAGGCCCGCTTCCCCTGGCTCCCGCATCGCGAGTGGATCGGCCGCGATCTCCCCTGGCCCCCTCCCGGCGTGAGGCTTTCGTTCACCTATCGACCGACCGACCCGGCCGTCCACCAGGGTGTCTCGATCCTGGTCCATTACGAGCTCTACGACGGCCTGCCATTGTTCGCCAAGTGGTTGACCATGCAGAACAATTCGAAGGTCCCTGTGACGGTCGACCGTCTCGTGGTGGAGCAACTCGCGGTCGTCGAACCCGAGTCGCTCGTGGGTGCCAAACCGGTCGAATTCCGCCAACTCTGGCGAAACCTCGACGTCTTCTCCGACTACGCGTTCGGCGGCGGGATGACGGGCCAGGTCGACTCGCCTGCGGTCCACTGGAAGAGCGATCCGGCCTACGAAACTCAGACACATTACCTGAAAGAAACGCCCTGCCTCCTGGAATGCTCGCCGATCGTCGGACCCGACGCCGAGATCGAGCCGGGCGAGACGTTCGAGTCATTCCGAGTCTTCGAGCTCTTGCACGACGGGAGCGACCGCGAGCGTCGAGGTCTCGCCCTGAGGCGGTCCTACCGAGCCCTCGCACCCTGGGTGCTCGAGAATCCCATCCTGATGCACGTCCGGAGCGCCCAGCCGGACGCCATCCGTCTGGCGATCGACCAGTGTGCCGAGGTCGGCTTCGAGATGGTCATCATGACATTCGGCAGCGGTTTGAACATGGAGGACGACTCGCCCGAGACGCTCGCCCGGATCAAGCAGGTCGCCGACTATGCGCACTCGAAGGGCATCGCCCTTGGCGGCTATTCGCTCCTGGCGAGCCGATCGATCAACCCCACGGAGGACGCGATCAACCCGGCGACGGGTAAACCCGGCGGGATGATCTTCGAGAATTCTCCCTGCCTGTGCAGCCGATGGGGCCGGGACTATTTCGCCAGGATTCGTCATTTCTTCGAGGCGACGGGTTGCGACGTCCTCGAACACGACGGCTCCTATCCGGGCGACATCTGCGCCTCCACGAAGCATCCGGGCCACAAGGGTCGTGCCGACTCGCAATGGAAGCAGTGGGAGGCGATCCGAGATCTCTATCATTGGTCGAGGGCCCGGGGGATCTACCTCAACGTGCCCGACTGGTATTTCCTCGCCGGCTCGAACAAGATCGCCATGGGCTATCGGGAGACGAACTGGTCCCTCCCCCGGCATCAGCAGGAGATCATCGAGCGGCAGAACATCTACGACGGGACCTGGGAGAAGGCCCCGAGCATGGGCTGGATGTTCGTCCCGCTGAGCGAATATCACGGGGGCGGGGCCGCCGCCACCATCGAGCCCCTCGCCGAGCATCTCGACCACTACGAGACCAGGCTGGCCAACCTGTTCGGGGCCGGGGTCCAGGCTTGCTATCGGGGCGCCCGGCTCTATGACACCGACGCCACCAAAGCGGTCGTCAAGCGTTGGGTGGACTTCTACAAGGCCCACCGGGCGATTCTCGACTCGGACCTGATCCACCTCCGACGCCCCGACGGTCGCGACTGGGACGGCTGGCTCCACGTGAATCCCGAGCTCAAGGAGCGAGGGTTGGCGATGATCTACAACCCGCTCCCCCAGGAGATCGACCGGACGATCAAGGTCCCGCTCTATTACGCAGGCCTGACCGGAAGGGTCCAGGTCCGAGAACAGGAGGACCTACCGAGGACGATCGCCCTCGATCCCCGGACCGACACCGCCGAGGTCCAGGTGAAGATCCCGGCTCGTCAACGAACCTGGATCGTGTTCGAGCCGGCAACGGATTGAATCCCGGAGCAAGTCCGAGGTGCGACCCTCGACCGACGATATGATTTCCAGGCGACCATCAGATGCGAAATCCCCCGGAATCCGACACAAGGATTCCGGGGGATTCCCGGTTTCGCCGCGAGTCAATCGCCGATTCAAATGGAGACGAGGGGGATCGAACCCCTTCACGATTCCCCTTGTTTCGCAAAGTTTAGAAGTATAGATCTGCCGTGGCAGAGCTTTATGTGTTCCACGATTTTAGCGTTGGTGGTCTGAATCGAATGCCGATGCGATTTACTGCTCGGCGTCGGAGTCTGGACTCGGACGAAATAATTGGCTTGCTCTATAACGCAAAGCCGACATGGGCTGGATAGGGTACGCGTGTCCTGTTATGCTGGCTCTGCTATTGAATGTCTAGTCGAGTAAGATCGGTTAGGGAAGGAAGGGGTCGAATGTCTGTCGAGCAAAATGACAATACACCGGGAAGATGGAACAGTCGCTTCCTTTATATCACCATCAAATCCATCAAACATATTCTTGGGCTTTCTCTTTACATCTACATTATCTCAAAACTATTTATTGTCGATATTGACCACCTACTGTTTCGACAATTTTCGCCTTCTTACGAATGGATGCTTGACTACAAGGCGTTTGCCTTACTAGCAGTGTTTGCGATAAGTTTGTATTTCTTTAAGCGTACCGCTTTTTTGGCTTTTGTATTATACATATTGCTCTATCCTTTGGCCCTTTTTTTTGGGAAATCCCAAAACGACTTGTTTACAACTGGCCGTTCGCAATTGCATTCGCGCCCGCAGTGCACGATTTTTTCAGCGCTTTCAAATTCAATCTGTCCGTGTTCACCACAAGCAGTATTTCTTGCCTATTCATCCTATTGTCAAATAACACTCCGGTTCTCATAACCTCAATGACGTTACTGGGAATCATCTTGGCAATTCAATTGGGTCGCAGCTATCGTAAAGCCTACAGATCTGGCGTATTCTCGGGATTATCGCACATCTTGAAGAATGTCAGATTGGGCATTGCTTCCGGAAAGCTAGGAAAAGCGCTCGTCACTCGAATCGAATTGCATGACAAATCAGGAAATACAATCGAGTCACAGTACGGAGACCTCTCGTTTGTTTATTGCACCCACTCAGCGTTCGAGATTATCGCCGCCAAAGTCGATGAAGTGACAAAGAAGCACTACATCGACTTTTATCTCTGCTTTTCTTTCCTCTCGTTATGCATGTCCACGGTTGTGATTTACGCTTTTGAATACTGGGCATTAGAAAAGCTAGACCACACAGCCTTTGCCAGTGCGACTTCGCGAAATTTTTGGCGCTTTTTTGGCTTCAGCCTAAGATCCTATCTCAGCAGGTGGACATGCGCCTACAATACCAGCGTACCTTCCGCCCGCTCTCTTGACTCCATCTCATGGCCAAGGCCCGACTGCACGGTGCTTCGAAACCAGACTATCTCGCCGATGATCAGTGGCGTATTCCTGACGCCTTGTGGGATCGGATCGTGCCACTCTTGCCGCTACGCCCGATCCACCCGCTGGGCTGCCACAACCCCAGGGTCGCCGACCGCAAGGCCATGGATGCCATCTTCTTCGTCCTCCGCACCGGCTGCCAGTGGAACGCACTGAACGCCACCGGGATCTGCTCCAGTTCCTCGGCCCATCGCCGCTTCCAGGAGTGGACCGCCGCCGGAGTCTTCGTCAACCTCTGGGCGACCGGCCTCCACGAGTACGACGAGCTGGTGGGCCTGGATTGGGAGTGGCTGGCGATGGACGGGGCCATGACCAAGGCCCCCCTGGGCGGCGAGCGGACCGGCCGGAATCCAACGGATCGGGGCAAGCGGGGCACGAAGCGGAGCCTGCTGACCGAGGCTCAGGGGATTCCGGTGGGATTGACCGTCGAGGGGCCAATCGCCACGACAAGAAGCCGGTCGAGGCGACCCTGGAGAGTATCCCGGTGGAACGTCCCGAGCCAACGGAGGAGGAGCCGCAGGGGATGTGCCTGGACAAGGGGTACGACTACGAAGATACGAGGGAATTGGTGCGGGAGTTTGGGTTCACGACGCACGTCCGGGCTCGTGGCGAGGAAGCCAAGGAGATCAAGCGTGAGGCGGGCCAGAAGGCCCGCCGCTGGGTGGTGGAACGGACACATAGCTGGATGAATCGGTTCCGGCGATTGCTTATCCGGTGGGAGAAGAAGGCGGAGAATTACTTCGGGATGCTCCACTTCGTCTGCGCCTGGATCACCTATCGGGCGGCGGGCCTACTGGGATAGATTCTAATACTACTCCGTTAATATCAACGGCAATTGCAATGAGCGATCCTTGCAATAGGGGCAATTGTGCCGACAGATCGGGGCCAGCAGCCTCTGCAAGGCACGGCGGATCGCCGGCACCGTGATCACCGGGCGGGTCCCCCCCTTTTTCCCGGCCGGGCCGGGTCTCGTTCCTCGCGTTCTCGCTCCAACGCCAGGAACCCGAAGGCCAGCATCACCAGGCAGGCGTGATGATGAAAGCCACGCCAGGAACGCCCCTCGTGATGGTCCAATCCGAGTTCTTCCTTCATCTGCTGATAACCTTGCTCCACCGGCCAGCGGCTCTTCCAGAGCCGGACCGCCTTGATCCGGCTGGTTCGGCCCGGCAGGTTCGAGATCGCGTACTTGATCTTGCCGTCGGCCTGCTCCTCGATCAGCAGCCAGACCGGCTCGGCCCCGGCGCACTCGCCGGTGGCCCAGCCCCCGCCGGGCCAGACCCGAAGCCAGGCGAAGCGGCCCGACAGCTTCCCCTTGGTCCCCTCGCGCCAGGTCACCTTCCGCAGCGGTGTCGAGGCGGCCAACTCTCGCAGGCTCACCGGCTTCGGGGTGCCGGCCTTCAGTCGTGATCGCCGTCGCGGCCGCCCGCCGGACCCCGGCGGTCGGATCGCCGGCCCGGGGACCTCCCACGACGGCTCCTCGGTGAAGACCACCATCTCGTCGGTCACGCCCACGATGTAGGACAGGCCGCGCTCGGCCAACCCCTCTCGGAAGAGCCCGGAGACGCCGTAGCCGGCATCGGCCACCACGAGCCGGCCGGGCAACCCCTCGGCCCGAACCAGATCGAGAAGCTCCAGGGCGATCTGGCCCTTCGTCAGTGCTCGTCGTTGCTCCCGGGGCACGCCCGCCTTGTCGAGCCGCTTGGAGTCATCGAGCCAGGCCTCGGGCAGGTAGAGCCGCATCGCCAGCGGGTAATGGCCCTTCGGGGCGACGTAATGAACCGAGGGTGCGACCTGGCAGTTAGCCTTCTTGCCTTGAGCCCCGCAGTACTGACGCTGCACACCGACGGAGAGCTTGCCCTGCTTGGGGAAGCTCGTATCGTCAATGACGAAGATGCCGGCCGGAGAAGCGAAAGACTCGGCCATGACGGAGCGATGACGCTTCCAGACGGCCATCTCGTCCCAGGTGCTCTGGCCGATGAACTGCTGGAGGGCCTGGTCGAGGTCGGCGACGACCAGGCCGGTCGGGAGGGTGACCTTGCGCGAGAGCGGCTCGATGCTCTTGCGGTCGCCGTCGAGGATCAGTCCCTGGAGGTAGACGCCGGAGTATTGGGCCTGTCGGGGCCGGTTGAAGTCGTCGCGGAAACGGGCGGCGTAGGCGTCGAGCCGTTCGAGGACTTCGGGTGCGAGTTCGGGGATATAGGTGCGATTCATACCCTGCATACGAACCGGCCAGGCGTTCCGTTCGTATCAGATAACGGAGTAGTACTAAGTACGCCAACTTCTGCGGGCGTCTCCAAAATCAAATCCGTTAGTACGGCCGCTGAGCTAATCTGCTATTCCCAAGCAATTATTTGCAGAATAACACTCTTCTTGATTATGACCTTCACAATATGTACCGTGTCCCGCTCTCGCTACAAAGAGGAAACCGAGAAATTCATCAAAGAGCTTGAATCGACCGCCAATGCGGTCGCCAATAGGCTTCACTCCGAATTGAAGTTAACTCTAGATGAAGCAGAACAGTGGACACTAACACAAAATCCAAAAATTGTTCTATATATGCGCAACGCTCGTGGTTTGGACATGGTGTCCATAATTCCCCCTACCGAGTTCAGTACTCCGCCTGTTGAAAATCATGAGGACATTCAATCGACGGATGGACCAATCTCGGAAAGCGAGGAAATACTTGATTAGCATTATACGCATTGACTGATATCACAAGATGCAACAGCCTCTATCTGCAGGGGCGATGATGCTCGACACAGGCTTCGCGACATTCTGAAGTAAAAATTACACCAGACGCCAAAGCAGAAATTGGTACAGAAGATCACTGGCATGCACTCAAAAAGGAGGATGCTTTCGCCCTGAGTGCGTTTTGGTAGATGCGGATCAGCTGTTAGAACTGAACCACCGACCGCCTGGAAGGCGGTGGGTTCGGCAGTCGGCTGAAAGCCCGACTGGGCACCACAACGCTACGCATCAGTCACCCGGAAATCATCATCCCCCTTCTCCATGTCCTGCGTCCGGATGTATTCCATGATCACGTCGTCCGTCACGTTCCCCGAACTCGCCACGAAGAAGCCCCTCGCCCAAAGGTGCCGGCCCCAGCACTCCTTGTTCAGGTGGCTGTACTCCTGCAACAGCCGCCTCGAACTCTTCCCCTTGACCCGCTGCATCAGGTAGCTCGCCGACACGTGGGGCGGGCAGGAGACGAACAGGTGGACATGGTCGATGCTCACATGCCCCTTGAGGATCTCGACCTCCAGCTCCGCACAGATCGTCCGAACGATCTGGCGGAGCCGGACGCCGACTTCGCCCCGGAGGAGCTTCTTGCGGTATTTCGTGATCCACACCAGGTGGAACTTGATGTCAAGCCGAGTGTGGGCGGTCCGTCGGTAGTGCTCCATCACGCGAACGTACTGCAAGTGGTCGCCTGAAGGCGAGGGATTTTAGATCCCAGGAATGGACATGAAGCTGTTCGATCAAACAACTCGAAGCCCTCATCAAAGAGTGCTACGAGCATGGTGTGATCGAAGAGGCATGACTCACACCGACCTAAGGGCCATTTGTGATTCGCTCAACGACGAGCGGGCAATCCAAGCTCGCCCGTTTGATTGGGTGGAATTCTTCCACCGTGTGCCAAAGGCTGAAAGGCAAGGGCCGTATCATCCAATCCGACGAATTAACGATCGGACAGACCGATAAAACTCTGCCACCTCAGGTTGTTGGTGATCCTGCTTCGTTCAAAGGATAGAAAGTTGGTGCTCCCCACAGTTCTGCCATAGCAACCAATTACATCTGGCAACAACCGTTCTAACGCCAACACAAACCCTTGCAGCAAATAGGCTTCGGAATGGAGACGAGGGGGATCGAACCCCTAACCTCATGGTTGCAAACCAAGCGCTCTCCCAATTGAGCTACGTCCCCGAATCGAGAACTATCGTAGCGAGACCTCGTGGTTTTTCCAAGATCAAGGATCGCATTCTTACTCGGACTAAATCGAGGGGACATCCAACTTAGGATCGCCGATTCGATAACTTCCCGAAGTCATGATTCGCTCGGGACCGCCCTGTAGTTCCACTTCGGCAGGATCTCGTCGAACACGATCTTCATGTCCTCCTTGAACCCTGCCGCATACTTCCGCCCCGTCTGGTACACCTTCTCCAGGATGTCCACCGTCACCCGCAGCCCCGTGCTCGTGCTCGCCTTCTCCATCAACTCCTTCACCAAACCCACGCTCTCGAAGATCACGCCCTGGCAGGCTCGGGTCAGGTGCGGGAACAGCCGATGCTCGATCGGGTTGTATTTCGAGCAGTACGGCGGGTAGTGCGCCACACGGATCTCGATGCCGAGCCGATCGACCAGACCCTGGAGGTCCTCCTTGAACAGGTACTGGCTCGCACTGTTGCTGCCGCCGCCGTCGCACAGCAGCAAGATCGAGGTCGCACGGGGATAGCGGGCTCGGCCCTGGCCCTCCCACCACCGCTCGATGCTGTCGCAGGCGAACTCGCCCGTGTCGTGGCTGGTCCCCAGGTTCACATGGCCGTCGTTCTCCTTCACGTCGTACAGCCCGTGGGGGATGACCACACCCTCGGCGAAGCTGGGGAAGTCATGGTCGAACGTCCCAATGACCCCTTGGGTCAGGAGGTGCCCGGCCCGGTAGAAATTGCCGATCAACTCCTTCTTCTTGGTGTCGATGCTCACGATCGGGTTGTCGGTCCCGAGATACTCCCCCTTCAGCCGGGCGATGTTCTCGAACTGCTGGTTGCGGTCGGGATGCCCGCCCATCGCCCTGGCCTTCTGGGCCTTGCGGGTGACGTAGCCGTGCTTCTTGAGCAGTTGCTTGACCACCGGCACGCTGACTGGGGTGCCCGCCTCGGCCAGGTGGCCGGCGATCTGCTCATAGTTCAGGTCGGTCCAGCGGACCCCCTGCCGCATCGGGTCACCGGCCGTGCGATCCCGGAGCACCCGGAGGAAGTTCTCCTCCAGGAGCGGGATGGAGCCTATGCACGGCTTCGGGCCGCCCCTTTTTTACGAACCCGATCGCCGAGCCCGTCAGGGAGTCGATCCAGGTCCTGTTGGCCCTGGCGGATCGTCTTGGGATCGCAGCCCAGAAGCGTGGCGATATATTCGGTGCCCCCATGGCCGAGCTTGGCGGCCTCGATGGCCGCATATCGCCTGCGGTCCTTCTCCGAGAGCGAGTCGTGGAACATCCGCATCGAATGCTCGATCTCGGGGCTGTACGTCATGGCTGGGCGTCCGTTGCGAGGTCGTGATCGTCCTGGCTACGGTTATACGATGCCGAAGGCGTATCGGGAAGTTATCGAATCGGTGGTCCTTAACGGTCCGCGTCGATCGGGATCAGGCCGCCTGGGTCTCGTTCAGGAGTGCGCGGGTCGCCTCGTGTAGGGGATCTTCGAAGATCTGGCCGGGGGGGCCGGATTCGAGGACCCGGCCTTCTCCGAACACGTGGACCGTGTGCGCGACCTGGCGGGCGAACTTCATGGCGTGGGTCACGACCAGCATCGTCAAGCCGTCTCGGGCCAGGTCGGTCATCACGGCCAGGACCTCGGCGGTCATCCGGGGATCGAGGGCGCTGGTGGGCTCGTCGAAGAGGATCGCCCGGGGTTCCATCGCGAGGGCTCGGGCGATCGCGACCCTTTGCTGCTGACCACCGGAGAGTTCCCGAGGCCGGGCGTCGAGCTTGTCCATCAGGCCGACCCGACCCAGGAGCCGACGGGCCCGATCCTCGGCCTCGAGCCGGCCCAGGCGCAGGACCTGCGTCGGTCCTTCGGTCACGTTCTGGAGGACCGTCCGGTGCGGGAACAGGTTGAAGCCCTGGAAGACCATCCCCAGCTGCAGGCAAACTTGTCGGTTCAGCCTCGGGAGTTCGCGAGCCGGCGTGTCGGATCCGACCCGCAGGCCGTCCACTGTCACGCTGCCGCCCTGGAACGACTCCAGGCCGTTGAGACAGCGGAGGAACGTGCTCTTGCCGCTCCCGGAGGGGCCGATGATCGCCGCCACCTCGCCTCGGGTCACCCGGAGCGTCACCCCTCGGAGGACCTCGAGCGTCCCGTGCCTCTTGACCAGGTCGAGCGCCTCGATCATCCCACCACCCCCATCCTCGGCCCGGCGTCCAACCTCCGTTCGACCCATCTCGAAAACCTCGACAGAGGCAGGCTCATCGCCATGTAGAGAGCGGCCGTGGCCAGGCCGAATTCGAGCACCCCTCCCTGGCTGTTGAAGAGAATCGAGTACTGCTTCGTCAACTCGGTCAATGTGATCACGGAACAGACCGACGTATCCTTGAACAAGGCGATGAAGTCGCTCGTCACCGGCGGGATCACGATCCGGACCGCCTGCGGGACGATGATCCTTCGGATCGCCTGGCCCCGGGACATCCCCAAGGCCAGCGCGGCCTCCATCTGACCTCGGGGGATCGCCTGGAGTCCGGCCCGGTAGATCTCGGCCTCGTAGGCCGAATAGTTGATCGCCAGCCCGGCCACTCCCGCCGCCCAGGGGGAGAGCGTCACCCCGAATTCGGGCAGGACGTAGAACAGGACGTAGAGCTGGAGGATCAGCGGAGTTCCCCGGACAACCTCGACATAAGCCCCCAGTGGCCGGGCGACCAGGCTCGGCCCGTAGACCCGCCCGATCGCCACGAGAAGGCCAATCGCCATCGCCAGGGGCATCGAGGTGCAGGACAGGAGGATCGTCGTCAAGGCCGCCAGGAGGAGGTTCGGCCCGAACCTCCAGAGCAGGCCCAGGTCGAAATAAGATCGGGCCGGGACGACGCGATCGCTCGACGAGCGCAATGGACCCCGGAGCGCCTCCTGGGCCTCGTTCCAGAGGTCGTACTTCTCGTAGATCGCGCGAAGCTCGCCCGAGCTGATCAGGCGACCGATGGCTTCGTCGATCGCATCGCGGAGCCGATTGTCGGATTTTCGCGTATAGATCACATAATATCCGCAACCCAGGGGCGGGCCGGCCAGTCCCAGGGATTCGCGAAACTCGGGCCGCTTGACGTAGTGGCGAGCGGCGGGAAGATCCTGGAGTGTGGCGTCGATCTGCCCGTTCCGGACGGCAATCATCGCGCTGGTGGCACCGTCGAAGGTGGCGATCCGGAGGTTAGGACCGGCGAACCGCTGGGCGTAGAGATCGCCGGCCGACATCCCCAGGACGCCCACTTTCCAGGGGCCTCCGCCGGGTCGCGGGAGGTCGAAATCCGCCCAGGACCGGACCGGGCCATCGGGCCGGGCCATCAGTTGGAGCTGGTAGATGTAATAGGGACGGGTGGCCAGGAAGTCGCGAGCCCGGGCCTCGGTCAACTCGTAACCGTTGAGCACGATGTCGATTGCGCCCCGGCCGAGGACCTGGAGCAAATATTCCCACTGGACCTGATGGAAGTCCGGCTCGACCTTCAATTCGCGGGCGATCCGCTCGATCAACTCGGCCTCGAATCCGACCCTCCGATTGGAGTCATCCCGATAAAAATAAGGCGCACCTCCTTCCTCGTCGGAGCCAAAGGCCAGGCGGCCCGAGGCCCGGACGCGGCCGAGTGCGTCGGCTTCGGCAATCGAGGATTGGGAGATCAGCGAGGCCAGGAATAACGCGAGGAGGAGCGAATTCTGGAGGGGGCCAGGGAGGGATCTGGTCGAAGTTGGAGGGGGTGGATCATCGTCAGGAGCGGGATCGAGAGCCGAGACACCGGACAATTCGCCCATCAAGACCCTTCCTTCCTCGCCCATCCCGGGTGTTGTTGATCAAGCGGTAGTGTCCCAGGACCATTGCACAGAAGCCATTGTCAATAATTCGCCCTCTCCCCTCGGGAGAAGATGACCGGAGGCTGGGTGAGGATCTCCTCCGATCCGCCTGGCGGGTTTGCCATGTTCCTGGAGGGGAACCACCGTTCAAGCGACCTCAAATGATTCGGATTCGATCCCGATAGGATGGAGGAACATCGATCCGATTCAGAATATCGGGATGCCCGGACGCCGCGAATGAGACGCGAGCAATCGGCCTACCGGGATCACGACTCATCCATGGCTGGTCCCGAGGTCGCCATGATGCGACCGGAGTTTCCGGACCCGTCGGACTCGCCGGCGGACATCGCGGGGCACGCGGGCCAGTCGGAGCCTGGTGAAGTTGCCGACCAGGAACTTGTGGCCTCGCCAGTGGATCCGACGATTGATGAGTGCGTCGAACCAGACCGGCAGGAGGAACAGGTCCTTGATCGGGCTGAGGGCCAGGTGGCGGAACCGGGGGATACTCCCCCGAAGCCTTCGGGCCTGCGCGGCGTCGCGGACGATCCCCAGGCCGACCAGGACCAGCAAGCCGCCCCAGGCCAGCCCCGACTCGCCCGAGAGTGCCCAGACCAACCCGACCACGGCCAGGTTGAACATCGGCTCCATCACGAACGTCGAGAGCGCCAGTCGTCGACGGATCTTGAACCATCGCGAGTGCCGATTCAGGAACCAGCGGAAGCTCCGGTGCCGGTTCACATTCTCGATGACGTGGTGGCTCAACCGGATCGAGTAACCCGCCTTGCGAACGCGGATGCCGATCGCCTGATCCTCGGCCAGAAGATTCCGGACCGAGGCGAACCCGCCGATCGCCTCCAGGACCCGGACCGGCAGCATCATCGACTTGCCGACCACGCAGGTGATGCCCAGGACCGAGGCCGTGGCCACCCCCCCGGCGATGATCCCGTTGAGTTGCAAGTTCTCGAGCGCCGCGCCCGAGTGGTCTTCCTCGACCCCCGCGAACAGGTTGGTGACCAGCCCCACCCCCGGCTCGGCCAGGTAGCAGGCGGTCTCTCGGAGATAGCTCGGGGCGACCCGAACGTTAGAGTCGCTGATCAGGATCGTGTCATGCTTCCGGTGACGATCCATCGCCGCCAGGCTCTCGACCTTTGGATTGAGCCCGAACGCCGGACAGCCGACGATCAGGCGGGCGTCCTGGTCGGGAAACTCGGCGAGGAGTTGCTGGACCAGCGGGATTGCAGGGTCGTCGGAGTCGGCCACGCAGAAGAGGATCTGGTAGGTGGGATAGTCGAGCCGGAAGAAGCTCCGGAGGCAACTCTCCAGGTCTTCATCCAGGCCCTTCAACGGCTTGTAGATGGTGATCGGCGGCGTGTAATCCGCGAGGCCTCGACGTTTGCGAGTGACCCAGAACAAGCTGGCCATGGCCAGGAGGGTTGTCGCGACGGCCACGATCGCGACCAGCCCGAGCAGGAGATTGCCGTAATAGTTAACCATGAGGTAGGACGATCCCCGGCGGGTCCCGCCGCCGTCGGTGAGGAGGGGATACGACCAGAATCGACGGGATGGAGCAACCGCGACGGACACCGTCGACCGAGTAACCCTCGGGCATCATCCGGAGGGCGACCGGCCCCCGCGTCGGCGGGGGGCGATCTGGTAGATTTAATTTATCGCAATCCGCCGATTTTGGCAAAAGGAATCAAAATCGACCGGTTGACGAATCAAATCGACGTTCCGACGCGACGAGGCCCTGCCTGATAGATCGTCGGAAATTGGCCGGGAGTGTCGCCAAATCGGCTTTCGAAATGAGAAACACTCAGGCCTGGGGCGGTTTGGACCCGGGTTGATCCTTCGACGGATCGGAGACGGCCTTGGGCGGCTCGGCGGGTTGTTGCGGGGCCTCCAGGGTCGAGGCTTCCTCCTCGGCGCCGTGCTTCAACTCCCGCTCCCCGAAGATTTTCTCGAAGTTCGGGAATCCATACTTACGAACGATCGGGCCGCTCATGACCGGGTGGCTCCTCGGTAAGGCTCGATGGCGGATCGGTCGGTAACTCTCGAATCGATCGGGCAGCCGGGAGGACGAGGGCGGGGCCGCTCGCCCCGGACTACTTCACGAACCGGAGCGCGACGTAAGGGATCAGGAAGAACATGAAGATGCAGATCTTGTAGAAGATGATCCCGGCATACTGGATCATATCGAAATGCTCGTCGGTGACGCCAGCCCACCGGCTGACCCGGTGCATTAATCGTCGGCCGAAGAAGAACGCCCCGCTCCAGATGGCGAGCATCCCAAAATTGATGATCCCGGACCAGAGCAGGACGTTGCCCAAGGTATCAATGCTCATGAGACCGCTCCCATCGAAGAAGGACGGTGCGCGGGCGTTCGGGCGATGGCCAGGCATCCGGCCGATCGGGCGTCGATCCTGCCCGGACGGTCGGGGCCCCATCCCGATTCTTACCGCTTCACAGATAAGTTCGGGATGAGGCCTCGAAAATTCGGACGGGCCAGGCCCCGCTTCAAGCTTTCTTGGCCTGGGCCTCGGCGAAGGCCGAGTCGAAGCCCCGGCCCGACGAGGTGAAGCCCATCTTGGTCCTGGTGAACTGGGCGGCCTCGGCGGCGCCGAATTCGCGATCCATCCCGGGGTCTTCCCACTCGATCGAGAGCGGGCCTTCGTAGCCGATCGTGTTCAGGGCCCGCGCGATCTCCTCGAAATCGACCTGGCCCCGGCCCGGCGACCGGAAGTCCCAACCTCGGCGGGGATCGCCGAAGTTGAGGTGCGAGCCGAGGATGCCCGTCTTGCCGTCGAGCGTCCGCGCGGCGTCCTTGACGTGGACGTGGTAGATCCGGTCGGGGAAGGCCCGGATGAACGCGACCGGGTCGACGAACTGCCAGAGGAGGTGGCTCGGGTCGAAGTTGAAGCCGAATTCGGGCCGATGGTCCATCGCCTCGAGCGCCATCTGGGCCGAGTAGAGGTCGAAGGCGATCTCGGTCGGGTGGACCTCCAGGCCGAACCGGACGCCGACCTCCTTGAACACGTCGAGGATCGGGTTCCATCGCTCGGCCAGGAGCTTGAAGCCGTCGGCCAGCATCTTGTCGGAGACCGGCGGGAACGAGTAGAGCAGGTGCCAGATCGACGATCCGGTGAATCCGTTGACCACCTTCACGCCCAGCTTGGCGGCGGCCCGAGCGGTGTCCTTCATCTCCTGGATCGCCCAGGCTCGCTTCTTCTCGGAGTCCCCCCGGGCCTCCGGCGGCACCCAGTCGTCGGTCCGTTCGTCCAGGATGTCGAGGACCAGCTGGCCGGTCAGGTGATTGGAGATCGCCCAGCACTTCAGGCCATACTTGGCGAGCAGGTCGTGGCGGCCCTGGCAATACTTGTCGTCGGTCAGGGCTTTCTGGACGTTGAAGTGGTCGCCCCAGCACGGCAGCTCGATGCCGTCGTAGCCCCACTGGCTGGCCTTCTGGCAGATCGTCTCCAGCGGGAGGTCGGCCCACTGACCGGTGAAGAGGGTGACGGGTCGAGCCATCGTGCGCGTACTCCGAGTTGCGTCGCCTGGGGTCGGGGAGCGGGTCATCCGAATTCACCGAGAGGTAAGACGCAAACATAAGGGGCCACGAGGGGAATGTCAACGATTTGACGCCCGAGGGAGGGGCCGCGATAATCGGACGCTCCGGCCTCAGCCCCGGCCGCCCGACCCGAGGATCCGATGCCCACCCGCGCCGTGCTGTTCGACTTCGATGGCGTGATCGCCGACACCGAGAACGTCCACGTCGCCGCCTGGCAGAGGACCTTCGGCCAGATGGGCTGGCTCGAATCCGACGAGACATGCGCCCGGGCCGCCGAGATCGACGACCGTGCCTTCTGCGCCGAGGTTTTCGCGAGGAGGAAAATCGACGGCGGAGACATCGAGGGGTGGGCCCGCCGAAAACAGGAGCTGACGATTCGGATGCTGCTCGACGCCCCTCGTCTCTATCCGGGGGTGGCCGATCTGGTGAAACATCTGGACGGTAAGGTCCGCCTGGCCGTGGCCACAACGACCTGGCGAGCGAACGTCGAGGCGGTTCTCGGCTCGTCGGGCCTCTCTGGCGCGTTCGAATACATCATCGCCAAGGAAGACGTGAAAGCCCTCAAGCCCGACCCGGAATGCTATCGACTGGCAGTGGCCCGGCTGGGACTGAACGCTGGAGAAGTGGTGGCCTTGGAAGATTCGCCGACCGGACTGGCTGCCGCGTCCGGTGCGGGAGTGAGAGCCCTCGCCATCGGCCACCGGAGGCCGTCGGGGGATTGGTCGGGCGAGTCGGCATTTCTGCCCAACCTGTCGGATCTGGAAGCCTTGAACCGGGCCATCGGACTGGGCCGGGATTGAATCGTCATCGATCCAGGAGTTCCTCAGCCCTGGCCCCGAGATCATTCGGCTCGGCATCGAGCTTCAGACTGGTCCGCAAAGTCCCGATCGCCGCCACTCCCTGAAATATCCGGGCCAGGGCTTCGGGCGAATCGGCCTCGATGTGCCAGGTGGCCTGGCCCTCGGGGATCGGGCCGTAGGTCGGGTCATTCGAGATCCGGATGATCCCATGAGTCGTGAAGTAGCGATGGGCGAAGAGCCCCCATTCCCTCGATCCCGGCCCTGTCCTGAAGTTGTTCGCCAGTCGTTTGAAGTCGGCCGGACCGGGCTCGACGTCGAGCGCTTCAAGCTGGAGCCGGTGGCCGCCGGTCTGGAACCGCCAATCGGTCATCGCGTCGAAGACGAACTCGGAGAACGTCCTGGCGACGGGTTGCCAGGCGATCGGCCCGGGCTGATCCGCGTCGGAATCTTCGGTCTCGTAGGCCGTGCCGCCGCCATCGCTGAAAACCGGAGGGTCCTCCGAGCCATCGAGACGGACATAGCAGGCGGTGACTCCCTGGTTCGCTATGGAGATCAGATGATGTCCGTCCTCCACCCATTCGGGATCGCCGAGCTTGCGCAAGGTCGACCGATCGTCGGCCTCGAATCCGATCAAGCAACATCCGGCGCTGTTGACAGCGAAGAGTCCAAAGATCCCACGGAGTTGGAGCAACTCCACGACCGAGGCGGGGAAAGACCTCCCGAACGCCTTCTCTCGCTCGAGGATGATCCGCTCGAAGGGCTTCGAGACGACCGGCTGGAGATTGAGCATCTCGAAGAGCGGGCCGTGAAACCGCAGGATCGGGTCTCCTCCGGTCCACCGTTTGAACCCGCGAGGGAGCGGGCTCATTGACGGCGGCACGACATCGACCTCGGCGGTTGTCTCCCGGGCCACGCTCGACCTGGGCGGGGTTTCCCTGGGCCAGCCGAACGAATCGAGGACCTGAATGGCTTTCTCGCGCGAATCCTTCCAGAGTTGCGATCCCTGGAGAAACGCGATGCTGGAGCATTCACGGGCGGGATCGCCGCAAACACCGTCCAGGATTCGTTTGAGTTCCTCCAGGGCCGATCGAACCTCCGGGGTGGCCTTCTTTGACCGGGCCCTAAGGACCTTGCCCGAGCAATGGTCGAATCGGCCGGACAGGGCGTGATGGATGCAGATGCCCTCGTAGACGGAGGCCTGTTCCTCGATCGAGAGCGCGATACCCTGGATGATGTAGCAGAGTTCCTTCTCGGCGAAGCTTCGGGTGTCGGGATCGTTCATGGGATGGCCCTTGCCTGGTGAATGTCAGGTCAGCCCGGCATGGACGGCGGCCTTCATCTTCTCCAGGCCGGTCTTCGCGACTGTCAACGCGTCTTGCTTCCAGTACTCGCGATTGAACAACTCCAGTGACAGATGACCGTGGAACCCGATTGACTGGAGCGCCTTGAAGATGTCCGAGAGCGGTGCCACGCCGTCGCCGGGATAGACCCGATCGGCGTCGGAAAGCTGATCGCGAGGCCGGTCCGGGTAGTCGTTCATGTGGATCACCGGGATCGCGTCGGGGCCAAGCAGGTGGAGCCCGCCGAATCCGGAGCCGCCCTTGTGGATGTGGTAGATATCCGCCAGGATCGCCGCCCTGGGGTGGCCCGACTCGATCGCGACCATCGCCGCCTCGCCGAGACGGCTGATCGGCTTGGAGAAGCCCCAGATCTCGACCAGGGGCGTGACCCCGAAACCGTCGCCGATCTCCAGGAGGGCCCGGTAACGCTCGGCCACTTTCCGAAGGTCGAGGTCGGCCTGTTCGGTCGCCCCGAAGGGAGGGGCGGCGATCCGGGTCCCTCCCAGCTGGCGAGTCATCTCCATGTCGTGCCGGGCCTGTTCCAGGCCCTTGGCCCGACGTGCCTCGTCGTCGACCGCCCACTCGAAGAAGCCGATCACATCGACGATTGCCACGCCCAGGTCGCGGGCCTTCTTGCCCAGGTCGACCATCGAGCCGCCGTCCTTGACATGCTGCTCCATCTCGCGGGTCCAGGGTTCGATCCCGGAATATCCCACCTTCGCGACCAGCTCGATCTCCTGCTCCAGGGTGAGTTTCTGGCCGGAGATCGTGCTCGTGTTCATCGCGAACCCGAACGGCTCGGGGGCCGAGTGGACCGCCGATCGTGCCGGAGCCCCCGCCACCAGGCCCGCCCCGATCGCCCCCGCCGAGGCCGCCAGCCAACCGCGTCGCGTCATCTCGATGGTCACGATCCCATTCCCCCAGTTATCCTTGATGGTCGCCGCTCCGAGCGGTGCCGATCCTAACTCATGCCGAAGGAGGATGCCACGAGAAGGAGCGGCAGGAAAAACGGGAGTCCCTGCGACGCCGCCACGATAACCCGCAACCCATTCGGGGAAAACAATTTCCGATGCTCGCAGGCGAGCCGCCGGCCACCCTTCACCCTTGTCGGCCCACCTCGATCTGGATTAAAGTTTTGTCTCTCGATGGGGGACTATTGCCAGATGAACTCAGCAAATGGGGAAGATCGAGTGTCGGCATTCCTGGAGTCGGCCCTCGATCGGCCCGTCAAGCGAGGCAAGGTCCGCGACGTCTACGACCTGGGCGATCGCTTGCTCCTGGTCGCGACCGATCGGATCAGCGCCTATGATTGGATCCTGCCAACCGGGATCCCCGACAAGGGGCGGGTCCTGAACGGCCTGAGCGACTTCTGGTTCAGCCGGCTGGAGATCTCCCATCATCGGCTCTCGACGAACATCGACGACGCCGGGCTCGACCTCACGCCGGAGGTCCGCGAGGCCCTGGTCGGCCGGTCGATGATCGTCCGGAAGTACGAGGTCGTCCCATTCGAGTGCGTCGTCCGGGGCTACCTCTCGGGGAGTGCCTGGCGCGAGTACAAGGCGAGCGGCACGGTCTGCGGATCGCCCATGCCCCCGGGCCTGGTCGAGTCGTCGAAGATCAAGCCCATCTTCACCCCGGCCACCAAGGCCGAGTCGGGCCACGACGAGAACGTCTCGATCGAGGTGATGGCCAAGGCCGTCGGCGAGGAGCTGGCCTACGAACTGGCCTGTCTCAGCCTCTGCGTCTACAGCGAGGCCGAGTCGTACGCCGCCTCGAAGGGCCTGATCCTGGCCGATACCAAGTTCGAGTTCGGACGCGACCCGGAGTCCGGCAAGGTCGTCCTGATCGACGAGGCGCTCACGCCCGACAGTTCCCGCTACTGGCCCAAGGCGACCTACAAGCCCGGCGGCCCTCAGCCATCGTTCGACAAGCAATACGTCCGCGACTGGCTCGACGCCTCGGGATGGGATAAGGCCAGCCCTCCGCCCCCGCTGCCCGATGACGTGGTGGCCCAGACCCGGTCCAAATATATTCAAGCTTACGAGACCCTGACGGGACGTCCGTTCCCCTGGAAGTGACATGCTCCGCTACCTGACCGCCGGCGAGTCGCACGGCCCGGCCCTGACGGCGATCGTCGAAGGGTTCCCCTCGGGAATCACCCTCGACTTCGAGGCGATGAACCGCGAGCTGATCCGCCGACAGGGCGGATACGGCCGAGGGAAGCGCCAGACCCTGGAGACCGACCTTGTCAAGGTCGAGTCCGGGACCTATCACGGCGTGACCACCGGCGCCCCGATCACGCTCCGCCTGATCAACAACGACGCCAAGCTCGAACGGTTGCAGGAGCCCCCGTCCCCGCGAGGGGGGCATATCGACCTGGCCGGCTCGATCAATTATCAGACCGGAATCCGCCAGGTCCTCGAACGGGCCAGCGCCCGCGAGACGGCCCTGCGAGTGGCCGTCGGTGCTCTGGCCAAGCTCCTCTTGCGAGAGCTAGGGATCGGCGTCTTCGGCTACGTCCGAGAGATCGGCGGCGTGATCGCTCCCGGCTGGCCCGAGTCCGAGTTCGACGAGTCCGCCCGCGACGCCAGCCCGGTCTACACCCTGGCCCCCCGGGCCGATGCACAGCTGATCGCCGCGATCGACGAGGCGAAGGCGAACGGCGACACCCTGGGCGGGGTGGTCGAAGCGGTCGTGACCGGCTGTCCGATCGGCCTGGGGAGCCACGCCCAGTGGGATCGGAAGCTCGACGCCCGGCTGGCCCTGGCCGTGATGAGCATTCAGGCGATCAAGGGGGTCGAGATCGGTCTGGGGACCGAGGCCGCCCGGAGGCCCGGATCTCGGGTGATGGACCCGATCGCCTACGATCCCGATCATCCCGAGGACGACCGCCGGATGGGCTTTCGACGGCCCACCAACAACGCGGGCGGGATCGAGGGGGGCACATCGAACGGCGAGCCGATCGTGGTCCGCGCCTCGAAGAAGCCGATCAGCACCCTGGCCGCTCGCGGCCCGTCGATCGACATGGCGACCAAGACCCCCCGGCCCGCCGCCTACGAAAGGTCCGACGTCTGCGCCGTGCCGGCGGCCAGCGTGATCGTCGAGAATGTGGTGGCCTTCGAGATCGCCGCCGCCGTGGTCGAGAAGTATGTGGGGACCAGCCGCGTCGCGATCCAGGCGGCCATGAAGGCCATGCACGACCTGAACCGTCGCCACCTGGCCGAGAACTGGAAGCCTCCGGGAAGTTAAGACTTCCGGGCAGCCGGGATTGGCCGGGCGGGCCGGGGAGGTCGGCAGCATCGACGCCCTCCCTCGACACGCCCGGCACTGGTCCCGGCCGCCCGGGCGACTCAGCAGTTGAACGGGATTTTCACCCCATTTTCGTCCAGCAGCTTGCCGCTCTTGATGGTCACCTTCTGGCCGTTGAAGCGGGTCAGCGAGAGGGTATTCTCCTCGTTGTAGTCGGTACTCTGCTGGAGGAGGATGCAGAGCGCCACCTGCTCGCCGAGCTTCAGCGACTGGACGTAGTCGCTCCTCCAGTGGACCCCCGCCATGTTCCGGCCGATGGCGATATTGGCGGCGATCTTGTTGAGTTCGCCGCCGATCGTCAGGTCCGGGCCGACGTAAGGATCGAGTGCCGTCCCATCCAGGTTCGACCTCACCGGGTTCGAGACGGCCGCGTCCTCGTCGAACCAGGCCTTCAGGATCGTCACGCAGGCCCCGGCCACGGTCGCATGCCCAGCGCCGTAGGAGGGATGGGTCGGGCTCCCCTCCGGGAAGGCCATCGGCATCAGGTAGGTCCCGTACTTGTCGAAGGTCGCCTGGACCGCGTCGGAGTTCAGCACATCGTCGTGGACCGGGTAGTCGGCCGTGGTCTTCTGGCCGGTCTTCACGAAATGGACCAGCCCGCCGTAGGCCTCCGGCCGGAGTCGAAGGTGGACGAACCATTTCTGATACCAGACCGCTTTCAGGGCGCGGGTCGCGACCTCGGTCACCAGGCTCAGGAGATGCGGACCGCCGAAGGTGCCGAAGCCGATCTGCTTCGTCGACTTGCCCGGCGCGTAGGGATTACCGGGGTCGACCGGGGCATTCATCCCCAGCAAGATCAGCGCTGCATTCAGATAGGCCTCGTACAGGGCATCCACATGCACATACTGGCCCAGGTCTCTCATCGACCGGATATGGCGGCGATTCGGGTCGTACTCATCCTGGGGAACATCCTCGCTGCCATCCTGAATGGCCCTCCAGCTCTCCTCGCTGGTCAGATAGTCGATCCCCGGCACGACCGTCCTTTGCAATTGCGAAATCGTCAGGGATCCATAGGGGATATCCTTGAGGAGGAACTGCGAGACGAACGGCCCGGCGAGATCCCCCCGGGCGTTCCCCCGGAAGATGGTGGCGGGAGTGATCCGGCCCATCGGGTCCCTGGGCCCGTGGAAATCCGAGAGGGCCGAGAGATCCGTCGCCGCCCTCGCGACGATGGGGTCGCTGTGGAATCGGGCGAAGGGGACATCCCGAAGCAGGGCCATCCAGTAAAGCTCGACCGCCTCCCCGGCGGCCGCCGCACTATCCAGCCTCGGCGCGGCACAGATGCTCAATTCGGCCGGATCGGGCCCTTCGGTATCCTCGGCGAGGCCCGCCTGGGGGTTCACCAGCTTGCGAGTCCCGCCCAGTTCGATCGCCTCGAACTGGGAGGGTTGCCGACCATCGAGCGCGGCCCGGAGGGTCGCGAACGACGCCAGATCCACCTCTCCAAAGTTATTATGCTTCAGGCCCTTATGGAAGTTGCCGATCTTCGACGCATAGCGGGCTTCATCACCGTTACTGCCCAGGGCACAGGCCCGGTCGAACTCGGATTCAACCGGAGACGTGGTTGCCGCCGCGATCACGGCCGCACCGGCTTGAGTCGCGGGTCTCGGATGCTTATCGAGCACACTGCCGGCGGGACGATCCGCACCATTCCCGAGCATACTTTTCGACTTCGGCACTGGACTGAACCACCGACCGCCTGGAAGGCGGTGGGTTCGGCAGTCGGCTGAAAGCCCGACTGGGCACCACAACGCTACGCATCAGTCACCCGGAAATCATCATCCCCCTTCTCCATGTCCTGCGTCCGGATGTATTCCATGATCACGTCGTCCGTCACGTTCCCCGAACTCGCCACGAAGAAGCCCCTCGCCCAAAGGTGCCGGCCCCAGCACTCCTTGTTCAGGTGGCTGTACTCCTGCAACAGCCGCCTCGAACTCTTCCCCTTGACCCGCTGCATCAGGTAGCTCGCCGACACGTGGGGCGGGCAGGAGACGAACAGGTGGACATGGTCGATGCTCACATGCCCCTTGAGGATCTCGACCTCCAGCTCCGCACAGATCGTCCGAACGATCTGGCGGAGCCGGACGCCGACTTCGCCCCGGAGGAGCTTCTTGCGGTATTTCGTGATCCACACCAGGTGGAACTTGATGTCAAGCCGAGTGTGGGCGGTCCGTCGGTAGTGCTCCATCACGCGAACGTACTGCAAGTGGTCGCCTGAAGGCGAGGGATTTTAGATCCCAGGAATGGACATTAAGCTCCATCGGGATATGTTTCGCTTCCCGATGTCCCATACCGACTGGGTGCACTCTCGGGACGACGAAAAAGGACAAAATGTCGAAATATCGGAACATTGATGATGCTATTGAAATTCAAACTTGACTCGAACTCCGACCGATCGAGCCTTGAAAGCCGGTCTTTTCAGGCCATGACCCGCGACCGATCTTGGCCAGGGGCGAGCATTCAACCTCGATGGGGGGAATACCGCGCGGGTCAGTAGGGCGGCCGTTGGGAGCGTCCACCGAGGGTCACTTCGATGCCGTCCGCCCGGACCACCGCCTGGATCTCGAACATCGTCCCAGGCCCGATCCCCATGCCCGAGTTCACGTAGAGGTCCAGGGTCGTCGTGCCGGAGAACGTCCCTACGGTGTCGACCTGCTCGAGTGTCACGACCTTCCCTTCGTGGACCACGCCGACCGACCAGAGATTCGGAGTGGCCTTGGTGACCCACTTGTTGAAGCCGCTGGTGATCGTCAGCCCCTTGATCAAGGTGTCGGGGGGGAGGTCGAGGACCAGCCGAAAGTGCTGGTCCGGGTTCCGATCCGGCTTGTCGTGGTTCCCGTGGCCGCCGAGATAGTCCGAGTCGGCATCCAGCCATTGGAATGAGCGGATTTTCGCCTCCCGGATCGAATCGGCCGGGATCGGGTCCGGGGCGTCGGGGGTCTCCACCGGGGAGCGCGGCGGGATCTCGTTGGTCGCGGCCGTTGGCTGGTTTGGAGCCGGAGAGGCCGCTCCGCCGTCGATCTTCCGGAGCCACTCGATGGCCCGGGAGATCCCCGGATTCATCATGCTGTTGTAGTGATCGCCCCCGGGCACGACCTCGAGCGTGACCGACTTGCCCATCTGGCGAAGCCTCTCGGCGGAGGCTTCGCTGTCCTGGACCGGGACATTGCCGTCCCCCTGGGCATGGAAGAGGAAGAGGGGGCAGGCGAGCTTCGACTCATTGTCCTTGGGCGAGTAGCGGGTCGCCAGGTCCAGACAGCCGAGGGCTTGAATGTCATTCATCGCCGGGCCGAAGCGCTTCACGAGGTCGATCGCCGGGGCGAACGCCACGCACCCCTTGAGTTCGGGCGCGTGCTCGGCGAACAGCATCGCCATGGTCCCGGCCGAGCTATGACCCGCGGTGTAGACCCTATTGGGATCGACCGCAGGGACGCGCTCCCGGAGGAACGCCAGGGCGATCGCGGCATTGACCAGCCCGGCCCGTGCGGCCTGGAACTTGCCGATCGCCTGGCGGAGCCGGGCCTCGCTCGGGTCCTGTTCCTCCAGCCCCCCGTCCAGCTCATACGCCAGGACCGCGAACCCCGCCCGGACGTAAGGGACGTGTTCGGGTCGGTCGCCGTCCGAGAGCGACATCCCGGTCAGGAGGTTGCTGCCGGCGCCGGTGATCATCACGCAAGGGAGCGATCTCGGGGCGTGCTCCCCGGTCGGCCGGTAGAGCCAGAGCTTGCCGGACCAGCCGGGCTGACTCCCCCCGGGCAGGCGGACTTCCTGGAACGTCACGCCCGGGTCCAACTCATGACCGGGGCCGGCCTCGGGGAACGGCGGGATCACGGTGGGGGCTACCGGGCCACCCATGGCGGGATTGGCGAAGCCACCGGCGTCGGCGGTGGCGACCGGCTGGTTGTTCATCCTCGGCCGGATCACCCGGTTGTAGATCCTCAGGCTGAACCCTCCGAGGACCACGACGACCGAGAGGATCCCGCCGACGGATTTCTTCCAGGACTCTCCGTTTTTTTCATCCTTCCGGGCCGCTCCCCCGCGAGGCCCGAACAGGAGCGAAGGGTCTTTCCTGGGCTCAACCACGCCGGGATCGGCCGCTATCGATGAGACCGGTTCTGGCGGGGCGACGTCTTCGAGTCCATAGATGTTGTCGGGTTCGTCCTCCTCGTCCGGGAGAGGGACCCGGAAGACCTGCCCACAACTCTTGCAGCGAGCCTTCTTGCCGGCGACCTCATCCCCCAGCGAATACCCTTTCCCGCACCCCGGGCAATCGAACGTGATGGCCATCGACGACTCACCTCCGAACCTGCTACCCGCCCTGCCCCACCATGGAAGTGAGGAGGACTATATATCAAGGCTCTCCTGGATGCATCCAAGGACTTTTCGGAATTCTGGAAGGGGAAGTGTGGGGATGACGCTCCGGTCTCGCGATCCTATTCAGGAAGTGATTCTGCCGATGCGAGATCCCCGAGGGACTTCGAAAGCGATGCGTGGTTTGCAACGAGGAACACTCGCGATCGAACTCCCGACGGCCCGGTCGTTTGGCAGATCGAACCCATCCTGCCGTCAGAACGAACCCACTACCCGGGGTCAGAACGAACCCACTACCCGGGGTCAAAACGAACCCATTTTTCCGTCGAACCCATGTGTGGCTCGAAACTTGCAACGATATCGACACTTCTTTGACATGCCGATCGAAGCCATTCCGAGCGCCAGAACGAAGCCAACTCGGCGGGGTCGGAAAGGTCGGGAATCATGGGGTGGTTCGGATGCTCGGCACCCGACTCGGGAATCGCTCTGGGCAGAATTCGGATGTTTTGCTAAGGTCCGGACCGCACGTCGCCGAGAGCCGCATCATCGAGCCTTCATCGCGATCGGGATATCCCGTCAATTACGCGGACCCAAGGATGGGGGATCACCCATGAGGACGCCGATCATCGCGGCGGCCGTCGCCGCCTCACTGTTCGTTACCGAAGCCCAAGCCCAGCTATTCAACCTCGGCCGCAAGACCGCCCCGGCGAAGGCCGACCCGAGCGTCAAGCAGGCCAGCACCGCCCCGGTCGGGGCCACGTCCGCATCGGCCGTGAGAGAGGTCGAGAAGCAACGCAACAACTTCGAGGCCCCCGAGCCCGAGCGGATCGAGGACATGCGGTCCCAGGTGCCGCTCCCCCAGGGGCCGCTCGAACCGTACCTGATGACCAAGCAGAACGGGCCGTTCATGGTCCTGGCCTACACCTTCCGAGGGCCCGACGCCCCCCGGCAGGCGCTGGCGTTGACCCTGGAGCTTCGCGAGAAGTACCAGCTGCCCGCTTACATCCTGCTGCCCAAGAAGTACCCCGGCAAGAGCAACATCCGAGGCGTCCCGCCCCAGGCCCCGGCGTTCGCGATGAAGGACGACCTCGGCCTGCCCGAGCTGATCCGGACGCTCGACGAGGCCGCCGTGATGGTCGGCGACGAGAAGACCACCAAGGATGCGTTCGACCTGATGCACAAGATCAAGAAGCTGCATCCGGTCTGCATCGACGGCGTCCCGCAGATGTGGCATTTCCGGAAGGGCCAGGGCCTGAGCCGGGCAATCACCACGACCAACCCGCTGGTCCCCGCCGAACAACTCTTCGTCCACCAGCCCGACGTCCTGCTGGGCAAGATCAACGATGGCCCGCACAATATTCGCTATTGCCCGGGACGCTTCACGCTCCAGATCGCCGCGTTCACCGGCCGGTCGACCTTCGACCCCGAGAACGACCCCCGCTTCAAGGGGGTGATGGCCGCGATGAAGAGCCCGCTGGCCACCGCCGCCGACGACGCCGAGCGGCTCGCCGACGCCCTCTCGAAAGACAAGGACATCGTCAAGACGGGCTTCCAGCCCTACGTCTACCACGACCGATTCTCCAGCCGGGTCACGATCGGGTCGTTCAACTCGCCGAACGACCCGGCCGCGCAGAAACTCCACGACCGCCTGATCGAGCTGGCCGTCGACCTCAACAACCGCAAGGTCAGCGACAACCTGATCGTCCCGGCCAACGAACTGCTCGACCTGAAGGAGATCAAGCCCCAGCTCGTGCAGGCCCCCTCGGCCACCGCCCGGAGATGACCGATCCGGGAGGAACCATGACCGGGGATGGGTTGTCGGCCCCATCCCCGATCGGCCATCATGAATCGGCCGGCGATCGCCGAGCCTGATGGAAGAATCCCGACCCAGGACCCGAGCCCGTGACCGACCGAGCCATCCCTCTCATCCTGGGGACGAGGAACAAGAAGAAGGGCCGGGAACTCGCCGAGTTGATCGCGCCGCCCTGGGAATCGAATCCCCGGATCGCCCGGCTGGAAATCCGGACCCTGGACGCCTACCCGGACCTGCCCGAAGTGGTCGAGGACGCCGAGACCTTCGCCGGGAACGCCCGGAAGAAGGCCTCGGAGACCGCCCTGGCGGTCGGAGCCTGGACCCTCGCCGACGACTCGGGCCTGGCCGTCGACGCCCTCGGAGGTGCCCCCGGTGTCTACTCGGCCCGGTATGCCGGCGAGCCCTCCGACGATGAGGCCAATAATCGGAAGCTCCTGCAAACCCTCGACGAGGTCCCCGAGGATCGTCGAGGGGCCGCGTTCCTCTGCTCCCTGGCGCTCGCAGATCCCTCGGGCGTCATCCGCCTGGAGGCCCAGGGGACCTGCCGGGGGCGGATCATCCGCGAAGCTCGGGGGCCGGGTGGGTTCGGGTACGACCCGCTCTTCCTGATCCCCGAATATCACAAGACCTTCGGGGAGCTGGGAACCCTGGTCAAGCACCAGCTCAGCCACCGGGCCCGGGCCTTCGCCCGGCTCCGGCCCGAGCTCGATCGGTTGATCGCCCGGGGAGAGATGGGATAGTGCGATCGACAAACCATCGCGCCGTTGCCCTTGACTCGCCCGGTTCCAGACCCTAAATTGGTGGTTTCCCGATCCTTGGCCCAGGCTCAAGGTCGCCGTGCGCCGACGCGTCGGACGCGTTACCGTCAGTTCACAGGACACCTGCGTTATGCCGCGGAAGAAATTCGGTCGAAACCGGAAGAACCGTTGCCGGTTCTGCACCCCTGAAGGATGCCCGCGCCCGGCCTATGTCGATTACAAGGACATCGGGCTCTTGAAGAAGCTCTGCACGAACCAGAGCAAGATGTTCTCCCGGAAGCGAAGCGGCAACTGCGCGGCGTTCCAGCGAGCCTCCAGCGACGCGGTCAAGCGGGCCCGCTTCATGGCCCTGATCCCGTACGTCGGCGAGTAAGCCGGGCTTCAACCGTTGGCATTCGTGTCCGATACAGCGGGCCGACGCCACCCCTCGAAGGGTGACGCCGGCCCGAGCGGTTTTCAGGGCTGCGCCCGGGATTCCAGGTAGCCCAGGAACGCCCGGTTCATCGACGGGTAGGCCAGGCCGATCCGCTCGTCGAGGCCCCGCCCGGAACCGCCCCGGAACCGCCCCTTGTACGCATCCCGGACGTAGTCGAGGAACCCCTCGCGGTGACGGCCGCCGTCGGCCTGCATCAGGAAGACGGTCAGGGCCATCGACTCGGCATAGTGCAGGAAGACCGCGGGCTGCTGCTGGAACCGCACCCGGGACATCGCGACCAGGCTCTCGATCGGGACGAACTCGTCCCCGCCGATCAACCGATTCCGGGCCTGGGCGATCCGGGGGCCGACCATCCCGCCGATCCGAAGGCTCCCGTCGGGCTCGACCTGGAGCGTCTCGAAGTACGTCCCCAGCCCCTCGAAAACCCAGAAGTTCCCGGTATTCTGGGCGTAATTGTCCGGCCCGGCCGTCTCGAAGAGGATCTGGTGCGACGCCTCGTGATAGAGCGTCGAGGTCACGTCGAGCTGTCCGCCCACGTCGTTGAAGAAGTAGCTGACCCCGCCGAACTGACGCGATTCCTTCCGAGGGACATAGGTCCCCAGGCTGAGCCGGGAGTCCGGCCCCTGGAGCGGCGCGAGGAACCGGGCATATTCCTCGCGGTTGGCGAAGTAGAAGACCTGATGCAGCCGCTTCGAGGCGGGTAACGTTGGCTTGAGGCCGGGGCTGGCATATCGCTGGGCGAGGGGAAGGCGGTCGCGATCGACCACGTCGGCCATGATCCCGAAGAATAACTCGTAGAGGTGTTCCAGCTTACGTCCGAACGAGATCGCTTCGTTGAGCGGGACGTTGGTGAAGATCCGGAAATGCTCGGTGGTGATCTCCCACCTCCGGGACCAGTCGCGACGGAGGGCGTCGGCCTCGGCGGCGGGGACCCACCGCTTGAGGTCGCGGGTGGGAAGCTCCCCGCGCCGGAGATGCGGGACCCAATCGGCGGGCACCCAACCGTAAGTCGAGTCGGGGACGCTCCCCCGGTCGAGCATGCTGGCGGCGTAAGGGGTCGCCCACCCCCCCTCGCGAGGGAGGAACCCCAGGAGTCGCCGGGCCTCGGCCTGGTCCGGCTGACGCTCGAGGACGGCCCGGAGACATTCGTCGGCGAAGGCGAAGGAAGGCGAAGGAGCCTTCGCGGCGCGATCGGCCAGGTCGAAGAGGGCCCGCGCCGCTTCCGAGCGGATCGATTCGCGTTCGGCCCGCCAACCCGCGTCTCCTCCAGGTCGGCCGACCCCGACGTTGGCCAGCCCTTTCGGGGCGGCGGGGACGATCTCGGGGAGCGGGACGAACCGCGAGGAGCCGTCCGACGCCGGGGTATCCTTCGGGCCGGGGCCCGCCTCGACCGCATCGTCCGCCCGACCGGCGACCCGGAGCCGTTCGGCCAGGGCGGAGAGTTTCGATCGCTCCTGGGTCAGGATCTCGTCGCGACGGCCCCGGAGTTGGGACGCCTGGCCCGCGTCGGTCGCGGGCGGGGGGACCTGGAGGACGCTCGAAAGGAGCAAGGTCCCGGTCGCCAGGAGTTCCAGGATCGGCATCGGGCTATTCTCCTCGGGGCCGGGTCCCGGCCGGGCCACCTCTGTGGACCGATCGAGGCCGGAACTTATTCATCATCGGCATCGGCGCGAGGCTCGGTCCGCCATCTGCACTGGACGCCCCGGACGATCCCTTGCACAATCCCGCTCCTGGGGATTCGAATTGGCGAAACGGAGATCGCCCGATGGACCACGTCCGCAGACGGATGCCGACCGCCCTGACCCTGACCCTGGGGATCATCCTGGGCTGGACCCTGGCCACCCACAAAGCCCCGAACGCGAGAGCCTCGGGGGGCGACCGTTACGGCGATTACTCGATGGCGACCGGCCCGATCTCCGTCGAATATAACAACCTGACCAAGACGCAGTCCCAGAAAGATGCCATCTACTTCCTCGATTACAAGGCGGGCAAGCTGCTGGCGACCGTGCCGGTCCAGCGGGAGACGATGGCCGGCTCGCAGTTGCTCGACAATTTCATCGAACGCGATCTGGTGGCGGATTTCAAGATCGATGCCGACTCCCGGACCACGCCCCACTTCCTGATGACCACGGGGTCGCTCGGGGCCTATGCCGATGGGAGTTCACCCCTCTTCGTCTTCGAGACCACGACCAAGCAGGTGGCCGCCTACAAGATTCAGTTGCAGGCGATCGGCACAAAAGCGTCGTCCCGGTTCGTGCTGATGGAACTCAAGTCCTTCGCCTCCCTACCCACCTTGCCGGACGGCGTGAATTGAAACGGCGAGTCATTCTCTTCCGATTGATCGGATTCGCCGAGGGGGTTGCTCGATGGACCGTCGCGAGTTCTTCTGCTGGCTCAGGGGCGGATTGGCCGTCGCGGCGGCCACCTCGCTGATTGTCCGCGACGGGACCGCCCGGGCCGGGGGGCCCCTCCAGTTCGATCCCCGGGAGGCCGGGAACATGTCCGAGCCCAAAGCCGACGACCGGCCCTCCTGCCTTGTCCTTCACGGCCTGGGGGGCGGGCCTTACGAGATGGCCCCGCTGACCGAGGCCCTGGAGGCCGAAGGAATCCGGGTCCTGGCCCCGATACTGCCCGGTCACGAAGGGCCGGGCCGGGTGATGCCGGCGTCGGACTGGCGAGACTGGGCCTCGGCCTCGGAGTCGGCCTTCGATCAACTGGCCGCCGAGGGGCGACCGGTGGTCGTCCTGGGCTTCTCCACCGGCGGGACCCTGGCCCTTCGCCTGGCGACCCGTCGACCCGTGGCCCGCCTGGTCCTGCTCGCGCCCTTCCTGGCGATCCGGTTCAGTGGGCTGGTCCCGATCCGCCCGGCATCCTATCTCCGCCGGATCGCCCGGATTATCCCCGACATCCCGAGGAGACCCCCGGCGGTCCGCGACCGCGAGGTCCGCCGACGAGTGGCAGGTCTGGCCCAATTCCAGACCTTCAGCCTCCGTTCCACCCTCAGCGCCCTGGAGCTGATCGAAGAAGTCCGGCGGCTCGTGCCCGAGATCACCACCCCGACCCTGATCCTCCAGGGGAAACGCGATACCGTGGTCGAGCCGGCCGACGCCCTCTGGCTCTATCGGAAGATCGGCGCGAACCCCAAGGCGCTGGTCGTCCTGCCCCGGTCGGATCACCTGATCGCCTATGACCGGGAGAGCGACCGCGCGATCGCCGAGGCGTTGGACTTCGCGCTCGGGCGTGGCGTACGCTTCGAGGGTCGGGAACTTCCCTGATCGAGCGGTCCACCGGTCGGCGAGCGAGGATTCATGAACAAGTCGGCCCCCTTGATGGAGTTCGAGCGGCGGGTGGAGGAGCAATTCGGCCTGACCCGGGGCTTGCTGCTCGGCGTCGGGCTGGCCTGCATGACCCTGGGGGGCCTGTCGGTCATGCTCCCCCTGAGATTCTACGGATCGTTGATCCAGCTCGTGGGGCTCCTGGCGATCGGATCGGGCCTGACCCGGGCGTTCCAGTTCCTCATCGGCCGCCAATCGGCCGAGACCCGGGAGCGATGCTGGCCGGTGGTCCTGGCCCAGGTCGCGCTCGACTTCGCGATGGGCTTCCTGCTGATCCAGGACTGGCGGGGATCGGTGGTCGTGGTGACGATCGTCTTCGCACTGATGTTCCTGGCTGAGGGGGGGATCCTGTTCTACATGGCCCTGCGATCCCCCTCGAAGACCAGCCTGACCCTGCTGGTCCTCGGCGGCCTGTTGATGGGTGCATGCGGGCTGGTGATCCTCTTCAGACTGGTCCCCGACCCGCTCCAGTGGGCCGGGATATTCGTGGGCCTGAAGCTCCTGACGTTCGGGGGGACGCTGGCCTGGATCGCGCTCCGGGGAATGCGGACCGACCCCGCCCTGCTCTACGAACCCGCCCCGCTCTCGCCCGAGGTAGGCAAGGCGTACGCCGTCTATTTCGGGACCGCGTTCCACCTCGGGGTCTACATCGGAGACGGCGAGGTGGTCCACTACCTGAACGACAACTCCGTCTACCGGGTGACCTGGGACGAGTTCCTCTCGGGGCGGACCCCCGCCAACTGGACCTTCCCCGACCTGGACCCAGTCCCGCCCGAGGTCGTGGTCGAGACCGCCCTCGGCGAGGTCGGCAAGACCTACCCGTACCAGCTCTTCAAGTTCAACTGCGAGAACTTCGCGATCTACTGCCTCTCGGGCGGGACGACCCACAAGTCGGGGTACGCGCAGATCAGCAGCGGGGCCGAGAGCCTGGCCCGGCACCCGTTCCTCGGGATGATGGCCGAGTTCAATACGAGGCTGGTCGAGTGGCTGGCCTTCCACTTCGGCGGTCCTTCGGGAAAACGGCTCTCGCTGGCGATCCGGAGGATCGGCTCAGTCATGACCGGATGGCTCGTCGCGGCGGCCCAGCAGGCGAACGGCAGGCCGACCGAGTAGCATGGCTCGGGGTCTGACCTGTGCGCGGGGGCCGTCGATGTTGCAGAATGGGAATCGGCACGGAACGCCCAGCCGATCCGTCTGTCCCATTGCCCGTTCCCGCCCAGAGCCGACGATGCCCGATCCCTCCTCGACCGATCCCGCACTCCCCCTCATTCACGAGGGCTGGGACCACCTCCAGCACCAGAGACCGCTGGCGGCCTGGGCCTCGTGGCGGCGGGCCCTCCGGCTCACCCCGGAGCAACCGGCGGCCACGAGGGCCCTCGATGTCCTGGCCAATGCCGGCGACCTCCCCGAGGCCGCCCGGGCCGAATATCGGTTCCTGACGCCGGTCGGCGAAGGGCAACGAGCGCGCTGGGACGCCCTCTTTCGCGGGCGGAACCTCGAAGAACTGACCGTCGCCGCCGAGGCCTTCCAGCAGATCGCCTCGGAAGATCCCGCCGATGGCCGGGCCAGGTTCAACCAGGGGCTCTGCCTGTCCTGGCTCGGCAAGAACCTCGAAGCCGTCGAGGCCCTCGGGCTCGCCGTGCAAGGCCTGGCGGTCGACGAGCCGGGGGCGGCGGTCGACGCCTGGACCCTGGCCGAGGTCCTCCGGCAGGGGGGCGGGGCCGAACCGATCGCCGACGACCTGAGCCACGCCGTGACCCTGACCTGGACCCCGGGCGAAGACCCCGTCGGATTCCTCGACGAACACCCCGACCTCCGGGCCGTGCCCAACCCCGTCGACCCCTCGACCGGCCAACCTCGCCTCTCCGACGCGAAGCTCTACGAGTGGCTCGAAGGCCCCGAGTCCGGGATCCGTCGGGTCCGGGCCACGGTCATCCGATCGCCCCGGACCCTCCGGCTCTCGGGGACCGATCCGATCCTCCTGGCGGAAGCCCGCGATGAGGTCGTCAGTCGAGTCGAGGGCCGGATCGCGTCGATCCGGGCCGAGGCCACCCCCCTCCCCCTCGCCTTCCTCGACGCCGCCCTCTGGGCGATCCGGCTCCCCGCCGAGGCCGACGAGGACGAGCGGGCGAGCCTGAACCGATCGGCCGTCGAGCGCTATTACGAAGGGGCCTGGCTCCGTCGCCCCCGGCTCGGGCTCGATGGCAAGTCGCCCGTCGAGGCGGGCCGGCTGGCCTCGGGCGACCCGGTCATGCGGGCCAGGCTCTCGGCCGTCGTCCGGCTCCGCGAACAACTGGGAGCCCGGCCGACGACCGCCCTGCTCTACCAGGGCTATCCCTTCGACCGGCTCCGACGTCGCCTCGGCCTCGAGCCGACCGACCCCGAGGCGATCGAGCCCTCCGACCCGTCCTCGATGAGCGCCGAGGAGCTGGACAGGCTCGACCCGAGCCCGATGGTCGACCCCGCCCTGGCCGACGCCTACGAGTCGGCCGCCGCGCTCGGGGATGACGCCCGGACCGCCCGGTTCGCCGAGGTCCTGGCCGACCGCGACCCCGTCGCGATGGCCCGGTTGGACGTCCCGGCACTCTTCGCCACCCTGATCCGTCACGCCCTGGCCGGGGACGACCCCGACCTTGCCCTCCGCCGGGTCGACCAGGCCCAGGAGGTCGACCGGGCCTTGCACGCGGGGGCGGGCCACCGAACCTTCGAGACCTGGCGGGCCGAGATCCTGGCCCGGGCCGGGCGCCCCGACGCCTCGGCCCTGGTCTATCGGAACCTCCTCGATCGGTCGCCGTCCGACGCGGCGCTCGCGCTCGACGCCGCCGAGACCCTGCTCGACAACGGATTCGACGACCACGCCCGCGAACTCGCCAGGCTCGCGTTGGAAGTCGCCCGGGAGGTCGGAGACCTCGAAGTGGCCGAGCGGGCCGAGACCATCGCTTGAAAAAATATGCGACCGGGGGGAAATAGGGATAAGCGAGGGCTTCGGTCCGCGAAGGTAACCAGGGACCCCCGAACTTCTCCGACCCGGAGCGGGTCGGATCTCACGACGCGTTGGGTTCGTTTTTTTCTCGGGACTACTGCCCTCGATTCGAGCGAGCCCGCCATGACGACGCACAACAACCCGATCCCGATCTTCGTCGATTCCCAGTCCGGTCCTCGACCTCGGCTCCACGTCCCGCCCGAGCCCTGGTATTACCGGTGGATCGAAAGCCTGGCGAAGCTCCTGTTCGGCCTCTGCGTGGTGCTGATCGTGGTGGCGATCATCGTCGGTGTCGTCGGTGCCCTCCTGGTCCTGGGAGGCCAGGCGGGCGATCCCCTGGCCCGGGTCATCGCGGCGGCCCTCACCGCGATCGTCCCGCTCGTCCTGACCGCCTTCTCCCTCATCGGAACTCTAATCGTCTCCTTGCTCTTACGACTTGCCGTCGACATCGCACGGAACGTCCGGTCGCTCCGGTATGCTTGATGACTTCCCCCGATTTGGCTTGGGTTCGTTTTTCCCGGTTAGCCGGCGCACCCTCACTCGCCCCGAAGAGACCCCGACCGTGAACGCCCCCGACCCCGCCCTTCCCTTCCTCGAAACCCTCAAGTGGACCTCCGACGGCCTGGTCCCGGCGATCGTCCAGGATTCCGAGTCGGGGGACGTCCTGATGATGGCCTGGATGGACGAACCCGCGATCCGCCGGACCCTGGAGACGGGCCAGACGCATTTTTATTCCCGGTCGCGAAAATCCTCCTGGCACAAGGGGGGGACCTCGGGACACGTCCAGCACGTCGAGTCGATTCACGTCGATTGCGATGCCGACGTCCTGCTGATCCGGGCCCGCCAGGTCGGGGGGGCCTGCCACGAAGGATACCGCTCGTGCTTCTGGCGGCGGGTCGATGACGAGGGTCGCCTGGAGGTCGTGGCCGAACCGGTCTTCGAGGCTGATCGGGTCTACGGGGCAAAATGAACCGAGGTTCCCGGGGCCGAGTGTGCCCGCGTTTTCTGGGGGGTGCGTGGCCTGGACCCCTCTCCCTAACCCTCCCCCACCAGGGGGGAGGGGACCAGACTCGCAGGGGTCGAAGATGGAGACATCGGCGAAATCAGACCCCCTCGCCCCTCGTGGGAGAGGGCTGGGGAGAGGGGGCGAAGGGCTTCAACGGAGGTAAAGCCCGAGGATCCCGGGAACACCCCTGTGGCCTCCCCCGACCCGACCGGTCTTGTCAACCGGGCGGGAATCCACTCTCATGGCCGGGATCGAACCGGCGAAATTCCTCCACCAATGCGGTCCAACGCCGGACCATTTGCCTCTCCATTTAGTAGGGATCGATCGATGAGCAAAGTCCTGAATTTCAACGCCGGACCGGCCGCACTCCCGCCCACCGTGCTGGAGAAGGTCCAGTCCGAACTCCGCGACTACCAGGGGCGCGGGATGTCGATCATGGAGATGAGCCATCGATCGAAGGAATTCGAGGCGATCAACACGCGGGCCGAGGCCAACTTCAAGAAGCTGTTGGGTCTGGTCGAAGGCTACCGGGTCCTGTTCGTCCAGGGCGGGGCTTCCAGCCAGTTCGCCACCGTCCCGATGAACTTCCTGCCCAAGGACGGGACGGCCGACTACATCGTGACCGGCTCGTGGGGCGAGAAGGCGATCGAGGAAGCCGGGCTGTTCGGCAAGGCCCACCTGGCGGCCTCGACCAAGGAAGGGGGATACAAGCGGGTCCCCTCGACCGGCGAGGTCTCGCTGACCGAAGGGTCGGCCTACGTCCACCTGACCTCGAACGAGACGATCCAGGGCGTCCAGTTCCGCGACTTCCCCGAGGTCGGCGACCGGCCGCTGGTGGCCGACATGAGCAGCGACATCCTCTCTCGCCCGTTCGACGCCGGCAAATTCTCGCTGATTTACGCCGGGGCCCAGAAGAACCTCGGGCCGTCGGGCGTCACGGTGGTCCTGATCCGCGAGTCGTGGATCGAGAAGGCCAACAAGGGCGTGCCGACCATGCTCCGGTACTCGACCCACGCCAAGAATAACTCGCTGTACAACACCCCGCCAATGTTCGGCGTCTACGTCCTCGACCTGGTCCTCCAGTGGCTCGAAGGGCTCGGCGGACTGCCCGGGGTCGCCCGGCGGAACGCCCAGAAGGCCGAGATCCTCTACGGGGTGATCGACGGAAGTGGTGGCTACTTCAAGGGTCACGCCGAGCCCGCCTCGCGGTCCGAGATGAACGTCACGTTCCGGCTCCCGAGCGAGGCCCTGGAGAAGCAGTTCGTCACCGAGGCCCAGGCGGCCGGGATGGTCGGCCTGGCCGGGCACCGATCCGTCGGCGGGATCCGGGCGTCGATCTACAACGCCATCGACGTCGAGGCCTGCCAGGCCCTGGCCTCGTTCATGGGTGATTTCGCCAAGAAGAACGGGTGAGGTCACCGGACCAGATCGCCGATCTTCCTCCCTCTCTCCCCGGGGAGAGGGAGGGAGAAAGTGATCGATCGAGCTCACGGGGCAGGCCCCTCCCGCCAGAAACCGGTGCAAGAATCGGTCCCGGACGTTAGACTGGTCGTTCCGGTCCGGCGGTCCCCCCGCCGGGCCGACGGGAAGGGGTCGATCGCCGATGAGGAAGCCTCGACTGATGACGCCGGGCCCGTCCCCGGTCCCGGAGGATGTCCTCCTGGAGCTGTCGCGCCCGGTGATCCACCACCGGTCGGGCGAGGCGAAGGCCTGGAACGACGAGGTCGTCGAGGGGCTCCGCTACGCCTTCCAGACCCGGAATGACGTCCTGATCCTCACGTCCTCGGGCACGGGCTCGATGGAAGCGGCGGTGGTCAACACCGTGCCTCGCGGGGGGAAGGCGATCGTCCTGGACGCCGGTTGGTTCGCCTCGCGATGGGGGGTCCTCTGCCGGACCTTCGGGATCGAGCCGGTCGTCCTCTCGACCGAGTGGGGCCGCCCGGTCGAACCCGAGACCGTCGCGACCGCGCTCCGGGCGCACCCCGACGCCTCGGCCGTCTTCGGGACCCTGAGCGAGACCTCCACCGGGACCGGGCACCCGGTCGAGGCCATCGGCCGGATCATGTCGAAGAGTCCCGCCCTGTTCGTCGTGGATGGGATCTCGGGGGTCGGGGCGATGGAATGCCGGACCGACGACTGGGGGATCGACGTCCTCTGCGTCGGCTCCCAGAAGGCCCTGATGATGCCGCCCGGCCTGGCCTTCGTGGCGGTGAGCCCCCGGGCCTGGGAGCGGATCGACTCGTTCGACTCGCCCAGCTATTACTTCAACCTGAAAGCGGCGAGGAAGGCGGCCCGGGACTCGCTGACCCCCTACACCCCGGCCCACACCCTGATCGGGGCCCTTCGCGTGGCCCTCCGGCGGATCAAGGACGAGGGGATCGAGAACGTCTGGGACCGCCACCGGCGGATGAGCGAGGCCTGCCGGGCGGGCGTCGAGGCCCTGGGCCTGGAACTCTTCAGCGCCAGCCCCGCCGAGGGGATGACGGTCTTCCGGATCCCCGAAGGTCTGGACGACTCCGCGATCCGATCGGGCCTGGCCGAACGGTTCGGGATCGCCACCATCGGCGGCCAGGACAAGCTGAAGGGGCAGATCCTCCGGATCGGGCACCTGGGTTACATGGACGAGCTGGACGTGGTGGCCGGCCTGGCCGCGCTGGAGATGGTCCTGGATGACCTGGGCCGGGATATCGAACCTGGCGCGGCCGTCTCGGCCGCCCAGTGGGTCTTGATGGGTCGAGCCCTCCCGGCCGCCGAACTATCCTGATTCTGGGATGAGTCGACGGCCATTTTTTTAGGAGCCTTGCATCGTGGCGCATCGCGTGTTGGTGACGGACAAACTGCCCGAGGAAGGGCTGGCCTTGCTCCGGGCGGATTCGGGGCTGGAAGTGGTGGTCAACACCAAGATCGCGACCGACATCCCCGCGCTCCGCGCGGCCCTGGCCGAGGCCGACGGGATCGTGATCCGGTCGGGGACGCAGCTGACGGCCGAAGTCCTCAAGGATCAGCCCCGCCTGAAGGCGATCGTCCGGGCCGGGGCCGGCGTGGACAACATCGACGCGGCCTCGGCGACCCGCCAGGGGATCGTCGTGATGAACACGCCCGGCGGGAACACCATCTCGACCGCCGAGCACACGATGGCCCTGCTGCTGGCCCTCTCGCGGAACGTCGCCCCGGCCTGCGAGAGCCTCAAGGCCGGCCGATGGGACCGGAGCAAGTACACCGGGACTCAGGTCGAAGGGAAGACCTTGGGCGTGGTCGGCCTGGGTCGCGTGGGCCTGGCCGTTGCCAAGCGAGCCCTGGGCTTCGACATGAAGGTGGTCGGCTACGATCCCTTCCTCTCGGCCGAGAAGGCCCTCACCCTCGGGGTCGAGTCGGTCGCCCGGCTCGACGACCTCTGGGGCCGGTGTGATTACATCACGATTCACACCCCGCTCTCGGCCGAGACCCGGAACCTGATCGGTGCCGACGAGCTGGCCAAGATGAAGCCGGGCGTCCGCCTGATCAACTGCGCCCGAGGGGGCCTGATCGACGAGGCCGCGCTGATCGAGGCCCTGGACAAGGGGCATGTCGCGGGAGCGGCGGTGGATGTCTTCGAGCCCGAGCCCCCGCCCGCGGGGCTCCCGCTGGTGATGCACCCCAAGGTCCTGGTCACGCCCCACCTGGCCGCCTCGACCGAGGAGGCCCAGCTCAACGTGGCGCTGGAGGCCTCGCGGCTCCTGGTCGACTTCTTCTCGACCGGCCGGGTCCGTTTCGCCGTGAACATGCCCTCGCTGGAGAAGGCCGAGCTGGACGAGATCCGGCTCTACCTCGACCTCAGCCGACGCCTGGGCATGCTCCACGCCCAGATGGATCGGGGCTCGGTCAAGCAGGCCACGCTCCGCTATCGGGGCGAGGTGGCCGGCAAGAACACCAGGCTGATCACCGCCAGCTTCGCCGCCGGCTGGATGGAGGCCGCGCTCGACGAGCCGGTTAACCTGGTCAATGCCGAGATCCTCGCCAAGGAGCGGGGCATCTCGATCGTCGAGGAGATCTCCAGCGATCCCGGCGACTTCGGCACCCTGATCCAGGCCGAGGTCACCACCGACGAGAAGACCTACGTCGCGGCCGGGACCCTCTTCGGCAAGGAATTCGTCCGCCTGGTGCGGATCGGGCCTTACCGGCTCGATGCCCACCTCGACGGCCATCTCCTGATCTTCACCCACAACGACCGGCCCGGCCTGATCGGCTTCATCGGGACCACCTTCGGCCGCCACGGGGTGAACATCGCCCAGATGAACGTCGGCCGAGAGAAGCCCGGGGGCCACGCCATCGGGGTGGTGAACCTCGATGCCGTCCCCTCGCAGGAGGCCCTCGACGAGGTGAAGGCCCACCCCGACATCCTCAGCGTCAGCCTGATCGCGCTGCCCGAGGCCGGGGCCGTCCCGCCCTGGCTGGCCGGCTGAGCCCTCGGGCCTGATCCGCGGTCAAGAATCTGACGGTCGATCGAAGGGCCGGACCCGCCCCATGACGGGTCCGGCCCCGATCATCGGCCATCCATCGGGGATCGTGCCGTCACTTCTGCGCCTTCCGACGATAGACGCCGGGCGATTCGCCGACCTCGCGCTTGAAGACCGTGCACATGTGCTCGTGATGCTTGAATCCCGCCAGCTCGCTGATCTTGAGCAAGGGGAGGTCGGTGTCGATGAGGAGTTGCTTGACCCGCTTGAGCTGGGTCCGGCGGATCATCCCCTGGGGCGAGCAGTCGAGGACCTTGCGGAATCTGCGCTCGAGGATGCTCCGCGAGATCGGGACGTGCTCCAGGATGTCCTCGACGACCGCCCCCCGGCAGGCATGCTCGCGGATGTAGCGGACCGCCGCGGCGACCTCGGGGTCGTCGATGGCCAGGACGTCGGTCGACTGGCGGCTGGTCACGCCCAGCGGCGCGATGATTTGCAGGGGCGACTCGGCCTCGCCGCCGGACATCAGGCGATCGAGGAGCTCGGCGCCTCGGTATCCGACCAGCTCGGCATTCGGGACGATGCTGGTGAGCGGCGGGTCGCAAAGCTCGCAGATCTCCTCCTCATCATCGACCCCGATGACGGCCACTTCCTCGGGCACCGCCAGGCCCATCCGGCTGCAGGCGTCCAGGACGTGCTGGCCCCGGAAGTCGTTGCAGACCATGATCCCGATCGGCCGGGGGAGTTCGCCCAGCCAGGCCATCATCCGCTTCTGTTCGTCCTCCCAGGGGTCCGCGTCCTTGCCGAACCAGTGGGATTCGTAAGTCCGGCAGTTCTCGCCGTGCCGCGTCACGGCCGCGACGAACTCCTCCTGGCGGCGAGTCGACCACGACTCGCGGGCGAACCCGCAGAAGGCGAACCGGCGGAATCCGCGCTCGGCCAGATGCTCGAAGCCCAGCTCGGCGATGGCCCGGTCGTCCGACCAGACCTGGGGGAAGACGGACGGCCCGTAGCGGTCGGTCAGGTCGACCAGGGGTGTCCTCGACCGGCTGACGGCCTCGACCAGCGGCCGGGTCGTGCTCCGGGAGATGATCCCATCGCCGTCCCAGTCCTCCAGCCATTGAGGAGGGCGGCTGGTCAACGACCGCTGCTCCAGGAAAATCGACCACGACTGATGGGTGTGGACATAGCGGCGGATCCCCCGGAGGATCCGCCGGCCATAGGCGCTGGAAGTCTCGACGATCAGTGCCACCCTTCGACGGCGCGCCATCCGGCCTCCTCGACCCCGAACGACCCAGGTTCGGCAACGACCCCGCACGCCACCATCATCAATCAAGATAATTGTCGTTGCAATAGTACGATGATCTCGGCCATACATAGAGGGCGAGCCAGTCGAGCCGACAGGTTGCGGCCCACCGTTCGACCAATTCTTTCGGATTCGCGGGGAGTCGGGACTTCCTTCGATCCGGCCGGGCGGGTTAGACTGATCTCGATGGAGCGATCGCCCCAGCTCGTCGCCCGACGCCCGTTCCCCGCCGACCGGGTCCTCAGAGGGTCTTCGACGTGAATCAACCCGGCCTCCCGTCCCGCATCAGAGCATTTGCCCTGATGTTTGCCGTCGCGATCCTGGTGCCGACCTCCGCGGCGCTGGGCCAGGGGGATGCGACCGACCCGCTCAGCAAGATCCTGACCGACCCGGAGAAGCTCGAAGAGCTGAAGAAGGACAAGCTTCGCGCGCCGATCGAGGTCTTCCGGTCGCAAATCCTCCCCAACGACATCTTGCCCTACCTGAAGGCGAATCACTGGGCGATGGCGGCGCTGGAGATGCGGGCCAATCACGACGACTACGAGGGGTCGCTGGTGACCCGTCCGGTCGGGCTGGCCGACCAGCCCCACGAGATGTTCTATCGCCGCGACGCCCGGCTGATCAAAGGGCAGCGGGTGCGGCTAACCCTGCCGATCTTCCTCCCCCTCATCCCCAAGGAACTGGGGATCCAGCTGGTCCGGCCCGAGGCGATCCGCGAGGACATCGAATGGCCCGCCTCGCTCCGGACCCTCGAACCCCACCAGCAGATGGTCGTGGTCCTCTCGAAGGACCCGAATGACCCATACGCCCGATGGTCGCAGTTCCATGCCTCGTTGCCGTCGGTGGCCCGTCGCGATGACCCGCTCCTGCTGGAGAAGCAGCGGTATTATCGGATGGTCCTGCCGCTGGAGCCCGACAAGCCGTATCTCTCCGCCCATCCTCTGACCTGGTCGGCGATCAGCCACGTGATCTGGGACGGCCTCTCGCCCGAACTGCTGGGCGTGGGCCAGCAGCAAGCGATGCTCGACTGGCTCCACTGGGGCGGCCAGCTCGTTATCGTCGGGGGTGCCGGCCCGAGCTTCGCCCCGCTCCGCGAGAGCTTCCTGGCCCCCTACCTGCCGGCCGAGCCCTCCGGCGAGAACGTGATGCGGTCGGGGGCCGATCTCAAGGCGCTCAGCAATGCCTATCCGCCCCCGACGGCCGACCACGACCCGGACGACCCGATCGCCTCGAACATCGACTGGCTGGAAGGCTGGAAGCTCGTGGGCCGACGCTATCGCGATCCCGCCCCGATTCCTTCCACGGAGAAGAAGCCCCTGTTCATCGCCGCCCTGAAGGCCAAACCGGGAGCCACCGAGATCCCCCTGGGTGGCCCCGAAGACCCTCCCCTGGGCGTGGAGTGGCGCGTGGGCCGGGGCCGGGTCCTGATGCTTGCGGTCGGCCTGACCGATCCCGACCTCCTCGGCTGGCCCGGCTACGATACCCTGGTCCGCCGGGTCGTCCTCCGGAGGCCCGAGGAGCCGGTGGCCCAGGCGATGCAGCGAAACGCCGTGGGCGAGTTCCTACCCCCCCGGTATGGCTTCCTGCAAGGGCCCGACCTGACCGGGGTCCGCTACCTCTCGCGAGACCTGGGGGCGCCGGCTCGCAAGGTCGTCGAGGATGAAGGGCAAACCGCCACCACCCCGCCCAGCCCGTTCTACACGCCCCCTCCCAACGGACAGACCGAGTACGAGGTCCCCGTCGGCGAGTGGATCGACACCTCGGCCCTGCCCATGCTGAGCCGGGAGAAGCTGGAGCAAGCCTCGGGCATCGAGATCCCCGGCCGGGCGTTCGTCCTGAAGGTGATCCTGGCCTATATCCTCGCGCTGGTCCCGCTCAACTATCTGGTCTGCCGCTACCTGATCGGCCGACGCGAGTGGGCCTGGGTGGTGGTCCCGTTGATCTCGCTGGCCTTCGCCATCGGGGTCGAGCGGGCCGCCGCCTACGACGTGGGTTATGACTCCTCGTCCGATGAGATCGACCTCCTTGAAACCCACGGCGATTACCCGAGGGGCCATCTCAGCCGATTCGGCTCGGTCTACTCGACCGGCCGCGTCCAGTTCTCGATCTCCTACCCCAACGACCCGACGGCGCTGGCGCTCCCGCTCTCGACCGGCCGCGCGCTCCGCGGCGAGGAGGCGGCCCAGTCGAGCTTCCAGAGCCTGCCGTTCCCGGCCCTGACCGGGTTCCAGGTCCAGCCCCGGAGCCTGGCCCTCTACCGGGCCGAGCAGATGGCTAGCCTGCCCGGGACGATCACGCTCTCGCCGGAGGGGGAAGGCCCTCGGTCGATCGTCAATGAAAGCGGGCTCGACATCAACGATGCCTGGGTCGTGGAACTGCGACCAGGCCGCGAAGACGATAAGCTGCAGGCCGTCTCGATCGGGGCCATCCCCGCCGGGGGCAAGGTGCCGCTGGGGACGCTCGATGAGGTCGAGCCTCAGACTTCGGCCGGCGTGGGCCAGTTGGAGCCCGGCCCGTTCCTCGACCTCCTCCTGAGCCGGACGATCGCCACCCGGCCCGAGGAAGTGGGGGAACTCCGGTTGATCGGCTGGGCGAGCAAGCCACTCCCCGGCCAGACCATCGAACCGCCGGTCGACCGGCTCCGGGGGTTCACCCTGGTCGTCGCTCATCTCCGGCCCGCGCCCCTGCTCGACCCGGCCTCGCCCCGGTACTTCGCCCTGGCCCAGGGTCAGGAGAAGCCCCCGGCCGAGCCGCCGATCCCCGCGCCCGATCCGAACCAGATGTTCCGGGGCGGCCGGGGGATGCCCGGCCTGCCGGGGATGGGCGGGGGTGCGACGATCGTGGTTCCCGCCCCCGCTCCCGTCCCGCAAGTCCCATCCAACCCAGATCCGGAAGCTCCTCCGACCGACCCGAACTCGAACGAACCGGAGATTCCCCGTCCATGATCGAGGTGAGCCACTTCACCAAGCGGTACGGCGAGTTCGTGGCCGTCGACGATCTCAACCTGTCGATCGGCAAGGGGGAGGTCTTCGGCTTCATCGGCCCCAACGGCGCGGGCAAGAGCACGACCATCCGGTTCCTCGCCACCCTTCTCCGCCCCACCTCGGGCGAGGGGTTCGTCGGGGGCCACTCGGTCGTCGATGACCCGATGGCCGTCCGCAAGGTCATCGGATTCATGCCCGACGACTTCGGCGTCTACGACGGCATGAAGGTCTGGGAGTTCCTCGACTTCTTCGCCGTGGCCTACGAGATCCCCCGTGCCTACCGGAAGAAGATCATCGGCCAGGTCCTCGAACTCCTGGACCTGACCCACAAGCGCGACGATTACGTCAACGGCCTCTCCAAGGGGATGAAGCAGCGGCTCTGCCTGGCCAAGACGCTGGTCCACGACCCGCCCGTTTTGATCCTCGACGAGCCCGCCTCGGGCCTCGACCCGCGAGCCCGGCTCGAAATGAAGGCGCTGTTGACCGAGCTTCGGGGGATGGGCAAGACGATCCTCGTCTCCAGCCACATCCTCTCCGAGCTGGCCGACTTCTGCACCTCGATCGGGATCATCGAGCGGGGCAAGCTCCTGGCCGCCGGCAGCATCCAGGACATCACCCGGCAGCTCCGGGCCCACCGGGTCCTCAAGGTCCGGGTCCTCGACGAGACCACCGACCACGCCGTCGCGCTCCTCCGCGACGAGTCGGGCGTGAAGACGGTCGAGACCTACGACCACACCATCACCGCCGAATTCCACGGCCAGGAAGAGGATCTCGCCAGACTCCTCGGCCGACTGATGACCAGCGGGATCGGAGTCCACTCATTCGCCGAGGAGGAACTGAGCCTCGAAGAAGTGTTCATGATGATCACCAAGGGGATCGTGAATTAGCCCATGACCCGTAGGGCAGGGCTAGCCCTGCCGGGTCGATTGCGATGGCAGGGCTAGCCCTGCCCTACAAGACGCTCTTCCTTCGATTCGGCGAATCCCATGATCTTCCGCGATAATCCCGTCCTGATCCGCGAACTGCTGGTGAACCTCCGGTCGAACCGGGCGTTCACGCTTCAGTTCCTTTATGTGACATTCCTGGGCGTGGTGGTCTACTTCGCCTGGCCGAACGAGGGGAAGCTGGTCAGCGCCGACCTGGCCCAGCGATTGTTCAACATGTTCTTCCTCGGCCAGTTCTTCCTGGTCGCGCTGGTGGCTCCCAGCTTCGCGGCGGGCAGCATCACCGGGGAGAAGGAGCGGAAGACTTACGAGATGCTCCTGGCCAGCCCGCTCCACCCGACGAGCATCCTGGTGGGCAAGCTGCTCAGCTCTCTGACGTATCTGGTCTTGCTGATCCTTTCCAGTTTGCCGCTGGTCATCATTTGCTTCCTTTTGGGCGGGATTTTGCTCTCGGAGATCGCGCGGGCGTACCTGATCCTGATCCTGGCGGCGGGGACGTTCGGGCTGTTGAGCCTGGCCTGTTCCAGCTACTTCAACAGGACCAGCTCGGCGCTGGTGGTCAGCTACCTGGTGATCCTCCCGCTGGCGGTGATCTGCGTCGTCCTGACCCAGACCCGCGAGGTGGTCCTCCGCGACTTCGTCTCGATCGCGGTGCTCCCCCCCTGGTGCCTGACGATCTGGTCGGTGGTGATCCTGCTGGTCAATCGTCGGTTGCTCCGGCCGCCCGACGTGGGGAGCGAGGGAAAGGAAGTGGTCGACGAGGAGCAGGAGATGAAGTACGCCATCGGCGTCGTCATCGACCGCGACCTCTTCCCCGACAAGCTGTTCGCCCCGGCCAAGCGGACCGACCTGATGCCCGACGGGACCAACCCGGTCCTCGACAAGGAACTCCGCTCGGAGATCTTCAGCCAGGGGACCTTGATGCTCCGGGTGGTGATCCAGGTGAGCATGCTCCTGTCGATCCCCCTGATGGCCTTCCTGCTGTTCCTGAAGCCGGAGAACGCCGGATATTACGTCTCTTATGTGATCACGTTCAACTTATTGGTCGGGCCGGTCTTCTCGGCCGGGAGCATCACCCAGGAGCGCGAGCGTCAGACGCTCCAGCTCCTGCTGACGACCCTGCTGACGCCCGGCAAGATCGTCTTCGCCAAGCTCCTGGCGGCTCTCCGGGTCTCGACGGTCCTGACCTTCCTGCTGACCGAACAACTCCTGCTGGCCTACCTGTTGATCCCCGAGCTTCGCGACCGAGTCTGGACGCTCGGCGTCTTCCTCCTGATCATCGCGACGACCTGCCTGGCGACCTCGACCATCGGCCTGCTCTGCTCGGCCCTCTCGCGCAAGACGTCGGTGGCCATGGTGGTCACGTACATGGTCCTGCTGATCCTGTTCGTGGGCCCGGTCGGGGTCCGGAAGTATCTCGAAGGCTTCGGGGCGATGTCCTACGAGAAGATCGAGGCCCTGACGATCACCAGCCCTTATTCGGCCGCGTTCAGCATCCCGATGAAGCCGAGCCAGCTCTCCGTGATCTCGGCCGGAGATGCCCTCGCGGCCGAGCAGGCCATGAAGGTCACGCTGATCCCCGGCCTCGGCCTGCCGGTCTGGGCGGTGTTCCTCCTGCTCTATCCGATCCTGGCGGTGATCCTGTACGGGGCCACCTACCTCGCCTTCCGGATTCGCTGGTGGAAGGCGGGCGAGGGGGGCTGACGAGGGCTTCCTGGGCCTCGCTTTGTCGGGCGAGGCTCGCACTACCGGCGGGGACATTACCACCAGGGCAAGCCCTGCCCTGCGGGAAGTCTCCGGGAAGGTGCTCAGGACGAACCGCTTCCTGGTAACGAATTCGCAAGGTCAAAGTTCGCGTCGGAGGCCGCCCTGAGGACCTGACCGATCCGCTCGGCGGCGTCGGGGGTAGTCGGGCCTTCGACCAGCGCCGAGGGACCGTGGCTGGGGCCGAATCGGGTCCCGTCGGGCATCCAGGCGGCCACCTGGCTCCGGAACGCGACGAACATCGCCAGGAGTCGGTCGTTGCGATCGAAGAGCGAGACCTGGCCGGTCGAGTCGACCACGGCGGTCAGCTCGGCCCGTGCGCAGGCCAGGAATCGTCGAGGGTCATAGCTCAGGAGTCCGGGCCGAGGGGTGGACCGGCTCGCCGGACGGTCGATCGCCCAGGGGATCACCTCGAACTCGCTCCGGGTCGAACCTTCGGCGATGGTCGAGACGTCCAGCCGGCCCCGATCCCATCGGATCAGGTTGGCGTGCTTGCCGGCCTTGACCACCATCCCGTATCGCCCCAGTGTCAGCTTGAGATCGGAGTGGGTCTTGCCCTTGGCGGTCACCAGGACGGGCTGCAACGCCCCGGTAATCTCCCGGACCTCGATCTGACGCTCCCCGAGACGCCGGGCGATCAGCCGACCATCCTCGGAGAGGATGAAGCCGTGGGCATCGCTGGAGATCGGGTGCAAGACATGGGAGGGGACCCCGGCGGGATGGGTGAAGAGCCGGAGCAGCAACCCCTGCGATCCCCGAATCGGCCCCGAGACGAGCAGGGCCAGGACGTTCCCTCGGAGCTGGGCCTGGTCGATCCAGCATCCGGCCAGAGCGGGACGGCCATCGGCCAAAGGAACGAAATCGGACCACGGGACCGATTCGCCCGAGAGTCGGACCTCGCCGGTCTGGCGGTCCAGCCGGATCGACCGGCCTCGATCCGGGGCCGGCGAGGCCTCGTCCACGATCGCCAGCGCGGGCGGCGGGAGCGAGTGGTTGGCGGCCATCTCGAAGGCCCGGATCGCCCGGGGCGAGGGCCGCGTCTTCCCCTCCTTCGAGAAGGCATGCTCGCCGGTCGAGAGGTCAACGGCTCGGCTGTACGACCGTCCCCGGGCGACCACCGTGTGGGACGGCCTGCTATAGAACCATTCCCAGCGACCTTCCAGGATAGGGCCCAGGACGTGGGCCTTACCCAACCTCGCGGCGAGGTCATAGTGCATCGCCACCAGCATCTTGCCGACCCGACCGCCGACGACGAAGCCATCCGCCACGCCGAGGACGACATCCACCTGCTCCAGGACCTCGCCGTCGAACATCCCCCGAGGTAAGACCTCGGTCCGAGATCCGTCCACCTTCCAGACGTGCAGAATCCCCCGGTGGGTGCAGAGCAGGAGCCAGCGGGCTGAGTAGTCGAAATCGAACAAGGGCCGGTCGATCCGGTGGACCACGCCCAGGCGGAACGGGTAGCCAACCGGCTCGACATCCCCCCGCCAGCCCAGGGGATCGACGATCTCCGGGCCGTTTCCGGGTTCTGGGGAGACCCTCGGCGGGGTGTAATCCACCCGGAAGTCGCCCACCTTCACCGGACCGCCGGGCCTCCACTCGCGGAACTCCACGGCCCCGACCTGGTCGATCGAGACGGAGAAGACCCGAGTCCCGGGAGGGGCCTGTCGGGCCTCGGCCGAGAATTCCGCCGAGGCCGCATTCCGGGGATGGGTCAGGACCACGACGTCGCGGGTCACTCCCGGCCCGGTTTTCAGGATCTCCCCGAGCGCCGGGCCGGGGCCGGGCGTGAGGTCGGTGGCCTCCCAGAAAGCCCCGAGGGCGTCGGGGTCGGCCCGGAGCGGGTCGAGCAATCGCCCTTCCGAGCCGGTCGAGCCGACGAGGAGGGGCAGCCCTCGGCGAGCGGCAAGCCGTCCGAGGGCCAGGGCCGACGCCGAGAGGGCGTGTCGGACCCGCCCCCAGGTCCGGACTCCCTGATCCATCAGGAGGACCAGTTCCTCGGTCAAGGTCGCGTGTGGCTCCTCTCGATGGAAGTACAGCAGCTCGTTCTCGGCGAACCGGCGGAGAAACTCGATGTCGTCGATGGCGAACTGGCTGGGCAGGATCTGCTCGGGGCGACCTCGGGTCCCGATGTCGGCATAGCCGCCGGTCGGCAAGGCCCGGTGGGCCAGGCGGCGAGGGGGGAGGGTCAACGCCCCGACGAGCTGGGCCACCATCGGCACGGCATTGGCCAGCCTCTCGCGTCCGGCCAGCGTTGCCAGCACGCCCTCCAGCGATGGTGGCCGAAGGGCCTCGATCGTCGTCGCCACCCGCTCGCCCGGATCGGGCTTCGCCGAATCGCCATGTCGCAGCCAGGCTTCGATGTCGGAGGGCGAGAGCTGCTTCAACGCATTGAGGAAATGCAGCTCGAAATCGAGCGCCCCGAGCGGTGGAGGATGCGGCATGCCGTCCCAACGCTTGGCCGTCCCCAGGTCCATGGCCAACTGGGCCATCATCGCCGGGTTCGAGAGGCGAAAGCAAAGCTTCGCCATATCCGGGGGATCGGGCTCGACGGGGATTTCCCGACACAGATAGGCGCAGAGGGCCCCGGCGTTCCGATGCCGACGCCCCGTCTCGCGGAACGCGATGGCCAGGGCGTCCGATTTCCGGATCAGCTCGGGTCCGGGAATCCCATGCGCATCCCCCGGCTGTTCGGGCTCGGCCAGGCGAGAGTCGAATCGCTGCAAGAGATACAGAATATATGAGAAGTGGATCGGAGGACCGATCAGGGCATACCCTTCGAGGAACAGCCCGATCTCGGCGGCGAACGCGAAGGTCGACCCGTCGGGCCGTTCGACCGCATCGCCGGTCGTCGACCAGCTGAGCGAGTAACGGTTCGCCTCGTAATCGTCCTCGATCGTGAGGTAGTCCCGGATCTGGTAATACATCAACGACGCTCTCCCGACAGGGCCAGCCGGACCCCTGCCCGGGTGAGCTTGCCGAAGGCCGCGGTCGGGATCGCCTCGACGGCAGTCCCCTCGGCCTCCGGGACCAGCCGGAGGATCACATCCTCGGTGCCCCCGAGCGCATCGAAGAGCGACGACTCCGGGAGATTGGGCCTCGGCTCATGACCGATCGGCACCAGGACTTGCCGACCCCAGTATCGTTCGACCCCCGCCAGGTGGGGGAGCGAGCGTCCCACGAGCAGCGCGAAGTCGCCCGAGATCGCCCCCTGGATCGACCCCAGTTCGGCCGAGGTCGCCAGGTCGGCCCATCGAACGAGCTCAAGCAGCGGGCAGAGTGCCGCCGAAGTCGGGCGAGCCCGGCTATCCCGGACCAGATTCATCCGGATCGGTCGAGGAGGGTCGCCGCCGGGAAATTCGGCCGAGAACAGTTCGGGGAGGACCGCCCGGGCCAGCGCCACCGGCTCGCCATCCGGTGGCACCTCGAAGCTTGGCAGGCGATGCCCCACGCGATGCCAGGATTCACCCCGGCGTTCGAAAAGTTCGACCCCGGGGACCGGCAGGATTGCGCGGAGGACGCCATCGTCCCCTTCCTCCCAGAAGACCCAGGTCTGATCGTCCCGTGAGATGACCGAGATCCCGCCTGATCGCCGGAGCCCGGCCAGGGCCGCGAGCGACTCGGCGGGAAGTCGGGCGCAGCTCACGCGTTCGAGCGGGTTCTTCAAGAACGTCGACCCTCGGGGCCCGATCCGATCGCGTCCGGCCGGACGTCAACTCCGTCTATTCGATCGCCCGGCCGGGCGGGACGCAAGACCGAACCCGAGAGGGAAGACGCGAGCCTCACTTCGACCGGGGTGGATCGATCCGGTAGACGCGCCCCTCGATGGCGACGGTCACGGGCTCTTCGAAGGTGAAGTACTGATTCTGCGCGGGCGACTGGTTTCGGACGACCTTGAAGAACTCCTCGCTGAACTGTTCGAGGACGATGGCCTTTTCGTCCTCCTCGGGCTTCACCTCCGCGTCGACCCATCGATCGGACTTCCGATAGAAGGTCTTGGCGCCGAGGTTCCGGACGTTCTGGGCGGGCTGTGCCGGCGCCGAGCCGGGCCCCATCATCCCCGGCATCGCTCCACCCGCGGAGCGGCCACCGATCCCGCCCATCATCCCCGCCATCCCTCGTCCCAGGGCCGGCATCCCGCCCGCGCTCCCTGGTGACGCCGGTACGGCGGAGTAGGCATATTTCGCCTCCTCGAAGCTCTCGGCCTTGTTGTAGAGCTGCTTCATCGCCCGCTGCGAGGTCCCCGCCTGGCCCTGGACGACCTGGAGCGCGTCGAGGCTCAGCGTGGCCCTCCGGTTATTTTCGGCCGAGGCGTGCAGATTGACCCGTTCGTCGGCCAGGAACGAGGTGTACGGGGTGAGCAGGCCGTACTTGGTGCTCAGGGCCACCAGCTCGTCGGTCAGCTCCTTGTTCGGACCATTCAGGTCGATCTGATCGATGATGAACCCGACCCGGCGGACCGCCCAGAGCTTCTCGACGAAGTCGTAACCCGTGCTGGATCTCGGCCCGGCCAGCTCGGTGGGGAACTCGAACGACTGTCGGTCCGCGCCCACCTTGCCCGAGAGCCGGACCGTGGACGGGCCCGATTTCCGATAGCGGCCGACCCAGACGAGCTGACCGCCCTCGAACAGATCGGGAATGTCACGCGGGTAGGTCCGGTTCACGTCGGTCCCGGTGAACTCGACCGCGATCGAGGCGAGGGCCGGTCGAGTGATCTTCGAGTAGAACGCCCCCACATGGGCCTCGATATCCTCGTCGGGCCGTACATACTCGCTGGTCCCCCCGTTCCCCCCGCTCAAGCGGTCGAGCAGGCGGGCATTCACGTCGAAGCCGACGCCGAAGGCGAAGATCCGGGCGTGCGACTTGTTGCTCGCCTTCCCGTTCTCGGCGATCTTCAGCTCGCTGGTCTCGCCCGCCGTGGGGAGGCCGTCGGTCAGGAAGATCACGTAGCCGGGCCTGGAGTCGTCGGGGATCATCGTCAGCGAGGCCTTGAGCGCCCCGTCGATGTTGGTCGAACCCCCCTCGCGGATGTTGGCGACGAACTTCTCGGCCTCGGCCCGGGTGCTCGACGAGTAACGCTGAAGCTCGGGCTTGAAGGCCTCGACCCGGTCGTCATAGGCGATGATGTTGAAGGTGTCGTCGTCCCGCAGATTATTCAGGACCGACTGGAGCGCGGCCCGGGCCTGCTCCAGCTTCTTGCCGGCCATCGAGCCCGAACGATCGATCACGAACACGACGGTCTTGGGCAGCGGCTTGGAGTCGACCGGCTTGACCCTCGGGCTGGCCAGCAGGAGGAAATAACCATCCTCCGACTCATTCGGTTGGTAGCTCAGGACCGTCGCCCCGAGCGCCCCTTCGGCCAGGGTGTACACCAGCCGGAAGTCCTCGGTCGGCAGGACGTCCCGACGTTCGAGGGTCGCCTTGACCTCGCGCTCCCCCGGTCGGGAGATGGAGGCGTCGTGAGTCGGGCAGTAGACCGACTTGATCGGGTCGCGATTCTCGATCGAGACGGTCAAGGCCAGCTTCTGGATCGGCCTGGCCGAGTGCTTCTGGGTACCCAGCGGATAGGCGAACTCGACCACGTCCCGATCGCGCTTGCAGAGCTGGGTGTAGCGGAGCGTGACCTGCCGATCGGCCCCCGGTGGGATCGGGAAGACGCTGGCGCGGAACAGCCCCCGGCCCATGTATTCGAGGAGCGCCGGGTCGCGCTTGGTCCGGACGATCTCCTCGTAGATCCTCCGGGCCTCGTCCTTGGGGAGCAGCCGACCGGGCAACTCGCGGCCGTCGACCATCAAGACGAGGTTCTGGACCCCCGCATCATCGGGCAGGGGGAACAGGTATTCCGCCTCGATCTCGGTCGAGCCGGGGTTGTGGAACGTCTGGGCAACGCGGACCTCGGCCACCTGATCGCGGACCCGGGCGTCGATCGAGACTTCGCGGATCTCGTAGGCCCGCGCCACCGGGACGGGGACCCGGTGGAAATGGCGATCGACCAGGAACCCCTGGGCCAGGGCCGACCGGCCCGGCAGGAAGACAGCCATCAGCCCCAGGGCCAGCATTCCGAGTCTGCGAGGCTTCATGTCGTTCCCTCCCTTAAAAGTTCCGAAGATGTCGATTCGATCTTCGAGACCCGCGCCGATTAGACGGAGGGCCAGGCCGCTCGGTTCCCGAAGCCTAGTAGGATCTCTCCCCAAACTTGTCGACGGCCGACTCGCCCTTTTCTTGGGAGGCCGAACGTGAGAGAACCGAACCGACCATGGGCGTTCGAGATCGGTCGCCGAATGGGTTGCCCTCGAATTGAGGACTATCGATCCGATGAAGATTCTCATACTCGGCCTGGGTTCGCGGGGCGACGTCCAGCCCTTCGTCGCGCTGGCGCTGGGCCTCACGGAGGCCGGGCATCAGGTCAAGCTGGCGACCGGGACCGACTTTCGCGAGTTCGTCGAAGGGCGAGGCGTCGACTATTTCCCGATCCGGGCCGACTTCTCGGCGATGGCCCGATCCGAGGCGGGGAAGGCGGCGATCGAGGGAAAGTCGGGAAAGGCCCTGGCGACCCTGAAATCGTCGATCCTCCCGACGTTCCGCCGGATCCTCGACGATTCCTGGGCGGCGGCCGAGGGGGCCGAGGCGATCGTCTTCCATCCCAAGATCGTGGGAGCCCCCGACATCGCCGAGAAGCTGGGCATCCCGGCCTTCGTCGCCCTGCCGATGCCGATGCTCGTGCCGACCCGGGCCTTTCCCCACCCGCTACTCCCGGTTCGAAACCTGGGAGGAGTCGTCAACCGGCTCACTTATTCACTCAACCAACTGGGCCTGATCCCGTTCCGAAAGCTGATCGATCGATGGCGTCGGGACGCACTGGGCCTTCCCCCTCGGAAGCGAACCATCGCTCCCGGCTCGGCATCACTGCCGGTTCTTTACGCTTACAGCTCGCAGCTCATCCCCAGGCCGGACGACTGGGGGCCTTCGGTGGCCCTGACCGGTTCCTGGGACCTGGCTCGACCCGACGTGTGGGAACCGCCCGATCGGCTGCTCCGCTTCCTCCAGGCAGGCCCGGCCCCGGTTTATGTGGGGTTCGGCAGCATGACGGGATCGGACCCCGAGGCGGGGACCAGGCTCGTCGTCGAGGCGCTCGAGCGTGCGGGATGTCGGGGCGTCCTGGCCTCGGGATGGGGCGGCCTGTCGCTGGACGACCTCCCGGATTCGATCCTCGGGATCGAATCGATCCCGCATGACTGGCTCTTTCCCCGGATGGCGGCGGTCGTCCATCACGGAGGGGCGGGGACGACCTTCGCCGGCCTCCAGGCCGGGAGGCCGACGGTCGTCTGCCCGCACTTCGCCGACCAGCCGTTCTGGGGCCGGGTGGTCTCTCGGCGCGGGGTCGGCCCTTCGCCGATCCCCCGACATTCGCTCTCGGCCGAGCGACTGGCCGAGGCCATTCAGATCGCGACGACCGACCATCGGATTCGACAGGACGCGGAATCGCTGAGACACTCATTGTGCGAGGAAGACGGGGTCGGCAACGCGGTCCGGTTCATCGAGTCGACCGTGCTTACCCCGTCTTCCTGAAATTCCATCTTCCCGGAAATCCTCTCAGCGTCCCGGGATGATCAGCTTGGGCTTGTCGCCCGAGGGTGGGTTGCCGCCGCCCGAGCCGGGAGTCCAGAGGCCGCCACCGCCCGATCCGGAGGCCGGGCCACCGGGGGTCCAGACCTCGGGCTTGGTGGCGGAGACCCCTAGTCGGCCGGAAGCGGTGGTGACCCTCGGGCCGTACTCGGCGAGCACGGATTGCAAGGGGCGACTGTCGAGGAGGATATCCTCGGGGTTGTCGGGGTTCGGGCTCATCCGGACCAGGCCCATCTCCACGAGGTTCATCAGGATGATCTGATTGGCCGACGGGTCGCTGGGATAGCGCTCCAGGACGATGGCCAGCTCGGGAACCCAGGACTCGGGGCTCTCGGAGCGGGCCCTCAGGCGGACCTCGATCATGTCCCAGAGCGGGGCGTTCGGCCCCCGGCGGGCGGGCGAGTCGGCCTGTCGCCCCTTGGTGAGCCAGTCGCGAGCCGTGGCCATGTCGCCTCGGCTGGCGGTCAGGCTGGCGAGGTCGGAGTGGACCGAGACCGGGTCGATTTTGCCTTGTTCGAACAGCGACGGCCGGGACACGATGGCCAGCGCGGCGGCTTCCATGGCCCGGTTCATCATCGACCGGCGAGCCCGTCGGTAGTACGTCACCAGTCGATCGTCGTCGAGCTTCTCGGCGGAGACGGATGCGAGCCGGGCTAGCGGAAGGGATTCGATTTCGACCGTGGCCGGGTCGATGGCCGGCTCGGGCTTCAGGTTCAAGCGGGTCCGGAGATTGGCGAAGGCGGGCCCGTCCTGATCCGGGTCGCTATCCTGCTCGTACTGGCACAGGGCGGCCCGGAGCGGAATCTCAGCCCCGCCATCGCGGGCGGCCCGCTCGGGGGTCCGGAAGCCCAGGTAGGGCATCGGGGTGACCGGCCAGACATCGCGGAGCATCCGGATCCGCTGCTCGTGGTCGAGCCGCTCCGCCTCGGCCGGTTCGAGCCCGGCGGGGTAGAGCCATTCCCAGACCAGGGCCAGGTTCGACCGGGCATCCTCGTCGAGGACCTTGGTGCGAGGGTGGGCTGGGGCGATCGCAGTCCCGGCCAGGGCGGTGAAGCGATCCCCCAGCTCATCGACCCGGCCGTCGTCATACGTCTCCAGCGCGACGATCTCCTGCCCGACGGCGATCCGCCCCAGGATCCGGGGGATCTGGTCGGGGGTCAGCCCTCGGCCGTCGTGCTTGTCGATCCTCGGCTTGTCGAGGATGACGAAGTTATCGGTCAGCGGCGACTCGTCGTCGCCGGGGTCGATCGGGGCCTGGCCGTCGTCGAAGATATCGTCCTTGGATCGGAGGGCGGTCAGCAGGGCGTCGCGATTCCGGAGGGGCCAGATCAGCTGGACGTGCTCGACCCGGTCGTCGGGGTGGATCGGCTCGATCTGCTGGCAGAGGACCTCGAGGTCGACCGCCTCGGTCGAGGGGGCGAGCTTGCGAGAGCGTCGACGGAGCGGGCCGACGGCCCCCGTCTCGTCCCCGAGCCAGAGTCGGCAGAGCCCGAGGTTGTAGTCGGCCTCCCCGCCGGGGTCGTGGGCCGCCAGCGCGTCGAAGATCGCGGCGGCCGGGGCCCAGTGCCCTTGCGCGGCCAGGAGGCGCGCCTTCTCGAACTGGCTGAAGCCCCGATCGTCGAGTTGTTCGGGAGGCCCCGCCAGCCTCAGCCGATCCTTGACCCAGGGGGAGGCCCCGGGCGTGGCTTCGAGCTGCCGAAGGGCCTGCGCCGCCGACTGCTCGGGGTCGCCTCCCAGGTTGGCCACCAGGTCGAGGTGCTTGAGGGCGGCGGGAATCCGCCGGGACTCGGCCAGGAGGAGGGCCACCACCCGTCCCAGGGGGGCCAGCATCGGTCGGTCGTTGTCGTCGACGGCCGAGAGGACCTCCTGGAACATGCCCGCGCCATTGACCGGCCCTTCGGTCTCCAGGACGCACCGGGTCAGGAGGACCAGCGCCCCGAAATGCTTGGGGTTCTTCTTGAGGACCTCGCGGAGCGTGCCCTTGGCCGGCTCGGGATCGCCCAGGCGAATCTGCATGATCGCCTTGCGGGTCAGGAGCCAGGGATTACCCGGTTCCTTCCGGAGGCCTTCATCCAGGACCTTGATGGCGGCCTCGAGCTGACCGCCGTCGAAAAGCCGCTGCGCCTTGTCGGCGAACGACTCCACCTTGTGGCAGCACCACTTGAACTTCTGACCGCTGCCACACGGACACGGGGCATAGGGCTCAACGCCTGCCATTACTTTGCATTCCTGGCGGATTCGAAAAACAGGTCAAGGCGACGACGCGAGGAGGGTCGGTTCGTGCACCTCCGTGGGTTCACAGTAGCAAAGCGGCGAGGGGCGCGTCTATCCTGGGCCGGTGGCCATGACCGCCGGGCGACCGGCGAGGCAACGGGCGGCAACCGGGAGTAGTCGGATGTTTCAGATCGGTCGAATCCAATTCTTTCGGGCGGGTCTGGTGGCGGCGCTGGTGGCTTCGGTCATGGTGGGACCGGCCTGGGGCTGGGGGAGGCTGGGGCATCGGATGGCCGGGAAGATCGCCGAAGGTCGGTTGACCCCGGCGGCCCTGGCGGCGGTCCGGGGGCTCCTCGCCCCGGGGGAATCCCTGGCCGACATCTCGACCTGGGCCGACGATTATCGCCGGGATCATCCCGAGACCGGCCCCTGGCACTATGTCAATGTGCCGATCGGCGAGGCGAAATATGACCCCAAGTTCGACCCGGCCAGCGAGCACGTCGTCGCCAAGGTCGTCGAATTCCGGAAGGTCCTGGCCGACCCCGCTCGGCCCCGCGAGGAGCGGGTCCAGGCCCTGAAGTTCCTCGTCCACTTCGTCCAGGACATGCACCAACCGGTCCACGTCGGGCACCGGGACGACAAGGGCGGCAACGACTTGCAGGTCCAGTTCTTCGGCAAGGGGTCGAACCTCCACCGGGTCTGGGATTCGGGGCTCCTGGAGCACCCCGGGCGGGACGAGGCGGCCTACGTCGCCTTCCTCTCCGGCACGATCACCCCCAAGCTGGCCGACGAGTGGTCGTCGGGCCGGCCCTCCGACTGGGCCAACGAGAGCCTGGCCCTGGCCCGGAAGGCCTATCAGGACCCGGTTCGCGACGTCGAGATGGAGAGTGGGGCCAAGCTCGGCCAGCCCTACCAGGATGCCAACCTGCCCTCGGCCGAGCGACGGGTCGCCCAGGCCGGGGTCCGGCTGGCCTGGATCCTCAACGAAGTCTTCCCGTGAAACCGACGGGCTCCCGTCGTTTCAATCGTGGGTCCGGGTCGAGCTGATCAACTCGCCCGGAGGGGGCTGGTCGCTCGGGGGAGCGCCATGCCCCTTGGGCTTGGAGATCATGCTGAGGGCCAGGATGAGGGCCATCCCTCCCCAGAAGACCCAGGCGTTCATTTCCAGGGGGATCTGAAACGCCCAGTTGGGGATCGATTCGCGCCAACCTCCGGGCAATGGCTTGAAGTGATCCGGTCGGAGGGCTTCGTCGAGACCCCCTCCCAGGAGCTTCAGGCCGATCCAGCCAACCAGGTAATAAGCCCCGATCGCCAGGCCGTGGAAGCGCTCCAGGAGGATCAGGAAGTAGCCGGCGACGAATCGCATGGCGACGATCCCCAGGATCCCACCAATGTAGATCACCAGCAGGCGGACGTCGATGTCGACGAGCCCGGGGACCTCCAGGAGTACCCGATCGCCCAGGCGACGGGGCAGGACGTCGGCCGTGCCGACCGCCGCCAGGATCGAGTCGATGGAGAATGCGATATCGGTCACCTCGACGCCGATCACCGTCCCCCAGAATCCGTTACCGAACCGCGAACGCCGCTCGGCCCCGGGCTCGTCCTCGCCGTGGATCAGGTGAGCGATCGCGATATAGAGCAGGTACAGGCCGCCGCCCACCTTGAGCTGCCAGAAGTGGAGGAGGGTCGAGGCGAAGATCACCGCGATCAGGCGGAACCCGAACGCACCGAGCATCCCATAGCGAAGGGCCCGCTTCTGTTGTTGCTTGGGGAGGTGCCGGACCATGACCGCCAGGACCAGCGCATTATCGGCGCTCAGCAATCCTTCGAGGACGACCAGGATCCCAACGGTCGTCGCCAGAAGTACGAGGTCGGCGACTTCGATGCCCCACATGGCCGGGCACTCCTCACTGAGGGGGGACGAGACGGATCGACCCGGGGAGGGCGGAGCGATGGCGGCGCGATCCAAGGCCGCTCAGAGGATAGGCTAACAAACTCTCGCCACCGAGGCGACCCCCCCGGCGATCCGCCCGAAACGGAAGGCCCGGCATGGTCTGAACGTGGGATCCCGGGTACACCGGAGAGATCCGGAGATACCCATCGCCTGGCCCACCGGCCCATTGGGGGGTATGCTGAAATGGAGGCGTTGGGTTGACTTCGGCCATGGACCATCGGGAGCGACCGATATGGCGAGCAGACCAGCCGCGAGAGCCTCCTGTGCCTTCGGACTGGCGGCCTGGATCGTCGGCTCGATCGCGATCGCGGCCCAGGCCGAGGCCCAGGAATCGCCGCCCAAGGAACCTCCCGCCAAAGCCCCGGCGAAGGCGAAGCCCGCGTCCTCGAAGGCGAAACCCCCGATCGACGACGAGCCGGTCGTGATGTCGGCCGAGGCCGCCGCCAGGGCCCGCGGAAGGTCGTCGGAGGGAGATCGCTACGGGGCAGAGCCCGACTGGCGCGAGATCCCGGCCTGGCGTCAGGCGTCATTCTTCGGCATCCGGGCCGAGGGACGGGTCTTCGTCTTCGTGGTCGACCGCTCGGGAAGCATGATCGACGCGGATCGACTCGACCGGGCCAAGGCGGAGCTGCGACGGAGCGTCGGGAGCCTGCAATCCCCCCAGCGATTCAAGGTGATCTTCTACAACGACCGCCCTCTGCCGATGCCCGGCGACTTCACCAAGCCCGCCGACTACCCCTCCAAGGCCCAACTGGCCCGCTGGATGAACTTCGTCGAGCCCGAAGGGGAGACCGACCCGAGGTCCGCCCTCGCGCTGGCCCTGGCCATGCGGCCCGACGCCGTCTTCCTCCTGTCCGACGGCGCGTTCCCGCCCGGGACAGCCGACTCGGTGGTGAAGTTCAACCCGAAGAAGGTCCCGATCCACTGCGTCGACCTGGCCGGCGGGGCGGGTGGCGACGATCTCCGGAAGATCGCCCAGGATTCCGGGGGGCAGTACGCCGGCCGGTGATCGATCGGCGATCCTCAGGTCCGATCGATGATAACCGTTTAGCCAACTGGGCCGGATGATCGGCGACGGGGCCGAACAGACTTTGGAGGCGGTTCAGGGCTTCGGGCTTCGGTTCCATTTCAAGAGAACGTCGACATCAGCCCAGAGCGACTACAATTCCTTCTGCTTGCCCGAGGGGAGCTTGACCAGCTCCCAAGTGTCGCGGATGTTGGCGAGGCCGTCGTCTTGTTTCCAGTGAACCAGCGTTGTCGAGACACGTTCCTTACTGCCGGGCTCGATGATCATCGCCACGCGTTTCCGAGCGGATAGCTCGGCCTTGAGCCCATCGAGGGCTTGCATGCGGAGCTTGGCTTTGGAGGCCTCATCCGGCGCAGTAGTATTGTCCTTGCCCGTTCCAGTGGCAGCCCGCAGTGCACTGCGGGCCACATTATAACGATGCTCTGCCGACCGATCACTGGGCAGCTTCGGGTCGGCCTTCAGGGCTTCGGTCCAGAGTTGCACACTGGTCGAATACAGCTTCTCGTTGAAGGCGTGCTGCGCAATCGTCAGGCCCTCCGCGTTGTCCTTCGGCTCGTCGCCCTTGAGTACGTTCGCCAGCCGCTCGTTCAGGGTCATGAACTGCGGATCGGCGGCTCTACGAGTGTCCAGTTCCTTCCGGCATTTGCGGTTTCTTCGGGTTTGTCGATTGAATGAGACGGTCGAGGGCTTCGGGGACGGAGTATTTGCTTTGCTCTGGAATCTCGGCTTCACGCTTTGCATCCCTTCGTAACCGGCCAGCAGCAGCGTCTCAGCTTCGGCATACTTCTTCTGGCCCAGGAAGGCACCGCCTAGCATCGACTTGGTGCTTTAGGTGGACCAGATGTCGGGCTGGGTCTTCTCGCGGGGGTTTAGACAGTTGCAAGCGAGGCCCGCGGGCGTCACTTCTTCTCCTCAGTCGGGGATGACTTCGCGTCGACGAACGGCCAGGCAGGGAAGGCGCGATCCATGGCGTCGAGCATGAGGAGCTGGAAGTCGGCGCGGTCGCGGATGGGGTCGAGGTCGGTGTCGGTGGCAAAGAGGCCAAGATCGAGGAAGCCGTCGGCGATAGCCATCCGGAATTCCTTGATGGCCCGATCGGCGAACGCGCGCTTGCGGGTACGTTCGGCCTCGGTCAGCTCGGCGTCGGCCTTTCCGCGGCCGACCAGTGGGACGAGCTGAGCCATTTCGCAAAGTATGTGGTAGTGGATCGCCTTATCGCGCAGCTCGGGAGGGGCCGCGTCGAGCAGCGAGAACCGCTCGCGGGAGGCGGCGTCGGCCTCGTCGATCCGTCCGAGTGCGCGGAGCGACTTGCCGATGTTCTGGTAGTGATTGCTGAGCCATGACCGATACTGCGCCGATCTCGGATCTCGGTCGAGGCAAAGGCGTTGGCGGGCGATGGCCTCGCGTACGGCGGCGATGGCCTCCTCATGACGGCCCAGCTTGTTCAGGGCCATGGAGAGATTGTTGCCCGCGCCGGCCTCCAGGCTGGCCACGCCGATGTCCTGCGAGTTCTCGCGGAACAGTTCCTCGTAGATGCCCTTCGCCCTCTCGAACTGGGGGATGGCCTCGGCCGATCGGCCGGCGTCGACGAGGGTCAGCCCGAGATGGGAGAGGCTGTTCGCCAGGTCGGTCCGGTACTGCACCGGCTCTGGGAAGTCGCGGGCCAGCGCCTCGGCGATGGCGATGGCCTGCGTTTGCACCGCGATGGCCTGGTCGAATTCGCGCCAACCGCGATGGAGGTTTCCCATGAGCATCAGGGTGGTAGCCAGGTCGGACCGGAACCGGGGGACGGTCGGCACCTCGGCGACGATCGCCTCGCCGAGCGTCCTCGCGCGGGCAAAGGCCTGGCGGCCTTCGCCGAGTCCGAGCAGCTCGCCGAGGCTGCGGAGGATCTGGGCCAGATTGGACCGATAAGAGACGACGTTGGGCTGCGCGGCGACCGCCTCCTCGAGCAGGGCGATGCCTCGGCGATAGGACGCCAGCGCCTCGTCCTTCCGGCCGACGGACGCCAGCATAAAGCCCAGGTTGTTCAGGCTCATCGCCAGCTGGGCTCCGTGACCGACCCGCTCGGTCGACTTCCCATGAACCTGTTCCCGCAGCTCGACGGCCTTGAGGTAATGGGCGATCGCCGGCTCGGACCGGCCGAGCTTGCTGTCGAGCCAGCCGAGATTGTGCTCGCTGTAGGATAGGTCCGAGAGCGGGCCGTCCTCCGTTGGAATCTCCCTCGCTAGATCCTGCCGCAACTTCAGCCCCTTCTCGTGCGCGGCCCGTGCCTCGTCGAACTCCCCGAGCTCGATGTGGATGTTGCCGAGGTTGTTGTAGATCATCGCGAGGCTACCGCGGGCGCGACTGCTCTTCGTGCGGATCGACAGCGGCTCCATGATCGCGATGGCCTCGCGGTAGGACCTCGCCGCGTCGCCCTGCAATCCCGACTCGGCGTTGAGCCAGGCCAGCGAGAAGTTGGCGTACATGAGCTTCTCTTCCAGCCCCGAGGGATGGTCTGGGTCCTGCATCTCGCGGTCCAGAGCCTCTTTGAGCTGGCGATAGAAGCCGGCGGGGGCTGCAAGTAGGTTCTGGCGGAGCGGCTTGAGGTCGGGACGGGTCAGGAGATCGGGATTGGTCTCGACGACCTCGCGGTAGTTGTCGATCGCCTTGATCGCCAGGTCTTCACGCTCCTCGGCTCGCTTACGCGAGAGGTCGGCCTTGGAGTTGGCCGTGCGTTCCTTGGCGACCGCCGCGTTCGCTTTGACCATTCCAACGCTTGTGCCGACTACCCCGCCAATCAACGCCAGCAGCACAAGGCTCGCCGCGATCACCTGGATCTTGTTCCTCTTGACGAACTTCCTGAGCCGGTATCCACGACTCGGGGGCCGGGCCTCCACGACCTCATCGGCGAGATAGCGCTGGATGTCCCTCGCAAATCCGTTGGCGGTGTCGTAACGCCGGGTGCGATCCTTCTCCAATGCCTTCATCACCACGCAGTCAAGTTCACCTTGAATCAACCTCGACAGCCGGGCCGGTTCGATGCTGCGGTTGGCCGCGATGTTCGGCAGGGCGTCGGCCGTGCTCAGTTTTGTGCTCGGCCGCGGCGGGTGGACCTCACGCACCATGCGTAGCATTTCCAGCAGGGCGCCACGCTTGAACTGCGAGGCGTCGATCGGCGGAGCACCCGTGAGTAGTTCGTAAAGCATCACTCCGAGCGCGTAGACGTCGCTCCTCGTGTCGATGTCCATCGACGACGGGTCCGCCTGCTCGGGCGACATGTAAGTCGGCGTGCCCACGATCGCCCCGACATCGGCAAAGCTCATGTCGGTAAGCTTCACCTCGGTCGCCTTCGCCACGCCAAAGTCGATCACCTTCGGGGTTGGCCGACCGTCCACCTCCGTGACCAGCACATTCCTCGGCTTGAGGTCGCGATGGATGATCCCTTTCTGATGGGCGTGCTGCACCGCCTGGCAGACCGCGACGAACAGTTCCAGCCGGGCCTTCACAGGCAGCCGTTTTTGGTCGCAATACGAGGTAAGCGGCTCCCCCTGGACTAACTCCATGACGAAGAATGGCTGCCCCGATGGAGTGAGGCCACCGTCGTAAATGCGGGCAATGTTCGGGTGGTCCATCATCGCGAGAGCCTGGCGCTCGGCGTCGAACCGGGCCAGTACCCCGCGCGAGTCTATCCCCGTTTTGATGAGCTTCAAAGCCACCTGACGCTTGACCGGCTCGGACTGCTCGGCCAGGTAGACCGAACCCATGCCGCCTTCGCCGATCACTTCAATCAGTCGATAACGGTCAGCGATGACTGTGCCGATCTCTTCGCGCTCGGAGATCCCTGACGTCTGGGACGAAAAGACGTTTGATGCCCCTGGGATGGTGGGATCGGAATCGGAATGGTCGATCGTCGCTGAGGCCCGGTCGAGCCGATTTTCCCTGGTTGCGACCGTCGGAGGTTTGTGGGCTCCCGTTTCCGCGTCCGTGGAGGCGTTGATATCGGCGTGGGGCCGAGTCTCCGATCCCTCGTCGGGTCGGTGCGCCCCGGTCACGAGTGCTGTGCTTTTATCGAACTCTTCGAGCTCAGGTGGCGGCCGATCGAGCGGGTTGCGGCCCCGGGCGTGACCGGCTAGCAAAAGTTCCAGACGACGGCGCAACTCCGGATTCCCGACACACACCTCGTCGAGAAACGCGGCTTGTTTCGCCGGGTCGGTGCGGTTGAGGGCTTCGGAGAGAAGTTCGAGTTCGATCACGGAAGCCTCCATCGGGGTGGTTCGTCGCACCCAATGCGAAATCCGCCGACAGAACGCGCAGTCGATTCCGAAATATATTTTTAACCGACAGATAGGTTGGCCGCCAGCCAGGCCCGAGCGTAGTGCCACCAGGAGTCGGCGGTGCGAGGAGCGATGTCCAGATCCTCGGACGCTTCGCGAAGGCTCCGACCGCCGAAGTATCGCAGGGTTAATAGCTTAGCCACTCTCGGGTCTTGGGCAGCCGATCGATTGAGCGCGTCGTGTACCACTAGGACATCTTCATCGGGGGTGATCCCGGAAAGGCGGTCCAGATCGGTCGTCACTCGCCGGCCGGCCCCACGCTTGGCGGCCATGCGGCTTCGGACATGATCCACAAGGTTACGGCGCATGGCTTCGGAAGCGGCTGCGAAGAAGCGACCTCTGCCGTCGAACTCCTGGCCCCCGACCAACCTCATGAAGGCCTCGTGAACGAGTTCGGTGGCGTTGAGGGTGTGGTCACGAGCCTCGCCCGCCTAGCGGACGGCGGCGAGCTTGCGTAACTCGTCGTAAACGAGCGGCAGGATCTGGGTCGCGGCCCGTCGGTCACCGGCCGCGGAGGCATCCAGGATTTGTGTGATCTCGGGCATTGTGGCTCGAGTCTACCCAATACGACGATTCCGACAGATGCCCCAATCCTCCTGGACCATCTCGGGGATGATCCCGAAGGTGGCCTTGCCGTGGGCTTCCTTGATGGTCTCGGGACGTCGGGCGACTTCGGTGCAGAGCCACTTCGGGTCCGGGGTGATGCCGACCCTCCCCAGGTCGAGACGATCGGCATCCCAGCAAGTCTGGATCGTGACGTCGGGATGGGTCCGCTCGTGCGTGTGCCCGGCGCAGGCCCGGTGGAGCAACTCGAACTGGGGATCGGTCAACTCGAAGAACCGGCCCCGGAGCGTCCCTGCGAACTCGGCCGCGCGAGGTCCGTGGTCGGGGTCGGTGCCTTCGTTGACCCTCCGGGAATCGTGGAGCAAGGCGAACAGCCGGACCACTTCGATGTCGGCATTCGTCTCCTCGGCCAGCATCAGCCCGTTTTCCAGGACCCTCGCCCAGTGGGCGACCCCGTGGAAGCCGTCCCAGGGCAGGGTATAGTCGTCGAGGACGACATCGAGGATCCCCTTCACATCTGTTTTCATGAGGTGTTCGACTCGTTGATGGGGCGGACCCGGATCTCGATCCGGTCGGGGGTGGAGTCCTCTACTGCGACTCCCGTCACTGACCCGCCGAGAGCGAACCCACGGGGCTCCCGCGAATCGCGGTCCCTTCGGGCAGCGGGCGGGCGGCGACCAGGAAGCCCTGGGTGTGAAGCTCGTCGCGGAGCTTCCGGTAGAGGGCGAAACCGTCGGGATAGATCCACATGGTGATCGTATCACGTCCAGGGATCAGGCGGTGGATGGCCCTGGAGAAATTGGAGGAATTGCTCCGAGTACTCTCGAAGGGCTCGCCCCGGTTGTTCCCGGCGGGGATGATCTCCCAGCCCAGGAGGGAATACTGGGCATCGCCGGGATCCATGAACTGGGCCACGGCGTCGGGCAAGGTCCGTCCCATCTCGTAGTGGAGCGAGAACGCACCGACCGGCCCGACCGTGGCCGAGATCCGACTCCGATTGCCCCCGGCCCGGAGGCGGATCCGGGCGTCGGTCTTGACCATCTCGATCAGTCGGTCGAGGTCGATGAACGAGACGTGATCGCGCCGGACCTCGAAGTGATACTCGGCGCCATCGGTCGGCTTGGCCACGGCGCTCTTGGCCATCAAGGCCTGGGCCTTAGGGACCGGGATGCTCTGGATCGCCAGCAATTCCTTCTTGAGTCGATCACGCTCGCCCCGGAGAAATCCCCCCTTGGCCGACGCGGCGGCGATCCGGGCGCTCGGGTCCCGGACCCGACCGGCGAGCGAGCGGCTATCCGCCAGGGTCCTGGCGGTCTCGATCGAGGCGTCCCGGAGGGCCTTCTCGGCGTCGGCAAGCCGGGCCTCGGCCCTGGCCCGGTCGCGGGCCGCCTGGTCGAGCGACATCTCGGCGCGGGCCACGGCGGCCTCGTCCAGCGGGATCGGTTCGGGGACCGGCCGGGGTGCAGGCTTCGGGGTCGGTGCCGGGGCGGGAGGCGGAGGGGGCTCGACGACGGCAACCTTCTCGGGGGCGGGTGCCGGGCGGGCGAGGACGGGCTCGCGATCGGGCCTCGGTCGGACTTGCCAGGCCCAGGCTCCCGCCAGGAGGGCCAGCAGGAGCGCGGGGCGGGCGATGATTTTCGCGTAGGATTCGGGAGCGATCGTCGATGGTTCGGGCATCACCAGCCCTCCGAGGGGAGGATGGAGAGGGAGTCGGGCTGGACCACCTGGGTCGTCATCGGCCAGTCCAGTCCCGAGAGGAGCATCTGGCTCCGCGCGGCCCAGTAAGTCTGGGAGCCGCCAGACTGGACCAGGAACCGGACCTTCGGTTCGAGGAGCACCGAGGGGTCGGCCGCCCTCCGGGCTTTCACCAGGGCCACCATCTGCTGCTTGAGGAGGCCGTCGCGGTCCTTCAGGGCCTCGGCCGTCACCCGGTAGCTACCCGGCTGGAGGATGACGCCGCGAGGCCCGCAGACCACGACCATCTCGTATCGGCGGTCGATGATCTTGCCCATCCCCGGATCGGGCATCGAAGCGGAGCCCGGGCTCCCCTCCGAGGGATTGCCCGAACCGGCCGTGGAGGGGGAAGTGCCCATCGGGGGCATCCCTACCCCGATCCCGGCGGGAGTCTGGGGGGGCTGGCCTCCCGAGGGCGGGCTGCCCGAACCGCCCGACTGGCCGATCATCCGACGGACCGGCTGGCCCCCACCCGCCGAACCTCGCTGACCCGACTCGGCGGGACGGCCCGAGGTCGGATCATCGGAGGAAGGCGGGAGTTGCACGCCCATCGCGAGGGGTCGGGTGAACGGCCCTCGATGGATCTCCGGGGGCGAGAGGTCCGCAGGATCGGGAGTCGTCGAGCCGGGCGTCCGAGATCGATCCTTCGAGCCGTTACCTGGCTTCTTCGGCCAGACGAATTCTGTGCCCGGGTCCGACTCGGGCCGATCGGCCGAGTTCGGGCCGGAATCCGGCTCGTTCGAGCCCGAGGGATCATGATCGGCGGAGGGGCTCGCAGAGTCGGGCCGTTCGAGCGAGGGGGCCTGATCGATCGAGCCTGGCGAGCCGGCAGATCGGCCGGGCTGCTCCGGCTGGGTCGGGCTCGTGGGCGGGCCTCCCGAAGAGCCGGGTGTTCCGGTCGGATCAATGGCGGAGGGGAAACCCGACCCCAGATCCGGGGTGGCTCGGCCGGTTCCCGACGGGCGACCCGAAGTCAGTCCATGACCACCGCGGATCATCGGGCCGGCGGGAGTTCCCGGTGGGGGGTTGAACCCCCGAGATCCAGCCGCCAGCGTCCCCGATCCTTCGAGGTCGGGCTCGCTCGCGGCCGGGGCGATCGGCCCTTGATCCGGCGACGTTGCCATGGTCGGTCCGTTCGACGATCCGCTCGGGAGGGGTGACCCGCCCGGTTGGTTGCCCAGGACCGGATCGGATCCCCGAGTGGGGTCGGGGTTTACTTCTTTCAATCCCCCACTCGCCGCGGCGCGGGCCAGGGCCTCCTGGCCGGGCCAGACGAAGTCGGAATCGTCGATTTCGGCCCGACCACCTCCTCCTCGACGGTTCGGCCCCAGGGTGGGCCAATCCTCATTTTCTGCGGGCGAGACGCCCGGCGGGTCGAACGATCGGGGGTTCCGGGGAGAGACCGAACCGTCCCAGGCCGCGACGTCATCGAGGTCGGGGAATTCGATCTCCCAGTCCTGGTCGGCCAGCTCGTAGCCGAAGGTGATCCCGAGCGGTTCGAGCCGCCCCCGGGCTTCATAATAAGGGCGAACGCCGTCGGGTCGGACGAGGAAGAAGATATAGGGGACCACCGGAGCACCGTCGGGCGACTCGTGCTGGCGAATCCGGATCAACTCGCGGGCGATGGCACCCAGGAATGGGTTGCTACTCGGGCCGAAGCCCGAGGCCAGGTCGAGCAGGCCGAAGGCGAGCCCTTGGGGTTGGAGGATCGCCATCCCGTTGGTGCACTCGACCACGATGGGCCGCCTCCAGGTCCCGTTCGGCCCCTTGTGCGGCAGGATCGCCTGGGAGGGCCGGGAACTCGCCCGGGCGATGGCCGCCTTCCGGGCATCCCGCTCCCGGAGCAGGGCGTCCCGCTCCAGGGCCAGTTCATCGACCTCGGTCTCGCTCTTGCGGACCTTCGACTCCAGCGCCGAGAGCTGGGCATTGACCAGGGATTCCCTGCGTCGCCAACGCTCGGCCTCGATCATCGCCGACTTCCGGGCGGCTTCCAGGGCCGTGGCCTTCCGGTCGGCCTTCGAGGCCTCCAGGAGTTGCTCGGCCTCGGCCTGGGTCAGTTTCGCCAGGACCCTGGGCGTCGGATCTTCGGGGGGAGGAGCGGGTGGTTCGGGCTCGGGCTCGACCACCGGGACCGGGGCGGGTTTCGCCTCGGGAACGGGCGTGGGGGAGGGCGGCAACGCGACTGCGACCGGGGCCAGAGCCTTCGGGCGCGGGGCGGCTCGTCGCTGGACCACGATGATCAGTCCCAGCGACCCGGCCAGGCAAGCCAGGATCAGGACCAGCGGGACAAGCTCGGCCCCGACCCCCGTTCGAGGGCGCGTCATGTGATCGGGCCTCCCATGCCCCCCCGACAGCCGGTCCGCCCATCCGTGCCCTGGCGGATTTCGTCCCGGCGGTTCCATCATCGGCTGACATCGGCAGGAGCACCCGGCCAACTTGACCGAAAGTGGACCGGCCCGTTCAGTGGGTGTAGCCAGGGATTCTGGGGGGCGTTGCGGCGATCGGCTACGGTTCTCTCCCGGAGCAAGCTCCGGGTCTGAAAGCGTGAGCAAGCTCGCGCACTCCAAGGCGGCTCCGCCGCCGGGGGAGCACATCGAGCCAGACTGGACGCCGGAGGCTTTGGAGTGCGGGAGCTTGCTTACGCTTTGCCCGGGCGGAGCTTGCTCCGCCAACACAACCCCAGAAACCCCGGGCACACCCCGTTCAGTTTTCCTGGGCCTCCAGGAGCTTCCGGAGGACCACGAACTGTCCCAGGTGATAGGCGTTATGATCGGCAATCAGCAGGGCCTCGCGAAGGATCGTCTGGCCGTCCCCGTGGGGGATCGGGGCGACGAGGTCGACCTGGGGATCTTCCACCAGCGCGATCATGGCCCGGAGGTCTCCGCGAAAGGCCTCGACGGATTTATCCCAGGCCCGAGGGTCGGGCGGGCCGTCCCCCGAGGGCCAGTAGCCGTCGGGGAACTCGGGCGAGATGTGGAGGGGATTTCGGGAGAATTCCAGGATGTCCCACTGGGCGATCCGCATGTGCTCGATCAGCCGCCAGGGGGTGTGAGGGACCGAAGGATGCTTGGCCCCTCGAAGCCCGACGGGTAGGCCATCGATTGCCTCATCGAACGAGATGTGGGCGTCACTCCCCGTGAGGAAGGCTCGAAGGTGGTTAAGGATCCCTTGATCGAGGCTCATCGCTCGGTCTCCTGGCGTCCGGCCCGGGTCACGCTCGGGCTCATTGCGTCCCGGTTCGTCGGGCGGCAGACTGTGGGTCCACGATCGGGGCTGGTCGTCCCCGAATCAAGACCCTCTGCGCGAGCTATCCCATGATTCGGACTCTCTTTCTCTCGTCATTGACGATCCTGTCGATGATGGACGATCCCCTCTCGGCGGGCGAGGGGAAGAACCTGGCCCGTCGGACTCCCGGCTCGTCGGTCTCGATCGGCGGCCCGGTCGGAGATCGACTCCGCGATGTCACCCAGCACTGGCTGATGGAAGCCCCCTCGGCCAACCCGGCCATGCTGGGCATGTTTCGCGATCGCGACCGCCGACCGTACCGGAACCTCCTCCCCTGGTCGGGCGAGTTCGCCGGGAAATATCTGACCGGGGCCACCGGGGTCCTGGACCTGACCGGCGACCCCGCCCTGAAGGACAGGCTTGCCCGCTTCGTGGCCGAGTGGATCGCGCTCCAGGACTCCGATGGCTACCTCGGACCATTTCCCCGGGGGCACCGGCTGACCGGGATGGCCCCGAACGTCGACGGGAAGGACGGGCCGACCTGGGATGCCTGGGGGCACTACCATGCCCTGCTCGGCCTGCTCCTCTGGGAAGAACGGACCGGCGACCCCGCCGCGCTGGCCGCCGCGACCCGGATCGGCGACCTCTTTTGCGATCGTTTCCTGGGCGAGAAGCGTCCCCGGCTGGTCGACACCGGCTCGACCGAGATGAACCTCGCGCCGGCCCACGCCCTGTTCTTGCTCCACCGGAGGACCGGCACGACCCGGTACCGCGACCTGGCCGAGCAGGTCGTCCGCGAGTTCGCCGCCGAGGATTCCCAGGGCAGGCCGATGGCCGGAGACTACCTCCGTCGGGGACTGGCCGGCGAGCCATTCTACAAGACCCCCAAACCCCGGTGGGAGAGCCTCCATCCGATCCTGGCCCTCGCCGAGTCGTATCGGGAGACCGGCGACCCCAGCTTCCGGACCGCCTTCGAGAATCTCTGGTGGAGCATCGTCGAGACCGACCGCCACAACAACGGCGGCTTCTCGTCGGGCGAGCAAGCCCAGGGGAACCCCTACCATCGGGGGGCCATCGAGACCTGCTGCACGGTAGCCTGGATGGCGATGAGCGTCGAGATGCTCCGATTGACCGCGAACCCCATCGTCGCCGATGAGTTGGAACTCTCCACGCTCAACTCGGCGATGGGATTCTTCGCGCCCTCGGGCCGATGGAGCACCTACAACACCCCGATGGACGGCGACCGCAAGGCGAGCTTCCACGAGATCGGCTTCCAGTGTCGGCCCGGCTCGCCCGAGTTGAACTGTTGCAGCGTCAATGCGGTCCGTGGCCTTGGCCTGATCGGCGAGTGGGCCGTCCTGGTCGACGACGAGGGCCTCTTCGTGAACTGGTATGGGCCGGGCTCGGCCTCGGTCCCACTGGCCTCGGGCTCGCGCGTCAAGCTGACCCAGGAGACCGACTATCCCCTTGGCGGGAAGGTCGAGATCCGGGTGGACCCCGAGCGACCGGGGGCGTTCGCGGTTCGACTGAGGATCCCGCAGTGGTCGACCCGGACCTCGGTGAAGGTCAACGACCAAGCAATCCCCGATGTGATGCCGGGGCGATATCTGACGCTCGACCGAGAATGGAAGCCCGGCGACCGGATCGCGCTGGAACTCGACCTTTCGCCCCGATTCTGGGTCGGGGAGCGCGAGAGCGAGGGGCTGGTGGCCGCCTATCGAGGCCCGATCTTGCTCGCCTATGATCGGCGGCTCAACGAGATCGACCCCGACGACTTGCCCGAACTGGATGCGAACACTATCGGCCGTGCAGCGGTCGTCGATCGGGTCGAAGCGGCCGGGACGATGCTCCTCCTGGACGTCCCGACCCCCGACGGGCGGAAGGTCCGACTCTGCGATTTCGCCGGGGCCGGGTCGGACGGATCTCCTTATCGATCCTGGCTCAAGGTGAGTCATGCCGACCCGAGCGCGTTCCGCCCTGATGCCCCGAGGCGGACCGGACCGGCCCTCGATCCCGAATGAACTTCGGCGGCCCGGGGGGCGACGCGTCGTTGACTTGATTTCTCGCCTGTGGTTCAAATCTGTTGGGACGCATCGATGAGAGTCCCCCCACCGCATCCCATCATCCTCTCATAGCAAAGGTGTCCACGATGACCGCCAAGTGCTTGGCTACGCCCGCGGTTGCTCTCGGCTTGATCGCCCTGGTCGTCGGATGCGAGGGCAGGACCGGCAAGCCCCCGATGGGGAAGGTCCACGGCACCGTGAGCTACAATGGCAAGCCGCTCGACAAGGGGCGGGTCACCTTCACGCCCGTCTCCGGCGACGGCGAGTCGGGCGGCAACAATGCCATGAGCCCGATCGAGTCCGACGGTTCCTACGAGTTGACCACCTTCGACACCGGCGATGGGGCGATCATCGGCCAGCACATCGTCACCATCTCGGTCCCGTCCTCGAATATCAACGACCTCAACCAGCCGAAGGCCGACGGCTCGATCGCCTACGTCCTCCCCAAGGAATACATCCCCAAGAAGTACACCACCCCGAAGGACTCTCCGCTCCGAAACACCGTGGTGGAAGGGGACAACAAGATCGACATCGAGCTGAAGAAGTAAGCGTGGGCCTCGGGGGCTCACCGGCCTTCGAGGGCGGCGAGCCCGGATTTCGCCCCGAGGTTCTCGGGGTCGCTCGCCAGGGCGGCCCGATACCAGAAGGCCGCCATCTCATCCTTCCCGAGTCGCTCGCAGAGGCCAGCGATCTTGACGCGGAGCCCGGCGTCCTCGGGATTCGCGGCGGCCTCGTCGTTGAGCCTCGACATCTCGGCCAGGGTCGCCTTGAGTTCCGAGGATCGGGCCAGGTCGAGGGCGGCGCCCTCGGCATCGCCGGAAGCCTTGCGCATCAGGCCTCGCTGGTAGATCGCCGCGGAGCGGTACGGGTCGAGGACGATGACCCGGTCGAGGAGGGCGATCGCCTCGGCCGTCCGCCCTTCATCCGCCTCGGCCTGGGCGGCCTGGTGCAGCAGGCCGGGGTGATTCGGTTGTCGGGCCGAGGCCCGGTCGATCAGGGACCGGAGCTTCTCCCGATCCCCCCGGGCCCGATAACAACGGGCGAGGATCTCGAGCCGATCTCCCTCGGGGACCTTGCCCGAGCAGAGCCCGAGTTGCCGCTCCGCCTCGTCGTATTGCCCCTGGGTGGTCAGGACCTCGGCCAGTTCGAGGCGGACCGGAGGCTGCGCGGGGTCGAGATGCAAGGCCTGCTCGTAGGCGGACCGGGCGGGTTCGAGGTCGTCGTCCTCCTTGAGCAAGAGGGCCATGGTCCGCCAGGCCCTCGGATCGTCGGGATCGAGTCGGGTGACCTCGCGGAGTTCCACCAGCGAGGTCTTGTGGTCGCCCAGATCGTACGAGGCGGCGGCGAGCCATCGGTGGGCGTCGGCGTCGTCGGGCCGGCGATCGACGACGGACCGGAACCATCCCGCCGCCCGGAGAGGCTGGCCGACCGCGAGCAGGGTCCGGCCTTTCCAGAACCAGGCGTCGACCGCCCGGGGGCCATCCCCGTCGATCGCGTCGAGCGGCCCGACGGCCTCGTCGGGCTTCCCCCGGGCCAGTGCCATCCGGGCGCGAATCAAGAGGGCACGATCGCGAGTCGCCGGGGTGGCCTCGGGCAGGGCGAGCCAATCCGGCAAGGCGGCATAATCCCCCCGGGCCAGGAGTTGCTCGGCCTCGACGAGATGCCGCTCGGCGCGACCGGCCCTCCACACATAAACGACCGCAACAACCGCGAACGCGAGCAAGATTGAGAGATACCAGATTCCATATCTGGACCAGATCGCACCGGGTTTGATATGCAACCTTGATAAATTCACGAGATTCCTGGAACTTTTCGATTCAATTTAGGCGGGATGTTTGTTAACCATAAGCTACTGGTTTCCGTTCGATGGGTCGAGCCGGTTCTCCACCGGCAAGCATCGACGGGGATCGCCCTCCTGTTCGCCCGAATTCGCGAAATCGTTCAGGCCGGTTACGACCCGGTTGTGCTTATTTGCGCGACTGGATGCCGGGGGGCGGCTTGCCAGGTCCTCTCTATTCCTCTTTCTCGATTGGGGGACGGTATGCGATCGATCCGGAAAACGGGCGGCCTCGCAGGGGGTCGTCGAGCCTCGGGATTCACGCTCATCGAGCTTTTGGTGGTGATCGCGATCATCGCGGTCCTGATCGCCCTGCTCCTGCCCGCCGTCCAGGCGGCCCGCGAGGCGGCCCGGCGGACCCAGTGCGTCAACAACATGAAGCAGCTCGGGATCGCCCTCCACAACTACCACGACGTCGTCGGCTCCTTCCCGACGAGCTTCTGGCGGGCCACACCCAGCTCGAACGGCATCAACCGTCATAGCTGGATCGCGATGATCCTGCCCTACATCGAGCAGAAGAACCTATACGACGCGATCAACTTCTCGGTCGCCGCCGGCGGCGCGATCAACTCGACGGCCTACATGACCCCGATCAACGGCCTGATGTGCCCGAGCGATCCGTCCCCGTCCCAATCGGCTTTCGCCCGGGTCGACACCGGCCTCGGCATCAATTCCAATTCGGGGCCCAAGCTCGACTACTTCGGCAATTTCGGCGACAATCACAACGACGACAACACGTTCCAGCCCTTCACCAGCCTCCCCTACGCCCGGGAAAACGGCTTCGGGGAGGGAGGGACCTTCACCGGCCTCATGAGCCGGTCGGGCGGCACCACGTCGATGCGCGACATCACCGACGGCACCAGCAACACCTTCGCCGCGGGCGAGTCGCTCTACGAGACCTGCGACTGGTTCACCTGGGGCAACCCCAACGGCACCACCTGCGGGACGCAGATGACGATCAACTACAAGCGCATCAAGGATCATAATGGCGACGCCGCCAGCCTGACCGACAGCCGGAACTGGCGCGTCGGGTTCGGATTCCGGAGCCAGCACCCGGGGATCGTCAACTTCCTCTTCGCCGACGCCCACGTCGGAGCGATCAAGGAGAGCGTCAATCGCAACATCTATCGATGGTTGAGCACCCGCGCCGGCGGCGAGGTCCTCAGCAGCGATTCCTACTGAACCGGCCGGAACATCCGGTCACATCCGACGAAACGCCGGGCGGCCCCGAGTCGATCGGGGCGTCCGGTTCACCCGCGCCGGGGGAATCCGAAGTGCGATTGCCACGCTTCCCGCATCGAACCACAGGCCTGGCCCTGGCCTCCCTCTCGATCCTGGCCGCCATCGCTCCGGGGTGCGGAGAGAAGGACGAAGGCCCGGCTCTCGCCGTGGAAACCCTGAAGATCCCGGGAGACCCGGAGATCAACCGCTCGATCCAGGAGGGCCTGAGCGAGATCATCAACCAGGCGGATGCCCGCTATGAGCCCCTGAAGTACGAGTATGATGAAGGGCTCCTGAAGATCGCGGATCAGGCGGAGGCGCACCTCTCGGGCAAGGCCGAGGGGCCAGTTCCCCGGTTCATGCCCAGGCTGGAAGAGGCCGAGGAGCAGGACCACTTCCGGGAGACGATCCGCCGGTGGGAGGCCCAGAATGGCAAGCCCTTCCGGCCCGCGATCGATCCCCTGATCGCCGAGGTCGCCGGGCGCAAGCCGGGCGAGGCGTTCCACCCCGAATTCCACAAGCGGTTCGGAGTCGTCTTCGACTCATTCATCCCGATCGAGGTCGAGGATGCCCATCGGCGAAGGAACCGGGCGATCTGGGAGAAGGCCGACGAGCTGCTGGCCCAATATCGGGAGTCCCAACCCGAGTCGGTCCGCTATTTCGAGGAGGAACTCTCCGGCCAGTATCCCCGGGAGGCGCCCGGGGCCGACCCGGCTTCGAAGGCCCCTTGAGTCGAATCCGGCCGGGATGGGGCCCGACGACCTCACCCGGCCGGGGGGATCGTATAGCGGGCGAGGACGACCGTGACATTGTCGCGCCCCCCATTGGCCAGTGCACGGTCGATGAGCGATCGTGCGGCGTCATCGGGGGTCGGGGCCTTGTCCAGGATCGCGGCGATGTCGGAATCCTCGACCATCTCGGTCAGGCCATCGGAACAGAGCAGGAGGGTATCGCCGTCCCGGACCTGGAGGGTGGCGATCTCGGGATCGACGCCGTGGGTGGGCCCCCCGACGAAGTTGGTCAGGACGTGCCGGGTGTTGTGACGGTGGACTTCCTCCGGCTTGATCGCCCCGACATCGGCGAGGTTCTGGGCCACGGTGTGGTCGCGCGTCAGCTGGGAGAGGCCTCCGGCCCGATGGAGATAAGCCCGCGAGTCGCCCACGTGGACGATGAAGACGTCGATCCCCACGCTATAGGCCAGGGTCAGGGTCGTGCCCATCCCCCGGAGCCCTCGATGGGCGCGGGCTTGACCGATGACGGCGTTGTCGACCTTCCGGAAGTACTCGCACATCCGGCCGATCAGATGGCGGGCCTCTTCTTCGTCGATCCGGGTGGCCCATCGGGGGGAGTTGAGGACCAGCTCGACACCCGTCCGGATCGCGAGCTGGCTGGCCTTCTCCCCGGCGGACATCCCTCCCATGCCGTCGGCCACCACCATCCCATAGGCGACGTCGTCGAACGGGTCGGGCAGCTCCCCGGCGGGCATGTTCGTCCGGAGCGGGCGATAGGTCCGGCTCATCCGGGTGATCAGGTAGTGATCTTCGTTATTGGTCCGGACCCGCCCCGGGTCGGAGATCGCCGCGAACTCGACCTCTACGGGCCTCCTGGGCGACTTCGGGGGGTCGCTCGGGCCGTCCTTGAACTCATACTCCGTGGTGTCGACTTCCCTCGCCTCCGGCATGCCTTCCCCCCCCTCGTCATCGGTGCGAGGCCCGTTCGTGGCCCCAAAGGCGGTCCCTCGTCGCGCCATCTCTCCATGCTCTCATAACCGGCGAGCCCGAAGAAATCCAGCGCGTCGTCTTTCGAGAATCGTAGGGCGCAAACCGATCAGTATCCCAGAAATGGAACCGGGAGCAGGAAGGCATGCTGCTCATAGAGGCTCCAGAGGCCACCCCAGGAGGTGTACTGGGCCAGGAACACGATCAAGACATACGCGGCCAAAACCGGCAACATCCCCAGCCGGCCGATCCCCCGGAAGGCCCAGTGCCGGGGCGTCTCCCGACGATCCCCCCGGGCATAGGCCCAGCCGCAGGCCAGCCGGGCCGGGAAGAGGAATCCGACGAACAGGAGCCCCGGGAGCCAGGTGGCCTCCTTCGGGACGATCTCGATCTTCAGGAGATAGAGAGGGATGGCCGCCGCCACCGTCAGGAAGAACGCCAGGGCGAACGCCCAGGGGGCCCGGCGGAACCGCTCGCGGACCGCGCGGACCTCGAACATCGCCGCGAATCGACCCTCCATGGCGTATCGAGCCTGGAGGAACGACAGGCTCGGCACCACGAAGCCGAGCCCCAACGCGCCCAGGATCCCCAGCAACGGAAACCTCTGCCCCGAGGCGAGCAGCACGACCGGGACGACCAGCCAGGACATCGCCCCGGCAAACCCCAACGCACCCAGTCGCAGATAGTAAGGGAGCCGGAACCCTCGGACGAATTCCCAGGTGGCGTCGCGCGATTCGACGTACATGCCGCCCTTTCGGAGCCGTCGGACCAGCCAGAGCATCGTCCCCGGAGGCCAGACGAAGTGGCGGAGCCTCCCTCCTCGGGCGCAACCCGCGGCGACGTGCACCGCCGTCAGGAAGGTCAGGACCATGAGCCCGGCCCACCATTGCCGGGCGATCGGCCCGCCGGGGTCGATCAGCTCGGCCGAGCTGGCCATCGAGGCCACGAATCGCGCCGGGAGGACGCAGAGCCAGGCCCCGGCGACGATCCCTCCGACCCGACCCGCCCGACGGACCCCGATCCAGCCGTCGCGGAGTCGGCCCGACCTCGCCACCCGGCCCGAGGCCTCCAGGAGGTAGCCCAGGCTCAGGAACTGCGCGATGGGGAAGGCCGCCAGGATCGAGAGGCCAAACAGGAGCGACGCGGCTCCCAGGAGCCATTCCCAACCCGAGACGATCGCGGCGAAGCCCCGACGAAGCCGACCCCGACGCGCGGGCCGGGCCTCGATCGGGGGGTCGTCGGCGATCGACGACGGCGGTTCCAGCATGAGGGTGTGGTCCATGAGGGATGATACCGCCGATCGAGGGGCCTCGGTTTCAGATTCCGGGCGGTCGATTCCGGGCGGGATCTACGTTTCTTTTTCGATCCATCCCCCCTGAAACGTATTCGATCGCCGCAGGGTATCATTCCGGTGAGGGAGACTTCGGGAGCGATTCGTCATGGGCAAGCGTGACCTGCTATTTGCGATCCTGGTCCTGGGAGGCGTCACCGCCCTGGGGTCGAGCCTGGCCCTGCCCCGGTCGAAGCCGGAGGGGGAGCCGAAGGCCGTGGTCGTCGACCGGCCCTCCGTGGTGGATTCGGTCGACGCCGCCTTCCGCCAAAGGTGGGCCGATCAGGGGCTCAAGCCGGTCCCGAAAGCCTCCGACCTCGCGAGGATGCGTCGAGTCTCGCTGGCCCTGACCGGGTCGATCCCCTCGCTCGAAGAGATCCGGGCCTTCGAGGCCCGACCGGCGGACGATCGGCTGGCCTGGTGGCTGGAGACCCTGCTCGATGATCGCCGATCGTCCGACTACCTGGCCGAGCGTCTGGCCCGCGCCTTCGTCGGGACCGAGGGCGGTCCGTTCCTGGTCTACCGTCGACGCCGGTTCGTCTCCTGGCTCGGCGACGAACTGATGAGGAACCGACCCTATGACGACCTGGTCCGCGACCTGATCGCCGGCCGGGGGATCTGGACCGATCACCCCTCGACCAACTTCATCTCGGTCACGTTCGATCCCGACAACACCAAGAACTACGACCCCGAACGCCTGGCCGCTCGGGTGGCCCGCGCCTTCCTGGGAGTCCGGATCGACTGCGCCCAGTGCCATGACCATCCGTTCCAGTCCTGGAAGCGGTCCGACTTCCGGGGACTGGCCGCCTACTTCGGCGAGGTCGAGCATACCCTCCGGGGGATCGCCGACACCGGCGGCGGGTTCCTGGTCGACGACAAGAAGGACGGCCACCCGGTCGCGATCGAGCCCAGGGTCCCGTTCCTCGAAGAGCTCGACCCCGGGTACGGGACCCGTCGAGAACGCCTGGCCCGCTGGGTGACCGACCCCCGAAATCTCAACTTCCGACGGGCGACCACGAATCGGATCTGGGCCCTCCTGTTCGGCCGGGCGCTGGTCGAACCGATCGATGACGTGCCCTCGGCGGGGGAACCCCTGGCCCCTCTGGAGCTTCTGGCCGAGGACTTCGCCGAGAGCGGCTTCAACCTCCGCCACCTGATCCGCTCCATCGCCTCGACCGAGGCCTTCGCGCTCGATTCGGCCGCCGAGGCGGACTCCGAGCCGGCCACGACCCTCGAGGCCGCCTGGGCCGCCTTCCCGATCACCCGGCTCCGCCCCGAGCAAGTCGCCGGCGCCCTGCTCCAGGCCGCCCGTCCCGAGACGATCAACTCGGAGTCGCATATCCTCGTGCGTCTCGGGATGTACGGGGGAGTCAACGAGTTCGTCGGCCGCCACGGCGATCCCGGCGAGGAGGAATTCAACCTCGAAGGGTCCAGCACCATCCCCCAACGCCTCCTCATGATGAACGGCGATCTGGTCCACAAGAAGACCAAGGAAGACCTGACCAACGCCTCGACCCGGTTCGCGATCCTCGCCCCGACCGACAAGATTGCCGTCGAAGTGGCCTACCTCGCCACGCTGACCCGACGACCGACCTCGGAAGAGGCCGCCCACTTCGAAGCCCGGCTGGCCGGGACGAGCGGCGATGAACGCAAGGAACGGATGACCGACCTCGTCTGGGCCCTCCTCAACGCGACGGAGTTCTCATGGGACCACTAAATGAATTCGGGCTCGATCGCCGGGGTTTCCTCAAACTCGGCGGACTGGCGGGCCTGGGCTGGCTGACGCCGGTCGGGGAACTCCTGGCGAGGCAGTCCGAGAAGGGCCGAGAACCCGCCCGGTCGATCATCCTCCTTTGGTTGGCCGGGGGGCCTAGCCAGCTCGAAACCTTCGATCCCCACCCCGACCGGAAGATCGCGGGCGGGACCCGGGCGATCGAGACGGCTTCCCGGGAGATCCGGCTGGCCGACGGCTTCGGGAACCTGGCCGACCTGATGGGTCATGTTTCGCTGGTCCGGTCGCTCGTGAGCAAGGAAGGGGACCACGAGCGAGGGACCTACCTGATGAAGACGGGCTATCGCCCGGACCCGACCGTCGAGCATCCCTCGATCGGGGCGATCTGCTGCCACGAGCTGCCGGAAGGCGGGACCGAGATCCCTCGACACGTCTCGATCCTCCCCGGCCAGTGGCCCGCGCGTGGCGGATTCCTGGGGGGCGAGTACGACGCCTTCCAGCTCGGAGACCCCTCGGGCCCGCTCCCCGATGTGACCGCCCAGGTCCCGGCGGCGCGCGATGCCCGGCGGATCGCCGACCTCGACGTGATCGAGAAGGCGTTCGCGAAGGGGCGTCGCGATCGGGTGGCCGCCACCCTCCACCGCGAGACCCTGGGCCGGGCCCGGGTGATGATGACCTCCGAGCAACTCAGGGCGTTCGACCTCAAGGACGAGCCCGCCAGCGTCCGGGCCGAATACGGCGACACCCCCTTCGGCCGGGCCTGCCTGGCCGCCCGTCGCCTGACCGAGGTGGGCGTCCGCTGCGTCGAGGTGACGCTCGACGGCTGGGATTCGCACGTCAACAACCACATGGTCCACCGGAACCTCGTGGCCAGCCTCGACCCCGCCTTCGCCGCCCTGATCCGCGACCTCGAACGGAGGGGACAACTGGACCGGACCGTCGTCCTCTGCGGCGGTGAGTTCGGCCGGACGCCACGGATCAACCCGCTCGGAGGTCGCGACCACTGGCCCAACGGATACAGCCTGGCCATCGCCGGGGGGGGCCTGAAGGGAGGGCTCGCCATCGGGGAAACCGACCCCGAGGGCCTCAAGGACCCCAGCCGACCCGCCGGGATCGCCGACGTCCACGCGACCGTCCTGACCACCCTCGGCCTGAATCCCGGCAAGGAAAATGTCTCGCCCGTCGGGAGGCCGCTCAAGCTGAGCGAGGGGAAGGTGATCGGAGAGTTAGTCGGTTGATCCGAAGAATCCCCCGATCGAGACCTTTCCGGTCCTGGTAGGGCAGGGATTCAATAAGGTGATGGGTTGCGAGCGAGGCTCACCCGGAAGGAGCGTCCGGCGCGGGCACTGGCTCGATCCAGAGCATTAGTCCATCGCCCGGCCCGGCGATGATCGCCCATTGGTTCGGGCTGGACTGATGATTCATGAATCGTCGTCGGTAGAGGAAGACGGGACGATCGGCCGGGATTTGTTCAAGCCGATCGAACTGGCCCCCGCCCATCGACCCATGTCCGAGATCCCAGGAGAGGGGTTCCTCGACGGAGAGAATCTCCTTGTCCCCTTGAAGCACCCGGACCCGCCAGGCTTCGCCCTCCTTGTGCTTGTCGAGGGCCAGCCGATGCCTCCCCGCCTCGATCGGAACGCTTTTGAAGGTCCGGGACGGTTTCCCTTGACCCATCCCATTGTATTCCACCTCGCGAGTGCCCAGGAACAACCGGTATCGACCGTCCGGCAGGTGAATATCCCAAAGATTCTCGTCGAACCAGGCTGGATCCTGCTTAACAACGGCGATCTTGCTCGGGTCCTCGACGATCAGCTCACGGGTAAGCGGCCGCATGACCTCGATTCTCGACCGGAGGGCTGCGATCTCGCGGCGGTTGACGACGTAGGACATCCCAACCGCGACCAGGGCCATCAGGAGGGCCAAGGTGCTCAGGCCGACCTGCCACCGTCCCTTGCGTTTCGCCCCGGGGGAGGGGCCATCGGTCGGAGGTCCGGGGAATCGCGTCTCAAGGTTCGACATGAGTTCAGTTTCCCGGACCATTGGGACTGACTGGTGGGGGTTCCGGGCCGAGCCTCATCTCCAGCAGGATCGGCACATAATTCAAGGCGTGCGGAGAGAGTGTCTTGCGGGCCTCGGCCTGCATCTCCTCGGGCATCGATAACCTGAGCAGGATCGCCGACCCGTCCGGGTCAATCGTCTCCACCTGCTTCTTGCCCATCTCATCGGCAATCACCGATCCCGACCGATCCATCAGGAAGTCGGCCAGCGACTTGTCACCGAGACTCATCATGCCTCCGCCGCTCCCGAATTGCTCGAAGACCTGGAGGCTTCCGGACTCATCGGCGCGAACCCGAAGCCGAGCGATGAATTCTCGGGACTCGGTCGAGCCCGAAGAACCGGAGCCCATCGAGCCGGAATTCGGCGAGCCGATCTTGAGCTTTACAGGATAGTTCGGGGGTAGATAAACCCTCCAGGCGAAGGACAACGGGTCTCCGGTCTCGAGAGCCAGGATGTGGACCTTGGTCGGATCGCCGATCCGGAGGTCCCCGGTCGCCCGGGCCAGGCGTTGATGCTCGACCTCCAGGCGGGTCCGTTCCCGGGCGGTCTGCCAGGCCAGGACTCCCCCCGCGATCAGGGCGAGTATCAAAAGCAGATCGGGGATCCGGAGCTTCATTTCGAGCCCATCCAGCGGACGGCGTTGGCGAGGATCTTCGAGGGGACCGACTCCTTGTAGATCGGGTAGGTCTCGTGGCCAGGCCGGAAGTAGAAGACCTTGCCTCGTCCAAGATTCCAGACCATCCCGCTCCGGAACCACTCGCCGGCCTCCCAGCGCTCCTCGAAGATCACCTCGTCGGGATCGGGGACGTGAAACGGCTCGTCGTACATCTCGGTCCGGGGTAACTCGAACTTCCGGGGGATGCCCCGCGCGATCGGGTGGTCGGGGCTCACCACCTTTTGGAAGCTGGGCTTGCCATCGTTCCGGTAGGCGGGGAAACAGCAGATGGGCAGGTGGAGTTCGACCTTCGTGACGCCTCCCGGAAGCTTCCGGGCCGTCGAATACGGGGTAGGTCGGGCGTCGCGTTTGGGGGTCAGATAACGCGGTTCGGGGGGGATCTCGGTGATCTCGACCTCGTCGCCTCCCACGCCCCACTTCGCCCGGGCATCGAGGCGGGATCGCTCGTTCATCGCCTCGACGAACGGCGTCGACCAGTGGGCCGAGTGCAGGGCGATCAGGCCGAGCTGGCCCGCCTTGATCCGCTCGACGATCGCCTTGCCGACCTCGGGCGTGATCTCCTTCTGGCGGACGTGCCCCCACCAGATCAGGACCCGGGCGTTGTCGAGCCGGCTCGGATCCAGCCCATGATCGGGGTCGTCCAGGGCGACGGACTCGACGCTCAGGCCGGGCTCGGAACTGAGGTGGTCGGCGATCCGATTGCCCAGGAAGTTGTCATACGCCTCCTTCTGGGTGGGCTGGCGTTCGTCCCAGACGACCACCCGGATGGAATCGTTCGGCGACTCGGGGGCGGCCCTGGCTTCCGAGGGGATCGCCCCCACGCCGGCGGTCAGGGCGGCGGAGAGGGCCAGGAAGTCGCGCCGGGTGGTGGGTTCGCCCATGGGGGGACCTCGTCGGGAGAGGATCGAGTGGCTCGGGGACCAGGCAAGATCATAGCCGGGGTGCCGGGACGATTGAATCGTCCAAAGTCCCGAATTGACCACTCGAGCGAGGGGAGGGCGGGATTGTCATCGGTGCTTGTGCCGAGGAGGGACGCATGAGAAGATCGTTGCTTGAGGGCCCTGTCATCTCCAGACGTCCCGATCGAGGGGGCTTCGATGAACCCGAGGATGTGGTTTCCGCTGGTCGTGACCGGAGTTTGCCTCATCGCGGTCCCGCCTTCGACAACGGCGGATGAACCTCGGGCATCGAAGGGGATCGAGGTTACCGATAGCGATGAGATGATCCGGCTGGTCACGCCCTCGCTGGAGGCGTCGATCCGCAAGCAGGGCTATATCACCGGGATCGCCGCCGGTTCGTTCCTGGACGTGAAGACCGGCTTCCGCGACCCCGGTTTCGGGCTCGACATCATCGACTGGATCATGGAGCCGGGTAGCGACGAGGCCTACCGCGACCAGCTCGACGACGACCTGCCCTATAACCTGGAGGAGCGGTTCCACGGGAAGGCGCGCAAGCGTTGCGTCGAAGGGCCGCAGATGTGCCACGGAGGGACGGTCGCGCCGGAAGTGATCCGGGGCGAGGATTTCGTCGCCGTGAAGACCGTCAAGGCTTACACCACCGCCGCGCCGGGCAAGAAGACGGGCTCGACCTGGACCCAGACTCTGGTGTTTCCCGAAGGTCGGCGTTACTTCCTCTCGTCCGACCGGATGGATTGCGTGAACTCGGGCGAGGAACTCTTCTTCCGGATGGACATGCCCGGCCACATCAAGCACAAGCGGGGGGACACGTTCAGCGAGGTCTACCTGAGCTATCACGGGATCATCCCGGCCTCGGAATTCCTCGAAGAATTCGCGCCCGATGCGAAATACCTCTACAAACGAGGCATGAATCCACTTCCCGAGCGGTTCATCCGCGCCTACCATCTTCGCGACCCGGTCACCGGGAAGGCGGGACCCTGGCTCGCCGGGATGACCCTGAACCCCTCCGACGTCTCCGAGGCCTGGTGCCACCAGCGCGGATACGTCTGCTTCATCCAGGAGAATGGGGGACGGCCGATCCGGCCGGGCGAGTCGATCGAGGCGGCATTCGTGGTCGGCTACTTCGACTCGATCGCCGAGATGGAGGAGGTCTACGATCGGTACGCCGGCCACTCGCGGCTCGCGGTCGATCGGGATGGTTGGATGTTGAAGTGACCGGGCCACGACGAACATCGGAGTCGATCCGAGGCCGAAGGTCTTCAGGACCGGTCGTCCCCCCCCCACCGCGATGAGGCCGCCATGTTCGCCACGAGGATCTCGATCCGATCTCGATGGATCCCGAGGATTGCCTCGGGGCTGATCGCCCTCGGGCTCGTCTCGACCGCGTGGAGCGGGCCGGAAACCCCGCCCTCCGACGCGGAAGGCCCGAGATATGCAGGTGACGGACGACTCGTCCGACCGCCGGACTATCGCGAGTGGGCCTTCGTCACGAGCGGCCTGGGGATGACCTACGGGCCTGCGAAGGCCGACGACGAACGATCACCCCGGTTCGACAACGTCTTCGTCTCCCGGCCGGCCTACCGCGAATTCCTGAAATCGGGCACATGGCCGGACCGGACGATGTTCATCCTCGAAGTCAGGCAGGCCCAGAGCAACGTGTCGATCAACAACGGCGGGCGAACTCAAGGCGAGATCGTCGCGATCGAGGCCGCCGTCAAGGATCGGACTCGTTATCCGGAGGGGGGCTGGGCCTATTTCTCCTTCGATGGCCCCGAAGGCCCAGCCGACTCCGCCACGCCCCTGCCCTCCTCGGCTTCGTGCTACAAATGCCACGAGGAGAAGACCGCGGTGGACAACACGTTCGTCCAGTTCTACCCGACGCTGTTCGATGTCGCGAAGCGTCATGGCACGGTCAAGCCAACCTACGATCCGGGGCGGAAGCCTTGAAATCTCGGGACGATTCATTCGCCCGTTTTGCAACATCGGAATCCCGGTAGACTCCACTCCTTGAGAGGACAGCACATGCCGACCAAGATGACCCGAAACCCATCCCTGACGATGTATCGCTTTTTGCCGGGCCTCGCGATCCTGGCCTTGACCACCCTCCCGGGCTGCTATCAGGAGCCCAACCGGTTCGACAAGGTCCAGGAGGAGACCCGGCGGAATGTCCCGGCGGTCTCGAAGGAGGCCCTGCCCGGCTCGGAATTCAACAAGATGTTCCCCAAGCCGGAAGGGGATTTCGACGTCGTCTACTCCCAGGAAAAGACGGGGTTCGCCCAGGCGAATCTGGTGAAGAAGGGGGAGGACGTGGCCACCCTCTCGATCTCCGACACCCTGAGCAACCCCGAGGCCGCCGACAAGTACAAGGAAACGCAGGACACCTTCGAGGGCTACCCGATCGTCGAGATCGGCAATCAAGGGACCGGCCTGCTGGTCGGGAGCCGCTTCCAGATTCAGATCCGCTCCAAGGACGCGAACTTCTCGAAGTTCGACCGGGAGGACTGGCTCAAGAAATTCGACCTGGCCAACCTGGCCAAGCTCCAGTAACTCGACCCGTCGCCCCGAACCACCCCGGCCCGTCCCTGGAGAGGAACCGATCCCATGAGCGCGACCCCGATCTTCAAGCTGGTCGACGACCTGCCCGAGAATAACCTGACGGTGAAGTCGCTCCACGCGCTGGACTTCGTCGCCCCCGGCCAGTGGCGGAACCTCGTCGGCTTCGACAAGTCGATCCAGGTCATTACCGGAGAGACCGACCAGGCTCTCATCCAGAAAATCGGCGAGAGGGCCGTCCGGCTCTATAATGACCGTTCGCAGGGCTATCAGAGGGCCATCTGGCTCTATCACACCGTCGAGGGCCTGAGCAACGCGATGGGGGCCGCCGCGCTGGCCAACAAGGTCGGCGAGAAGTTCAAGATCCTCTCGCTCTTCAGCAAGATCACGCCCAAGTCGGACAAGGCCCAGTCGATCGACTTCGGCGTCAAGCTGGTGGTCGAGCTGGTCGCCTTCTGCCAGATCAACGGCCTGCCCGGCGACAGCATCGGCGACTTCGTCAAGTCGCTGACCCACTACAAGAACGAGGCCCTGATCCGGATGGCCGCCCTGATCGCGTTCGATGGCCTGATCCCGCTCGGCCCCGACTATCTCGAGAAGATCCTCAAGATCGTCGGCGGCTCCGGGGCTTCCGACCTGGAGAGTAACGAGACCTTCAACCGGGTCAAGTCGCTGGTCCCCGGCGGGGGCACCAAGGAGCAGCTCGGCCTGATCCAGAAGAGCATGGGGAGCGTCGGCGACTGGATGAAGAACTTCACCGCCCAGCACGACCTGACCCAGGGCAAGGTCCTCGGGGGCCTCCAGAGCTTCCTGGAGGTCTCCGACGATCGGCTCGACTACGTCGCCGCCTTCCTCGACCTGACCACCAATTATTACGAGCATACCGGGACCCAGACCGTGGCCCGGAGCCTGATCGAACGCGCCGTCAACGAGATCTGAACGGCGACGATCCTCCCGACGTTCCCGGAGGATCGCGAAGGCCGATGCTCGATCGCCGATCCCGGATCTTGGGGCATCTCGCGGTTTCCCCACGCCGCGACCCGAGATCCGGGATCGGCCTTCTTTCAGCCTACCGGGCGAGGTTCAGGCTCGCCCGGTCGCCCATCTCGAAGCCGGACCGCGGAGAGTCCGACGATCTCCAGGGTCGAGTTCGCGAAGCGATTCCCCTGGATTTCATTCCAGCATCGATCGACGAGGTCGGATATCGGGTCGTTCGAGAACGACGGGATGATCTCGACAATCCGATACAAATGCCTCGCCCGGAAAGTCGTCGGGCAGACTGCGTTGGACAGATTCGTCGATTTTTGGTGAATTACGCGGCCGTTCTCGAGGAGCGAGCGGCGACCGGTCGCCAGGAGGGCACCCCGATCATGGCAAGCCGCCCGGACCACCAGCGCGCCGAATCCGATCGAGTCGGGACGAGGCCCAGTCCCTCGACGGTCGATCGTGTCCCGGCACCGACCTCCCGAGGGGTCTATCATCCCTCGACGGCCTTCCGACGACTCCTGTCGAGGACGACTCGCTCCAGGAATCGTGCCGCGACATCGGAGCCGACTCCCGAAGGGCCGCTCGGCCCCGACCTCCCCTCGTTCCTGGGGGCCTCGATGGCCGTCGGAGTCTCGGCGGGATTCCTCGAACTGGCGGTCTTCGCGATCCAGGTCTATGGCCTGGGGCGGGTCGGCCTGAAGACGCTCGCCATCAGCCGGCACGTCGCCTGGATGATCCCGGTCGCCGGGACGCTGCTGGTCATCGGGCTGGCCATCGGGTTCGCGGCCCCTGCCCTGGCCTGGTCGGCCTGGCGTGCGAGGCGGCCTCGGACGAAGCTTGAGGCTCGATCGGCCGCCGACTGGGCGGGGATGGTCCTCGGGACCTTGCTGGTCCTCGTCCCCTTGCTGGCGATCCGCGGCCTCCATCCCGCCGCGGCCCTGATCCTGGCCCTCTCGGTGGGATACCGGCTCCGTAGTAGGCTGGTCCGCCCTTCCCTCTCGTGGAGGAGGGCCGCCCGTTGGGGGGGCGGGGCGGCGCTCGGGGTGCTCGTGATCTTCTCCGGCTGGCAATGGTCGAGGGTCGCCCACGCGGTCGAACGTGCCTGGGCACGCCCCTCCGTGGCCGGCCCGAACCTCCTCTGGATCGTCCTGGATACCGTCCGGGCCGATCGGATGAGCCTTTACGGCTACGATCGGGCCACCACACCCCGGCTCGATGAGTGGGCACGAGAAGGGATCACCTTCGACGCGGCCTACTCCGCCGCGCCGTGGACCCTCCCCTCGCATCTGACCATGTTCACCGGACTCTGGCCCTTCGAGCACGGCGCGCGGGTAGACCGGCCCTTCCGCGGCCCCGCCCCCACGATCGCCGAGCATCTGGGCCAGAAAGGCTACGCCACGGCCGGGATCGTGGCCAATTCCCGGATGTGCAACGACGTCTTCGGGGTCGGTCGAGGGTTCGACACCTACGTCGACGTCCCGTCCAAGACCGAGGTCGACCTCACGGCCACCCTGCTCAACTCGGCGTTGGGGAACCACCTCCTGAAGCTGGCCCGACGCCTGGGCCTGCCGGTTCAGGACGAGCTGGCGATCCCGGAACACCCGCACGCCCCCGAGATCGCCGAACAGGGGCTCGCCTGGCTGGACCATGTCCGGAGACGGAACGTCGACGAGTGGACCACTCCCGACCGCCCTTCGTTCCTCTTCCTGAACTTCATGGATGTGCACGGGCCGTACATCCCCGCGCCCCACGTCACCCGGACCTTCTGGACCGGACCGATCCCCGATCGCGACGACGTCGTGCCCAGGGCCGGCTGGGTCGCCCTCCAGGCCCGAGACTCCGCCCCGCCCGACCAGCGGCTCGCGCGTCAACAAGACCTGGATGGCGTCACCCGACGCCTCGGCGACCTCTACGACGATTGCCTGCTCGGCCTGGACGGCGACCTCGGGCGCTTCCTGGACCAGCTCCGCGACCAGGGCCAACTCGAGAACACCTGGGTGGTCATCACCGCCGATCACGGCGAACATCTGGGCGAGCACGGCCGATTCGGGCACGTCAGCACCCTCTACAACGAGCTGATCCGGGTCCCCCTCGTCCTCATCCCCCCGATCGGTCGGGACCCGGAAGGGGACGACCCCCACGCGACCCTCCGGGGCCGACGGGTCGACGTCCCCGTCTCTCATCGCGACCTCCCCACGACGATGACCGAACTCCTCGACCCCGGCTCGCCATCCCCGTTCCCCGGCCGGAGCCTCGCTCGGCACTGGGGAAAGGACGCTCACCAGCCCGCCGGCCCGATCCTCTCCCAACTGGAGGAGCAGTCCATGATGGGAGACGATGTCCACCCCGACCACGTGGTGACGCTCGACTCGATCATCAAAGATGACGCCATCTTGATCGAGTTCAGCGACGGTGCCCCCGAGCTTTATCAAAGGCGGGAAGACCCCCGACAACTCCTCAATCGGGCCAATCAGCCCGAGGGGATGGCCCGCCGGTCCGAGCTGAAGCGAGAGATGGACGCCATCATCCGATCATCCCGCTATCGCTGAGGGAATCAGGCTCGCGGGCGGATCCCGAGTCGAAGTTTGCCGGGGGGCAGGGGTTCGGACAACGCGTTAGGGAGGGCCGACAGCGACTCCCAGCCCGAGACGAGGTCTCCGAACGGCAGATCGGGATGCGAGGCCAGGAAGTCGAGGGCCTCGTGGAGGTGGCGAGGGGCGTAGTTGTGGATCCCGCGTAAGGTCAGGCAACGGCGGACCAGTTGCTCGGGCGAGAGGGAGACCGGCCGAGTCGGGAAGACCGCTCCGACAAGGATCAAGCGGCCGCCCATCCGGATCAGCGGGAGGACGGTCTCGAACGAATCGGGGGAGCCCGTCAGTTCGATGGCGACATCCACGCCGTGCCCGTTCGTTGCGCCGAGTACGACCTCGGAGACTCGATCGAAGCTCGCCGGGTCGGTCGCACCGAAGGTCGAGGCGAGGTCCAGTCGCGCGGGGTCCAGGTCGCAGGCGATCACCCGCTCGGCACCGATGGCTCGAGCCCAGGCCGCCGCCGTCACCCCCAGCATCCCGCTCCCCATCACCAGGACTCGACGCCCGAGCAGGGGCCCCGCCGCCTCGATCGCGGCGCCGACCGTGGCCCCGGCGCAGTTGGCGGGACAGGCCGAAGCGTCGGACAGCGACTCCGGGACCCGATAAAGTGAAGTCCCCGAGGCCAGCACGCAATGCCCGGCCAGCCCTCCGGTCAGCTCGCCGCCCGGCCGGAGCGGCTCGTGCCCGTACTTGGTCTGACGTTCGCACTTCTGGGGGAGATCCCGCCGACAATAGAAGCACTCGCCGCAGTTCGCGACGATGCTCCAGGTCACCCGGTCGCCCAAGGCCAGGGCTCGACCAGCCGAGTCATGACGGGGGGCCGTCGGGCCGAACTCGACGATCCGTCCCAGGATCTCATGGCCCAGGATCGTGGGGACCGGCACTTTCCGAAGCCCGCGGATGCTGTGCAGGTCGCTCCCGCAGAGCGTGCAGGCGACCACCTCCACCAGGATCTCCGGGCCGATCAGGGTCGGCAACGGGATCTCTCGAAGCTCGATCGGCGAGCCTGGCCCGAGGAAAATCGCCGCGGTGGTGGTCCCCATCATGAGCGATCCTCGGGCCGAACGGCCGACCAGCCCGGTCGTGCGAAGAACCAGAGCCCAATCAGCAAGCTGAGGCAGGTCATACCGCCGATCACCCCGCAGGTCAGCTTGAAGAAGTCCAGGAAGTTGGGCCCGCTCGGGAGGGAACTCCGGGCCACCATCAGCACCGCGTAGCCGACGTATCCGGCGGAGTCGGCGATGTACATCAGGAAACCCAGGTTGCCGCGTTCGCGGGTCATCGCGATCAAGCGTTCAAAGAGAGTCGTGTGGATGGCGACATACGGCAGATACAACCCGGTCCCCACCAGGACCATGAACGTGAAGCCATCGATCCGCGACCCCGACAGGCCGGCCAGGGCGGCCAGCATCAGGACGCCCCCCGCCATCGAAACCCCGATCGAGGCGAAGAAGGCCCGCCGGTTGTCGACGATCAGGATGCTCAGGCCATTCGCGACCAGGACCACCAGAGCCACCAGGATCTCCGAGTTCGCGAAGGTCGAAGGGACCGCGGTGACCCCCAAACCTCGCCAGATCTCGGGCGCGAAGTCGGCCCGGATGCTCCGGGCGATCGTCACCAGGAAATAGACCAGGACCAGCAAGAACAGGCCGACTCCGTAGCGACGGACGAGGGAAAACTGGTCCTCGCGACTCATCGCCCGGCGCTCGCTCCGCATCGCGACATCGTCACGATTGGGCGGAGGGATCCGCGAGAGCATCCAGGTGAACGTCAGGAGCGGAGGGAGGAAGGCCAGCCCGGTCACTCCCGGCATCCAGTTCTCCGAGACCCCCAGATCCAGGAACCACGTCCCGACCGATTTCGTCACCCCGTCGGCCAGGATGAAGCTGGCACAGAGCCCCGCCGTCAGGGCCTCGGTCACCCGGCGGCCCTCCAGGAACCCGATCACCAGGCCGAAGACCATCCCCAGCGCCAACCCGTTGAGGAACATCCAGATCGGCCGGATCTGACCCGGCGAGACGCCGAAGGCCAGCAAGGCCAGTTCGGCCACCCCGATCAGAATCAAGATCCCGACCGCCCGACGGTTCGCTGGAGTCTCCGCGATCACCCGGATCCCCACGAGCTTCGCCAGGGTGTACCCCAGGACCTGGGACGTCACCAGCAGCGTCTTCGCCTCGATCCCCCAGAGCGACACCCCCGCGAAGGCCGCCGCCGTGTAAGGCTTCCGGAACGCATACATGCAGAAGTACGTCCCGAAAGCGGCGACGAGGGACCAGGCCGCGAGCCCAGTCGGGGACGAAGGCGACTTCGTCTCGACCGATTCGGATGTGTCGTCGATGATGGTCACAGCTCCCCTCGCAATTTCGGCAAATCCCGAGGCCAGGAACGAGACTATAACCGGCACACGTGAAGATCCGGTGAACGAACCGAGATCCCTCCTCCATCCGAGCCCATTCGGGTCGTCCGGATCATCGATCGCCTTCTCCTCATCCCTTAGGGGAGCGTCGAGCGGAGCGAGGCCCGCCAGGATTACGGGTCGCTGGTGGGCCTCGCTCCGCTCGACGCCACCCTACAGGAATCAAAGGGAATCCGGCCGGATAATGTGCTAATACGTCTCCGATCGCCCGATGGTAATCGAGAACCGTTGTGGACCGACCCGATGAACCGCCCTTAACGTCGGAGGCACTCCAAGAGCCCTTTGCCCTCATCCGATCGGAGGCGTGCCCGGCAGAAGGCCGCGGAAGGGTACAAGAACGAACCCAACTTCCCCGACGGTTCGAAGCCACTCGTCCCAGCAAACAAAGCCACCCTCAAGACCGATGCCACGCAAACCCCAGCACACAATTGGCTTGAGACGTGGACCAGCAAGCTGCAACCCATTTCTACCGCCTGTCCTCGCTCCGTGCGATTCCACCGATCGAACCCATTCCCGAGGCGAGAACGAACCCATTCCAGGAAGTCAAAAGGAACCCACTTACGCTGACGAAACGAACCCACTCACGCCGCCGAAACAAAGAGCCATGACCATCGGAGAAGCCACCGCTTCCCCTGAAAATGGTCGGGGCAAGGTGTCCGGGGTCAGCGACGGCTTACCCCGGATTAGACGTTGCTCCCGGGGTAAGCCGTCGCTGACCCCGGACACCCGGACGAACCCATTCCGGAGGCGTGAACAAACCCACTCGCGAGGGCGAGCCGGATCGTCAGTCGCTTTCAGGCCCGGTCGAGGAGACCAATGGCCGGGGTCGCTTGAGGTGGACGAGGAGAGTGGCGATGTCGGCCGGGTTGATCCCGCTGATCCGACCGGCCTGGCCCAGCGATCGGGGGCGGACCCTGGCGAATTTCTCGCGGGCCTCGATCCGGAGCTGCGTGATCGACAGGTAGTCGAGGTCGACCGGGAGGGGCTTGTCCTCCAGCCTTCGGAACCGATCCACCTGCGCGGCCTGCCGGTCGATGTATCCGCCGTACTTGGCCCCGATCGTCACCTGCTCGACCGCCGAGAGATCATCGGCAAGTTCGAGCAAGGCCGGATGGAGGCCGACCAGATCGTCCCAGGTCGTCGGCGGCCTCCGGAGGATCTGCTCCAGGCTGTCGCCCCCGACTCGGGTAGAGCTGAGGACCAGGCTCAGGGCCTCGATCCGGTCGCGGCGGGCCTCGAAGCGGGCCCATCGGCGGTCGTCGACCAGGCCGATCGACCGTCCCAGCTCGGTCAGTCGGAGGTCGGCGTTGTCGGCACGGAGCAGGAGCCGATACTCGGCCCGGCTGGTGAACATCCGATAGGGTTCGTCGACCCCTCGGGTGACCAGGTCGTCGACCAGGACGCCGATGTAGGCGCGGGACCGGTCGATCACCATCGGCGGGTCCCCCTTCACCTGCAAGGCGGCGTTGATCCCGGCGACCAGGCCCTGGGCGGCGGCCTCCTCGTAACCGGTGGTCCCGTTGATCTGACCGGCGAGGAAGAGGCCGGGGACGACCTTGGTCTCCAGGGTCGAGTGGAGCTGGGTGGGCGGGGCGTAATCGTACTCGACCGCGTAGCCGTATCGCATGATCTCGGCATGTTCCAGGCCGGGGATCATCGGGATGATCGCGTCCTGGACATCGCGGGGGAGGCTGGTGGAGATCCCGTTGCAGTAGTATTCCAGGGTCGTCCGGCCTTCGGGCTCCAGGAAGATCTGGTGAGAGGGCCGGTCGCCGAACCGGACGACCTTGTCCTCGATCGACGGGCAGTATCTCGGCCCGGTGCTCTCGATCTGGCCCGAGTACATCGGCGCCCGATGGAGGTTGGCCCGGATCAGGTCATGGACCTCGGGCGTGGTCGCCGTGACGTGGCAATCGAGCTGCGTCTGCTCGATCCGGTCGGTCAGGAACGAGAACGGGACCGGCTCGACGTCGCCGGGCTGGGCCACGACCCGGGAGAAGTCGATGGTCCGGCCGTTCAGCCGGGGCGGCGTGCCGGTCTTGAAGCGCTCGAGTTCGAAGCCGAGCGATCGGAGGCTCCCGGAGAGCCCCTCGGCCGAGGTATCCCCCGCGCGTCCTCCGGCGGTCTTGACCTCGCCGGTGTGCATCAGGGCCTGGAGAAATGTGCCGGTCGTGACGACCACGGCTCGGGCGTGATAAGTGGCCCCGCCCCGGCAGCGGACCCCCGAGATCCGGCCCCCTTCGACGGCCAGGCCCTCGATCATCTCCTGCCGGAGCGTGAGGTTCGGCTGGCGCTCGACGGTCAGCTTGGCCAGGGCCTGATACGCCTTCTTATCGGCCTGGGCCCTCGGGCTATGCATGGCGGGGCCTTTGCCCCGGTTCAGCAGGCGGAACTGGATCGCGGTGGCGTCGGTGAGGATTCCCATCGCCCCGCCGAGGGCATCCACCTCGCGGACGATCTGCCCCTTGGCCACGCCGCCGATGGCCGGGTTGCAGCTCATCTGGCCGACGGCATCGACGTTGATGGTCAGCAAGGCGGTCCGGAGACCCATCCGGGCCGGGGCCAGCGCCGCTTCGAGGCCGGCGTGCCCGGCGCCGACGACCAGGACATCGAACCGATAAGGGTCTGGCTTCGGGGCGGGCATGGCACTTCCATCAGGCCGGTCGACGGACCGGCCAGGCTCGATGACGAGTGGGCGGATCTCGATCCTGGATTCTACCGGATCAAGCGTCCCGCGCGGAGTCATCTACGGCCAGCCCAGTCCGGGCCACCCGATCGCCCGACAAGGTCAGACCATCGCATCGCCGAGGGCACGGGCGGGTCGGAGCCGGCCGAAGATGTCGCGATAGACCTTCTTGAGCTTATGCTCATAGTACCAGTAGCGGGTCACCAGGCCGGGACCGTGACCGACCTTGCTGAAGATCCCCGGGTCGGTCACCGAGACGTCGAATCGCTTCAGGGCGTCGACGACCCGCTGGCGACGGACATCCGGGCCTCGGCCGGCTTCGAAGGCGGCCATCTCGGCGAGGAATGCGTCGGGGAAAGGCTGGAGGGGTCGGACGGCCCCCTCGGCCTGACCGACCTGCACTCGCGTCCCCTGATTGCCGAAGAGGTTGTGGTGCCTCCGGGTCCAGAATCGTTCCTTACCGGCGAAGTACGGGATGTCGACCGCTCGGCAGGCTTCGGCCAGTTGCTCGGCGGGCGATCGCGTGAATTCGTCGAAATGGATCGAGGCGAAGGGGATCTTGAGCCCGAGGAGTCGCTCGTGATAGCGGACGAACCGCCGACGGGCGTCTCGGATTGGGGTCCCGCGTTTCCAGTGCGAATAGGCGTGAGTGACCGGATCCTTCCAGATCAGGAGATTGACCACGCGGATCCCCGCGAGCGCCCCCCAGTGGTTAACGTCGATCACCCAGGACAGTCGCTTGGTCGAATCGGCCAGGATCCGGACGCCCCAGAGATCCATCGCGAGGGGATGGAACCGGGTTTCGGGGACGCCGGCGAACGGCTCCCACCGGGGACAGGGATCGGCGCCGCAGGGGCAGTTGGGGGCGAGCCGGTCACGTCTCCTGGGCCGAAACCAGGCGCCCACCTCGCCGCACGAGGCGGCGTCGGGGGCGTTGCCGAGCATCAGGTCGAGCATCGTCGTGCCCGAGAAGCTCGCCCCGCAGACGTTGATCAGCGTCCTCATCTTGGCCGCTACCTTCCTTGGTCGAAGGGGATCGGCGGGACGGCCATGGGCCCAAGACCGCCGAGAGGGCTCCGCCCCTTGATCGATATGACGCCATCCTGGACGTCTGGACGTCAACTCATAGCCAGCCCGGCCCATCGCCCGCTCCCTTTTCGAAGGCTGGGACAATCCGGCCGGCGTGTCGCGAGCCTCACCCGTCATTACGGGTCGAATGAGCCAGATCTTACATCGACCGCTGGTTCTTCCTAGACGAGTCTTTCTGTTTCTCTCAAAATGCCCTGGACATCGGCACAGATCGAAAAAAAATCATCCCGTCGGGCGTGCCGGAGCACTCTTGGTTATGTCTGACGACAGTATCGCGGCCGTGCGAGTCTTGATCGGGCCTGGGAGAGGTGGATCGATGAGCGACCAGGAACTACTGACGAACTTCATCACCCGCTCCGACGAGGCGGCATTCACCGCCCTCGTCCTCCGCTATGGCCCCATGGTCCTCCGCGTTTGCCGAGACGTCCTCGATCGCCAGGTCGACGCCGAAGACGCCTTCCAGGCTACTTTCCTGGTGATGTTCCGCCAGGCAGGCTCGATTCGGGATCGAGCCTCGATCGGCCGATGGCTCTGCGAGGTCGCCTGGCGGATCTCCCGCCGCGAGCGTCGGCGGTCCGTTCGGCTCCGATCCCAGGAAAGGCGGGCAGTCGAGATGGAAGCGGGAGCGCGGCCGGAGGAAGACCCGGAGGTCCGCGAGATCAAGCCCATCCTCCACGATGAAATCCGATTGCTCCCTGCGAAGCTCCGCGACCCGATCCTGCTCTGCTACTTCGAGGGGCTGACCGTCGAGGAGGCCGCCGGACGGCTCAGGATCCCACTGGGGACGATCAAAAGCCGGCTGGCACGGGGCCGCGAGCGGCTCCGGTCGCGACTGACCCGGCGAGGGCTGGCGGCTTCCACACTCCTCTTGCTGATGTTCGGCCTGACCGACGAGGTCCCGGCTGCGGTCCCGAGCCGACTGGTCCGCTCTACCGTCGAGTCCGGCCTCCGGGTTAGCTCGGGAGTCAATCCTCGGATCGCCGGGATGGTCCGCGCCGAGGAGTTGAGGCAGGCCCGCTCCTCCCCTGGCGGATACCGAGGACTCCTGATCGTCTTGATCTTGGCCCTCACGATCGCGGGCCTGGCCTCGGGCCGCATCTCCGAGACCGCACACGAAGTCGCCGCCGAGATGTTCGCCCTCGAGGCCCCGAGACATTGCGGTGCCGCCGAGGATTGAATCCTGCTCCGACCCGGTTTCCGCAACGATCCCCCGAGGTTCCGCGAGGGTCCCCGCGACTCGTCGTCGCGCGTCCCATCGCCGAGGAGAGCCCTGTCATGCGCCTCGCTTCCTCTCGCCTGTTCCTGATCGGCCTCATTACGACCGTTTCGGCGTCCGCCCCGCTACGGGCCGACTATAACGTGACCAATCTGGTCTCCAATGTCGCCGGCCTGGCCCAGAACCTCGACGCGAATCTGAAGAATCCATGGGGGGTCTCATTCAACCCCATTGGGCCGTTCTGGGTCTCCAACCAGGGGTCGAACAACGCGACCCTGTACGACGGCACCGGGGCCCCGCTCCCGCTGGTCGTCTCGACGCCGACCGTCGGAGTCGGCCCCAACGGGCCGACCGGCCAGGTCTTCAACGGGGATTCCTCGGCCTTCCACCTTTCCAATGGCAACTCGGCCTTGTTCCTGTTCGCGAACCTGAACGGTCAGATCTCCGGCTGGAATCCCGGGCTGGGGACTTCCGCCGAGGCGATCATCAGTGGGACCGGGGCGATCTACACCGGACTCGGCATCGGGCAGTTCGGCGGAGGTAGCATTCTCTACGCCGCAGACGCCCTCGGAAACAAGATCGACGTCTATGACTCCACCTTCGGGAATCTGGGCAACTCCTCGTTCGCGGGTAAATTCGTCGACAGCACGCTGGCCGCCGCAGGATTCCGCGTATTCAATGTTCAAAGGATTGGATCGAGCGTCTATGTGACCTACAACAGCCGGAGCAACGGGGGAGATCCCGCAACCAGCGGCGGGGCAGTGGCCGTATTCGACCTCGCCGGCAACCTGCTTCACGAATTCTCCAACGGCCGCGGCGGGCCGCTGGAGGATCCCTGGGGGGTGGCTCTGGCCCCGACGAACTTCGGCGAGTTCGGCGGTGCCCTGCTGGTCGGAAGCAAGGAATCGGGGAAGATCAACGCCTTCGACGCGACCGACGGGACTTTCCTCGGGACCGTGGCCACGATCCGGGGGAACGACCCCGGGAGCACCAACAATGGACTCTGGGGCCTGACGTTCGGAAATGGCGGCCGGGGGGGAGACAAGGATACGCTCTATGCCTTCGCCGGGATCAATGACGAGCGAGATGGACTGATTGCCGCCATCCGCCCGGTTCCCGAACCGGCATCGCTGGCCCTCCTGGGAATCGGCGGGATCTTGGTCGCCTTCGTGCATCGGAAGCGATCGGCCTCGGTCTGAGGCGGGGCGGGCCCCGGAATGACGGATTGCGGCCCTCCCGCCGCCTCGGATACCCTGGGAAGTCCGGAGCCGGGACGGGCTGCGTCCTTTCGACAAGTCCCGGCCCGCCCCTAGTTTCGAATCCTCGAAGGATCCCGACCGATGGCCGAAGTGCGTAAAGGCGAAGTGACGATGAAGGGCAACCCCATCGACCTGGTGGGTCCCAAGCTCAAGGCGGGCGACGCCGCACCCGACTTCACGTGCGTCGACACCGGCCTGTCTCCCGTCTCGCTCAAGGAGACCGCGGGAAAGGCCCGCCTCTTCAACGTCGTGCCCTCGCTCGACACCCCGGTTTGCAGCATCCAGACCAAGCGATTCTCGCAGGAAATTAACGCGCTGGGCGACAAGGTGGCGGTCTACACCATCAGCCTCGACCTTCCGTTCGCCATGAAGCGGTTCTGCGCCGACAACCACATCGAGAACCTCGTCAACCTTTCCGATGCCCATAATCAGAGCTTCGGCGAGCATTACGGCGTGCTGATCGACAACCTCCCGATCAAACTCCTGGCCCGCGCGATCTTCGTGGTCGATGCCCACGACAAGCTGACCCACGTGGAACTCGTCCCCGAGATCGCCACCGAACCGAACTACGAGACCGCCCTGACGGCCTTGAAGGCGGCCGCCGGGGCCTGATCCGGCACCCAGACCAGTCTCCACAAGAGGATGATCCCGGATTTCAGGTGCCCTGCCCCGGCGCATCGTCGCCCGAAATCCGGGACACGTCCTCGTCCGGAAACGTGAATCCCCGACGAACGCGTCGTGTCCTAGGGTTGTCTCGTGGCGAGATTTGCCTCGACGACAGCCCATCGAGCACGACTTATGCTTCGCACCAATCGACTGGCCATTCCAGTCATCATCGTCCTGGTCGCGGCCTTCGGCCTGACATCCCTGGTCGAGGCCTGTTCCCGGGTCCTCTGGTCCCGACCAGGGCAGCCGGTCATCGTGGGCCGGAGCATGGACTGGTTCGAGCCGATGGGCACGAACCTCTGGGCCTTCCCCCGGGGCATCGAGCGGGCCGGGCTGGCCGGGCCCAACTCGCTGAAGTGGTCCAGCCGATATGGGAGCGTGGTCGCCAGCGTCTACGACATCGCCTCGGCCGACGGGATCAACGAGGCCGGGCTCGCCGCACAGGTCCTCTGGCTGGCCGAGTCGGACTACGGGAAGCGGGATGAGTCGACCCCGGCCCTCTCGATCAGCCTCTGGACCCAGTATTACCTCGACAACTTCGCGACCGTCGCCGAGGCCGTCGAAGCCGCCCGGTTCGCCCCGTACCAGGTCGTACCCGTCGAGGTCGGGACCTCCGTGAAGCGACCCTCGACGGTCCACCTGTCGCTGGCCGACAGATCGGGAGACTCGGCGGTCATCGAGTTCCTCGACGGCAAGCCGGTGATCCACCACGGACGCCAATTCGCCGTGATGACCAACTCGCCGAGCTTCGATCGCCAGCTCGAACTGGCCCGTCAATACCAGGGACTGGGCGGCGAAAAACCCCTTCCCGGCACCACCGACCCGGCCGACCGATTCGCCCGGGCCTCGTACTACACCGAGCATCTCCCCGATCCGAAATCCGAGCGCGAGGCCCTGGCCGGCGTCTTCAGCGTGATGAGGAACGTCTCGGCCCCGTTCGGGACCGTGGACGCCGCCCGCCCGAACGTCTCGACGACCCTTTGGCGGACGGTGGCCGACCTGACCCACGGGGTTTATTATTTCGAATCCACGACCAGCCCGAACGTCATCTGGGCCCGCCTGAGCGAACTGGACCTCTCCCCCGACAGGCCGGTACTTAAGCTCGACCTGGCGAACCAGCCGGAGCTGGTGGGCGATGTCACGGCCGAATTCCGGCCATTCAGGCCGTTCTCGTTCGCTCCGGCGAACCCCTGACCGGTCGTTCTCAGAGACCGTTGGACGTCCCGGCCAGTGTCCCGCAGGCGGCCTGGATGTCCTTGCCTCCCGAATAGCGCCGGACCACCGGCTGGCCGACGTGGCGGGTCAGGGCATCGCGAAAGCGCCTCATCTCCTCGTCGTCGGGGGGCAGGAATCGCCCGGCCGGGTCGGTGACGTCGATGAGGTCGAGCCGGACGGGCGTGTCGCCGATCGCCTCGCCGAGGGCCCGGGCATCGTCCTCGCCGACATTCTCGCCGGAGATGCAGACGTAGGAAAGCATCACCCGGTCGCGTCGGTCGGCCGAGTGGCGTCGGGCGGCGGCCATGACCTCGGCGATCGGCCAACGCGAGGCGACCGGGACGAGCCGGGACCTCTTGGCGTCGGTCGCGGCTCCGAGGCTGATCGAGAGCCGGTAGCGATGCCCCTCCCGGGTGTAGCGGTCGATCTCGGGGACCAGGCCGACCGTGCTGATCGTCATCTTCGCCGCCCCGATCGACCCTCCGTAGGAACAACGGAGCAGCTCGGCGGCGGCGATCACCCGGTCGTAATTCAGGAATGGCTCGCCCATGCCCATGAACACGGCCCCCGTGACCCGCCGGCCATCGAGCCGGGCGAGGTCGCGAGCCTGGACCCACTGGTCGATGATCTCCCAGGTAGCCAGGCTCCGACGGGATGGCATCCTCGCGGTGGCGCAGAATGTGCAGCCCATCGAACATCCGACCTGCGAGGAGAGGCAGACGCTGACGGCCCCTTCCTTGTGGAGAGGGATCAGGACCGTCTCGACCGACAAGCCATCAAGGGTCCGGAACCTCAGCTTCCGAAACCCGTCGACCTTCGAGGAGATCGAATCGTCCAGGATCAGCCGGGGGAGCTGGCCGACCAGCCCTCCCAGTCGCTTGGGGACCTGGAAGGCGCGACCCCAGGTGTCCGGATCGTGAATCCCGTGGCCCATCACGGCGGAGGTGAGCCTTCGGGCGGCCGTGTCGAGCACCCCGATCGAGCGGGTCCGCTCCAGGAATGCCCCGGGGGACTGGTCGCGAGGATCCCAACGGTCGTCGAGGTTTTCGGGCATGAGCAAAATCTCCTCGACGTTTCTGCGAATAGGATTACAGTATCGCGAAGCGATGGCCATCCGCCAACCCGTCCCTCGGGCGGCGGAGATGGCCTTCCGATCATTGGTCCACTCGCCGTTGGCCCGATGAATTTCGAAAACCACTCCCAAACCTTCGCGGAGGATCGCTCGTAACAACAAGAGGCAACCCGGCGGTTCCATCGAAGGGCCCCGTGCTCGCGAGGTTTTCGAGCTTAACATCCAGTCTCGCAAGGAGTTTCTTCCATTATGAAACGTAACGCATTGGCGTGGGCGGCTATTGTCATCTCAACCGCCGCCCTGGTCAGCTCCCGAGGGATCACGCGGGCCGTCCCCGCCGCCCCCCAGATCTCGCCGGAAGGGCAGAAGCAGGCCCGAGCATTGGGTGACGCCTTCAACGCGGTCGCCGAGTTCGTCAAGCCGTCGGTCGTCCAGATCAGCGTGCAGCGCAAGGCCCGTGTTGGGAATGTCCGGATCCCGGGCCGACCGGGCGCTCCCGGCGACCCGCATGAGAACATGGCCCCGAAGGACCTGGAGGAGATGCTCCGGAAGTTCTTCGGGCCGGATGGCCGGTTCGAGCAGCAGCAGTTCGGCGGGGTGGCCGAGGGGACCGGCTCGGGCTTCGTCTACGACAACAAGGGCCACATCGTCACCAACAACCACGTCGTCGAGGGTGCCGATAAGATCACCGTTCAGTTCTACGACGGCGAGGAGCTGACCGCCACGGTCGTCGGCACCGATCCCAAGGCCGATGTCGCGGTCATCAAGGTTGAATCCACCAACTATCAGCCCCTGCCCAAGGGCAAGAGCAGCAAGATCAAGGTCGGCGAATGGGTCCTGGCCATCGGCTCGCCGTTCGGCTTCGATCAGACGGTGACCTCAGGGATCATCTCGGCGTTCGGCCGGGACGACGCCCACATCCTGGGCTCCGACGGATACGAGGACTTCATCCAGACCGACGCGGCCATCAACCCGGGGAACTCGGGCGGACCGCTGGTCGACCTCGAAGGCAAGGTGATCGGGATCAACGCGGCGATCGCCACCGCCACCCGCTCCAGCGCCGGGATCGGCTTCGCCATCCCGATCGACATGGCCGCCAACCTGGCCGACCGGCTGATCAAGGATGGCAAGATCACCCGCGCCATGATCGGCGTGGCGCTCCAGCCGCTGACCCCGACCCTGGCCCGGCAGTTCGCCAATGACGCGAAGGTCAAGGGTGCCCTGGTCGGCAGCGTCCTGCCCGGCAGCCCCGGCGAGAAGGCGGGCCTCAAGCAGGGCGATATCATCACCGGCTTCGACGGCAACACCGCCCGGAACGCCAGTTCGCTCCGGAACCTGGTCTCCACCAGCGAGATCGGCAAGGAATTCGAGCTGACCTATCTCCGGGAGGGCAAGGAGCAGACCGCCAAGGTCACCCTCGTCCCCTTCGAGGATCAGCTTCTCAAAGTCGGCATGGAGCGACCCGATGCCAAGCCCGAGGCTCCCAAGGTCGAACTCGGAGGCTTCGGCCTCGAAGTCCAGGAGCTGACCCCCGAGCTCGCCAAGCAGTTCGGCTATCCGGATGATGCCAAGGGCGTGATCGTCGCCGACGTCAAGGCCGGCAGCTCGGCCGAGGCCAACGGCCTGAAGCCCGGGATGCTCGTCTCCAAGATCGTCAAGGACAAGAAGGTCAACGCCCTGGGATCGCCCGATGAGTTCCAGGAGTTGGCCGGCAAGAGCAACGAGCTGACCCTTTATGCCGAGACTGCCGAGGGTGTAGGCCGGTTCTTCACCCTGGTCAAGCCCGCGAAGTAAATCGGTAGGACGCGACGGGGATCGCCCCCGTCGTTTTCGACCGAATCGAACGGCCCGGCGCTCTCCCCGCCGGGCCGTTCGTCATTTCGAACCGGGTCGGATCAGGGCAAAATCCGCGATCCGACCGCCGTGTTCAGGCCGAACATGCTCCGGCGATGCCGGACCGACAGGTCGCGATACTGGCGGACGACGTCGTTGTAATCCTTCTGGACGGTCAGGTAAGTCGTGACGTCCTGCTCGCCCGCCTCGTAAAGATTCCGGGTATCTTCCAGGGCCTTCTTCGCGGCCGGCAGCACCGTCTGCTCGAGCTGATCGAGGTAGGCCCGGGTCGTGGTGTATTCCTGCTCGGCCTGGCGGACCTCGATCCGGACCTTCCGCTCCAGGGAGTCGAGCTGGACCCGGGTCTGGTCGATGCTGACCTTGGCTCGCGCGATATTTCCCTGGTTCCGGTTATAGATCGGCAGTGGAACCGTAACCCCTAATGCGTAGGAGGTTGCGCTCTTCAGGCCCAGCGGCGAGTTGTTCTGGAAGGTGTAGGGCTGATAGAGCACATAGGCGTCGGCGAAGCGATTGGCCTGCTGGAGCCGGAGCCCCGCCTGGGCGTAACCCACGCCCATCCGAAACGCATTCAGGTCGGGCCGGCACTGGAGGGCCATCAGTTCGAGCTGATCGCCGGGAGGGGGAGGCGGGGCGAGGTCGCGGAGCGAGGCCCGGATCTCCAGCCCTTCGGCCTCGGGCGGGGCGATGTTGAGCTGGCCCCCCAGTTCCAGGCGGGCCCGGCGGAGCCCCTCGCGAGCGTCGAGTAATCCGACCGCGGCCGCCTCACGCTGGCCCGTGATCCGGGCGACGTCGGCGCTGGTCCGATTGCCGAATTTGCCCAGCGATCGGCTGGCTTCCAGGATCCGGTCGAGACCCTCCAGGCCGGCCTGCGCGAACCGGACCGTCTCGCGGGCCGAGAGGACCCCGAGATAAGCGGTGGCCAGGTTGGCGATCTGGAGCCGGACTGCATCCTGGTACTGTGCCTCGACCACCTTGACGGCCTGGTTCGCGGCCTCGGTCCGATACTTTCGCTTCCGCGAGTAGTCAATCGGATGCGAGATATTCACGTCATACTGAGTCTGCCCACCCGGCCGATTCTGGGTGTACGCCCCATAGGGGACAAGCTGGGCATCCGCATAAATCAGGGGGTTGGCCCGGAGGCTGGCGGTCAGGACGTCGGCCCGGGCCAGGTCCAGCTCGTATCGACGGGCCAGGAGGTCGAGGTTCTGGCGGATCAGGAGATCCAGGGCCTGGTCGAAGGTCATCCCTTCGGGAGGACCTTCATCCGCGCCCGAAGGCAGGGCGAGCGTCCCGTAGAGGGGGACCTCGGTCAACGGGGCGATCGCGGGGACGGACAGCGCAGGGGCGGTCGGTGGCTGGTACCCGGCACCCGGGACCGTGATCGAGGTCGGGACCCGAGGGGTCGAGGTCCCCGCCCGGCCTCCCAGGATCGCCCCGCTGGTCGCCGTGGGATCGGAATTCATCAGGGCCGCGGACCCCGGCAAAGTCCCGAGAGTCGAACCGGCGGTCCCGGGGAGGACCGCCGACCTCTCCTCGGGTATCGTCGGTGCCTGGGCGGAAGCCGGGCGAGCTAGGAACGTCATCATGAGTCCGAGAATCACGACTGCCCCAACGACGAGCCTTGCCATAACCAGCCTCCTGCTTGAGGATACGGGTGAAGTCTTCCCGATCTTTCGACCGGAACGCCTTCCCCGCAGAACCCCGCTCCTGTGTGGGTTCACTGGTTTATCGACATTCTCCCGTCCGCGATCTTAATGGGAGTCGACCAGAGCTGCGCGCAAAAATAACCCCGGGGGAGTCCCCGGGGAGATGGTCGGGTGCGGCGGGTCAATTGGCTCGATGATCGTTGACGCGAAAGAGGGGGGGGATCAGGGCCACGTCATCGGGCCAGAGTCCCGGCTGAGGCTGCCTGGCCTCATTCAGGAACATATCGCGGTCGAGCGGGCTGAGGATCCGGGTGGCGTACCAGCGGATATGGCCATCGGCGAAGAGGAGATTCTGCCCACGGCCGGCGTGGTTGGGGCTGTTCCCCGGCAGGACCGAGCCGAGGTTATCGTGAGGGGGCTGGTCGGCCAGGACAGGAATCGTGGCCCCGAGCCGGGGCGTGATCGGCTCGGTCTTGCCGGAATCGCCGTGGAAGTAACCGGCGTGGTAGGCATAGTCGATATGCTTCGGATCGGGCCGGGAGTCCGGCTTGAGAACTTCGCCCCGGCAGGGGCAGTGGAGTGCCCCGAGATCCTGGAGCAAGGATTCATCGCTGAGCTGGATCGCATAGGCACCGACCGGGACATCGCGACCCTGGTCGCAGACGCTCGGATAGTGGTCGTGTCGGGCCGCGAAGTTCGCCAGTCCGGAGTAAAGCTGCTGGAGATTGAAACCGCAACCGGCCTGGCTCATCTTGTCGCGGGCCGACTTCATGGCGGGCAGGAGGGTGAGCAAGCCCGCCATCAGGATGCCGGCGGCCACCGCGACATCAGCCCAGCGGAAAGGGACGCGGGCCGGGACGAAGTCGAGAATCGCCCTCCTCGCTCGCCTCTCCGCGACGAAGGCGATCGTCCGCGAGGCCAGCCCCTCGGGAGGCTCGATGGGTTCGGGATCATCTAGGAGCCGGTGAAGCGCCTTAGCTAGTCGATCGGCTTGTAAGGCCAGGACCGGGTCGCTCGCGATTTCGGACTCAATTTCGGCCCTTCGTGGGCCCTCGATCTGACCCAGGGCGTAATCCAGCAGGTCATCGGGTTTCATGGCTTCAATCGTTCCCATCGCGCCGAGACACACGCGCCATCTCCTGGAGCTTCGCCAGGGCGGCATGGAGCCTCGACTTGACCGTACCCACGGGGATCTTGAGGATCTCGGCGATCTCCCGGTACTTCAAGTCCTGGTGATAAGCCAGGACCAGAGTCTGACGCAAGGCGTCGGGCAGCTTTTCGACGCTCCGGGCCATCCATTCGCGGCGCTCCTGCTCCTGCATCTCATCCAGGGGGGCCGTCCCGTCGCCGACCAGGAGGTCGACCAGCGAGCCGGGGTCGCTCTCGCCCGAGTTGCTCACGCGTCGATCGAGGCTGACCGTGGGATGACGGCCCGCCTTCCTCATCGCGTCGACAGCCTGGTGCGTCGCGATCGAATACAGCCAGGGGCGGACCGGCCGCCCATCCTCATAAAGCGCCCGTTTGAGATGGACCTGGAGAAACGTATTCTGGAACACGTCTTCAGCCATCGAAGGATTGCCGAGATAGCGGGTGAGATACCGAGAAAGCTCACGCTCGTAGCGGCGGACCAACTCGTTGAAGTCGTCCGGAACGGCCGAGTCGCGATACCGGCTCATCAGATCCTCGTCCGAGATCGGTGCGAGGCTCTCGTCGGTAACGGATCCTTCGGCCTTCACCATGGGTACGTCCGGTTGCGGCCGAGGGTTCGTAGTGGCTTCCAAAATATTGGGCCGATTCGAGAAAGAATGACATCCGAAAGGTTTAAGCCGCACGGAAGGACCGGCTCATCATCGTCTCAGTCTAAGCCCCGAGCCGGCCCCGTCAAGCCGCTGGAGCAGAGCCGCCGGAGGAGACGAGGCCGAGGACCCCGACCGATCGAATTTTCTGACTTCTTTCGGAGGAATCACCGGGGCCCGGAGAGGCCGAGAACCAGAGGGTTGCCCCTCTCGATTCCGGCATCGCCGGAAACCGCCCGAGGCAGGGACGAGCGCCTCGTGCGGCAGGCTGGCGCCGCCCAGAGCCGGCTCTCGGCGGCGCCAGCCCTGCCCTACGAAAGATGCCGAAATCGGGGGAGTCCCCCACCTCCGGGTCATTTCTGGCGAATCCATTGCAATCGGGCCGCCGATCGCATAAGGTGGGAGCCTTCCAGTGTAGGGAATAACCAAGAAACGGTCCTCGAATTGAGGCCGTGTGGCAGTGGGGCGCGCGATGGCGATCACGAAGGAGAAGAAGCAGGAGATCATCGGGTCATTTGGCCGGGTGGCTCAGGATACGGGCTCGCCGGAGGTGCAGATTGCACTCTTGACGGCCCGGATCACCGACCTGACCGACCATTTCAAGCAGCACGCCAAGGACCACGCCAGCCGCCGAGGGCTGCTGATGATGGTCTCCAAGCGTTCGAGCTTGCTGAAGTATCTCCGGCTGCACGATCGCAAGAGCTATCTAGAGGTGATCGCCCGACTGGGCATCCGTAAGTAACTGGTCGGATCGGGCGTCGACGCCCGATCCGCCGGAAGCCTCGTTAGACCAAAGAACGGATTTGTCCGACCGGGGCCGTCCGGGAGCACGCCCGGCCGATCTCGGGAGGTCCGGCGCGACCGGGTCGCGCCTCGGCCCACTCCCCCACATCGCCCGCGCCGTCCCCTGGCTGCCCACCGCCGAGGTAGGATTTTGAATGTCTAGTTCGTCTTTCGCGACGCGGAGACCGGTCACCGTCGAGCGCTCGATTGGTGGCAAGACCGTCTCGATCGAGTCCGGCCGACTCGCCAAGCAAGCCCATGGGGCCGTCGTGGTCCGCGTCGGCGACACGATGTCCCTGGTCGCCGTGGTCACGGGACCCGGCCGCGAGGGCCTCGATTTCTTCCCCCTGACGGTCGACTATCGCGAGAAAGTCTACGCCGCGGGCAAGTTCCCCGGCGGCTTCATCAAGCGCGAGGGGAGGCCGACCACCAAGGAAATCCTCACCTCACGCCTGATCGACCGACCGATCCGGCCGCTGTTCCCCGAGGGGTTCCGCGACGAGGTCCAGATCCAGGCCGGCCCGATCTCGGCCGACCGCGAGAACGATGCCGACGTCCTGTCGATCTTCGGGGCCTCCGCCGCCCTCATGCTGTCCCGTGTCCCATTCATGGGGCCCATCGGCGCCATCCGGCTGGGCCGGGTCAACGACAAGTTGATCGCCCTGCCCACCGCCGACGAGATGAAGGATAGCGACCTCGACCTGATCGTCGCCTCCACCGACCAGACCATCGTCATGATCGAAGGGTTCGGGCGCGAATTGCCCGAGGCCGAGATGTATGACGCGATCATGGAGGCCCACCGCCTCAACCAGGAAGTCCTGGCCCTCCAGCACGACCTGCTCGAAGCCCTGGGCCTGCCCCCGTATCAGAAGGTCGAGCCGCCGCACGACCCGCTCAAGCGACAGCTCTACGATCGGCTGGCCCACGAGATCCGCGACGCCAAGTCGCTCGGGCTCAAGCAGGAACGGGCCGAGAAGGTCAAGGAAATCCAGAAGCGGATCGTCGCCGAGTACTGCCCGGCCGACGGCACCGGCCTGGTCCTCCCCCTTCAGGTCAAGACGGCCTTCCACGCGGTCGAGGAGATGGTCGTCCGCCAGATGATCCTCGACGGCCACCGCCCCGATGGCCGTGGACCGCGCGACCTTCGCCCGATCTCCTGCGAGGTCTCTCTCCTGCCCCGGGCCCACGGCTCGGCCGTCTTCCAGCGAGGCGAGACCCAGGCGCTGGTCACCACCGTCCTCGGCACCGGGGCCGACGCCCAGCGGGTCGACGGGATCATGCCCGAGTTCACCAAGGCGTTCATGTTGGACTACAACATGCCGTCGTTCGCCGTCGGCGAGGTCCGCCCGATCCGGGGTCCGGGCCGTCGCGAGATCGGCCACGGGGCCCTGGCCGAGCGATCGGTCGCCCCGGTCCTGCCCGACAACGCGACGTTCCCCTACACGATCCGCGTGGTCAGTGACATCCTCGAATCCAACGGCTCGTCCTCGATGGCCTCGGTCTGCGGGGCGACCCTCAGCCTGATGGACGCCGGCGTGCCGATCTCCGACCCGGTCGGGGGGATCTCGATCGGACTCGTCGAAGACCTGGCCTCGAACCGTCACGTCCTCCTGACCGACATCATCGGCGATGAGGACCACTTCGGCGACATGGACTTCAAGGTCGCCGGGACCCAGCGAGGCGTCACGGGCATCCAGCTCGACCTGAAGAATCAAGGGATCTCCGCCACCATCGTCCGCGAGACCCTCGACCAGGCCCGCGAGGCCCGGCTCGAGATCCTCCGGACCATGCTCCGATCGATCAAGCGACCTCGCGAGGAAATCTCGACCAACGCCCCGCGCTTGATCCAGATCCAGATCAACCCCGACAAGATCGGCCTCATCATCGGCCCCGGAGGCAAGACGATCCGTCGCCTCCAGGACGAGACCGGCGCCAAAATCGACATCGAGGACACCGGGATCGTCACCCTCGCCAGTTCGACCGCCGAGGGGGCCGAGGCCGCCCGCGACAAGATCCAGGCCATGACCGAAGGCGTCCGGGTCGGCCACATCTACGAAGGTCGGGTCACCTCGATCAAGGACTTCGGCGCCTTCGTCGAGATCCTCCCCGGCAAGGACGGCCTGGTCCACATCAGCGAGCTGTCCGAGGGCTATGTCGGGAGCGTCACCGACATCTGCCGGGTCGGCGACCCGATGCTGGTCAAGGCGATCGCCGTCGATGACCAGGATCGCGTCAAGCTCTCCCGCAAGGCCGCACTGGCCGAGCGCGGCGAGGTCGATCCCAACGCCGGCAACGTCCGACCGGCCGGAGCCCCCTCCGGCGGCGGGATGGGCGGCGACCGGGGCGGCCCGCCCCCCCGACGCCCTAGCGGGCCCGGTGGCGGATACGATCGCGGACCCAGGCGAGACTGATCGGTCGATCGCGGGGGCCGAGAGCGACCCGGCCCCCCTTCGTCCGACCTTTTCCCGTCGTGATCGAAACTGATGCAAGGATGCTGGTTCAATTCTTGGCCCGGCCGTTGGCGGTATTGTTATCGCTCGCCGTCCTTTATCAGTGTTGGTGGAATGGGCGCCGCCCATTTATTATTCGACGTGGGCCCTCACCGACTAGTTAGGCCCTCTCGGATCGGCCAACAGCCCCCAATCGCCGGCCGGAGACTCCGCCCATGGCCGAACTCTCCACCAGCACAGTTCACGACGAGTCGCTGGTTCACCAGGACGATTCGGCCATCACGCGGCGGCTCCGCGCCCAGTATACCGAGATCGCTCAACTGGCCGGCGGACTGGCCCACGAGATCAAGAATCCCTTGTCGACCATGAGCCTGAACCTCGACCTGCTCGTCGAGGACTTCCGCGGTGCCGAGACCACCCGCGACAAGCGAGTCCTCCAGAAGCTGGAACGAGTCCGGCGCGAGACCGACCGACTCCAGGATATCGTCGAGGACTTCCTCCGGTTCGCCAAGGTCCAGGACCTCACCACCGTCCCCACCGACCTCAACGCCGTGGTCGACGACCTTCGCGACTTCTGCGAGCCCCAGGCCGTCGGCCAGGGCGTCCTGATCCGGACCCAGTATGACCCGGACCTGCCCCTGGTCCCGCTGGACGTCGACCTATTCAAGCAGGCCCTCTGGAACCTGATCCGGAACGCCCAGCACGCCATGCCCGACGGCGGCGAGTTGATCCTCCAGACCCGACTGGAGGGGGATTGCTCCGTCCTGGACGTGACCGATACGGGTGTGGGGATGTCCGAGGAGGTCGCCTCGCGGGTCTTCGACACCTTCTACTCGACCCGGCCCGGCGGGAGCGGCCTCGGCCTGCCCACCACCCGTAAGGTCGTCGAGGCCCACGGCGGCTCGATCTCCTTGCAGAGCGCACCGGGCCAGGGATCGCGGTTCACCATCAGGCTCCCGCTGGCCGAGGGAGGCTGAAGCTCGATGGCCTCCCAGATCCGAGTCCTGGTGGTGGATGACGACGAGCCTCACGCCGAAGCCGTGGCCGAGAGCCTGGAGCGGGTCGGCTACGAATGCGTCGTCGCCGGGTCGGGCCGCGAAGGGCTCCGGCTGATCGAGGAGCAGGATTTCGACATCGTCCTGACCGACCTGATCATGGACGACGTCGGCGGGATGGACGTGCTGGCCAGGGCCAAGCGCGAGCTTCCCGATGCCGAGGTGGTGATCCTCACCGGCCACAACACCGCGAAGGCTGCCGTCCTGGCGATGCAGGCCGGGGCGACCACCTATCTGACCAAGCCGCTCGACATCATCGAATTGCGGACGGTGGCCGACAAGGTCTCGCAGTCGCAACGACTGGCCCGATCCAACCTGGAACTCCAGCGCCAGCTCAACGAACGCTTCGGATTCGAGGGGGTGATCGGCAACTCCCCCTTGATGCACCTGGTCGTCGAACGGCTCCGCCAGATCGCGCCGACGTCGGCCACCGTGCTGATCACCGGCGAGAGCGGGACCGGCAAGGAGCTGGTGGCCAAGGCCCTGCACAACAACAGCCCTCGCAGGTCCAAACCCTTCGTCGCCTTGAACTGCGCGGCGCTCAGCGAGAACATCCTCGAAAGCGAACTTTTCGGCCACATCAAGGGGGCGTTCACCGGGGCCGACCGCGAGCGGAAGGGATGGTTCGAGCACGCCAACGGCGGGACGATGTTCCTGGATGAAGTCGGGGATATCCCGCTCTCCACCCAGGTCAAGCTCCTCCGGGTCCTGGAGTCGGGCGAGATCGTCCGGGTCGGGACCAACGAGCCGATCAAGGTGAACGTCCGCCTGATCTCGGCGACGAACCGCGACCTGAAGGAAGGGATCGGCTCGGGCGGGTTCCGTCAGGACCTCTACCACCGGCTCAAGGTGGTCAGCGTCCACCTCCCGCCGCTCCGCTCGCGGCGCGAGGACATCACGCTGCTGACCGACTACTTCATGAAGCAGTTCGCGGCCTCTCACGGCAAGCTGGTCACCTCCATGTCGCCCGCCGCGCGGAAGACCTTGATGTCCCACCCCTGGCCGGGAAACGTCCGGGAGTTGAAAAACACCATCGAGAGCATGGTCGTGATCGACTCGGATGGAGTCCTCGACGTCGACGACCTGACCGAAGACCTCGCTCCCGCCGGCCCGGGATCGGTCGGGGCCGGTTCACCGGGTGCCGACGCGCTGGTGGGCCGCCCCCTCGAGGAGGTCGAGAAGCATTACATCGCCGAGACGCTGAAGCTGACCTCCGGGAACCGCGAGGAGTCGGCCAAACTCCTCGGGATCGGCGAGCGGACCTTGTATCGCAAGATCAAGGAATACGAGATCGGATAAGCACTCGAACGCATTTTCCTCGGAATTTTTCGTAGGGCAGGGCTCGCCTTCCGGAGATGGTCCCGTCTCAAACTCGTTCATCCACCCGGTACTTCCGCAGGGCTTCGCGGTTCAGATCGACGCCGAGTCCAGGCTTCGTGGGGAGTTCGAGCTGGCCGTCGACGATCCGGAAGTCTTCGACCAAGAGTTCGCGGCGGAGCGGGGATTCGGCGAGTTCGAGCGGCAAGAACTCGATGTAGGGACAGTGCTCGGTCGCCGAGGCCAGGTGCGCGCTGGCGGCGATCCCGAGGCCGGACTTCCAGCAATGCGGCACGATCTTCCGGCCCCGATCGGCGGCGATCCGGCAGACCTTCAGGGCTTCGGTGATCCCGCCGACCCGGCCGACGTCGGGTTGCAGGACGTCGACCTTCCCCCGATCGGCGAGATCGAGGAATTCGAAATGCGTGTTCTGCCACTCCCCGGCCGCGATCGGGATCGGCGACCGTTCCTGGAGGAACGCATATCCTTCGAGATCGTCGATATCGATCGGCGTCTCGATGAACTCGATCCCGAACGGGGCGAGCCTCTCGATCACCCCCAGGGCCGTCGCGGGATCGGGCCAGGCATAGGCCACGTCGACCATCAGGACCAGATCCGGCCCGACCGCGTTCCGGCATTCGGCGACGATCTCCACGATGACGTCGTCGGGCTCCTGAAGTCCGTTGTGGCTATAGGGTCCGTTGACGCAGACTTCCAGCTTGGCGGCCCGGTAGCCCAGGGACTTCGTCCGCTTGACCTTCGCGACGAGCGAGTCGGCGTAGTCCCGAATGGTCCGACCGGTCGGCAAAAGGGACGCGTAAGGCGTGACCCGACCGGGGTTGCCACCGAGGAGTTTCCAGAGCGGCACGCCCAGGGTCTGGGCCTTGATATCCCACAAGGCCGTGTCGATTGCCCCCAGGGCACAGATGAGGGCCCCTCGCCTCCCGGTCATCTTCGATCCGCGATAGAGGGTCTCCCAGACCGCCTCGGGTTGCATCGGGTCGGCGCCCAGTAGCATCTCCTGTAATCCCAGCCCCATGCAATGGGTGCCCCGGGCGCGGATGCATTCCCGAGCGACCCAGGGGTTGGTGTCGGTCTCGCCGATCCCGACAATTCCTTCGTCCGTCCTCACCTCCACGATCAGGTCGTCCTGCGCCGAGGAACAGGCCCCGGGGTCGTAGTCGGGAGCCAGGAGGATGTGGAGTTCCAGACCCGTGATCTTCATGCGAGTCGCCCAGTCCCGGTCCGGTCCAGTCGATAAGTATGGGAGGAACATAGCGACCCGGACGGAGGATTGCCAGAAGACGGACATTGAAGTCCGGTTAATCCGGAAAGATCAATTTTGGATAGCCTGGGCCAACATCCCGTGGCAATGATGGTCGGGATCCATCCCCTCCCGCTCAGGAGACGCCATCCGATGCCTCGCAAACTCGCCCTCTGGATCGCGATGATGATCATCCCCGCCGCTCAAGGGGCCGATACACCGTCGAAGCCCGGGCCCAACACGGACGAGGAGCCGATCGGCGCGTTCTCGATCGAGAAGGCGTCGAGTTTCCTCGATACGGTCTCGGCGAACTGGACGAGGCAGCGGAAATGCGGGACGTGCCACACCAACTACGCCCACATGATGGCCGGACCGACGGTCGAAGGGCCGGCTTCGCCCGAGCTGGTCGAGGTCCGTGCCTTCTTCGAAGGTCGAGCGGCCGGATGGGATCGGCCCGAGAAGTCGGCCCGGCCGATCGCCGAGGGTGAGATCGTCGCCACGGCCGCCGCCCTGGCCCTGAACGACGCGGCCTCGACCGGCAAGCTCCAGCCGATCACACGCGCGACGCTCGATCGGATCTGGACGATCCAGCGCCCCGACGGGAGCTGGAAGTGGTTCGATTGCGACCTCCCGCCTTCCGAGGATGACGACTATTACGGGACCGCGTGGGCGGCCGTCGCGGTCGGACACGCCCCGGGCGGATACAAGGAGACCGAGGCCGCGCAACGCGGCCTGGAAAAGCTCCGAGGCTATCTCCGGTCCACGCCCGCCCCCCATCTCCATCACCGGGCGCTCCTGCTCTGGGCCTCGACCGGAGTCGACGGGCTCATGGACCCCGCCGAACGCGAGCGGACGATCTCCGACCTGATCGCCAAGCAACGTCCCGACGGGGGCTGGAGCCTGACCTCTCTGGGTAAGTGGGATCGTCGCGACGGCACGCCCAACCCGGAGGACGCTCCCGGCGACGGCTATGGGACGGGTTACGTCATCTACGTCCTCCGTCAGGCCGGAGTGCCCGCCGATGCCGAGCCGATCCGCCGGGGCGTCCGGTGGCTCAAGACGCACCAACGCGCCTCGGGTCGCTGGTTCACTCGCTCGCCGAGTCTCGATCATGCCCATTATTTGACACACGCCGGGACCGGCTTCGCCCTGATGGCACTATCGGCCTGCGGCGAACATTGAGCTCCTCGGAAGGAAAACGCCGCACCCCAGCCTGATCTGGCACGCCGAATATCGAACTGTGCTTGACATGCGATGCCGACCGATGATAAATGGCGCTCGCGCCTTCGGTTAGTTCGAGGGGCTGCGGATTTCAAGGAGGATCTCCATGCGCCTCGCCGATGCCCGGACCGGGTTTTTGATCGCGTCGACATTCCTGATTGGCCTCGCCCGTCCGGCCCTGCCGGCGACCCTGACTTCGGAGATCGACTTCAAGACCGATGGCACGATCGACTCGACCGGCGTGACCGGACCTTCGATCGTCCACTTCGAGGGGACCGACAGCTCATTGACGACCGGTTCGAGCTTCGAGCTGGGACGATTCGTAATCGACCCGCTCCCGAACGGCAGTCAAACGACTTACGATCATACGCCATTTGAGCTTACGTTCACGCCTCGGTCGGTGGACGGCGTCGCGGTGCCCGATGCCACCCCGGTGGTCCTCCGGGGACTGATCAGCGGGACGATCGACGGCGGAGGGACCTCCAACGCCCATTACTGGATCGACCGGCTGACCTACCCGTTGGAGGAGACGCCCCCCTTCCCGTCGTACGTCGATCCGTTCCCGGCCGGGAACCTGACGGCGAGCATCTTCGACGCCCCCGGTGCCTCGACCCGGCTCCCATCCTCGACCGAGGGAGGATCGATGGCCTTGAGGGCCGTGATCCAGGCCGTGCCCAGTCCGGAACCGGTCCCCGAACCCGGCCCGATGGCCCTGTTCGCCTGCGTGGCGGGCCTGGCGGCACTCCGTCGCTTTCGTCGCTGATCCGGCCTCGATTCGATCAAATCCGCTCGATCGCGAACCCCTCGAATTCCGAGGGGTTTTTTCATGGGTGAATGCCGACACCGTCGCCATTTAGGTGCCATAATCCAGCGTCGGAGGGCCGACGGGATCTGGTGAAGGGTCACGTTCGTTCCGCGCTCCGGCATCACCCTCGTCGATGAACCGGCACCCTGATCGAGAATCCCGGCGACTACATCGAGGCGACACCATGCGACCGACGCGAAAGCGCAAGGCGTTGTCACTCCGTTTTGAAAGCCTCGAGCCGAGGACTCTCCGGGCGGGCGGCATCATCCCTAATGACACATTGTTCTCCCAGCAGTGGGGCCTGAATAATTCGACCAATAACGTCGACATCGACGCGCCTCAGGCCTGGGCGATCACGACCGGGAGCCCCAAGGTCGTCGTGGCCGACGTGGGGAGTAGCGGGGTCAACCTGTCGAACCCGGATCTTGCGGGGAAACTCTGGGTCAACCCCAATCCGAATAGCGATCCCCTCTATCCCGGGGCCGTGAACGGCTGGGACTTTTCCGCAAACAGCCCCAATATCAGCGATTCCGACGGGCACGGGACGAACGTGGCCGGGATCATCGGGGCCGCCTCGAACAACGGCCAGGGGATCGCCGGGGTGGCCTGGGCCTCGCCGATCATGGCCCTCAAGGGGAAGACCGTCTCGCAGGACGCAAAAGCCGTGCGGTTCGCCGTCGATCATGGGGCGAAGGTCATTAACATGAGCTTCGGCTATACTTATGATTCGCCGGTGACCGTGGATTTCCTCCGGCAGTTCGACCCGCTCTATCAAGCGATCCAGTACGCCGACTCGAAGGACGTGGTCGTGGTGGTGGCGGCGGGCAACTCCGGGACCGCAGGCGTGACTTCCGGGATCGGGCAGGATCTGGCCAGTACTCCGGTCTATCCGGCCGCGTTCCGCCTGCCCAACATGATCAATGTGGCGGCGGTCGATTCTTCCGGAAACCTCGCCAGCTTCTCGAATTACGGAGCAACCACGGTCGACCTCGCCGCGCCGGGGGTCCAGCTCAGTACGACCGGACTCGCGTCTCAGAATAATTACATCGACTTCGCCGGAGGGACCTCGTTCGCGGCCCCGTATGTCTCGGGAGTGGCGGCCCTGGTTGCGGCCCAGCATCCGGAATACTCGGCCGAGCAGATCGTCCAGCGGATCGTCACGACCACCAAGCCGCTCGACAGCCTGGCCGGCAAGACGATCTCGGGCGGGATGGTCGACGCGTACCTCGCCCTGAAGGCCGGACTGCCCGACAACTCTTCCGGGATCGCGATCGCGGCCGGGTCGGCCACGGGGTCGGGAGCCTTTGTGGCCGAGACCTCGTATTACTCCGGCGGTGCCCCGTATACCATCCCCGATCCGAACCAAGTGATCGATACCTCGAACGTCACCAACCCCGCCCCCCAATCGGTCTACCGTACCGAGCGATTCGACTCCAACAGCTTCACCTACACCGCCCCCGGACTGGTCCCCGGGATTCCTTACCAGGTCCGGCTCGACTTCTCCGAGAACTTCTACAACGGGGCGGGTCAGCGGACATTCGGCGTCGCGATTAACGGCAACGTCGTCCTGCCCAACCTGGACATCTACGCCGCCGCGGGCGGGAAATTCAAGGCGATCGCCCGGACCTTCACCGCGATCGCCGACAGCTCGGGCAAGATCTCCCTGGTCTTCTTCAACACCACGCCCGGTAACACGCCCGGCCATCCGACCGGAGGGGCCAAGGTCGACGGCATCACGATCACCCCGCTCGCCTCGGCCACGCCGGCCACCTCGGACCCCAACTCCAACCCCGACCTCGCCCTGGGCCGACCGGTCCATGCCTCAACGATCGAGGGGGCTGGTTATCTCGCGGCGGCCGCGATTGACGGTGATCCTTCCACCCGCTGGTCGAGTGGCCAGTGGATGCAGTCGGGCTCCACCGCCTGGCTTTACGTCGACCTCGGTTCGCCGCAGCTGATCGGAGAGGTCCGGCTCAACTGGGAGACCGCCTTCGGCGTCGATTACCAGATCCAGGCCAGCAACGACGCCTCCAGCTGGACGACCATAGCGACCGTCGCCGGCAATCAGACCTCGGGGATCCATTCCGCCGATGGGCTCGCCGAGACGGCCCGGTACGTCCGGGTCTACTGCACCAGGACCAGCTCGGCCAACAACAACTATTCGCTCTTTGACTTCAACGTCTACGCGACCTCGCAACCCGACCTCGCGCAGGGCAAGCCAACCTACGCCTCGTCGGTTGAGGGACCAGGATACCTGGCGAGTCGAGCGAATGACGGCAGTGGCTCGACCCGATGGTCGAGCGGCCAATGGATGCAGAGTAGCGACGTCGGCTGGATTTACGTCGACCTCGGCTCCTCGCGATCGATCAGTAAAGTTCGACTCGACTGGGAGACCGCCTACGGCGTCGATTATCAGATCCAGATGAGCGACGACGCGAGCCGATGGACGACCCTGGTCAACGTCTCGGGGAACAACACCGCCGGAGTTCATGATTTCGACGGCCTCGCCGGCTCCGGCCGCTACGTCCGGATCTACGCCACGAAAACCAGTCCGGGCAGCGACAACTACTCGCTCTACAACCTGAGCGTTTACGGTTGAAGCGGCCGGGTTCGATACCAGGATGAGGGGCGGGTCGAGGCGAGGAAACTCGACCCTCCATGTTCAACGCGAGGGCGAGGGCGGACCGGAGTAGATGGAGATCTCGCCGAGGAAGTTAGCACTGGCGAGCTTGGTCCCATTCTTCGAGAAGGCCAGGGCGTGAATTTTCGTCTCCGTCCAATCAGCCTGGATCTCCGTCTCCTCGCGATCGAGCGAGTAAAATTTACGGAGGCTCGACGGTTCCCAAAGACCGACGGACCCGTCGTCTCCCCCCGTGGCCAGGGTCCGGCCATCTGGGCTGAATTCCACGCTCCAGACGCCCTCGATCCCCGAAGCACGTTCGACACGCAGGGGAGGCGAGTCGAGTAGGCTCATGTTCCAGACTTGAAGACTACCCGCCGCGCCCCCGGCCACGAGCAGCGTTCCATCGGGGGAGAAGGCGATGCAGGCGGTTGGGTCTCGTGTCGAAACCTCTCCGGCGAGGTCGCGGTTGGGCCAGTTCCAGAGCGTGATAACAGCATCATGGCTGCCGGCGGCGAGGACCTTACCGTCGGGCGTCCAGGCTAGAGTATGGGTGCTCGAATGATCGGTGGCTATCTTCTGGAAGCGATCGGCCTTGCGGTCCCAGATCCTGATGGGACCTGATGGCCCCGCGATGGCGAGGTACCGACCGTCGGGCGACCAGGCCAGCGAGCGAATCCGTCCCTTCAGGTCGAGAAGTTTCCGCCCGGGATCGGCCGGATTGGCGAGGTTCCAGATCCAGACTCCACCCAGGTAATCGCCCGACGCCAGGATCGTCTCGTCGGGCGAGGCGGCCAGCGTGGTGACCAGGGTTTCGTGGGCGTCGATCTCCCGGACCTGGACCCCTCGGGGCACGTCCCAGAAGCGAATCTTATGGTCATCCCCGGCGGAAACGAGCGTCGAAGCGCCGTGCAAGAAGGTCATGTCCCAGACCTCGTCCCCATGCCCTGGGAGGGTGGGCGGGGCGATCTTCGGGGCGAGCGACCAGACACGGACCTGGGACTCCCCTTCGCCGATGGCGACGACCTGATCGCTATCGGGATAGAAACCGGCCGACGCGATGACCTTCCTCTGGAAGGGAGCCTTGCCCAGATGCCGACCCGTCGAGGGATCCCAGAGCCGAACCCGGCCCGTCGAATCGCCCGAGATCAGCCTCCGGCCGTCGGGTGAGAAGGCCAGGGTCGTCACAATGGCATCGGGATCGAACGAGTCGCGACTCGCAACCCATTCCGATCGCCTTTCCCGAACATCGATCACCTCGATGGGCCGATCCTCCTGGCTGATCGCAAGCCTCCGACCATCGGCGGAGATCGCGAGGCTCATCATGAAGCGTCGTTTTTTCGGTGCAATTACTTTGGTGATCTCATACTCCGGGGTCCATCCCGACAAGGCCACCGCTCGCCCGGTTGTCAGGTCGTAAATGACAGGCACGCAGGAGTTTGCCGAATACGGCTGGTGGGCCAGGGCGGCCAGGGTCCGGCCATCGGCGGAGAAAGCCGCCTTGAAGAACCCCGGCATCCGGATGATCTTCAAGGTATCCCCCGAGGTCACCGGGATCACGCGTACCTCGGCGGGCGGCGGGGGATCGGTCCTGAGATCCGGGGTCCAATCGAGGTCGGATAGGACGAGCGTCATTCCATCGGGAGAAAGGAAGGGGCGGCTGTTCGATCGCTCCAGGATCTGGCGTTTCGCGCCCGATCCGTACCAGACCGTGCGATTCGCCCGATCGAGCTCGACCCGGAGTGGGCCGAGCATGGGCAGGCAAGATTTCTCCCACGCATCGTAACGAGGCCCGGAAGGATCGATCCGGAGGTCGTAGAGATCGTGGACGTGTTCCAGCAACGAAGAGGCGCCGGCCCTGAGGTTCCCGTTCGAGAGATCGAATCGGTCGATCATCATCCAGGACGGGTCGTCCAGGAGGAAGACGGAATAGTCGCGACAGGCCTCCTCCCGGAGGTGATACCAGGCGAATTCGCGGTGATCTTCCTCCCCTCCCGCCTCGGGTATCTGCCGCCTCAGGATCATCTGAGCGGATTCCCGATGCCCTCGAGCCAGGAGTGACGAGGCGGAGGAAAGGTCCAGGGCGTATCGATGCGCCGAAAGATCGCGCTCCCGACGCTGGAGTTGGTTCAGGCCCGCGTCGAGTTCCTTCCTGGCTTGATCGAGCTGGGCGTTGATCCGGTTGAGCTGGAGATTGGCGACCCGGAAGCGATCATTGGAGTCGATCAGTTCTCGCCTGTGGACGAGCAGCTGGGCGAGCCAGACCACCGCACAGACCAGCAGCACACCGGCCAGAGAGGCCAGGCTCGGATGTCGCTGGGACCAGCGGGCCAGGCGGCCCCAGGCCGGCAAGGGCCGCGCCGCGATCGGGCGGTTTTCGAGGAATTTCCGGAGGTCGTCGCCCAGAGCATCGGCCGTGGGGTATCGCCGGGCCGGATCCCGCTCCAGGCATTTCAGGCAGATCGTCTCCAGGTCGCGAGGGATCTCGCGACGGAGCAATCGGGGCGACGGGGGCGGCTCGCCCTGAGTGAGCCTCTGGCTTAACTCGCCGAGGGATCGGCAGGGATAGATCGGCGTTCGCGTCAATAACTCGTAGAGGATCGCCCCCAGCGTGTAGATATCGGCGCGAACCCCGACCTGCCCGGAATCGGCGAGCAACTGCTCGGGAGCCATGTAGGGTGGCGACCCCTGCAAGAATCCGGTGAGGCTGTCGGCCTCGACCGCCCGGCCCTCGACATGGTCGAAGGTCCCCAGCCCGAAGTCGGTAATCCGGGGCAAAGGCCAGAACCGGCCCGGGCCATCGGGCTCGTCGACCAGGATCACGTTGCTGGGCTTGAGGTCGCGATGAAGGACCCCCCGGTCGTGAGCATGGGCCAGGCCGGCCGCCAATCGCTCGGCCAGCCGAGCGGCCAGCCGCCAGGACGGGACCTTGGTCGATCGGGCCAGCCAGCATGATAGGCTCTCGCCCTGCTGGTAGCTAGTCGCGATGTAGACGACGCCATCGATCGTCCCGGCATCGAGGACCGGGACGATCGCCTCATGATCCAATGCGGCCGAGAGGCGGGCCTCGCGCGCGAACTGGCGCCAGAGCGCCGCATTCTGGAACCGATCCGGCCGAGGGAGCTTCAGGGCCACCCGGCGGCCCAGTCGGGTATCGAAGGCGAGGTAGACCACGCCGAAGCCGCCTCGTCCCAGCTCTCCCTCGATCCGGAAGCGACCCAACGTCGAGCCGAGGCCCAGCCAGCCTCTCGATTTCGACCCGACGGAATCCCGATCATCCTCATCGGCCAGGAATTCCGGGCTGAAATCCCCGGGATCCGAAGCCCTGAGATTCGCCAGGGTGGGTCCAGCTCGGCCGGCGTCGAACACCACTTCCAGGAGATGATGCCACGCCTGGTCCGCCTCCGGCCAGTTCGGGTTCGCGTCCTTTCGGATGTCCTTGGTCAACTCGTCTGCTTGGGTCGATGGTTCGTCGTTCATGGCCGTTCGGCCTCGAAAAGACCCCTGAGCCGCCCGATCGCCCGATGATGCAGCCCGCGGACGGCCGATTCGGTCCGCCCCAACCGGGCGGCGATCTCGGCGGTATCCAGCCGCTCCACGTAGATCCAGAGCAAAAGCTTTCGGTCGGCCTCCGGGAGGAGTTCGAACCGCGAGAGCATCGTCTCGATCAGTTCGGCCTGGATCAGGCGGCTCGTGACCGAGGTCGAGTCGCCGACGGGCTCGACCGTGGGCTCGGCCTGGGTATCCAGCTCGGTCCGATGGTCGCGGACGTACCGCATCAGGCGGAATCGCATCGTCTGCAAGAGCCAGGCGAGGACCTGACGGGACGGCCGCCCCGAGACCTCGGCGACGCGTCGGACCGCGATCAGGAGCGTCTCCTGGAGCAAGTCCGATGGGGCGATCAGCGGGCGAAGTTTCGGACCGATCAGCTTGCGAGCGCGATCGAGGAGGGCGGGCTCATACTGGCCCAGATTCGGGTCGACGAAACGCTGCGGCTCCTCCCCATCCCCGCTTGAAACGGGCTTGCCGGCGTCGATCGAGTGACTGATGGGACGTTCCATTTCGTCTCCGACCGCGTCGTTCGCGAGGGTGGGAGTCCCGAACCGCTAGTATAGTTCCAAATTCGAGGAACTCGCAAGGACGATAAAGATTCGCAAAAAAACACGTCAGGCTCGCGAACGCTTCCGGCGGTCCCGAGACTAACTCCGGCAAGCTCGAACAACTTTGCTCCGAGATCGGGCGATGCAGCCAGGCCTCGCGGTGAAGTGGAGGTGTGTCCCCCCCCACCTTCCGGGCGAGAACGATGGGTTAAACCCGGTCCGGCGCTCGATGAACCCGAGGGCCGGACCGGGTTTTAATCATCTCTGCCCGCTTGAATCCCTAGCCGAAGTCTACCCAGTCCTACGAACGATATGGAAAGCCCATCCGAGATCTCGATCCGCAGCTTCCGCCCGGATGACGCTCCGAAACTCCTCCAGCTATTCCGGGACACGATCCGCAGGGTCAACTCACGGGACTATACGCCGGAGCAGATCGATGCCTGGGCCTCGGACGAGATCGACCTCCAGGCCTGGTCGGATCGATTCGAGGGTCGATTCGTGGCGGTTGCGGAGTCGGACGGTCGCCTCGTAGGGTTCGGAGAGTTGGAGGCGGACGGTCATATCGATCGGTTCTTCGTCTCCGCCGACCACCAACGAATCGGTGTCGGCCGGTCGCTCCTGGACGCGATCGTGAGCGAGGCCGGGCGGCTCGACATCGCGAGGCTCTCCACCGAGGCCAGCATCACGGCCCGGCCCTTCTTCGAAGACCAGGGCTTCGAGACCCTCGCCAGTCAGATCGTCGTCTCTCGAGGGATCGAATTCCGGAATTATCGGATGTCGCGCTCGCTCAGCTCGCGGCCCCCGGCCGATTCATCGCCTCACACGGTGGCATGAGCCTCAAGATACGGATTCGAGCGGGACTCGAATCCTATTCATGATTTACTTCAGCGGTTTGAGACTCGCTTGGACGAGTCTATCCTGCTTTCCCGCATGATCGCCGTCCTCGATCTCGACGACGATCTTCCCCAGGGTTTGTTCCTTGGAGATTGCCCGAGTCGGAAAGGGCGACAACGCGATTCCCCGCCTTGAACCAAGGCGATGTCCCTTCCGACAAGTCAATTCCTACCCCTGGCCAGCCGTCAAACGAGGAGCCTTCCGCTTGACGGACCAGTCCCTCCCCCATCTGGATTCTTCCCGGGCGACCGAGCACTCTGGATGGCTCGCGACAAGCGTCGGAGGAAGAGCCATGAAACGAATTTCCTAGGACTTGCTTTGCAGCTCCCGATTCCTGTACGATGAGCTGATTCCCCCCCGGACTTGCGTCGGGGGGTCCAGGATCGTCCGAAGGCTGGACCACCATGAGCAGGCACCGAGTGAGCCCGATCCGGCTCGCGCCGCTGATCGTCCTGGCGATTCTGTCGGGTTGCGACTCGGGCGCGGCCCCCACACCGGACCAGGTCTGGGGCCTCCACGGGCGGAAGCCGGGCTGGCTGGTCAAGCCCCGGGCCGCCGCCTTCGACGCCGAGGATCATCTCTATCTGGTCGACCTGACCGACCGGGTCCAGGTGTTCGACCGTGAGGGGAAGTACCTCCGCGGCTGGCAGATGCCCGACTTCAACGTGGACGGGCCGAGCGGGGTGAGCATCGACCGCCAGGGGCGACTCCTGGTGGCCGACACCCACTTCTACCGGGTTTTGGTCTTCTCGCCCGAGGGGAAGATCCTGCTCCAGATCGGCGACGGGGTCCAGGGCTCGACCCCGGGCCGGTTCGGTTACCCTTGCGACGTCGTCTGCGACAGGCAAGGCAACTTCTACGTGGCCGACTACGGCGAGAACGACCGCGTCCAGGTCTTCTCGCCCGAGGGGAAGTGGCTCCGCCAGTGGGGCGGGCACGGCTACGAGCCCGGTCAGTTCCTCCGGCCCCGCGCCCTGGCGATCGACGATCAGGACCGGATCTACGTCGCCGATAGCGCGACGCACCGGATCCAGATCTTCGACACCCGGGGGAAGCTCCTGGATAGCTGGGGGACCCGGGGGGCGGGACTGGGAGAGTTGGCCTATCCGTTCGACGTTGCGGTCGGCCCCGACGGGTCGGTCTACGTCTGCGAATATGGCAATCACCGGGTCCAGAAGTTCAGCCCCGAGGGTATCTCGCTCGGCGTCTGGGGGGAGTCTGGGCGAGGGCCCGGCCAGCTCTACAATCCCTGGGCCCTGGCGGTCGACCACAAGGGCTCGGTCTCGGTCGTCGACTCGAACAATCATCGCGTCCAGCGATTCCGGATGTGACCTGACCTGACTGACGGAGGACGGACGGGATGTCGACCCTGATGGGGAATCTGGCGCAGACCTTGACGGTGGGCCGTCCCTGGTGGCTGATCCTCCTGCCCCTACTGATCGTGCCCCTGGTCCTGTTCAGCTACAAGAGCCTCTCCGGCCTGGGCAAGGTCCGGCGAGTTGTCGCGATCCTGATCCGGGCCTCGGTCGTCACCGCGATCGTCCTGGCGCTGGCCGAGGTCTCGACGGTCCAGCGGAACGAGAAGCTGACGACCATGTACGTCGTCGACACCTCCGAGAGCATCCCGCAGGAATATCGCGGGACGATCCTCAGCTTCGTGACCGAGGACTCGAAGAAACGCAACAAGACCAAGGACGACCAGACCGGCGTGATCGTCTTCGGCAAGGAGCCCAAGGTCGAGACCCCCCCGCAGCTCAGCGAAGCCAACCTGATGCTGGGGATCGAGAACACCGTCGACAGCGAGTACACCGACCTCGGCGGGGCGATCAAGCTGGCCCTGGCCACCTTCCCCGAGGACTCGGCCCGGCGGATCGTCGTGGTCTCCGACGGCAACGAGAATCGCGGGAACGCCATCGAGCAGGCCATCGCCGCCAAGGAACTGGGCATCCAGATCGACGTCCTGCCGGTCGACTACTTCTACGATAAGGAAGTCCTGGTCGAGAAGGTCTCGCTGCCCCCCGACGTCAAGAAGGGGGAGACGGTCAACATCAACGTGGTCGTCCGGGCCAGCGAGCCGAGTCGGGGAACCTTGCAGATCTTCCAGAAGGACTCCGACAACCGGAGCGTGCCCGCCCCCGGCAACGAGAAGCCGGTGCCGGTCGAGCTCCGCCGAGGGGTCAACGTCTTCACGCTCAAGCAGCTCATCAACGAGCCGAGCTTCTACACCTTCACCGCCGAGTTCGTCCCCGAGAAGGGGAGCGGCGACCGGCGGGCGATCAACAACGTGGCCACCGGGTTCACCTACTCCCGAGGGACCGCGCAGGTCTTGCTGATCGAGGGGACCAGGGGCGAGCACGCCGAGCTGGTCCGGGCCCTCCGCGAGAAGAAGCTGGAGGTCAAGACGCTGGTCGCCCCCGGGATCGGCGGCGGCGGCTCCGAGGGGGGGGACAGCCTCCCCGACGACCTCGGGCAGCTCCAGCCGTTCGACACGGTGATCCTCGGGAACGTCCCCAAGGACTCGGTCACTGAGTCGCAGCAACGGCTGATCGAGGCCAACGTCCACGACATGGGCGCGGGCCTGATCATGCTCGGCGGCGAGAACAGCTTCGGGGCCGGCGGCTGGCTGAACTCTCCGATCGAGAAGGCCCTGCCGGTCGACATGCAGATCAAGGCCATGAAGGTCCAGGGCAAGGGGGCCCTGGTCCAGATCATGCACGCCACCGAGATCCCCGAGGGGAACTACTGGATGAAGGTGATCGCGCAGGAGGCGATCAAGACCCTCTCCAGCTACGACTACTGCGGGATGGTCCACTGGGAAGGGCAGGAAGCCTGGCTGTTCACGATCAAGCCGGTCGGCAATGGTAAGGCGTCGATGCTCCGCGCCATCGACCGGATGACCCCCGGCGACATGCCCGCGTTCGACCCGACCCTCCAGCTGTCCCTGAACGGGCTCCGGAAGGTCCAGGACGCGATGACCAAGCACATCATCCTGATCTCCGACGGCGACCCCGCCGCCCCCTCGCCGCAGGTCATCAAGCAGCTGATCGCCAACAAGATCACCGTGACCACCGTGATCGTCGCCGCCCACGGCAACGACCCCGGCTCGATCGCCACGATGCGTGACATCGCCGTGAAGACCAAGGGGCGGTTCTACCAGGTCACCAACCCCAAGGCACTCCCCCGGATCTATCAGAAAGAGGCGAGGATCATCTCCCGCCCCCTGATCTTCGAGCAGCCCAAGCCCTGGCTCCCCAACGTCAAGTACACCAGCGAGCCGATCGTGGGCCTCTCCGGGGACCTCCCGCCGATCACCGGCCTGGTCCAGACCAGCCCCAAGGAAAGCGAGCTGGTCGAGGTCCCGATCGTCTCCCCCCTGCCCGCCGAGCAGCCCCCGCCCCTCCTGGCCCACTGGACCTACGGGCTGGGCCGCTCGGTTGCCTTCACCTCCGACGCCGGCCGGAAGTGGACCACCGCCTGGCCCTCGTGGGAGAACTACGCGGCGTTCTGGTCGCAGGTGGTCCGGTGGTCGATGCGGCCGGTCGACAACCGGAACCTCACCCTGAACGTCCGACGCGAGGAAGGCAAGATCAAGGTCGTCGTGGATGCCCTGGACAAGGAGAGCCAGTTCCTCAACTTCCTCCAGATCCAGGGGTCGATCCTCAGCCCCGACCTGAAGCGGACCAAGGTGGACCTGGTCCAGACCGCCCCCGGCCGGTACGAGGGGGTGGTCGAGAACGCCGAGGCCAGCGGCAACTACTTCGTGAACCTGGGCTACAGCGGCCCCGACAACATCAAGGGGGTGGTCTCCACCGGAGTCTCGGTCCCCTACTCCGACGAATATCGCGAGTTGCGGTCGAACCCCGGGACCCTGGAGACGGTCGCCAGCCTGACCAACGGCCAGGTCCTCTCCTGGAAGAAGCGGGCCGACGGCTCGATCGACCTGGCACGCACCCTGGCCGAGTCTCAACCCTTCCGCCGGGACGCCTTCACCCAGACCCCTCGGGCCCTCTCGCCGCTCTGGCCGCTCCTCCTGTTCTTCTCGGCCACGATGTTCCTGGGCGACGTGGCGATCCGCCGGGTCTCGCCCGACTTCGAGCGGATGGGCCGCCTGATCCGCGACCAGTGGCAGAAGATGCGGGGCCGAGAGGTCGCCCCGCCGGTCGAGTACATGGAGAAGCTCAAGAGCCGGAAAGCCGAGGTCGGCGACCAGATCGACCGGTCGAGGGCCGCCACCCGCTACGAGGCCCCGCCCCCCTCCGACATCGCCCAGGTCCCGAACGTCGTCGAGGACCTGATGAAGGGAGGGGCCGCCGCCAACCGCCCCGCCGCCGAGCGTCGCCCCCAGACTCAGGCCCCCGGAATGGCCCCCACCGGCCCCCAGGCCGAGCCCGAGAGTTACACCAACCGACTCCTCAAGGCCAAGAACAAGGTCTGGGAGGATCGCGAGAAGGATCAGAAGGACAAGGGGAAATCGTGATGACCCGGCGGCTGGGACTGACCCAGATCATGACTTTGATCGTCGTCGTCGCGGCCGGATTGGGCGCGATGAAGGCCGCGACGAACTGGATGACCGGAATGGCCATCCTCTCGGCCCTGGTCACGCTCCTGGTCTCAACAATCGGTGCGATCGTCTCTGGTCGTCGGACGTCCTGGATCGGAGCGGCCGTTTTCGGATGGGGTTACCTGGCCTATTGCACCTTGATGGCAGTCCTGGGAACCGCCGAATTCACCGTCGATCGTCGTGACCGTAGCAACGTCTGGCAATTCGAAGGGCCGGCCATCGAACTAGTGCTCTTGATCCACCCTCAATTCCCCTGGCCGAAAGATCCGAGCCCGAGTCGAATCACCAATTACGACCCCGCGACGGACCTCTATACCAAGGATGTGGGAGGTGCCATGGTACCCTTCACCACCGAAGAGGTCAGGCGACAGGTCAATTACAAGGCCAGGTCAAAGGCATATGAAGAACAGCTTCAAGCGGGCAACAACTCACTCCTCATCGCCCTGACGATCCAGGGGATGGCTTTCGGCCTGATCGGCGGTGCCGTGGGATACGCTTTGGCCGATCAATCCAATCCCCTCGATCTATCGCCTGGGACCGAACCTACCACCTCGCCCGGCTGACCGTCGAAGGAGATCTCCATGTCATCCGTCCTGGATCGATCGCCCATCGAAGCCCCGAGTTCCCCGGTGGACGTCCCTTACCTGTTCAGCGTGGACGATTTCTACCGGATGATCGACAACGATATTTTCCCCGACGACGCACGAGTCGGCCTCTGGGAAGGGCGGGTCTACGAGGAGATGGCCAAGAAGCACCCCCATTCGTTCTCCTGGGCCAGACTCAACGCCGCCTTGTTTCCCATACTTCCGCCCGGGTGGTCGCTCTGGGCGGAATCCTCGATCACCCTCAGCGCGGACAAGGTTCCCCTGCCCGACATGGTCATACTTCGCGGTGACCTCGAGACCTACCGAGACCGAAGGCCCGTGGCGGCAGATGTCGGGCTGCTGATAGAGCTGGCCGACACCAGCCTGAAGATCGACACCGGAGCCAAGCTCCGGGCCTACGCGAGGGCCGGCATCCCGGCCTACTGGGTGTTCAATCTCAAAGAAGACGTGATCTATCTCTACTCCGATCCCATCCCATCCGAGGAGCGATATTCCTCGACGACGACCATCGGCCGGGACGGATCGATACCGTTTGTCCTCGAGGGCGCGCAGGTCGCCCTGATCCCCACATCCAATATTCTTTAGAACTGATAATACGAGTATAATTAACTCCAAGGATCAACCCGACCATGAGCACCGCCGACCCCGCCTCGATGGAAGCCCGAGCCGCCGAGTTCCGCGACGCCTATGCTCGCGTGAAGGCCGAGATCTCCAAGGTGATCGTCGGCCACGACGACATCATCCACGGCGTTTTGACCTGCCTGTTCGTGGGCGGGCATGCCCTGCTGGAAGGGGTCCCGGGGCTCGGCAAGACTCTCTTGATCCGGACCCTGGCCGACACGCTCTCGCTCGACTTCAACCGGATCCAGTTCACGCCCGACCTGATGCCGGCCGACATCATCGGCACCAACGTCGTCATGGAGACGCCCGATGGCAAGCGGACGTTCGTCTTCCAGCGCGGGCCGATCTTCTCGCAGATCGTCCTGGCCGATGAGATCAACCGGGCCACCCCCAAGACCCAGTCGGCCATGCTCGAAGCCATGCAGGAGCACTCGGTCACCGTCGGCGGGACGATCCACAAGCTCAAGGAGCCGTTCTTCGTCATGGCGACGCAGAACCCCATCGAGCAGGAAGGGACCTACCCGCTCCCCGAGGCCCAGCTCGACCGCTTCCTGTTCAAGCTGGTCGTCGGCTACTCCACCCGCGAGGAGCTGACCATCGTGCTCGACCGGACCACCCGGAACGAGAAGCCGAAGGCCAGCCAGGTGATCGACGGCGAGACGCTGGTCGCCATGCAGCAGCTGGTCCGCGAGGTGATCGTCGCCCCGCACGTCCAGGACTACGCGATCCGGCTGGCCCTGGCCACCCACCCCGAGGGGCCTTACTCCGTCCCGATCACCAACCAGTACGTCCGGTGGGGCTCCAGCCCCCGAGGGGCCCAGACGCTCGTGCTGGCCGCCAAGGTCCGGGCCCTGCTCGACGGCCGGTTCAACGTCTCCTTCGAAGACCTCCGACGGGTCTATCTGCCCGCGCTCCGGCACCGGACCCTGCTCAACTTCGAGGCCCAGGCCGAGGGGGTGAGCACCGACGACGTCCTGCTCAAGATCCTCGACGCCGTCCCCGAGAAGGCCGAGGAGCGGGCCACCGCCAAGGCCGGCTGAGTTCTCCGAACCCGGATCACCCTCGAAGATTCGCACCATGACGACCACCCACGACATCTACGATCCGCCCCCCGCGCCGGTCCCCTGGGCGCCGCCGGAGCCCGAGCCGCTGACCTTCACGGCCGGCGACCTGACGGTGCTCGCCACGTTCTCCAGCCTGGTCCTGGCCGCCTCGGCCCTGGCCTGGCACGTCGACGCGACCATGGCCCTGCTGATCCTGGTCGGCGGGGCCCTGGTGATCGCCGAGAGCTGGTTCACCGCGCTGGGGTTCCTGCACAAGCGGCCGCTGGAACTCGGCGGTCGCTGGAAGATCTTCCTGGCCGCCTTGATCCCCTGGATCTTCGGCCTCGGGCTGGCCGCCGGGCTGATGCTCGGCCTCTTCTATCTCTCGGATCAGGCGAGCTGAATCCGGGTCGGCCTGGGGCTCGGACAGATCAGATAATCGGTCGGAATACAACTTCAATCGAGAGCGATAAAGGAGGGGCGGAGCAGGGTCGACGCACGACGGTCGAGGTTCCCGGACGGGGGCCGAGTCCCGAGTCCCGAGTCCCGAATCCTCCCAAAATCGATGCCCGAGACCGCCTCGCCCGCGCTGCTCGATCCCGAGTTCCTCCACAAGCTGGAGCAGCTCGAACTCGTCAGCAAGAAGATCTTCGTCGGCCGGATGAAGGGGGAGCGCAAGAGCAAGCGACGCGGCTCGTCGGTCGAGTTCGCCGACCATCGCCAGTACTCGGTGGGCGACGACCTCCGGCACATCGACTGGAACGTCTACGGCCGGCTCGACAAGCTCTTCCTCAAGCTGTTCCTCGAAGAAGAAGACCTGCACTTCTACACGCTGCTGGACACCAGCATCTCGATGGATTTCGGCGACCCGACCAAGCTCCACTACGGCAAGCAGGTCGCGGCGGCCCTGGCATTCATCGGGCTGGTGAACCACGACCGGGTGATGCTGGACACCTTCAGCACCACCCTCGACGCCGGGATGAGCAGCGTCCGAGGTCGGTCCCAGATGTACCGGATCGTCGGCTATCTCGACCAGTTGAAGGCCAGCGGTGCCAGCGACCTGACCGCCGCCGCCAAGGCGTTCGCGATCAAGCACTCGGGCAAGGGGGTGGTCGTGATCATCTCCGACTTCCTGGACAAGCGGGGCTACGAGCCCGCGCTCCGCTACCTCCTGGCCCGGAACATGGACATCTACGTCGTCCACGTCCTGGCCCAGGAGGAGGTCGAGCCCGAACTGGTTGGCGACCTCCGCCTGGTCGACGCCGAGGACGACGACATCGCCGAGATCACCGTCAGCGCCCCCCTGCTCCGCCGTTACAAGGATAACCTGAACAGCTTCGTGGGCGGCCTCAAGGAATGGTGCACCAAGCGCGGGATCACTTATATTTTCACCACGAACCAGAACCCGTTCGACAAGCTGATTTTGAACTACCTGCGTGAGCGGGGGCTGGTCCGATGAAAGCCATGGCCAAGGCCCGGAACGGCAGGTCCTACTTGATCCTGGAGATGGCCATCGGCGCGGTGATGGGTTTGATTTTCGGCACCGCCCCCTGGGTTATCATTTACTCTTTGATGGGATTGACGGGACCATTCGCGCCCTTATGGATCATCCTGGCCCTGGTGACCTTCTTCATGACGCGCAGGCTGGGAAGTAAGGCGATCCGGAAGCTCCAGGAGCGCAGGAAGTTGGAATCTTTGACATCCAGCCCGGCCGGCGAACGCCTCATGCCCCTCTGGGATCGCGACCTCGACGCCTGGCCGAATGCAGAACCGAGGCTACACGCGTGACGATCAAGAACTTCTACGTATTCGTCGGGATCGCCGCGCTGCTGGTGTCCTACATCCTGTACATGATGATCCGAGCCCGGAAGGGCGAGCGGCCGGGCTTCCAGGACCGCGAGCCGGAACTCTGAGATTTTTCGTAGGCAGGGCTCGCCCTGCCGCACACGCCTGGCCGGCAGGGCAAGCCCTGCCCAACGGACACACGGCCGATTTGACGGGAGGGTGAGGCGATGGGCTTCGGGCCGATTCAGTTCATCACGCCGCTGAGCCCCATGCTGTGGGCCGTGCTGGCCGGGGTCCCTGTGGGGATCATCGCGCTTTACTTCCTCAAGCTCCGCAGGCGACCCGTGCAGGTGCCCAGCACCTTGCTCTGGCGGCGGAGCCTGGAAGACCTCCACGTCAACAGCCTGTTCCAGCGGCTCCGGAAGAACCTCCTGCTGTTCCTCCAGCTATTGGCCGTCTTCCTGGTGATGCTGGCCCTGGCCGGTCCCCGAATCCGGGGGACTTCGACGCTGGGCGAGCGATATGTCCTGGCGATCGACAACTCGGCCAGCATGGGGGCGACCGACGTCGAGCCGTCCCGGCTGGCAAAGGCCAAGGAAGAGGCCAGGAAGATCGTCAACGCGATGGGCTCGGACGACCTGGCGATGGTCGTCTCGTTCTCCGACCGGGCCAAGGTGGTCTCCAACTACACGAGCAACCGGACCCTCCTGCTCCAGCGAATCGAGTCGATCACGCCGACCGAGGCAACCACCTCGCTCCGCGAGGCGCTCCAGGTGGCCGCCGGGCTGGCGAACCCCTCGAAGCAGGCCGAAGGGGTGGCCGCCAACAGCATCGTCCCCCCCAAGCTGAAGATCTACACCGATGGCGGGTTCGCCGACGTCGAGGGGTTCAGCCTGGGCAACCTCGAACCCGAGGTCGTCGTCATCGGCACCGCCCCCCCCGCCCCGCCCCAGGACGCCAGCGCTGCGGTCAAGGCCGAGGCCCGGACCAAGCCCCCTTCGAATAACGTCGCCATCCTCGCCCTGCAGACCCGGCGGAATGAGGAACGGCCCGACGTCTATCAGGTGTTCGGGCGGGTCCACAACTACAAGCCCGAGGACGTCGAGGTCAAGGCCCAGCTCTTCAAGCGCGACCCGGCGAAATCCGGCGACCCCGGCCGATTGATCGACGCCATAGGCCTGACCATCGGCAAGCAGGCCGACCAGTCGTTCAACTTCGACCTGCCCGATACCGGAGTCGCCGAGCTGGAAGTCCGCCTCGACGCCCAGGACGACCTCCCGCTCGACAACCGGGCCTTCACCCTGATCGGTTCGCCCCGGAAGGCGCAGATCCTGGTCGTCTCCGAGGGGAACCGCTACCTGGTCGATACCCTCCGGACCCCCCTGGCCGCCGAGCGTGCCGACGTGATCGTGGCCAGTCCCGACGACTACAAGACCGAGGCCTACCAGCGCGACGCCGCCGCAGGCCGGTTCGACCTGATCATCTACGACCGGTTCCGGCCCGAGAAGTCGCCCGAGGCCAACACCCTCTACTTCGGCGCCCTGCCCCCCGGCCCCGCATACGAGAACTCGAAGATGGTGGACAATCCCACCATCCTCGACGTCGACGCCTCGCAGCCCTTGATGCAGTATATCCGCGACCTCTCGGTCGTGCGGGTCTCCAAGGCGATCATCGTCGAGCCGCCGCCCGGCTCCTCGGTCCTCTTCGAGAGCGACTCCGGCCCGCTCGCCTTCATCGCCCCCCGGAGCGGATTCTCCGACGCGATCGTGGCCTTCGACCTAATCCGGGAGAAGAGCTTCAACACCGACTGGGTCACCAAGTACAGCTTCCCACTCTTCCTCTTCAACGCGATCCAGACCCTGGGCAACGCGCGAGAGTCGGCCGGCGAGGAGGTCCACGTGCCGGGCCAGGCGGTCGTCCTCCGGACCGAGAATCCGCCCCAGTCGATGACGATCGTCGACCCCAACGGCAAGGAGTCGGCGCCGATTCCGCGGACCCCCCAGGGGACGTTCCTCTACAATGACGCCAACCTCACCGGGATCTACCACGCCCGATGGCAGCCCGAAGGATCCCAGTCGTTCGCTGTCAACCAGTTCGATTCCCGAGAGAGCGACCTGGCCCCCCGAGGGCTGGTCCCCGAAGGCACGCCGCCCGACCAGGCCGACGCCTACAAGATCAAGATCGGCTACAACCCCGTCGCGGGGACCCGCAAGACCATCCAGGCCCCCCACGACTGGTGGAAGCCCCTGGCCGCCATCGCCCTGGGCGTGGTCTGCCTGGAGTGGTACATCTACAACCGAAGGGTTTACATCTGATAAAGAGACACGCGAGCCGAAGATCCCCGGACAAGGACCGATGATCCGCCCCCGAAACTCGATCACGAGCCCGCTCCATGAGCTTCTCGACCTTGAACGATTCGGATCTCGCCTCGCTCCCCCCCTCCCTGGACGAGATGATCCGCGCGGAGTTGGCGGACGATGAGAAGCTGCTCTGGGTCGGGCGTCCCCGAGCATCGAGGATCATCCTGCCCTTCGTGCCGATCAGTATCTTCGGGATCTTCTTCGGCGGGTTCGCCCTCTTCTGGATCGCGATGGCAAGCCACGCTCCCTGGCCCTTCGCCCTGTTCGGCATCCCGTTCGTCCTGATCGGGCTGACGATGATCACCTCGCCATTCTGGGGGGCGTTCGCGGCTTCGAAAATCTGCTATGCGCTGACGAATCGGCGGGCGATCACCTGGGAGCCGAGCCCCTGGGCCGGCACCCAGATCCGGAGTTACGGGCGTGCCGAACTCACCTCAATCGCCAGGAATCAGCGAGGAGACGGCTCGGGCGACCTGATCTTCCAGGAATTCGTCACTTATGGGAGACGTGGCCGAACCAACGTCACCCGGCGGGGCTTCTTCGGGATCGATCGGGTCAGAGAAGTCGAAAACCTGATCCGTACTAACCTGCCGGGTCGCTGAGGAGGATCGACCATGCTCGGGGCCAGAGCGGGTCGGATCCTCCTGCTTATCTCGATCCTCGGGACCAGGGCCCTGGCCCAGGAATCGCCCGAAGACAAGGCCCTGACCTACCTCGCCCGGGAGGTCCCGCGCTGGTCGTCCGAGAATCATTGCTATTCGTGCCACAACAACGGCGATGCCGCCCGCGCGCTCTATGCTGCAACCAGGCTCGGTCGGGCAATCCCGCCCGAGTCGACGGCCGACACCACCCGATGGCTCGCCCGGCCCGAAGGTTGGGAGAAGAACGGGGGCGGCGGACCGGCCAGCGACAAGCTCCTGGCCCGCATCCAGTTCACTGCCGCGCTGGCCTCGGCGGTCGAAGCCGGGCAACTCGCCGACAAACAAGCCTTGATCCGCGCGGCCGATCGAATGTCCCGGGATCAGGCCCCTGACGGGTCATGGCGGATCGAAGAACTGGGCCGGGTCGGCTCTCCCGCGACCTACGGTCGACCGCTGGCCACCTGGACGGCCCGCGAAGCCCTCAACGCCGCCGATCCGATCCGGTTTCGGGACGCGATCGAGCGGGCCGACGCCTGGCTCGGACGCCTCGAACCATCGAGCGTCCTTGATGCCTCGACCATCCTCCTGGCCAAGTTGAAGGGTCAGTCCCCGGAGAGTCGAGAGGCCACTCTCGATCTCCTCAGAAGAGGCCAGGCAATGGATGGCGGCTGGGGACCTTACGAGAAGTCGCCTCCCGAGGTCTTCGACACGGCGCTGGCGCTCCTGGCCCTCGACCGCCATCGAGACCGGCCCGGAGTGCCCTCCCTGATCGCCAGGGGGCGAGCCTATCTGATCGAGAACCAGCAGGACGACGGAAGCTGGATCGAGACGACTCGCCCCTCCGGATCCGAAAGTTACGCCCAGCGACTCTCGACTTCGGGATGGGCGACCGTAGCGCTTTTGACCGTCAAAGCCCCCTGATCTCGGTCATCTGAGCCGGGATCAGGGTTGCGATCCTCGGATCAAGATCGGCAGGCGGATCAGCCTCGACTCGGACCGTTCCGGCGTGTCTCGCTGGACATCAACCTCGAAGGGACGTCGGATGCTGTTGCCGGCCAGGTCTTCGAGTTCGTCGTCGACCAGGAGTTCATAGTCGCCGGCAATCCAGGGAGCTTCGGGCGTGAACATCCATCGGACGCCACCGGCTTCGACCTCGATCCGCCCTTCGACCGCCACTCCCCGGTGATCAACCAGGCTCATCGCGCTGTCCAGGAGCGCCGCATCGAGAGGATTGGGGAAGGTCAGGCCGAGAGGGTCGCGAGTCGAGGCCAACGGGCGTGCGATTCGCCAGGCTTTCGGATCGGGCTGCGTGTTGTCCTCGGGACCGGCCCGGAATGTCTTCCGGAATTCCCGACCGAGCGGATCTCCCTCGGCGTCTCGCCAGGCGGAGTCGACCACCAGGGTGTAAGTCCGGCCCGCTTCCAGGACCGGGCCGTGTTCCTCGCGGGGCTTGAGCCCTCGCTTGATCCGACCCGGATCGATCAGGAGCGTCAGGCGGGTCCCGGTCGGATCCCAGAGTTCTTCACCGAGCCGGAGGAACGGTAGATCGATAGCCGTTCCGTCATCCTTCAGGAGCCGGACGCGGTCGTAGACCTCGCCGCGTGCCATCGGGTTGGAGAAGTGGAGATAGAACTTGAGTAGGTTCTCGGGGAGCATCTCGCCCGAGGGGTCGACGCGGGTCACGACCGTCGAGGGACGCTCCGGCCTGGGGACAAGATGCCTTGACGAGAGATCCTTGCCGCTGCCGCCGGGAAGCTGGGAAGGTCGATAGGTCGCGACGAAGGCACGGCCTCGATCCATCGGAAACCGGGGGGTGAATCGGAGGGCGTCCCCTTCGAGCCGGTACGAACCGACCATCGGAGGGCGATCCCCCTGCCCTTCGACCTGGACCGAGAAAAGCCCCGGCCATCGGGCCTCGGTCCAGCCTGGCTCACCGAGCGCCTTCCGGGTATCGGGCGAGAGCCCGACGACCGAAACCGAGGAGGTCGTCCCCGAAGGATCGACCTCCCATCGGATGGCAAGGCCGGGGCCCTCGGCCGGAAATCCGGTCGCGAGGGCCGCGGCGAGGATCAGACCCGTTGAAATGATCACGGGAGGGCGATGGTTTCGAGGTTCATGGCCCCACCCTCTTGCTGGATCACGACCAGGGCATGGTCCTTATCGAAGGCATCCAGCTGGACGACCCCCTTCAGCTCATCGACCTTCTTGTAGGGCAGGCCGGCGGTGTCGGTGATGTGGTCACTGATCGAGGGGGCCTCGGCGATCCCGTCGGTGCTGATCTTCATCATCCCCCGGCTGCTGTTGGCCAGGAGGATGTAGTCCTTGCCGTCCTTCTGGTACACGATCATGTCGAGCGGGTTGTTGCGGTTGCCCAGCTCGGCGACGGTGGCCCCCTTGAAGTGGGTGCCCGGCTTGAGGGCGGCGACGGGGAACTTGACGAGCGGGGTGCAGGTGTAGGCGGCCATCAGGTAGGGCTCGCCATTGATCTTGTACGAGGCGAAGGTCCGGACCGGCGAGGCGGTCTCATAACGACCGTGGGCCCCGTGGTAGATCTCGACGCTCGTCCCGTCGGAGACCGAGGCGAACGGATAGGGGATCGAGATCAGTCGGGAGGAGAACTTCTCGTTCGAGAGGCCCGCGACGAAGACCCGGCCATCGACATAGGCGAGGTCGGTGATCGCCTGGCTTCGGGGGCTGGCCCCCTTCTTGGCGGCGGCGCCGGCGGTCGGGACGTTGGACAGTTCCGCCTTGGCGAACGGGACGTTCTCGGTCGAGACGAGCGAGAGCTGGCCGGCCCGGTCGACCCGGACGATCGCCGGTGCGGCCGACGGCCCTCGGCCTCGCGAGACCGACAGATAAGCCTTGCCCGAGAGCGGATTGACCGCCAGGTCGTTGATCATGACCTCGCGAGCGTCGGTGCCTAGCAGTCCGGCGATCTTCTCATTGATCGCCTCGACCTTGATCGCCTCGCCCGCCGAGTCGGCGGTGCGGTCGCCGGTGTCGATGGCGAAGATCGCCGCGCCCTGCGAGTCGCCCACGAACAGCAATCCGTGAGGCCCGAAGGCCAGCGCCCCGGCCGATTTCAGGTCGGGCGTCCCCTTGGTCAGGTCGGCCCCGTGCGCCGTCAAGGCGGTGCATACCACCGCCGCCATCGCGAATCGAGCCTGGAACATGGTCGCTTCCCCCTTTTCGATGAGACGATCGATCTCCGAACGAGGTGGGGCGAGAGGTCCCCAGGAGGCGCATTATCGGCCCTTGGCGCGACATTGCAACGGGGCAGCGTCGGGCCAAGGGCCAGGATCGCTCCGGGCCGAACGGCCGAGGTCAGTCGTCGGCCGAATCGATCCCGAGGATCTGCTCGACCGATTTGACCAGCTTCTCCATGGCGAACGGCTTGCGGATGTAATCGCGAACGCCGAGCATCTCCGCATAGGCTCGGTGGCGGCTCCCCTCGTTGCCGGTGATCATGATGGTGGGGATCAGGCCGCCGGGTCGTCCCTTCAGCTTCTCCAGGACGAGGAATCCGCTCTTCTTGGGCATCATCATGTCGAGGATGATGAGGTCGGGCCCTTCGCGCTCGGCGACGGTGAGCCCGGCGTTCCCGTCGCGAGCGACCATCACCTTGTAGCCCTTTGCTTCGAGGACGGTTCGCATCGATTCGATGATGTCGTTGTCGTCGTCGACGAGCAGGACCGTCTTCTGTGCGGACATCGCGAACTACCCCCGTCCGTCATGCTCGATCGCTCAACTGGTCTCAAGTGGACGCGACCATGATAGAGCGCCGTTAGGGTCCTCGGCAAGGGACCGGGCGGGCCTGGGTCAGGACGAGCCCCTTTCACGATCGGGAGACGAGCGTCATACTATATATACTTCAAGGGGACCGGCGGGGGCGGCCGATCCGATGGCCCGCCGTCGTGACGACCTATTTGACGCGGGGGACGGCCCTCCTCGCGGCCCGACCAGCAAGAGGATCACACATCATGAGATCGTTCGGAGCTTGGGTCGGCCGGGTGGCCGTGGCGGCAACGTGTCTCGCATGGGTCGGGTGCGGAGGGAGCGACGTCCCCGATCCGGATTCCGACTCGGCCGCCGCCGAAGACGCGTCGCCGCAAGTCGTCGATCGTGGTGGGGCGTCGGCCCCCGAAGCGCCCTCGGCACCCGAGCCCGCCGCACCGGCTCGTCCCGAGCCGATCGCCGCGACAGGAGCCCCGTCCGCCATCGAGACCGCCCAGCCCGCCCCCGTCGCGGAGCCCGAGCCTGTTGCCTCCAGCGTCAAAGGAGACGCCTCGGGGACCGAAGACATGCTCCGGATCGCCGCGACTCCCACCGCCGCTCCCGCCGAGACTCCGACACCCGGGGCTGCGGGCGGAATGGCGGGCGGGCCTCCCGGCTATCCCGGTGCCGGCGGACCTCCCGGCTATCCCGGCGCCAGCGGGCCTCCCGGCTATCCCGGCTCCGGCGGGCCTCCCGGCTATCCCGGTGCCGGCGGACCTCCGGGCTCGACCCGAGACAGCCTGGCTGCGGTTCCTGGAGCCACCCCGGGATACCCAGGCTCGGTCCCAGGCGAGGTCGGGCCACCAGGGGGATATGAGGCCATGCGACCTGGAATGGCCGCCGGGCCCGGCGGGCCTCCAGGATTCGGAGGGCCGGGGGGAATCGGCGGACCAGGAGGCCTGAACGGGCCAGACGCCGCTCCGGTTGGGCCCGACACCTTCTTGCATCCCAATACCGCCGTCGAGGCCTTCATCTCCGCTCTCAAGCTCAAGGATAGGGACCGATTGGCCGAGGCCACCGCCCGCCGAGCCTCGACCGAGGCCGCCGAGAAGCATCAGAAGATCTTCGAGTCGATCATCGACGGGAGCATCTCCGACGACGAACTCGACGAGATGTCGAAGGCCCTCGGTGAGTTCAAGGTCGCCGGGGTCCTCCCGGCCAAGAGCAGCGGTAAGGTTGGCGTCGTCGTCTCCAAAATGGAGGGACGGGACCGCCACCAGCGGACCATCATGACCCGCAAGGAGAAGGAAGGGTGGAAGGTCCTGGACGTCGGCAGCGAGCTGGAGTTCAAGGCCCCTCCCAGCTTCTCCAAGAATCGTCGACGATAAGAAACCCCGGCGGTCGAGGTGGCCTGTTGTAAAAACAGCAGGCCACCTCTGTAAGAATGTCGCAAAGCCGCCGGGAAATTCTTCGATTTGGAAGTTTTTCCCTCAAGTTATGGTCTTGATCGGACGGGCTGGGGGCAATTTCCGCGATTCTTGCCCTGTTGGCCCCGGAACTGCTTTACTGCTCCTCCCGTCCGCCTCGCCTGCCTCCGACGTTTAAGTCGATCCTCTCCGACACCCCATACAGCGCCCAAGGAAGGAGCCTGCATGGACTGGTCCAATCTTCGAACTGACAGCGTCCTCGAAATTGCAGTCATGATGTTCCAGGTCTTCGGGGTCGCCACCCTCTGCTTAACCCGCCTGGTGCCCGCCACCCGTTGGGCCGATCGGGGCCGGGTGGGTTTCGTCTTCGCTCTGGTCGGTCTCGGTGTCTTCGGGGCGCTCTGCGGCCGCTTCGATTCCGAGTTTGCCCTCTTCGCCGGCGGGACCATGACGGTTTTGCTGATCGGCATGATCGCCGGAAGCGGGACCGTTGGTACAACCGCGCCCCCCGCGATCCGGCTTTCCAGCGAGACCGAGCCGGCCGTCTGAAAATTTTCCGTCGCCGAAGTTCTTATCAAACATCATCTTCCCGCCTCGGGGCCGCACGGCCCCGATTTTTTTTGCGCCAGCGATTTGACGGCCCGGCGATCGTGGGGCAGAGTTCCGTCGGTTCGGAAGCCAAGGACGTGCCAAGACCTGACTGACTCCTCGATCGACCTCTCGAAGCTAGACACTTCCCCAGCCCCGCCACGGGGCGTTTCCGAAGTCGAGTCATCCCAAACACGATCCCGGACCGAGCTTTCCAGCTCGATGTCCTTCGCGCGGACCCGTCGGCCACTGACGGGAGAAGGATCAAGCTATGTTGCTTCCTCTGAAACGGATTTCGGCCGCGTTCGGCCTCCTGACCGTGGCGGCTTCCGTGGCGACGGCCCAGGCCCCGGCCCCCTCGATGAATCAGAATCAGGCGACCGCCAATGCCGTCGCTTCGGCCCTGAAGTCGAGCCCGTCCCTCTCGTCCTACCGGATCGACATCGAGGCCCGCTCGGGCGTCGTGACCCTGAACGGCTCGGTCCCCAACGCATCCCAGAAGCGCGAGGCCCTGGCCCTGGTGAACAAGGTGTCCGGCGTCACCGGCGTGGTCGATCAGATCCGCGTCCCCGACGCCCGGGTCCGCCCGGTCCAGTACCAGATGGCGATGGGCGGCCACGGCGGGATGCTGCACCACGGCGGCGGCTCTTACGAGGGTGCCCCGGTGATGTCGGAGCCGACCATGGTCTCGTCCCCGGACGGGAGCCCGGTCCCCGAAGGTCCGGCCGGGATGGGTGCTCCGGCGACCGCGGGCACCAGCCAGCCCAACTACGCCTGGCCCAGCTATGCCCCGGCCGGCAACTTCTCGGCCGTCGGCTACCCGACCGCCTACCCCTGGCAGGCCTGGCCGAACATCGGCCCGTTCTACCCCTACCCCGAAGTTCCCCAGGACTGGCGGGCCGTGACGCTCCGCTGGGACGACGGGATCTGGTGGCTCGACTTCAAGAAGAACTACACCCGCCCGTTCTTCACCCCCTACCCGTTCGGCCTCTTCGCTTATTGAGCCGAACGGACGACGCAATCTGCTGAATCACGACCGAGGGCCGGGTGGACTTGTTCCGCCCGGCCCTTCGGCGTTGCCCACTCAGGCCGGATTGGTCGGTTCCTCCGGCCCCTCGAAGAGGTCGGCCAGGGCCAGCCGGAATCCGGGGAGGACCACCCCGCCTTCCAGGGTGTCTTGCCGATCCAGGACCCGAATCGCTCGGGGAGAGTCGTATTCGTAGACGAGCGACTCGTGAAGATGAAGGACCCAGACCCGTCGGACGCCCGCCTCGAAGTACTCGCGGACCTTGGTGGGGATCTCCTCGGCGTGATTGGTCGGGCTTACGACCTCGACGGCGAGGTCGGGGACGACGTCCCAGGCATTGACCGATGGCGTCCGCATGCCTCGGGGCCAGCATCGAACGATAGGAAGCCAGCATCCGGCCGTCTTTGGAGATTCGGTGCCGTGCGAATCCGGAAGAGTGTCTCAGTGACCGCTCGGCCGAGTCCGGCGGACTTCGCGAACTGTTCGATCTCGAAGGCGAGCGCGAAAGCCAGCCTGGTCCCATACACCCCGATCGCTGATTTCTCCAATCGTCGGTCGTCGACGATCTCGTACAGGCCGTCCGGATCGATCGGTCTCGATCCCATTTCGGGGGTGAGGAGTTCTGCGGTCGCCATTCGGTCGGCTCCTCGGACGCGATGCGGAGTTCGAGTCATCAGGATTGTAACAGGACGAATGGCCTCAGGGGAGTCGTGCTCAGCCGTCGAAGACCGCAATTGACCTGCCAGAAAGCCATATTATCTAAAAACTTACATCGTTCCAAAGCCACCCCATCGACACGAACTATCTCGCTCCCTCTTCTCAGGCAAGGGGAATTTGGTATCGCATCCGGATAATTCCTCACACCCGGACCGCACCTTGTTCGATAACAAAAGCACCTGACCGAGAACCGCAGACGGCGGGATCGGAGAGATCGCTCTCCGAGCCCCCGGGCTTGAGCCGGTTCGGTCGCCGTTGCCGGTGGGGAGGACTCCCCCGGCCCGCTCGCGCACGTTCCCAAGGAGGGGAGATTCATGTCCCGATCCGCGCGGCACCAGGGCCCGATCACCCCGCGCTGGGTTCGCGGCCTGCTGACGGGTGCCTTGATGGCCTTCTTCTCCACGAGCTTCGTGGGTTGCGGCCTCGATTACGTATTCCGGAATATCTCGCCGCTGCACCCCACCGGCTGGTCGTTCGCCTTCCCGATCTTCGCGTCTCAACAGGCGCGGTTGGAGCGGGACATGGAGCGTGAGGACCAGATGAAGGTCCCGATCCTCGACCCGATCCCTGGCGAGTTCGCCCCGGCGAGCTGCCTCGACCCGCCCAGCGAGGCCGAGGTCTGGGAGAAGGTTCCCAAGTTCAAGACCGGCTCTCCGGTGTTCTACGAAACCCAGCGGAATAACGTCCGGATCCTGATCGAAAAGATCGGCGAGAAGGTTGACCCCTGCAAGGTCTTCCCCCTGGCCGGACCCTGCCAGCTGGTCCACTGCCACTACAAGTGCTCGGTCTACTTCGACGAGCTGTACTGGGCGGACTACCCGATCCCGTTCAACCACCGGAAGGCTCGAGTCGAGGTGGTGTTCATCGACAAGGATCACCTACGTCGTTGCGGCGGCCCGCCCACGACGTTCCCGCAACCCTGATCGGCCAAGGCCGGTCGGACCCGGGCCCGGCCCTCGACGACGAGGGCCGGGCCGTTCTGATTTCGAAGTCCGAAGGTTCGGCCTCGATCATTCCTTCTCGTCGAAGAAGGGGAAGAGTCGCTTGAGCTCCTCCTTCGACGGCTGTGACCCGTATTCGCAGACCTCGAACGCCTCGGCGGCCTTGACCTCCTTGGCCTTCTCCTCGCCCAGCAAATCGGTCATCAGCGGGCGGAACTTCTCGGCCGTCGCCCCGGCCCGCTTGCCGACCCACCCGAGGGTCCATGCCATCCGCTCTTCCTTCCCCTTGGGCACCTGGTCCTCGTAGCCCGAGAGCCAGGGGTTCCACTCGTAGAACTGCGACTCCAGGGCATCCATGGCCGCAGCCTTGAGGTCGAGGGTCGGGTCGATCGGCACCACGACGTCGGGCTCGAACGGGTTGGGCTTCTTGAAACCGTCCTCGGAGTAAAGGAAGACCGGGTTCTTCCGGAGTGCGGGGACGTCGGGGCAGAAGTTGGGCACGATCACCATGAACGCGGCGTCCTGGACCAGGATGCCGGTATAGCGATGGTCGGGGTGATAATCGTTGGGCCGGGGGGTGATGACGATGTCGGCCTTCCACTCGCGGATCAGGCGGGTGATCGTCCGTCGATTCTCCAGGGTCGGCAACAACTCCCCGTCGTGATTGTCGAGCACCTCCGAAGTAACGCCCAGGATCTCGCCGCACCGCTTGACCTCGGCGATCCTCCGACGGGCCAGGATCCCGCCGGCCATCTGATGGTGGCCGATGTCGCCATTGGTGGTGGCGACGAACTTGACCTTGTGGCCGAGCTTGGCCCATCGGGCGGCCGTCCCGCCGGCGTCCAGCTCGCAGTCGTCGGGATGAGCCCCGAAGACGATCACGCGGATCGGTTCCTCGGACCGGCTCGTCCCCGACGAGGCCACGAGGAACAGACCGGCGAGGGCCCACAGGAGGAGTCGGATGGTCAAACTGGCTCGTCTCATCGGGTGCTTCCTATCGGAGAAGTTTCGGTGGGTGGGCAAAGAGGGCACCATACCCGAGCCGAGGGGCCGGACCAAGGCTCGGGCGGTCGAGTCGCCGAGCGGGGTGGCCTCGAAACCGGCCCATCGGCGATAATCCGGTCGAAGATCCGTCGCGAGCCCGAGGGGAGATCATCCAATGGCGATCGCCGAAGCACTCATGACCGCTCAGGAATTCGGTCGGAGGCCCGATCCCGGCCATCCGGAAGAACTCGTGCAGGGAAGGATTGTCGACCTGCCTCCGCCCGACCGAAGACATGGATACGTTTGCTCCCGGGCGAACTACCTTCTCAAGATATTCCTTGATGGACGTGACCTTGGTCGGGTGATGAGCAACGACTCGGGGGTGATCACCGAACGTAACCCCGACACCGTCCGGGGAGCGGACGTTGCCTTCTACAGTTACGCCCGACTCCCCAAGGGCCCGCTGCCGTCGGGATACGGTCCCGAAGTCCCCGAACTCGTCTTCGAAGTCCGATCATCGAGCGACCGCTGGCGGGAGATCCTGGAGAAGGTTGCGGAGTACCTGAAGGCCGGCGTCCTGGTCGTGGTGGTCCTCGACCCCGAACCCCAGGTGGCGCACGTCTTCGGCGTCGACGAACCTCCGAGGAAGTTGGGGGCGACGGACGAGTTAACCTTGCCCGGCATCCTGGAAGGCTTTCAGGTCCGCGTGGGTCGCTTCTTCGAGTAGACGATCTACTCCCCGAGTCGCGTCACCGGGGCCGATCTACCCCAACGATGAGCAAGAAGGCCAGGGGGTCATCTCAATCGCGGGCGAGCCGCAGCTTTTTAAGGCAGAAGATCCGCGTTCCCACCGCTTGCTCGCGGAGTCGGCCTCGATTTAAAATCGACGGACATGAGAACTCCGAATCGACGAGACGTCCGATCGGTTTCGATCCGGGCCCTGGCCCTGGGTTTGGCGACCTTCGGCCCGCTGTTCCCGGGGATGCCGCGGTCCGTAGTAGGGCAGGCCCAGCCTCGGCTCGAGTCGATCGCGCGGCCCGACGAACCTTCGGTCTATGGTCGGATCGTCGGGGATCCGGTGGCCGGATTCCGGTTCGAGCCGACGGGGGGCGGGCCATTGGTCCCGCTGGAGGACGCGGGCCCGGTGACGTTCGACGGCCCGGGGGCCGACGCGACCCAGGGCTACCCCCCGATGCGAGTCCGGCTGGGGCTCGACCAGCAGATCTCGGGCCGTCTCAAGGAGGTCGAGGACCGGGCGATCCGCCTGGAAGACGGGCCGGGGGGACTTCCCGTGATCGTCGCCCGGGGCGGGGCGGCCGAGTTGGCCCAGAGGCCGGGCGAATTGCTGGTCCTCCAGGAAGGATTCGAGTCGCTGGACCCCGGTCGATGGACCGAGGTCGGCGAGCCCTCGATCGTCGACGAGCCTCGGGTGGCGGGCCTGAAGAGCCTGAGGCTAGCGGCCGGAGGCTCGGCAGTGACGCATCGGCTGATCGACCCGGTGGGCTCCGGGCGGCTGGAGTTGGCGTTCCACGACTCGGGCCGGGTGGTTGCCGGCCAGCAATGGTTCGTCGACCTCCTCTTCCGCGGGGCCAATGGGGATGTGACCGTCCGTGCGGTGATCGACTGTGCCGAGGAAAGCCTGGGGGTGCTCTCCCGGAACGGGCCGGCTTTGGCGGTCCAGCGGCTTGCCCGGAAGCCGGGCTGGCACCGGTTGGGCGTCCGGTTCGGGCCGGAGGTCGAGCTGGCAGTGGACGGCAACGAGCTGGCCCACGGCCGGGGCCCGGGCGGCCCGCTGATCGAGATCCGGCTCGCCAACCAGACCTCGGGCCAGGGCGAGATCCCCAACGATCTGGCCGTCCACTTCGACGACCTTCGCCTCGTCCGCCTGGCCGAGCCGGTCGGCGGGCTGGAGGTCGCCCCCAAGCTCGACGACGTCCGGCTGATCGACGGCGACCAGCTCTTCGGCCAGCTCAAGGCCGCCGACGCCAACACCTTGACCCTGCTCGTCGACGGGCGGGAGATCGGCCTCTCCTGGACCGAGGTCTCCTCGGTCCGCTTCCGCCGGTCTCCCGAGCAATCCCGGCCGATCCAGGGTCTGCTCGCCCGGGTCGAGTGGCGATCCGGGCCCGGCAACGACCCCAGGGACCTCGACCGGGCTGAAGGGGCCTTGATTGCGATCCGGGACGATTCGATCACCCTGGCCACGCCCTATGCCGGCGACCTGACCATCCCCCGGGATCGTCTCCAGAGCCTCCGGGCCCTAAACCGCGCCACCCGGATCGTGATCGACCCCTCATCTCATCACCTCGGCGATAACATCACCCTGGATCCTGCGCTCGACCCGCCCCTGTCCGAGGGGGGGGTCCTGGAACGCAGCTTCACCCTGGAGAAGATCCCCGGAGGATCGGCGGCCTTCGTCCTCGATGTCGTCGACGTCGTCAGCGAGGCCAACAGCCCCGAGTTCGCCAAGGAACTCCGCAACGGAGAACTCCGGACCAACTTGAAGCTCAACGGCCAGCCGGTCGACTTCCTCAATCGCCACATCATGACGCGGAACGAGACCCCCGAGCGCATCCGCCTGGCAATCCCCGAGGGGTTGATCCGGCCCGGCGAGAATATCCTGCGAATCGAGCAGGTCGGCAAGGCCGACTCCCCCCAGGTCCTCGACGATATCGGCATTCAGACCATCGCCGTGGAATTCTCGGCGGAGTCGGCCAAACCGTGAGTGGACGAAGGGAACTCGACTTCGGCCAGGGGTGGCCCTGCCGATGAAACCAAGGCCGGCAGGGCCATCCCTGCTTCATCCGACGACCAGGCACAGCCCTTGAACATCCTGACTCGAAGCCTGGTCCGTCACGCCCACGCGATCGCCCGCGAGGTCTCGGCTCGCGCGGTCCTGCTCTCGGCCGACGTGATCGAAGAGGAGGAACACCTCGTCGACATGATCGAGGTCGTCGGCTTCCGGGTGATCTTGGTGACGCGCCGGGCCGAGGTCCGGGTCCCCGACGGATGGGGCGAGTACTGCCAGGTGGTCCGGATCCCCGACGTGGCGATGACTCGCGTCGGCCAGATCAAGATCGCCACGCTGGTGGCCGCCGCCGAAGGGCTCATCACTCAAGGAGATCGGATCGTCTGCGTGACCGGGCTGGACCGGTCGGGGACGATCGACACGGTGATCGTCCTCGACCTCGGCCATGAGCTCGAGATGTTCGGCGGGGCTACCGCCGAACCCCTCCCGGCCGGGGTGGCGCCCGCAGTCTTCCAGAGGCTCCTGACCGTGGCCAGCGAGCTTGGCCTGGAGGGCCGCGAAGGGCGTCCGGTCGGCTGCCTTTTCGTCCTGGGGGATAGCGAGGCCGTGCTCGTCCAGAGTCGTCAGCTCGTCATTAATCCGTTCCGGGGCTACCCCGAGGAAGAGCGAAACATCCTCGATTCGAGGCTGGAAGAGACCATCAAGGAATTCTCCGCGATCGACGGGGCGTTCATCGTCCGGGGCGATGGCGTGCTCCTGAGCGCGGGGCGTTATCTGGTCCCCGTGGCGAAGCTGGAAGAGCCCCTGGCCCAGGGCCTGGGGACCCGCCACGAAGCCGCGGCCGCCGTGACCGTCAACACCAACGCCCTGGCCCTCTGCGTCTCGCAATCGACCGGCACCGTCTCGATCTTCCGTCGAGGGCGGCTGCTCACCGACATCCAGAAGCCCCGAGGACGTCACGGCGACGTCCTCTGAACTCGATCCAACCTCCCCCAAAGGACCTCCATGTCTAGCCTCCTGCTCGTGCTGGGCTCGCTGGCCTTTCCCTCGATCGTCGGGCCCGAGGACCCACCACGCCCCTATCAGTTCATCTCGACGGAGGCCGATGACGTCAGCGTGACGGGCCTCAACGAGCGCGGCGATATCACCGGCTTCGAGTGGGTCGAGGACGACAAATATCCCGGCGTGATCGGCCAGAGGCCGTTCTTCCTGCGGGGCCAGTCCAAGGTCGTCCTGCCGCTCCTGAAGGGCTACACCGCGACCTTCCCGGCCGCGGTCAGCGACGACGGCATCGTCGTGGGGCACGCGGGCAAGCCCTCCACCCCGGGGGCCCCCGTCCCGATGAGAAACCAGGCGTTCCTCTGGGACGAGGCCGGCGGGATCCGGGGCCTCGGCACGTTGCCGGGCGACGCATCCTCCTTCGCCTCCGGGGTCACGCGCGACGGCAAGCGTATCAGCGGCTTCTCCGTGGGCGCCAACCGATCCCGGGCCTGCGTCTGGGATCGAGTCGGCGACGAATGGAAGGCGACCGCCCTGCCCCAGTCCGGCCCGCTCGGCTCCCAGGTCGTCCCGATCAGCGGCGACGGCCGATTCGTCGCCGGGGTGGACGGTTCGATCCCCTGCCTCTGGAGCCGGACGGAGGACGGCCGATGGTCCCGCGAGGACTTCGGGACTCCCAGCTCGCTCATCCCTCGGGGTGTCAACAACTCGGGCACGGTGGTCGGGCTTCGCTACCCGGACGACGGCACCAGGCGAGCCGTGCTCTGGACCCGAGACGGCGGCCTCAAGACGCTGGATCTGCCGACGGGCTATGCCCGGTCGGAGGCGATGGCCGTCAATGACTCGGGCGTGATCGTCGGGATGGTCGACGGACCCAACGGGTCGGACATCGGCCCCGACGCGTTCCTCTTCGAGAACGGCCACCTCCGCCTGATCCGCGAGGGAGGCCCCAACCTGGTCGGGGCGACCGCCATCAACAATCATCGCCAGATCGCCGGGACGACGGAGAAGGCCGAGGAGGAGGAGAAGCCCAGGCCCGATCCGACCAAGCCCTGAGGCAACCCGCCTCGAACCGACGCCGAGCCTTCGAGATCCATCAGGGCAAGCCCGGCGGACCTCGAAGGCTCGATGTCACCTACCCAGGCGCGGGTGGCCGGCTCACTGCCCCTTGTTGATCTGGTCGAAGTAGCCTCGGATGTGCTTCTCGACGCTCTTGGGGATCTTCTGATTGGTCAGGGCATCGGCGGCCGAGCCGGCGTTGGTCTCGATCTCGCCCTGGATCGAGATGGTCGAGAGCCCCTTGGACTGGGTGGTCGGCGGGGCGGTCCCCTCGATTACCGCGGCCCCCTTGGTGTACTGATTCTTGGATCGGGTGTTGTAAGAGGCGGTATCGTCGGGGGCCTCGGCCCGGTCGCCATCGCCGATCCCTCGATTGCCCATGCCGTCGCCCTGGTTCCGACGATTGGTGTTCTGACCGAGCTGGTTGAAGCCGTCGCCGAACTGGTTCATCCCGTCCTGACCTTCGCCGTTCATGCCATTCTTGGCATCCTGGAGTTCGGCCAGGGCCGAGTCGAGCGACTGAAGCTCGGCAAGTTCCTGCGCCATCTTCTGGAGCTGCTGCTCGCTCATCCCCAGGGCTTCGGCGGCCTTCTTGGCGTCCCCCTTCTCCATGGCCTCGCCGGCCTTGGCCAGTTGCTGGGCCATCTTCTGGAGCTTCTCCAGGTTCTTGGACTGGTCGTTCAGCTTGGCCATCTCCTTGTCGAACTGCTCCTGCGAGAGCCCGCCGTTCTTCTTGGCCTCTTCCAGTTGCTTCTTGCGTTCGTCGAGGTTCGCCAGCTTCTGGAGCTGCTGGCTCATCTCCTGGATCTGCTTCTTGAGATCCTCCTTCTCCTTCTCGGACATCTTGCCCGAGAGGAGCTTATCCTTGAGCTGCTTCATCTCGTTGGAAGCCTTCTCGAAGTCCCCTTTCGACAGGGCCTTGTTGAAGTCGTCGGCCGGGCCGTTGCTGGACATCTCCTTGAGCTGCTGGAGCTGGCGGTTGACCTGCTCGGGCGAGCCGAGTTGCTTCTGCCGGTCCTTCAGGGCGTCGGTGAGCTTGTTCAGCTCCATCATCGCCTTGTCTTTCTGGGCGGGCGGGGCCTTGGCCAGTTCGTTGGCGGCCTTCTCGACCTCGGCCAGGAGCCGCTCGGCCTCGGCGAACTTCTGCTTGTCCATCTGCTTGCGTTGCTCGGCCATCTTCCGGCCGAGGGTCTCCGACGACTTGACGACCGCCTTGGCGTCGGCCTTGGTGGTCGTCGACGCCTTGGCGATCGCGGCCGCTTGCCTCGACCATTCGGGGACCAGTGTGATGACCCCCGCCAGGAGGACCGGGACGATCGGAACCCAGGCGCGTCGGGGGATCGAGAGCCCGAACCGGTCGGTCACGTCGAGATCGGCCACATGTCGGATCGCGTCGGAGATCAGGGCCCGGCCGGCGTGTGTCTCGCGGAGGTTCTCGGGGAGCGTCAGGGCGGTGCTCAGCCGCTCATTGAGCCCGAAGGCCCGATCGAGGGCCACCGCCGCGTCGGTCCGATCCGGCCCCGTAAACGCCGCGATCAGCCCGGCGACGACCAGCGAAAGCCCGCCGGCGATCGCGAACGGCCACCAGGACGCCCCCGGGACCGGGACCTGCCCCAGCTTCTCGACCCCCAGGACCACCGTCGCCAGCGCCAGGCCCGCCGCAAGGCACCAGACCGTCGAGGTCAGGAACCGCTGCAACCGCAACCGACGCCAGACCCGCCCGATCGGCTTGTCCAACTCTTTCACGGCTCGACCTCCCTCATCGACGACCTCGATCGAAATCCGGGCCCAAACTTTCTTCACTATAGACAACCGTCGAACCGCCAGCAAGTGCCAAGTCCGAACGATTTCGGGCTCGAAGGAACCGTCCTGGTGGATCGCGTGCTCTGGATGGGTCCGTTCCGCCGAAGAAGGGAGACTCGCCAGGAGAACACCATTCCCCCATCCCCTTCATCCAAAACATCTTACAAATCTCGCCGGGTCACCAAATGGGTTCGTTCCGGCATATCTCGTCCCAAGAAGTAGGTTCGTTCCCACGCCAAAAATGGGTTCGTTCCCACGCCAAGAATGGGTTCGTTCCGATGTAGAGTATCGCGCGTGAAGTCCTATTGTCATCCGATGTCAAGCCTTGGCGGACGAGGAGGTTTGGCCGAATTTGGGCGTTCAACACGAAAGCGTTTCCCTGAGAGTTTCGGGGATTCGTGACCGGAATTATCACACGCATTGCACGCTTCAGCTCGGAATCTGAAGCGGCCCGTCGAGTGAGAGTCGGTATCAATCTAGGCACGCCGTTCGCGATTCTCTAGTACTCCCGATCGTATCATCCAAACAACCCTCTACGCGTTAAGGATTATCAATATCACCATCAAATCCAACATCAGAAAGACGCTTTGGCTTGCCCCTGAAGAGATCGGTCCGGGCTGAGACCCTGGCGGGAAAGCTCGGCCCCCAAGTCGAAAGACGCCCACGAGTCGTCCGAGGAAGGCGAAAATACTGACACAGATTATTCACCGACACCGATTTTACGCGCGGACGCACGGAGCAACTCGGCCGATGGAATTCCTCGACGAGTCCTGGGGCCGTCATCATCCGCCGGTAGGGCGACTGGGCTTGTCGGATCCGGTAGACTGGCACTATGAGGCCCGAGATCACTCAACTCCTGGATGCCGCCGCGACCGGTGACCGGCGAGCCACGGCTCAGCTCCTCCCGCTCGTCTATGACGAGTTGCGGAAACTCGCCGCTGCTCGCATGGCCGCCGAGTCTCCCGTCCAGACACTTCAGCCGACGGCCCTTGTCCACGAGGCGTACCTCCGGCTTGTCGATCCCGCCGGCGAGATCCGTTGGGAGAATCGAGGGCACTTCTTCGCGGCGGCCGCGGAAGCGATGCGTCGAATCCTGGTCGACGCCGCCCGTAGGAAGCGGACCGAGAAACACGGCGGCCGCCATCGCCGGGTCGTTCTCCCCGATGTCCCGGCCGAGCTTGGGGCAGCGGACGAGCGACTGCTCGCCCTCGATGCCGCCCTCACCCGTTTTGCCGCCGAGGATCCGGTCGCCTGCCGGCTGGTCGAACTCCGCCACTTCGCCGGGCTGTCGATCGAGGACGCGGCCGCCGCTCTCGGGCTGTCCCGTGCAAGCGCTTACCGCCACTGGACCTACGCCCGGGCCTGGCTCCGAGACGCCATCTCCGAGGCCGATTCGACCTGAACGACGTGATTTTCCGGATTGGTTGAGACAACCGGAGCGGGTTCTCGCATTGATGGTGGAACCCTAACCCGGAGTGACCATGCCGACCGACCCGAATCGCGTCAAGGATATCTTCCTCGAGGCCGCCGCGCGGCCGGATGAAACCGCCCGGGTCGCTTACTTGGAGCGTGCCTGCGGGGGCGATGCCGCGCTGCGGGATCGGGTCGAGGTACTGCTCCGTTCCCATGACGCATCCGGCAGTTTCCTCGGCTCGCCCGCGGCAGCATCGGCCGACCTGGAGACGATGGCGTTCGCCTCGTCCTCCACCGGGGAAGACCAGCACATCACCCTCCCCGACGAGGATTGTGAAGGGCTGCACTTCCTCATGCCGTCCACCCGCCCCGATTCGCTCGGCCGGATCGGGCATTACGAAGTCCTCGAAGTCCTCGGGAGGGGCGGATTCGGCATCGTCTTCCGCGCCTTCGATGAGGTGCTCCATCGCGTGGTGGCGATCAAGGTGCTGGCCCCGCAAATGGCGGCCACCTCTCCCGCCCGCAAGCGGTTCCTGCGAGAGGCTCGCTCGTCGGCCAAGGTCCGCCACGAGAACGTCGTCCAGGTGTACGCGGTCGAGGAGCTGCCGCTGCCGTACCTGGCAATGGAGTTCATCCCCGGAGAGACGCTCCAGCAGCGGCTCGATCGCACCGGCCCGCTGGAGACGGCGGAGGTCCTGAAGATCGGGCGGCAGATCGCCGAGGGCCTGGCCGCCGCGCACGACGAGGGGCTGATTCACCGCGACATCAAGCCGGGAAACATCCTGATTGAGGCGGGCCCGAACCAGCACGTCAAGATCACCGACTTCGGGCTGGCCCGGGCGGCGGACGACGCCAGCATGACCCAATCCGGGGTCGTGGCGGGGACGCCGATGTACATGGCGCCGGAACAGGCATATGGCGATAAACTCGACCATCGGGCCGATCTGTTCAGCCTCGGCAGTGTGCTCTACACGATGTGCTCGGGACGGCCGCCGTTCCGGGCGAATAGCACGCTCGCGGTACTCAAACGGGTGACCGAGGATACGCCGCGGCCCATTAGGGATATCATCCCCGAGGTGCCGCAATGGGTCTGCGACATCATCTCCCGCCTGCAAGCCAAGAACCCGGACGATCGCATCGCCACGGCCCGTGAGGTGGCAGACCTGCTGGCGCGTGGCCTGGCGGCGAGCCCGCGTCCCGGGAGCCTTGCTTCAGTCCCGGAGGTCCGGCCGGTCGGGATCGAGAAGAAGGCCGTCGAGAGCGAGGCGCTTGAACCGACCGTGCAACTCGCGATTCCCGGGCGGGCGATCCGGATGCGGTCCCGCAAGCGCCTCTGGGCCGCCACCGCGGCCCTGCTCCTGATAACGCTCGCGAGCTTCGGGTTCACGGAGGCGACGGGCGTCACCGATTTCCACGGCACGGTCATTCGCCTGCTCTCCGCGGAGGGTACGCTGGTCGTCGAGGTCGACGACCCCGGAGTCAGCGTCAAGATCGACGGCTCGGACATCGTCATCACGGGCGCGGGGGTCAGGGAGCTTCGCATGAAGCCCGGCAGCCATTCGATCGAGGCCCGCAAGGATGGCAAGGTCGTGAGCCAGGAATTGGTCACCGTCGCGAAGAACGGCCGGCAAGTCGTGCGGGTCAGCCGAGAGGGCTCGCCATCGGTTGCGAAGACCCTTCCGCATGCGAGGCCATCTCCACGGTCCGTCGACGAGTCCGCCTGGGAGCGTATCGTGGCCGCACTCTCGGCGGCCGAGCAGGTGAAGGCCGTGCGCGCTCGCTTGAAGGAGCTCAATCCCGGCTTCGACGGAGCCGTCGCGCCCACCATCGAGAAGGGTGTTGTGAGGGGACTGGAGTTCAACGCGGATGACGTGAGCGACATCTCGCCGCTGCGCGTGCTGACCAAGTTGAGGACCCTCAATTGTTCCGGCACCGGAGACCGCCAGGGGCTCCTGACGGACCTCTCGCCGCTGAGCGGGTTGCCCCTGACGAGCCTGAACGTCTCCAAGAGTCAGCTGGTCGACCTCTCCCCGCTGAGGGGCATGCCCTTGACGGAATTTATGTGCTACGGCACGCTTGTCGACGACCTGTCGCCGCTGGAGGGCATGAAGCTCAGGGTCCTGAACTTTGTGGGCACGAAGGTTTACGACCTCTCCCCGCTAAACGGGATGCCGCTGGAGAATCTGGACCTCGGCGGAACGAATGTCGGAGACCTGACGGGCCTCGCGGGAATGAGGCTGCGGGAATTATCCCTCGAGGGCACGAAGATTTCCGACCTTTCGCCCGTGAAGCGGATGCCGCTCACGTCGATCAATCTGTCCGGCACGCCGGTCTCCGACCTATCGCCGCTCAAGGGCATGGAGCTCAACTTCATCCACCTCGGCGGCACGCAGGTCTCCGACCTGTCGCCATTGAATGGGATGCCCCTGACCCACCTCAACTGCGATGGCTCCAAGGTGGACGACGGGAGCTTATCTCAGATCAAGGGCTGCAAGGACCTGAACCTTCTCATCCTGGACAACACGCAGGTGAGCGACGATGGGCTGCTCCACCTGAAAGACTTGAGGAAGCTGAAGCGGCTCAATTTGGTCAACACCAAGGTGTCCGACCTTTCGCCACTGACAGACCTTTCGCTCGAAGAGATCCGCCTCAACCCCACGAGCATCAGCCCCAAGGGCCTGGATTCTCTCCGCGACATGAAGAGCCTCAAGACCATCGGTACCGACTGGAACCAGGCCTGGCCCGCGGGGGAGTTCTGGGCTCGCTACGACAAGGGGGAGTTCAAGTGAGTCGCCTGGCGACGGCATCCTGGTGTCTCTCGAGCGCGAGCCGGATGTCTTTGGGACGATTGGCCATCCCGTGCGTCGCCCAATTCTCGATCTCCTCGTCGAGGCCGACCGAGGCCGTATGACCGCATCACGCGGAAAGAAATCAGGAAAGAGATCGGTGTCGTTCAGGAGGGGTGACCCCGAGGATTCGATGATTCGGGAGGGGAATCGGAGGCTCATAGGAGTAATAGTTGAGGGTGATCCTCGGCCCGGATAGAATTCTCCGAGGATCACTCGAAGTGATCGGCGAATATCCGGCTCGAAGCATCATGCCTCTTCTCGCCCGGTCGCGTGCGGCGGAATCAGCGATCGCTCGACCCCTGGTCGAATGGTAGGACGGACGCTGAAATGAGATCCAAGTCGCACACGACCGGGCTCCGGGGGTATGGGGTCGCCCTACTGGCGGTCGTCCTCGCCCTCCTGGCCAGCCATGCGACCTGGCCGATCTCCCGGTCCACGCCCTGGGTCTTCTCCTTCGCCGCGGTCATCCTGACCGCCTGGTACGGCGGCCAGCGATCGAGCCTCATCGCGACGGCCGGATTGACCGTGCTCGGTCGCTATTACTTCATGACCCCCTACCACTCGCTCCGGCTCGAGCGCGACGACCTGGTCCTGCTCCTCCTCTTCATCGGGGTCTCGATCATCATCGGTCAGCTCGTCGCGGCCAGACGTCGGGCCGAGGACCACGAGCGGGCCGAACGGCGGCGGTTCCAGGCGACCGTGACGAGCATCGGGGACGCCGTCATCGCCACCGACGCCCAGGGCCGGGTCAGTTTCATGAACGGGGTGGCCGAGGAGTTGACCGGCTGGCAGCTCGCCGAGGCGAAGGGAAGTCCGCTCGAAGGGGTGTTCGCGATCGTCAACGGAGATTCGAAGTTGCCGATCCCCAACCCCGTCATGAAAGTGATGGAGACGGGCGAGGTGCAGGAACTCGCCGATCACACCCTGCTCCTCTCACGCGAAGGCATCGAGCGGCCGATCCAGGACAGCGCCTCCCCGATCCGAGACGCCGACGGCGATATCATCGGCGCGGTCCTGATCTTCCGCGACGACACCGAGCGGCGGGCCTACGAGCGACGCCTGATCGAGGACAGCCGACGCAAGGACGAGTTCCTGGCGATGCTGGCACACGAGCTCCGCAACCCGCTCGCCGCGATCAAGTCGGCCGTCAACCTCCTCGGGACGCCCGAGGCCGCCGATCACCATGCCTGGGGTCGCGAGGTCCTCAACCGGCAGGTGGGCAACCTGACCTACCTCCTGGACGACCTCCTGGACGTCGCGCGGATCGCCCGAGGGCGGGTGGTCCTCCGCAAAGAGTCGATCGACCTGGCCGAGACCATCGACAATGCCGTCGCCTCGGTCGGATACCTGCTCGAAGAGCGGGATCATCGGGCCGAGGTCGTCATCGCCGAGGGGGTGGATCGGCTGGAGGCCGACCCGGTCCGCCTGGAACAGATCCTGGTCAACCTGATCAGCAACGCCGCCCGATACACCCCTTCCGGCGGGCTCATTCGGATCTCCGCCGATCGCGAAGGCGAACGGATCGCCCTCCGGGTGGAGGACAATGGATCGGGCATCCCGATCGGGCGATTGGCCACGATCTTCGAGCCGTTCACCCAGGGAGAGCGCACCTTGGATCGGGCCGAAGGTGGGCTGGGGATCGGCCTGACGATCGTCAAGCATCTGGCGGAGCTTCACGGAGGGACCGTCACCGCGACCAGCCCCGGGCCTGGCCTCGGGAGCGTCTTCACGCTCCGCCTGCCGGCCTCCGAGCCGGCCAGGCCGGCCTCGGAGCGGCCCGTCGTCACGCCGCTCCCCCCCGCGCCGACGCCGGTGCGAATCACCCGAATCCTCATCATCGACGACAACAAGGATCTCGCCCGGAGCCTGGCCAGGCTCCTGAAGCTCATGGGCCACGAGGTGAAGCTCGCCCACGACGGCCCCGAGGGGATCGAGGCGGCCCTGGCCTATGAGCCCGACGTCCTCCTGCTCGACATCGGCCTGCCCAACCTCAACGGCTATGAGGTGGCCAGGCAGTTGCGTCTGTCGGAGAATCTCAAGAGGTCCCTCTTCATCGCCATCTCGGGCTACGCCCTGGAAGAGGACCGCCAGCGATCCTCCGCCGTGGGGATCGACCATCACCTGGCCAAGCCCGTGGACATCGGCACCATCGCGAGCCTGATCGGCCAGCCCACCGGGGCGGCATGAGGACGCGTCCGTGGTCCTCCGGGGAGTCTCCCGCCGTGAGCACCCTCCAACGCTTGACCGAGCGGGGACTCGTCAAGCCGCCTCGATGGCTGCCCGGCAACGTCCAGTACGAGACGATCATGGGCTCGACCGCCTATGACGTCTCAACAGACTCGAGTGATCTCGACCTGTATGGATGGGCCATCCCGCCGAAGGACGATATTTTCCCCCATCTTCGCGGGGAGATCCCCGGCTTCGGGAATCCGGCCGGACGTTTCGAGCAATATCAGGAGCACCACGTCCAGGACCGGGACGCCCTGGCCGGGCACGGTCGGACATGCGATCTGACCATCTTCGGCGTCGTCAAATTCTTCGCGCTGGCGATGGAAAACAACCCGAACATCATCGACTCGCTCTTCACGCCGACGACTTGCGTCCTGTATAGCACGAAGGTCGGCCATCTCGTCCGGGAAAACCGCAGGTTGTTCCTGCACAAGGGAGCCTGGTCGAAGTTCAAGGGATATGCCTACTCGCAGTTGCACAAGATCGCCATCAAACAACCGCAGGGCAAGCGGGCCACACTGGTCGCCGAACACGGCTATGACACCAAGTTCGCCTACCATGTCGTCAGGCTGATCGGCGAAGTGGAGCAGATCCTCACGGAGGGCGACGTCGACCTCCAGCGTGACAACGAACGACTCAAGGCGATCCGCCGTGGCGAGTGGACCGAGCAGAGGCTCCGAACCTGGTTCGCCGAAAAGGAGTCGCAACTGGAGCGGGCATACGCCGAGAGCAAGTTGAGGCCAAACCCGGACGAGGAATGGATCAAGGCCCTGCTCCTGGACGTCCTCGAAGAGCATTATGGGAGCCTGGCTGACTGCGTCGTGGACCCCAACCGGGCGGTCGTCGCCCTGCGGAACATCCAGGCCGAACTGGACCGGGTGAAGGACCTGCTGTGAAAGGGGACGGGATGATGGACATCGCGTCTCGGTTGATGGAAGAAGTCCGCCAACATCCCTACCCGCTGGTGTTCGCCACGATCAGCGGGGCGCACCTCTACGGGTTCCCCTCGCCCGACTCGGACTACGATCTGCGGGGCTGTCACGTCCTGCCCGTGCAGGAGGTTGTCGGCCTCGACGTGGGCCGGGAGACGATCGAGTCGTCGAAAGACGAGGAAGGGCTGGAACTCGATCTGGTCACGCACGACGCACGGAAGTTCTTCGGCCTGCTCCTCAGGAAGAACGGCTACGTGCTGGAGCAGTTATACTCGCCGCTGGTGGTCCACACGACGCCCGAGCATGAGGAGTTGAAGGCCATCGCCGAGGGGTGCATCACCCGCCATCACTCCTACCATTACTTCGGCTTCGCCGAGACTCAGTGGAGGCTCTTCGAGAAGGAAAGCCCCAGGCGGGTCAAACCGCTGCTCTACACCTACCGGGTCCTGCTCACGGGAATCCACCTGATGCGTACGGGCGAGGTCGAGGCGAACCTCGTGCATCTGAACCGGGAGGCCCGGCTCGGCCAGGTGGATGACCTGATCGCCCGGAAGCTGGAGGGTCCGGAGAAGTCGACCCTAGACGCTGATGATTTCGACTTCCACCGACGGGAATACGACCGGCTGAGGGCGGAACTCGAAGCGGCCCATGTCGCCAGCACACTGCCCGAGGTGCCGAACGCCAGACCGGCCCTGAATGACTTGCTAATCCGCCTCAGGATGCATGTCTTGTAGGGCTGGCCCTGTCGCGAGCCTGATCTCGGCAGGGCCAGCCCTACGAGACTAGCTTTCGGTCTGGTCCTCCATCGCCCAATTTCTCCCGCTTGACCTCGCCGCTTCACCTTGACGATTTCCGGGCAACGGGTTACACAGAGGCGTCTCCCTCGAAGGATTCGAGGGACTTCCGCCCGCCTCGGGCGACCGACAAGGAGTGTCCGCCGATGAGCGATTCGAGCCAACCTCTGGCCGTGCCGGCCCTCGACCTGAAGGCGCAATACCAGACCATCCGCGACGAGATCGAGCCGGTGGTCCGGCAGGTCCTGGAAAGCCAGTACTTCATCCTCGGCCCGGAGGTCTCCAGCTTCGAGGCCGAGGCCGCCGCCTATTGCGAGGCCAGGCACGCCGTCGGCTGCTCGTCGGGCTCCGATGCCCTCCTCCTGCCGCTCCTGGCGATCGACCTCCAGCCGGGGGACGAGGTCATCACCTCCCCCTACTCGTTCTTCGCGACCGCCGGGGCGATCTGGCGGACGGGCGCCCGCCCGGTCTTCGTCGACATCGACCCCGAGACCTATAACATCGACCCGGCCCGGATCGAGGCCGCGATCACCCCGAAGACCAGGGCGATCATCCCGGTCCACCTCTACGGCCAGGCCGCCGACATGGACCCGATCAACGCGATCGCCCGGAAGCACAAGCTGTTCGTCCTGGAAGACGCCGCCCAGGCCATCGGCGCGGGATATCACGGGAAGAGGGCGGGGACGCTCGGCGACGCCGCCGCGTTCAGCTTCTACCCCTCGAAGAACCTCGGCGGATTCGGCGATGCCGGGATGGTCACGACCAATGATACGCCCCTGGGCCAGAAGGTCGCCCGGCTCCGGGTCCACGGGATGGAGCCGAAGTACCACCACCACGAGGTCGGATACAACGCCCGGATCGACGCCCTCCAGGCCGCGATCCTCCGCGTGAAGCTCCGCCACCTCGACGACTGGACCGCCGGTCGCCGCGACGTCGCCGACCGATATAGCCGGCTCTTCGGGGAGCAAGGACTGGGCGAGGTCGCCACGCTCCCGACCGAGAAGTCGGGGAACTTCCACGTCTACAACCAGTTCGTGATCCGCGTGCCCGCCGATGCCCGCGACCCGCTCCGCGCCCACCTGGCCGATAACAAGGTCGGCAGCGAGATCTACTACCCGATCCCGCTCCACCTCCAAACCTGCTTCGCCTCGCTCGGCCACAAGCCCGGAGACTTCCCCGAGGCCGAGGCCGCCGCCGCCGAGACCATCGCCCTGCCGATGTACCCCGAGCTGACCGACCAGGCCCTGGCCCACGTCGTCGGCTCGATCGCCAGGTTCTTCGACGCCCAGACCCTCCTGCCCTTCGGCCGTCGGCGCAACGTCGCCTGATTCCGAACCCAAGAGAAACGAGGACGGGACGGCCGGATCTCATTCTTGCCCGAGATCCGGCCGTCCCGTTTCCCATGCGCGGGTCGAGTCGAAAAAAATATCACCGCATTCGGGAGGAAAACGTCTCGCTTTCCCATCAATCGAGCGGATTGATGCCGGGAAGCCTCGCACTTTGAGGCATCCGGGCCGCAGGGCTCCGACTCCGGCCAGGATCGGAGATGATTCGGCCCTGGGGCCAGAACTGGGCTCGCGATTTGCCAGATCGTCAAAAGTTTCTTCAACCGGGAATATCGGGATCCGACACCACACGAGTGAACATCAAGCCATCGCACTCTCGACGAGGAATACCGAGATGATCTTCCGAGTTTACGACGAGGACCTGATGTACGTGATCGAGGCCCCCGAAGGCTCGAAGGTCCTCGCCCGGGATGAGGACGCCGACGAATTGGCCCTCTTCGAGATCCTGCCCGGCGGGTCGACCGTGGAGCGGCGGCTCCCCGGTTCGGTCATCCTGAAGGCCGCCCGTCGCGGGTTCCTGGGCCTGAAGATCCGGGAGGTGCGAGAACCCTGGCCGCACCCGGAAGTCGAGGGGGAGTGCACCTCGGAAGGATCGAGCGATTGCGAGAGGCCGGATCGATCACCGGCCCCTCGGAAAGCCTGAGGCTCATCGAGCGAGGATCAACCTCCCGTCGGGATCCCGGCCGGTTCCACCTCGACCGCCTGTCGAGGCCACCGGATCGGCACGAGGGCTCGGAGCCGAGGTTCCCGGAGCCAGAGGCCGCCCCAGACCATCGCGCCGACGAGGCCCGGAAACACCATCGGGAAGACCGGGCCGCCCATCCGGACGTGGGTCCAGGTCGCCCCGCCGAGATAACCCGTCACCAGGATGGCCCCCAGGATCGAAGTCGGCGGGATGGCGTAAAGCAGCGAGATCGCGATCAGGACGGCCCCGAGGCCGGGGATGACGCGCTCGGGGATCTCCAGCGGTGCGCAGGCTTCCATGACCGGGGCCGCCTGCATCACCTTCCCGACGCCATCGAGGATCAGGAAGAGGGCCGCGAGCGCCGAGAGGATCCGGCCCGCCCAGCTTGATGCCTTCGAATTCGACTTCATTTTTCGACGCTCATCCTTTCGCTTTCGAGACGGAACCCCCGATCGGCGACGAGTCGCCGAGTTCGGGCAGGCCGGGCAACTCCACGACGGGCCGGACCTCGACCGTCCCGACTCGGGCTCCCGGGATCCTCGACGCGATCTCGATCGCCTCGTCGAGGTCGCCGGCTTCGACCAGGAAGTAGCCCCCGAGTTGCTCGCGAGTCTCGGCGAATGGGCCGTCGGTGACGACTCGCTTCCCCTCGCGGATCCGGACCGAGGTCGCGGTGGCGACCGGCTGCAAGGGGGAGGCCCCCCGGAAGATCCCTCGCTCGTGCAGCTCGCGAGTCAGCTCGGTCGACTCGACGTAGCAATGCTCGCGCTCCTCCTCGGACCACGCGTCCTCGGCGCCGTAAACGAGCAGCATGTACTTCATCGTCGATCTCCTGGGGAATCCTCGACCGGTCACTCGGCCCGACGATGGGCCGCCTTCATGAACGAATTCCACCGGCCCTCGTCGTCCTGGAATCGCGAACTCAGGACCCAGTGGTCATCATCGATCACCTCGATGATGTCCTGATACTTGGCCATGGCGTCGGGGGAGGAGAACGAGGGGCCTTCGGAGTCGAGCGTGAGGACCTTCCGGTCGTCGTCGAGCGACCCGGCGTAAGGCCAGAGATACGTCATCATCGAGGCGATGAAGGTCCCGACGAAGCGGCCGGCGCGGGGGTCGTAGCCCAGCGTGATGACCGAGCTCATGGTCCCGCCGTCGGGCATCTCCCCCTCCCCCTCGCCCATGACCCAGAGCCCGCCCAGCGACCGGAACGTGACCTTGCCCGTCGAAGTGATCGGAGGCTGGTCCGGCCCCATGTTGCATTCGGACTCGGAGACCCAACGGCCCACCAATCGGTCGAGCCATTTGTGTTCCGCGCAGGGTTCTTCATGCATCGCTCACTCCTCGTCAAGTTCGAGACCTGTCCGATCCTGATCCACCGGCCGTTCAAGGGGGGACGACTCAACTCGACCGGGCGGCGGCCAATTCGCTGATCTGCTGATCGACCGGGCGGATCTCGAATGGCCCGAACCGGACCCCGGGATGTCGAGACATGAGCTGGATGGCGTGATTCAGGTCGCGAGCCTCGAAGATCATGAACCCGCCGAGTTGTTCCTTCGTCTCGGCGAAAGGACCATCGGTGACGATGACTTCCTTCCCCCGAGCCCGGAGCGTCGCGCCATTCTTGATGCCCTGGAGCGCCTCGCCCCCCAGGATGTGCCCGCCCTTCCGAAGCTCGGCATCGTAGGCGAAACACTCCTCCATCATCGACTTGCGTTCATCCTCGGACATCGCGTCCCACTTCGACTCATCCATGTATCCCAGGCAGACGAATTTCATGGTTCCCTCCGGTTCGCCCTCAGGTCGATATGCGTTCCGATCCGTAGTCGTCCGGCGAATCCGAAGATCGACATCGTCCCGGAAATAATCAGCCCAGTTCTCTGAGCCGGCGATCGAGGAACCGCCGCTCCGGTTCCTGACGGGCCAGGGTCAGGGCCCGCCGGTACGATTCCCCGGCCTCGGCCGTCCTGCCCAGCCGTCGGCAGAAATCGGCCCGGGCCGCGTGGGCCAGGTGGTAGTCGGCCAGGTCGCCGCGCCCCAGGATCGCGTCGACCCGCTCCAGCCCGGCGAGCGGCCCATCTCGCATCGCCACCGCCACCGCCCGGTTCAGCTCGACGATCGGCGAAGATTCGGCCCTCGCGAGGAGGTCGTAGAGGGCGACCATCCTCGACCAATCCGTCTCGGCTGGGCTCGGGGCCTGGGCATGCACCGACGCAATCGCGGCCTGGATCGTATAGGCCCCGAAATCGCCCGAGGCGAGCGCCCGCTCGACCAGACCCCGGCCTTCCTCGATCATCCCGAGATCCCAGAGCGAGCGATCCTGATCCTCCAGGAGCACCACGTCGCCGTCGGCCGACGCGCGGGCCGAGCGTCGGGATTCCTGGAGGAGCATCAGAGCAAGCAGCCCCATCACCTCCGGGTCGGGCAACAGTTCCAAGAGGAGACGACCCAGCCGGATCGCCTCTTCCGAGAGGTCATGCCGGGTCAAGCTCTCGCCCGAAGATGCGGAGTATCCCTCGTTGAACACGAGGTAGATGACCGCCAGCACCGAGTCGAGCCGCTCGGGCAAGTCGGCCATCGTGGGCACCTGATAGGGGATCTTCGCGTCGCGGATCTTCGCCTTCCCGCGCACGATCCGCTGGGCGATCGTCGATGGCGTGCCCAGGAAGGCGCAGGCGATCTCCTCGGTCGTCAGGCCGCAGACCTCCCTCAAGGTCAGGGCGATCTGCGTGCTCGACGGCAAGGCGGGATGGCAACAGGTGAAGATGAGCCGGAGCCGGTCGTCCTCGACATCCTCATCAACTCCCCCCGGATCGGTCGATCCTTCCTCGAATCCGGCGGCCAGCACCGCGAGCGAGGCATCAAACCGGACCCGGCGGCGGACCACGTCGATCGCCTTGAAGCGACCCGCCGAGACCAGCCAGGCCCGGGGATTCGTCGGCATCCCGTCGCGGGCCCATTGCTCGAGGGCCGCCGCAAAGGCTTCGTGCATCGCCTCTTCGGCGAGGTCGAAGTCGCCGACCAGGCGGATCAAGGTAGCGAAAACCCGGCGCGACTCCGCTCGATAGAGGGCGTCCACCCGCTCTCGAATCCCTCCGACCGTCGCCTGTTCCATGACTCGATTATCCCCGACCCGGCCTAACCCTCACCGTTCGCGGGGTAGTGTAATCTTGTCGAGTCCCCCAGGAAAGACAAAACCTCACAATCCAGGCCCGAACATCCCAACTTCGGGAGGTATCGATGCGAATCTCGGACGAATCCGCTCAATCCGGCCAGTCTTCCGAGAGGATCCTTCGGATCGGACCGTCCTTCGAATCCATGTCGCCGCAGAACATCCGGAGGTGCTCGGGCACGCCTTCGTAGGCCTCGCGCAGGGTCTCGCGTCGTTCCCGACTCGGATCCGACTCGTAAGCAAGGTGGGCGTCGATGCATCGACGGATCGCGCCGGGGCGACCGTTCAACTGATCTAGGAGGTCGAAAGCTTCGCGGGTCCGTTCCCCCGGCCGGATCGACCAGTATCCCTTGTCGGCCCGGAAGCGACCCAGGCCGTCCAGGATCACCCAGGCCCCCGACGGCGCCGACAAACGGAGCCGACGCTCCTTGAACATCCGCGCGACGGCCTCGACGGGCAAGAGTTCATTCGCGGAGCCGAGTTGCGACAGGCCGTCGGCATAGATCAACCAGGGGCGGAGCCGGTATCCGCACTCGACCACTTCCAGGACGGGCAGCTCCGCCCCCGGGATCTCGTCGCCAGACGGGGAGACGCGATAAGGTTTGGAGTCAGCCAGGCCAAGTTTGGCATAGCGCAGTTCGCCCCTGACCTCGGTATCCGACCCCTCCATGTCGAGCAGCCCCTCCATCGTCGGGTTCAGCTCGCGCAGCGCCTCCGTCACCTCGCGTTCGAGATCCTCGGGGCTCCGATCCCACTCCGCCGCTCCGACGCGGGCCGAGCCGAGGTTGTGGATGCTGAGTTCACTGCCGACGGCAGCCCTCGGCACGACCCAGCCTCGCGCGAGCTTGTCTCGAAAGAGCGGCAGATCAACGAAGCCCCAGCAGTTGATCGCGCCGTCCGCGAAGACGTCGATCGTCGAGAGGAAGTAGACATCGCAATTGTGGATGAACGCCGGGATGGCCTTGCCGTGAGACTTCGGGGCCGGCTTCGTCCGGAAGATCCGCCAGCTCGGCTGCGGGCGGTCGATCATCGCCAGCCATCGGGCGTCGAGCTTGCTTCGGGCCTGATGGAGACGCTCGACAAGGTCTCCGGGCCTGGCATCCGGATCGGACTCATTCAGGGCGACTTCCCACCGGAGGAAGAGGCCCCGAGGGTCCGATCGAGACTCCAGCCAGTCGGCGTAGGCCAGGCGAAGGGGATTATCCTCCGGTCGAGCGATCAGTGCGCGGAGGAAATCCAGGTCGTCGGTCATGGCCCGAACCTCGCCCACCCAATTCCTCGCCGCTTCACCCCCAACCGCCCCGAAGATAGTATGTCAAGAACTTGCGGCTATGCCAGACTCGCCGATTTCGATTCGGCATGGGATCCGAGATGATGGGCAAGCCCGAAGCTCCAAGCGCGAGCCGGGTGACGATGCAACGGGAGTTCTCATGCCACGACCGACTTTCTCGACGGTGCCTCGTCGATCCTCGATCTTCCACCGCCTCGCGGCGATGGCGGCACTGGGCCTTGTGCTGTTCGGCCCATCGTCCGAGGCTGCGGACGATCCCCCGATTCGACCCAACATCATCTATTTCCTGGTCGATGACCTCGGCTGGGGCGACGTGGGCTGGCACGGCAGCGAGATCCGGACGCCCCAACTCGACAAGCTCGCGGCGGCCGGGGCCAAGCTCGAGCAATTCTACGTCCAGCCGGTCTGCTCGCCGACCCGCGCCGCCCTGATGACCGGCCGCTACCCGATGCGTCACGGCCTCCAGGTCGGAGTGGTCCGCCCCTGGGCCCAGTATGGCCTGCCGCTGGAGGAGCGGACGCTCCCGCAGGCGCTCAAGGAGGCGGGATACGAGACGGCGATCTGCGGCAAGTGGCACCTCGGCCACTTTCGGCCCGAGTACCTTCCGACACATCGAGGCTTCGATCATCAGTACGGCCACTACAACGGGGCCCTCGATTACTTCACCCACGTCCGAGACGGGGGGTTCGACTGGCATCGCGATGACCGCGAGAACCACGACGAGGGATACAGCACCCAGCTCCTGGCCCGCGAGGCCGCCCGCCGGATCGAGTCTCGCGACCGTTCACGCCCCATGTTCCTTTACGTCCCTTTCAACGGCATCCATGCCCCGCATCAGGTCCCCGAGAGCTACAAAACGCCCTACGCCGGCCTCAAGGAGCCGCGTCGGACCTATGCCGGGATGCTCGCGGCGGTGGACGAGGCCGTGGGCCAGATCGTCGAGGCGGTCGACCGGGCCGGGCTTCGCAAGGACACGCTCTTCCTCTTCTCCAGCGACAACGGCGGGCCCAATCCGGGCAAAGTCACCAGCAACGGCCCGCTCCGGGGCGCGAAGGGCACGCTCTACGAAGGGGGAGTCCGCGTCCCGGCCTCGGCGACCTGGGAGGGTCACATCAAGCCCGGCTCGGTAATCCAGGCCCCCTTGCACGCGGTCGACTGGTATCCGACCCTGCTGGGCCTGGCCGGAGCCTCGACCAGCCAAACCTTGCCGCTCGACGGACGCGACGCCTGGCCCGCGATCATCGAGGGGGCGCCCTCGCCGCATGACGCGATCCTGCTGAATACCTCTCCCCGGTCCGGTGCCATCCGGGTCGGAGAGTGGAAACTGATCATCCACGCGGCGGGGATCGACGATGGGGATGAGGTCCAGGCCGCCGAGAGGAGCGAGCCCGAAACCGAGCCCTCCACCAAGATCGATAGCATGAAAGCGGAGTTGTTCCACCTCGCCGACGACCCGAACGAGCGTCACGACCTGGCGAAGTCGAACCCGGGGAAGGTGGCCGAGCTCCGCGCACGCTACTCCGAATTCGCCCGCCAGGCCATCCCGCCCAAGGCCGCTCCAAAGCCGCCCGGTTTCCGGTCACCCCGGGTCTGGGGCGAGCCGGATTGAGGCCAACGGAAACCAAACCAGCACATGAATTCCTTTAATCGATTCTTACGCGACATCAAAGGGAGCATCGTGGCCGCAGGCTTCCTGATAGCCTGGGATGGTGCGTTTAGCGCATCATTCCTCATGTCATTGCTCGTCTGTCCGATATGGTTTCTTGTCAGTCTCCTGCACAGTCCCATCGAACGCCCCGGATGGGGTCTCGCCCTCGTCAGGGTTGCTATTCCCGCGTTAACATTTGGGATTGTTTACATCAACAACACCGTCCAACTCGGGGTCGCCGAGTCGAACGCTCGGCGAGTCGTGGCGGCTTGCATGGCCTATCACGCCGCTAACGATAAGTTCCCCAAGAAGCTTGATGAACTCGTGCCCCAATATCTGACTTCCGTGCCCTGTGCAAAATACTGCCTGGGTCCGTCGAGCCTCTTCTCCTATCACAATCTCGGATCCCCCATGCTCTACTGGCAAGTTGTTCCACCGTACTACCGGAAAATTTACAACTTCGATACACGGAGTTGGAGCTACCTCGATTAGGAGGCGGAGAACAGGAAATCAGGTCGGGTCTCCCAATGGGAAAATCGGTGTCAGCAGCCCGACACCGATGATCCGCTCCCGATCGCAACCGTTTGGAGCAACCACGTGGCAAAGAATCTTGCAAATTAGACCGCTCCGGGACGCTCGCAAACGGCGGCTCGCCGATCCGGTACACGATATGGACGTCTCCCTCATCGATCTCGATCCGTTTGACCAGCGTCCGGATGATCTCGCGCCGAGTCCCCCACGAGGCCGATTCCAAACCGTCTCGCACTCGACTCGCATACCGCTCGAAACTCTCAAGGATCGTCCCCAGGCCCTCTTCGCGAGTGATCCGCTCCGAGATGGCCGACGCCTCCGAATCCAACTCGGATAACCGCTGGCGGGCACGAGAATACCGCGGCTCGAATTCCCCCTTCTCCAGGTCACCTTCCTGATACAGGTCCAACATCCGAGAGATCCCACGCTTGACCCGTTGGACCTCCTTGGCGATCGCCTCGAGGCGTCGCGGTTCCGGCGCTGGGACCTGACTCTTCTGACGCTCGAACTCGTGTCGGATCCGATCGGGGTCGCCCAGCAACGCTGCGACATCCTCCCAGACGGCCGCGTCGAGCCACTCCATCCGAGCCGGCGTGTTCTCGCAGATCCGCACGCCTCCCCAGCGAAATCGGTCGGTTCCCGTGCAGAAGTAATAGCCGTACGAGCGCCGCTCACCATCACCCTTCAGCCGGTTCTGAATCTTACCGATATAAGCATATCCACACTTCAAACACACCGTCAGGCCCTGAAGCAGGAACCGTACACCGGGCTCGCTCCGGCGCCGTCGGGCCTTGTTCTCCGCCAGCTTCTCCTGCACCACTTCGAACATCTCAGCGGGCACGATCGCCGGTACGGCCACAGGGATCTGTGTGGCGGCCGGTGTCGTCGTGATCGAACGGGCACGACGCGGATACTCGAGCCTCCCATGGCCGGGGCGCAGGGGCGGCCTGTACTCGCCGACTTTGGATTTGCCATAGAGCGCCTCGCCTTTGTAGGCGGTATCCCTGAGCATGTCCCAGACCGACGTGGGATCCCAACCCGGTCTCCCGCTCCGCCTCAAGACACCTTCACGATTCAGACGCTCGCAGATCTGATTCAGTGAGTAATCTTCCCTCCCATACCACTCGAAGATTGTCGTGACGACCTGGGCCTCGGACGCGATGACCTCGAACCTCGCCACACCATGACCCTCTCGCTTGCTGATGTAGCGATACCCGTAGGGAGCCTTGCTGAAGACACTGACCGAGCCGTTGCGAGCCGCGTGCATCTTCCCACGCCGGCTCCTCTCGAGGATCTTGGCCCGCTCATATTCGGCGATCATCCCCTGCACTTGGAGCAGCAGTTGCTCCTCCGGCTTATCGCCGATCTCGTGATTGAGGAAGACGACCTCGATTCCACAACGCTGGAACTCCTCGACGAGGAGGATCTGATACGCATATTTGCGAGCCAGGCGATCGGGCGAGTGGACGTAGAGGCGATCGATCAGGCCGGCGGATGCTTGATCGCGGAGACGTTCCAGGGCGGGCCGGACCAGCACGGCCCCGCTCTGCCCCTCATCGAGGAAGCGCAACGAATCGTCCACATCGAGCCCATCCTCGCGGACTCGCCCCGTGAGGGCTTCGACCTGGCTGCCGATGGTGTGCTCCTGGGCCTGCTGATCCGACGAGACGCGGGCATAAATCGCGGCCCGGATTGTGGCCTCATCCATGGTGATGACCCCCCGGAAGAGATGCGTCGCGCTCGCCGGGTGCGGGTCGACGGTCGGCCGGATGATCCGCCGTCGAATCGGGGCGGGGGTCCGAATGGGACGCCGCATTCACCAGGCGATAAGCCGTCGCGAGCAATTGATCCCGCAAACGTGAAGGTTGAAAGCTATGACGAACTTTCAAGACGGGCCGAGGACGACGGATACCGGGAGCCATGGCTGCCCCCATCGGGCCGTCATCCCCGGATGATACCGGCGCGTCCGCGAGGCTCAGCCTGGCTGACGGCCCCGGCCAGGGCGATCTCGAAGACTTGCCCTGGGAATGGTAGTCTCGAGGTTGAGCAGCGAGTTTGCAAGATTGTTGGCCACGTTACCCGGTTGCCGGGCGGGGATGGCACCCGCTGAGGATCACCAATCGATCACAGCGCACAATCGGTCTAAACTCGTGGATCCTCGCAAACGGCCGGACGACCAAACAACCCTCTCGTCGATTTTGATGGTGTCGATTGCAAGTTTGAGCCGATTCGGTTAGAGAACCGCTCGTACGGATGCACTCCACAGGAAGGGAGTCGGGACCGATGCCTAGCGCGGAGCGTCTGGGGCGGAGGGCCGCCTGCCATTGCGTATGCCTTCTCGCGATCCTTGTCATCAACGGTTGCGCCTCTTACCATCCGACCCGGAGCGGCTATCTCAGCGACTATTCGCAGCTTCAAAAGGACCCGTTCCACCTCAACTATGGCCTCGGTCTGGAACGGAACCAGGCTCGAAATGCGAGCCCGGCCGAGGCCGCCCGGGTCGATTCTTATTACATCGAGCCCGTGCAATGGCTGGTCTCCGAGTCGAGCCGAGGGTCGGGCAACCTCAATCGCCGCCAGATGTTGATATCAGCCTTGCAAGATCAGTTGCGGGAACAGCTTGGGACGCTCAAGCCGGTCGTCGACCAGCCCGGGCCGAATACCGCGAGGGTCCGCGCGGCGATAACCGACGTCAAGCTCTCCCGGCCGATCCTGAACGCGGCGATGCTGGCGACGGTGATCGCGCCGGTCTTCATCGGCCCGATCTTCAACGGAGGCGGGTTCGTCGAGGCCGAGGTGATCGGTCCCGATGGCCGGCAGCTCTCGGCCATTTCGTGCGCCTCGGGCGGCGGCGTGCTCGACGTTACGGGTTACTACCTCAAAGGGGGCCACGCCCGTAAGGCCATGCGCCGGGCGGCGAAAGAGCTCCGCGAGACCCTCGGTCCGAAGCCCTGAACGGAGGGGAACTCCGAGCAGAAAAGCGGACATTCCAATTTCTCCTTCACCAAAGCATAAATAGCCATGCGTTACTTTTACGACCGTTCGATGGCGAAGGCGTCGGCATCCCCGCTCCTGTGGTCGCTGCCGGAATAGTTGAATTTCCGCATATTAAAATATGAAATTCAACACTAACGTACTCATGGCGTCGGAAGGCGATGGACGATCAGCCGGACCCGAGGGTGGAGTCGATCCGATAGTCCCTCCGAAGGGAATACATTCGGTAGACCCCAGTAGATCCGGCCCGAGTCGTGACCGATGTGGGAAGGCTTGGTTGCCCCGTCGGACGACTCCCGCGTAGCCGCCCCAAGACCGCTGAAGGATGAATTGCTCAGACAGAGCGAGCCACAAATCAATCCTAGATTGCGATCGGCTTGTTCATGTGGTTCGCGTGTAGCCCGAAGGGCGGCATACCGACCAATTCCCCCTAATTGAGCCAACACTAATAACTTAGGGCCAGGACGCACTGAATTCAAGTCGAACTCCTCGCCCATAATCTCCCCGGGGCATCCGTGGTGTCCAAAAAGTCGGATCTCCCCGAAAACACGCAATTCGACGGCATTTTCTCTCCTCCAATGAGCCCGGTTACATTTCTAGATGATCTCGGAATTTGAGAAATTTATAGTGGATTATTGAAACTTTGCATGATAGGATCATCACCGCTCCCACCTCCTATTTCTATTTAAGGCGGAAAATTATGACGAAGCGATCGGTTTTTTGCCGGCCTGCCCTCGCGCGCGCTTTTACTTTGATCGAGCTGCTCGTGGTAATCGCGATCATCGCAGTGCTGATTGCGCTGCTTTTGCCCGCCGTCCAGGCGGCACGCGAAGCGGCCCGTCGTACCCAGTGCGTCAACAATTTCAAGCAACTCGGCCTGGCGATGCACAACTACCATGACAGTTTGGGGGGATTCCCGATCGGTCGAATGGGCAGCGGATATAATTACGCCCCCCAGCCGGGACAGCGTCGGACCTGGGCGTTCAGCATCCTGCCTTACCTCGAGCAAGGCAACGTATTCAACGCCATCAATTTCAGCCTGCAATTCTACGAGTCGGCGAATACCACGGTCATTCGACTCCAGGTCGCTTCGTTCCAGTGCCCCAGCGACTCGCCGAGCATCCAGGAACCCGACACCCCCTATCCGCGAGGCAAGAGCAGCTTCGCGGCAAACTGGGGCAATACGCACTTCGCCCAGAACGACCCCGCCCTGAGCGGAATGGGCTATCCCAATCCCTGGAACACCGGGCCGATGCTGTTGCAAGGTGCCCCGAACGGCCTCATGTTCACCGGCGCACCGTTCAAGGGGAACGTATCGACCAGCATTCGCGACATGACCGACGGGACGAGCAACTCGATCCTGTGCGGCGAGGTCATCATGGGATATAACGCGGCCGGCGGCGTAGCCTACGATCACCGGGGCGACGTTTTTAACGATGACCTGAACTGCACGATGTTCATGACCTACACCACCCCCAATTCCAAGGTCCCTGATGGGTTGGGAGGCGATGCCCAGGGACGCCCCTGGTGCTCCTATGGATTGGGCCCCAACGTGCCGCCCTGCAACGGCGTCACGCCGGCCTTCAATGCTTCGCGGAGTCGCCATCCCGGCGGCGTGAACACACTCATGGGGGACGGCAGCGTCCGATTCACGAAAGACACGATCAATATCATCACCTGGCGATCGATCGGTAGCCCCAACGGCGGCGAGGTCATCAGCGCCGACTCGATGTGAGCCCGACCGGGACGCGTCCCGATGAGCCCGCGCCGGAGAGCAATTGCCTCCGGCGCGTCGAGCATCGCCGCGATTTTAGCAACCGATCCCGACGCCGAAAATCCTAGGCCTCTCCGGTCGATCGAGCAGAAATCGACACCACACCGAGACCTTCCAGGAATAGACATGTCTAGAATGCTACGTCTCGTGCTCGTCTTTGCGGTGGCCGGATCACCCTGCGTAGCCCTGACGGGTTGCGGGGAGGAAAAGCCCATTGTCACGCCTCCTCCGACGGTGGCGGCCGGGAAGAAGGATCCTGGTCCTCCCACGGCCTTTTCCGTAAAGCCGGCTAAGCCGGCCAAGCGCCGATGATCAAAGAGCCATACCGATCCGACGGTCGAGCAAATTAGCCTCGATTGTCGGAATTGGGCCGGGTCCGCACTCCATTGAATGTGATGGGCTGGGAGGGATTCGATCCGATGCCGGGCAACTCTCCTCTCGGATCAGAACAGGGGCTAATTTATGCCCCGGATGTAGGTTCATTGACCGAGAAGCTCGTCAACATCGGCGACGGATTGAAGCGTTTCGCGACCACCGCCTCGGAAGAAGATCGGAATACAATTCGAGCCGAGATCCGTCGGCAAGCCAAGGAACTGGAGGCCCAAGCGACTCTCCCACCCGAGCACGCCGCGACGCGATCTTCACCGCTTATGCGATGATCCAGCGAGCCGTCCGGACCGAACGATGGGAGCGGATCGCCTATCCCCGGATCATCAAGACCCACCTCTTCGACTCGGAAACCGACCCCGGCGAGAGGCACGACCTTGCCCTCGACGCTGCAAGTACAAGACCCGGGCCGGCGACACCATACCGCTAATCACCGACCAGCCCAATCCCGAAGACTTCGACACCGGCCAGGCCCTTGATTCGCCCTCCTGGCCGCAAATAAAAGCGCAGCGAAAGGCCGCCCGGCAAGGTTGCCAGACGGCCTTTAAAAACAACCCACTATCCGATGCGATCCGGCTCAGGCCACCCGACGGAGCCGACGACGGAAGGCGGCCAGGCCGGTGATTCCCGCGATCCCGCAGAGGGCGAGCGAGGAGGGCTCGGGGACCGCGGCCGAGGGGTTGAAGGCGACGTTGTCGAACTCGAAGGCGTAGCTGCCGCTGGTCGCCACGACCTTGGTGAAGGCCTCGGTCGAGTTGATGTTCACGTAGTAGGTCCCGTTCACGCCCTGGTTGCCGTTGGCGGCGGCGGTCACGTCGAGGCCGGTGATCGTCCCGAGCAGCTGATTCGAGGAGTCGTAGAAGCTCAGGCTGTTGTAGGAATCGACCGAACCCCAGAGCATGCCGAAGTACTTCTGCGGGCCGGGGAGCGAGAGGGTGACCGAGCCGACGCCGGTGGAGAGGTAGGTGGTCATGTCCGGCCCGGAGACGGTCGGGTCGCCGAAGGGCGCGCCGTTGCTATTCGAGAGGAACGGGGCGGCATAGAGGCCCGAGACGGCCCCTTGGACGGCCTGGCCGTCCCCGGTGAACGACACGGTGACACCGCCACTGACTCCACCCGCGTTACCCAGGCTCAGATTATCGAAATTGACATAATTCACACCGGTCGGAGCCCCGCCAACCGCGGCGTCGATGGTGAACGAGGCCCGAGCATCATTGCCGGAGCAGAAGGCTAAGAGCGTGGCGGCGATGGACGCAAGGCCGAAGAAGCGACGGTTCATCTGTGGTGACTCTTAAGGGGGGATAGCCTGGCACGTCGAGGGCCGCTGGGAGTTCACTCGCCAGTCACGTCAGCCCCACGGTTAGACATCCTCACCGAGCCACCGGATTAAGCCCATGCATGTGTGATGCTTGAATCACATGCGATGTTTTAAGCGAACGATTCCGGTTATTTAAATCCACGAGATGCTTGCCGTCACCGGAGATGATGATCGGAGATTCGGGGCACGATCGATCTGGTCAACAAGCGTCACGTCCGGGATCTGCCAGCGTCCCCGTCCACTCGATCCGGGGGAGCCCGAAGGAGATGAGGGCAGTGAGGTAGTCATGACCCGATTCCGCGTCAAATCTGGCGGTTTCGGTGGGCTACGCACTCGGTATCAAGCGTGAAAGCCCGTCTCGACCGAGGGGACCCGGCCCATCTCCCCGAATCCTGTGCGGAGCCAGGAAAGCTCCGATGGGAAGAACCCACATCCGGCGATACTGTCCTGGAAGGTCGCGAGCGAGGGCGTTACCCTGCTACGCCCTGGGCAAACTCGAGAGGAGGGGAGATCGAAGGCATTCGATCGGGGAAGGCTTGGTTCGAGCCGTACTCAGCGTCGGCTCGCGGGGAGCGGGGAGATCCGCGAGCCGGGGTACGATCGGCACGTAGGGCGGGTCGGTTGGGTTCGTTTTTCCCGGGAAGTTTGAGCCGGCGGGCTACGCCGGCCTTGGGTTCGTTTTTCCGGGAGGAACTCCTCGGGGCGATCCGGGGGTTATCCGGACACGCCCCTCGCTCGAACGATTTAGGGTGCCGGGACGGGAGGGGCCATCCCAAAACCGCCCATCGCCTGTTCCAGGCCGAGGCCGATGACGTAACCCACTGCGGCGACTCCAAATCCGACGAGGAACATGTCCCGCCCGCTGGCCCAGAGGCCCCGGCCGGTGAAGACGCTCCGGGCGGCCCCGACCCCGAAGTGGGCCAGCATGCTGATGGTGAGGGAAATCCAGATCGCCCATTGGGAGGAGGTGATCAGGAACGGAAGGATGGGGATGATCGCCCCGATCGCGGTGGCCAGGCCGGTCACGAGTCCGTCGCGGAGCGGGGGGACGGCGGGGTCGCCGATGTCGAGTTCCTCGCGGACCTTAGCGGCGAGGGCCTTCTCGGGGTCGGCCATGATCGCGGCGGCGATCGACCGGGCCTGGTCGGCGGGGATGCCCTTGGCCTCGTAGATCAGGGCGAGTTCTTCCTGCTCGATCTCGGGCATGAGGCGGATCTCGGACCGCTCCATCTCGATGTCGTGATCGTGGACCTCGGCCTGGCTCTTGGCGGCGAGGTAGCCGCTCGCCCCCATCGAGAGGGCGTCGGCGACCGCCCCGGCGATCCCGGAGATGACCACGAAATGCGCCGGGGCGCTGGCCCCGATCACCCCGGCCACGAGCCCGAAGTTGGCCGTCAGGCCGTCGTTGAAGCCGTAGACGACGCTCCGGAGATAGCCCCCGGCCTCGGTCGAATGCCAGGGCTCGTTGGGTCGGCCCAGGACGTGGGCCAGTTCCTGCGCGTGCTTGGCGGAGTCGGCCGCGAGGGTCGAGGCGGCGTCGGAAGTCGAGGGGTCGGTGGTCTCCCTGGCCAGCTTGAGATAGGCAGCGACCTCGCGCCCTTCCTCGGCCAGGATCATCGGCAGGACCGCGCCTGGCCCGAGTCGCCGGGCGACCCAGGCGGTCAGGCGAGCCCTGCGGGTCGGCTTCCGGTCGGTCGAGACCCGGCCTCCCTGCTCGGCCAGGACCTGCTCCCAGCGCTCGACGTGCTTGTCCTCGACCGCCGCCAGCCTCTGGAACAGGTCGCGACGCCTCTCGTCGGGCTCGACCGCCGCCAGCTCCCGGTAGAGGAATGCGGCGTCGATCTCCTCGGAGAGATAATGGCCGACGAGGCCGTCGGTCGTTGCATGGCTCAAGGCTGGGCTCCTGGACTCGATCGGGCGGACCTCGCTAGGTCGGGTACAGGCCTTATTCTAGCGAATCGGCCAACCAGATGTCGCGATCTCCAGCCCAAGCCGCAACCTTCAACGCCGCTGGCCTTCCATGAACCGACTCAGGCGGAGTTGGGCCGGCTCCCATTCGCCCCCCCTGGTCTCCTCGATGATCGCTTCAAGATCCTTCGAGGCCGGCTCGGGGAGCTTGTCGGCCTCTCGGAGCTTGACCAGACGCCCCCGGCAGTCCTCGACCAGCCGGGGATCCCGGAGACTGACCGCGGTGTACAGGGCGTCGACGGTCTGGAAGGCCTCGCGATCCACCCCGATCTGCGGTGGTCCCCAGCAGCCTCCCAGGAACAGGCAAACGACCGCCCAGGCCCCGGACCGCCTGGTTTTGGGCTCAGTAGTCACCACCGACCACCTCCCCGCTATTCCGGGTCGAAAGTGCGACCCAGGTGTAAGGATAAATGGTCTTTTTGATGAACCGGACCGAGCCATCACCCATCAGGACATTGCAGCCCTCGCCATCCTCGGAGTACATCTCGTCGGTGTGGCCGAACGGGTGATTCGGGGCGTGGATGACCACCTGGGGGTGGTCGTGGACGTCGGGCCCGCTGTGGGCTCCGACCAGATCTCCCCCGCTGTTGGGTTCGGAGGGCCAGCCCGGCTTGGGCCAGACCGAGGCGAAGGGGACCACGCCCACCCAGGTGCAATCGGCCAGCTTCGAGGTCCGCTCGCCCAGGAAGATCGTGTTGGAAAGCCCGTCGACCACGGTCGAAACCCGGGTCCGTGAGTTCCGGTAGAACGGGCCGTTGATCGCATGGCCGGGGGTCCCGGCGACCGGCTCGATCACGTCGAAGTCCGAGGAATAAGCGGTAGGGCGGCCCCAGGGCTGGTTCACCCCGGCGTTGGTCACGTAGTGGCTGTGAGCAAACCGGATCTCGGGCGAGAACTCGCCTGCGTTGTCCGGGCTGTTGGAGTCTCCATTGCCGTAGCGATGGAGCGAGAATCCGTCGCTACCCCCCGTGGCCGAAGGGCAAATGAAGACCGAGAGCTTAATCCGAGCCCCGGTGGAATTATCCGGCGCCCAACAAGCGATATTGAAGTTGAAGCTCGAATGAACCGGCGACTGCTCCAGGAACGGCAGGATCAAGGTGCCCCAGGCAAAGCCCGGCAGCGTGTTCATGTTCCCGTCCGGATAGCTCACGCCGAAGGCCGAGCCCGACACCTTGGGATTGCCCACATAAGCGGGCGGATACGACCCGATCGTCGACTCGTAATTCGCCAGGGCCAGGCCCATCTGCTTCAGGTTGTTCACGCACTGGACCCGCCGAGCCGCCGCCCGGGCCGACTGGACCGCCGGCAAGAGGAGGCTCACCAGGACCCCGATGATCGCGATCACGACCAACAGCTCGATCAGCGTGAAACCCTTGATCCTCCCGGGAGTGATCCTTCGTCGATGACCCTTCATGAAAGATCCTTTCCAAGAACATCTCCAATCGTCCTGGAATGGAATCTAAACGATGTGTTAGGGCTTTGCAACCGCTAATTTTGGTTAACCTAAAAAACATCCATGGCCGATCATCGAGATCTTTTAGCCGGGACCAACGAACGACGGGCGACCATTGCGGGTCGCCCGTTCGTCGAGTTTCCAGTTTTCGGAAAGGCTAGGATTGGTTCAGGGAGCGTAGGTCCGGCTAGAGCCTTCCTCATCAAAGATCCGGCGGGCTTCGGCGACCTGATTATCGGGGACATTGGCCGAGACGAAGATCCCGCCGCTCTCGATCCCGGAGGCGTAGTGATGGGCCTCCTCCTCGGGGATACCGGCCCCGATCAGCCCACCGATCAGGCCACCGGAGGCCGCGCCGATGCCGGCGCCGGTGAGGGCGGCGGCGATGGGCCCGCCGATCAGGAATGTGCCGAGACCGGGGAGGAGGACGGTGCTGCCGACCAAAGCGATGCCGACCAGGGCACCGACGCCCGCCCCGGAGACGGCCCCGGCGGTGGCCCCCTCGGCGCTCAGATCATTGGTGTCGGTCGCCTCGGAGATCTCGGCGGCCTCGCGGACGTCCTTCATGGCAATGCTAATCGAGTGACGATCGACGCCCGAGCTGATCAGCCGATGGATGGCCTGCTCGGCGGATTCACGCTGGTTGAACAATCCAACTACGGTGTGCATCTGAGATCCTCCGTTCGAGTCGAGAGCAGGCCAGGTAAGCCGCCTCTATCCTTATCTCGTCGCGTGATCGCGGCGAGTGATCGGGAGAACATAAAGGCAAACTCTGCGCCAATCTCCCGGAGGATCCGCGGATCGAGATCATCGAGGCGGAGTGTTGTCGGTCGCGGCGGGCTGGGGCGTGCCCTCCTTCACCTCGACCTTGGACTCGTTCGAGAGCCCGGCGAGGAAGGCCTCGACTCCGGCCCTGGCAACCTCGGCGTCCTGCTCGCCGGAGCCCCCTCCGACCCCGACGGCCCCGATGACCTGGCCATCGACGATGATCGGCACCCCGCCCTGGAGCGTGGTGATCCGGCCGCCCGAGGCGTTCTGGACGCTGAGGTTGAGGAGGACGTCGGGATCCTTGGCGCCGGTGGGGAGGGTGCCCGAGGCCTGGCGGAAGGTGGCGGCGGTGACGGCCTTGGTCATGGACGTGTTGACGCTCGCCGGCCTGGCCCCGTCCATCCGGGCGAAGGCCAGGAGGTGCCCGCCGTCGTCCACCGCCGCGATGTTCATCTTGTACCCCTTCTCGATCGCGTGGGCCTCGGCCCCGGCGATCGCCTTGCGGGCCCCGGCCAGGGTCAAGCGGACCTGCTGGCGGAGGATCAGGGGGGAGTTCGTCCCGGTGATCCCCACGGCCTCGAGGGTCGTTTGAGGTCGACGGGCCGGTCGAATCAGGGCCAGGGCCTCCTTCGCCGCCTGGACCCCTTCGGTCAGCCCGGCGTCGGGGCGTCCCTTGCCGAACTCCTTGCTAAACGTGTCGCGGATCGAGTTGAGCCTGGGGATTCCCAGTTCCTCGCGGAGCGCCCGGGGCGAAGCCAGCACGTCGATCTTCCGGTCCTTCTTAGAAATCAAGACATAAAGACCCTGGTGACCGAGCTGCTGGGCCTTCCGCTTCGCGAATTCGTCGATCCCCTCGCCTCCGAGGGATTCCACGGTCTCGATCGTGACGATCACGTCTTGATCCCGGGCGATCCCGGAGAGCTCCTGGGTCGCCTGGTTGACGGACTCCTTCCCGAACATCCCGGCGCCGTCGATCACGTAGTTGGGGCCCTGCCCCCGGGCCAATCCGGGAGCGGCCCCGATGGATAACAGGATCACGCAGGCAAGGGGCTTGAGCATTGGGCGCATGGGCGGGTCTCCTATCAAGCGATGGCCAGGATCGGGAATTCGTGAAGGGCTGGGCTCGCCCTGGCTCTCGACGGATCTCGGAGACGAGAGCCCGGCCCGATGGTCTTATTCGGTCCTCGTCCGACGATCTTCAACGGCCCAGTGTCGCCCGGAAGAACCCGGCGACATCCCCCTTGAGCTTCGCCAGGGAGGGGCCGTGGAGGTACATCATGTGGCCGGATTCGTATTCTTCGACCTTGATGTGATCTCGCTGAGAGGGGTCGAGCCCCATGTGGGCCAGGGTGTACTCGGCCGCCCGATAGGGAGTGGCCAGGTCGTAGTAACCGGAGGCGACCAGGACCTTGAGCGACGGGTTCTTGGCGAAGGCGTCCCGCAAGGCGCCGCTGGTGTCGGGGTAGCCCCGACCCGAAGGCCCCCAGTCCCAGTCGCCGACCCCCTCGCCGAGGATGAAATAGGGGAGATCGGAGGCGAACCCGAGGTCGGCCCGGATGTACTGGTTGAAGGTCGAGGTGTAGGCCGGTCGGATGGCCGAGTTGCTCGGGTCGTCCTCGGGGCGATCGGTCACGGCCTGTTCGTCGATCCCCACGAACCGGCTATCGAGCCGGCCGACCGTCCGGGCCCGGTCCCTCAGAAGCTCCTTGCGGAACCGGCTGGGATCGACCCGAAGATTGCTCCGATCGACGTAAACCGGGTCGAGCCCGGTGTACTTCGCCAGCCGGGCCGCGATCTCCTCCCGCTTCTCCTTCGAGAGCCGGTCGCCCTGCATCAGGGCCGTCGCGTAGTCCCCCTCGGCCCATTCGGCCGCCTCCCGGAGCGTGGCCCCCTGGTCGGCCTGAAGCTCCGGGGCCAGCTTCTTGTGATACCAGGCGGTCGCCGTGTAGGTCGGCAAGAACAGGGCATAGGGGATGTCGTTCCCCCTGGCCGGTTGGAGCGTCTGGAAGTTCAGGACGGTCGAGACCAGGACGATCCCATTCAGGGCGATCCCCCGGTCGACCAGGCGATCCGAGAGCCCGGCCGCCCGAGTGGTCCCGTAGCTCTCGCCGGCCACGAACAGGGGCGAGCCCCATCGCTCGAACCGGGTCAGGTAGAGCCGGATGAACTCGCCGACCGAGTCGAGATCGCCCTGCAATCCGTGGAACTTCTTGTTCAGCTCGGGCTTCACCGCACGGCTGTAGCCGGTCCCGACCGGGTCGATGAAGACGAGGTCCGACTCATCAAGCCAGGTCGACTCATTGTCGACCAGTCGGTAGGGAGGGGTCGGGAATTCGCCCCCATCGGGGAACTCAACCCGCTTCGGCCCCAGGGCCCCGAGGTGGAGCCAGACCGAGGCCGAGCCCGGCCCGCCGTTGAACGCGAAGGTCAGGGGTCGCCGGGACCGGTCGCCCGCGTCTTCCCGGGCATAGGCGATGAAGAAGATATGAGCCTCGACCTCGCCGGCCTCGCTCTTGATCGGCAGGAAGCCCGCCGTGGCCGTGTACTTGATCGGGCGGCCGCCGAGCGTCATCTCGTGCTTCGTGACGACGGGCTCGTCATTGACCCCGGCCGGCTTCGGCTTCGAATCGGAGGGCCTGGGCGAAGCCTCCTGCGGAGGGAGGGACGGGGCGATCAGGGCCGAGAGGATCGAGGCCAGCAGGAGGGTGTGCATCATGGGGGTACCGATCGGGATCTCGGGCGGATCGGGTCTGGATCAGTGGAGTGCCGATTTCTTGATGACGCCACCCTGCACATCGGCCAGGGGATAGACGATGATGAAGGCCGAGTCGTCGACGCTGCGGGCGATCGTCTTGACCTTGCCGATCTCGAGCCGGGTCACGACGCAGAAGAGGATGTCCTGGTCGGCCCCCGTCTTCCCCCCTCGCCCCTTGTAGATCGTGACGCCTCGGCCCATCTCGTCGATGATTCGCTGGCGGATCGCGTCATTCCGGGCCGAGATGATGGTGATCGCGGTGTATTCCTCGATCCCGTGGAGGATGAAGTCGAGCGTCTTGCTGGCCGCCACATAGGTCAGGATCGAGTAGAGCGCCGGCTCGACGCCCAGGACCTTCACGGCCGAGAGGAAGATGACGATGTTCAGGCCCAGGATCACGTCGCCCACCCGGAGGACGTGGCTCCGCTTGCTGATCAGCAGGGCGGCGATCTCGGTCCCGTCCAGGACCGCGCCCCCTCGCATCGCCAGGCCGATCCCCGCACCGATGAAGAAGCCGCCGAAGACGGCCGACAGGAGCTTGTCGCTGGGGGTCAGGTCGGGAAAATGGATGAAGGCCAGGGCTAGGGCCAGGGCCAGGATCGCCGAGGCGCTCCGGATCGCGAAGGCCAGGCCGATCTGGCGGTATCCCAGGAGGATGAAAGGCAGGTTGATCACCACCAGGAATGGCGGAAGGGGGAGATGCAGGACCTCCGCCAGGAGCATCGAGATGCCGGTCACGCCCCCGTCGATGAAATGGCTGGAGAGGAGGAACCCCTCCAGCCCCATCCCCGCCGAGAGCACCCCCGCCACGATATAGGCGACATTTGTTAATTCCTTCAGTGTCCGTTTCATGCAAGACAAACTAACCGGACTCGCCAGCGGAGGCAACCTCGGAGAACAGGACCACCGGCGTCCCATCGGGGTCCGCCAGGCGGATCTCGCGGTAGCCCTCAGGGCTCTCGGACGCCTCCGAAACCGCCACCCCCGACCCCACCAATCGGGCCCGCTCGGCGTCGACATCCCCGACCCGGAAGACCAGACGGACCGCCCCCCGTCCCTCGACCGCTGCCCCCTCTTTCAACGCGACCTTGCCCGGACCCGCCTCCAGCAGGACGAACCCACCCCCGGGGTCATCCAGGATCGGCCGGAGGCCCAGGAATTCGGCATACCAGCGACTCGATGACGCCCGGTCGGCGACGCGGACCTCGACCATGAATAGCTCGGCCATGGTGTCGTCCCGGATCCCGGACCGTCGAAACGAACATCCTTCGCCATCGCCCGGACTCTGGCAGGTCGCACCCCACCCTACCAGAAACGGGCGTCCGTGGGTCCGCCGAATGCCGTCGGCCTTTCCTGTTGCCGTTGACCGAAATCGGCATTTGCCTTAAATTTTCGTTCAAGTTCGCCCCAGTCCCGTCCGCAGCAACGCAAGGTCTGATGATGTCGGAAGAAACGCCCGATTCCCTGGAAGCCGCCCGCCTGGAGAAGCTCCGGAGGATCGAAGCCCTGGGGCTCGACCCCTGGGGCCGGAGGTTCGACGATCATCGGGCGATCTCAGAGATTCGCGCGATCCCGCTCCCCGAAGCCCCGGAAGGCGAGGAGGTCCCGCGACCCTCGGCCCGTATCGCCGGGCGGATCGTCCTGAAGCGAGGGCAGGGGAAGGTCAACTTCCTCCAGGTCCGCGACTGGACCGGGACGATCCAGGTGATGATCGGCAAGAACCAGGTGGGCGAGGCCGGCTGGGCCCTGGCCCAGGAATTCGACCTGGGCGACCTGATCGGCGTCGACGGGGGCCTCGGCCTGACCAGGACGGGGGAGCTGACGGTCTTCGCCACCGGCCTGACGTTCCTGAGCAAGAGCCTCTCGCCCCCGCCCGAGAAGTGGCACGGCCTGACCGACATCGAGAAGCGGTCCCGGCAGCGGTACGTCGACCTGGCCCATAACCCCGAGAGCCTCGAAGCCTTCCTCGGCCGTTCGAAGGTGGTCGCGACGTTCCGCAAGGTCCTGGCCGACCGGGGATTCGTCGAGGTCGAGACGCCCACGATGCAGTCGATCGCCGGGGGCGCGGCGGCCAAGCCGTTCGTCACGCATCACAACACGCTCGGCCTCGACCTCTTCCTGCGGATCGCCCCCGAGCTGTATCTCAAGCGGCTCCTGGTCGGCGGGATGGAGCGGGTCTTCGAGATCGGCCGGGTCTACCGGAACGAGGGGATCAGCCCCAAGCACAACCCCGAGTTCACCATGCTGGAGGCCTACCAGGCCTTCGGCGACTACCACAGCATGATGGACCTGACCGAGGCCCTGATCGTGGGCGCGATCGAGGCCCTCGACGGGAATTTCCAGCGTCCCTGGGGCGAACACGTCGTCGACTTCACCCCGCCCTGGCCGCGCAAGTGCTACCTCGACCTGTTCCGCGAGTACGCCCAGGTCGACCCGTCCGACCTCCACGCGGTCCGTTCCAAGGCCGAGTCGCTGGGGATCTCGGCGGCCGGCAAGGATCACGACGTGATCATCAGCGAGGTCTTCGAGGCCACCGTGGAAGACGCCTTGCACGGGCCGGTCTTCGTGATCGACTACCCGGCGGCGATCTGCCCGCTGACCAAGCGGAAAACGTCGGACCCCTCGGTGGCCGAGCGGTTCGAGCTGTTCGTCCGAGGGATCGAACTGGCCAACGCCTACACCGAGCTGAACGACCCGATGCTCCAGGAGAAGCTCTTCCAGGGGCAGCTCGCCGGGCAGAAGGAAGAAGACTCGATGGCCAAGATGGACGACGACTTCGTCCGGGCCCTCAAGCACGCCATGCCCCCGGCGGGCGGCCTGGGAGTCGGGATCGACCGCCTCTGCATGCTCCTGCTGAACAAGGCCAGTATCCGAGACGTGATCCTGTTCCCCTTGATGCGACCCGAAAATTGACAGAGCCATAGCCGGCAGGGCCTGCCCTACCGAAAACCAACCACGAATGTAGGGCAGGGCTCGCCCTGCCGAGGACGCCGAAGCAGGCAGGGCCAGCCCTGCCCTACCAGAAACGGACCGAGACCGAGTTCCACGGATGGAGCCGTCATGTACAAGTATCTGCTCTGCTGGCGGTACCTGAAGACCCGATACATCGCGTTGGCCAGCGTGATCAGCGTGATGCTGGGCGTGGCCACGATGATCGTGGTGAACTCGGTCATGGCCGGGTTCTCCGAGAAGATGCGCGACCGGCTCCACGGGGTCCTGGCCGACGTCATCGTCGAGTCGCGCGACTTCGACGGCTTCCGGAACTCCGACGAGGTGATGGCCCGGATCGAGGCCGTGGCGGGCGACGAGGTCGTGGCAATGGCCCCGACCATGGAAACCATCGCCATGATGAAGTGGACCTTCAACGGCCATCCGATAACCCGGCCGATCCAGCTCATCGGGATCAAGCCGACCGAGCGGGCCAAGACCGGCGACTTCGCCGAATTCCTCTTCGACGCCAAGGGGAAGAAGATCCCCCCCTCGTTCAAGGTCCCCCAGTGGGTCAAGCTGAACAACCCGGCCGGGCAGATGCTCCAGGAAGAAGAAGACCCGATCCTCCGGCAGGCGCTGGCGGAACGTGTCCAGGAGCAGTCGGCCGAGACCGGGGCGATCGTCGGCTACGCCATCGCCCACGCCCACATCAACGGCAAGGACTTCTGCCTCGCCCCGCCGGGGGCCCGGATCGGCCTGGTCTTCCCCCAGGCGGGCGACCGGCCCAAGGTCACGTACGATGATGCCCTGGTGGTGGGCTACTTCAAGAGCGGGATGAGCGAGTACGACTCGAACCACGTCTACATGCCGCTCGAACAGTTGCAGCGGATGCGACTCCTGGGCGACGGGGAGGGGAATGGTGCGGTCAATCAGGTCCAGATCAAGGTCCGAGACGGCGTCGACCTGGATGCCCTGGCGATGAAGATCGAGGGGGCGCTGGAGGAACTCAAGCCGGGCGGCTACTTCATGGTCTCCACCTGGGAGAAGAAGCAGGGGCCGCTCCTGGCGGCGGTCGCGGTCGAGCAGTCGATCCTGAATATCCTCCTGTTCTTCATCATCGCGGTGGCCGGGTTCGGCATCCTGGCGATCTTCTCGATGATCGTGGTGGAGAAGACCCGCGACATCGGCGTGCTGAAGGCGCTGGGGGCCTCGACGGCGGGCGTCCGGGGGATCTTCCTGGGCTATGGCCTGGCGCTCGGGATGGTCGGCAGCGGCGTGGGGATGGTCGCCGGCCTGATGTTCGTCCACTACATCAACGAGATCGAGAAGGGCCTGAGCATCCTGACCGGGCGCAAGGTCTTCGACGACGCGATCTACTACTTCGACAAGATCCCCACGCTGGTCCAGCCCTCGACGGTCGCCTGGATCGTGGGGGGAGCCCTGTTCATCGCCGTCGCCGCCAGCGTCTGGCCCGCCCAGCGAGCGGCCCGACTCCGGCCGGTCCAGGCCCTGCGGTTCGAGTGAATTCAAACGTAGGGCAGGGCGAGCCCTGCCGCGTCACGGACATCGGCAGGGCCAGCCCTATGGGGAAGGCCCCCCACACGGAGGTGCATGATGGCGATCCACCTGTCGGCGAACGGGCTTGCGAAAGGTTATCGGAAGGGGCGGAACGAGGTCCCGGTCCTCCGAGGGGTCGACTTCGAGATCGAGCGGGGCGAGCTGGTGGCCGTGATCGGCTCCAGCGGGTCGGGCAAGAGCACCCTCCTCCACGTCCTGGGGTTGCTCGACACCCCCGACGAGGGCTCGGTCTGGCTCGACGGAAACCGGATCGATGACGGCCCCGAGAAGCAGCGCGACGAACTGCGGAACCGGACCTTCGGCTTTATTTTTCAGTTCTACCACCTCCTCCCGGAGTTGACGGCGCTGGAGAACGTGATGCTCCCGCACCTGATCCGCCACGGGGTCCTCTCGTACTGGTCGATCCGCAAGCGGGTCCGATCCGAGGCGACCGCCCTCCTGGAGCGGGTCGGCCTGGGCCACCGGCTCGATCATCGCCCCTCGGAACTCTCCGGCGGCGAGATGCAGCGGGCCGCGATCGCCCGGGCCCTGGCCGGCGGCCCGGAGATCCTCCTGGCCGACGAGCCGACGGGAAATCTCGACGCATCCACCGGACAAGGAGTCCTGGAACTACTCCGCGACTTGAACCGGGAGCGTGGGCTGACTATGATGCTGGTCACCCACGACCTCCAGATCGCCCACCAGGCCGACCGGGTCGTTCGGCTCGCGGAAGGGCGAATCGAGGAGTGGGCCCCCGTCCTGGCCTGATCGTCGGCAGGGCTGGGGGCCTTCGTCGACCCTGGGTGGCCAGGAGTTTCCTCGGATGAGCCCCAAGGTCTACATCGGCGGCAAGCTTTACGAAAAAGCTGACGCCAAAATTAGCGTTTTTGATCACGGGTTGCTCTACGGCGACGGGATCTTCGAAGGGATTCGTTCCTACGCCGGACGGGTTTTCCGGCTCGAAGCCCACGTGGACCGCCTCTACGACTCGGCCCGAGCCATCCACCTGCAAATCCCGATCAGCAAGACCGAGATGGCCCAGGCCGTCCTGGACACGCTGGCCGCGAATAAACTGGTCGATGCCTACATCCGGCTGATCGTCACCCGGGGGGCCGGAAGCCTCGGCCTCGACCCCCGCCGGACGACCGATCCCCAGGTGATCATCATCACCGACTCGATCAGCCTGTATCCCGCCGAGCTCTACGAGCACGGCCTGAAGATCATCACCGCCGGTACGATGCGGAATCACCCGGCCGCGCTCAACCCTCGGGTCAAGTCGCTGAACTACCTGAACTCGATCCTCGCCAAGATCGAGGGGACCAACGCCGGCTGCCTCGAAGCCCTGATGCTGAACCACAAGGGCGAGGTCGCCGAGTGCACCGGCGACAACATCTTCATCGTCAAGAAGCGAGAGCTGATCACCCCGTCGGTCGACGCCGGGATCCTGGAAGGGATCACCCGCGAGGCCGTCATCGAGCTGGCCCGAGGGGCCGGGATCGCTGTCGTCGAGCGGACGATGGACCGGCACGACGTCTACACCGCCGACGAGTGCTTCCTGACCGGGACCGCCGCCGAGGTGATCCCCGTGGTCGAGTGCGACGGCCGACCGATCGGCGACGGCAAGCCCGGCCCGATCACCCGCGATCTCCTCGCCCGCTTCCACAGGCTGGTCCGCGAGGGGGAGTGAGTCTCGAAGGCCGAGCCGGATACGCATTCGGGGCTCCCGCCGATTGCCGGAGGGTGCCCCGAATTGCATCGTCCGGCTGTTATCGGCCCGATCAGTAGGCGTCGGCCGAGATGACCTCTTCGCCGGCCCGGGTGCCCAGGGCCCACCAAGTCGGATAGGAGATGGTGTTCTTGATGAACTTCACGCTTCCATCGGCCATGAGCGTGTTGACGCCGCCCGAGTGCCGGCTGGTGGCGAGCACGTAGTCGGCGTGCTGAGCCTGGGGGCAGCAGCCGTTCCGGCAGGCGCTCCACTTGATCTGGCCGCCGCCGTTGGGGGGGATGACCGTGTTGAACATGGTGTACCCCATGGCACCGGTCGCCCAGGTCGTACCCGGGCCGTTGCCCCTCTGGCCGCCCGTCTGGAATGCAGTCGTGCAGGCGGCGATGTCCGACTGGAGCAACGCCAGCCCGGCGGCATTGACGTCGAGCCGGTTGGCCGCCTGGAGCCCGCCGGCCTGGGTCGAACGCCCGGGCGTCTTGTCGAGCGGGTTGTTCACGACGAACTCGGAGTACGCGATAGTATTCGAGGTCCCATCGGTCATCTCGGCGATCGAATAGCTGTTCTGATAAGCGAAAGTGCCGGTGCTCTTCCGCTTATTGGTGTCGCCACCGGGGTAGCCCCAGGTCGTCGTCCCCTGGCTCGCGGCATAGCTATTGAAGAACCCGGCCTTTCCGGCGTTGCCATCGGACGGGCAGAGGAAGCTGTTGATGATGGTCTGAGTCGACGTCGAATTGATCGCGAAGGCGATGTTCCCCGACCATTCCGGCGCCCAGCTGAAGTTGGCCGCGTTATAGATCGCCGTCTGCTCCATGTACCCGAGCAGCATCCCCTGGGCGCTCCAGCCGGCCCAGTCCTGGATATTGCCGGGCGAGGTCGGCCCCAGCGATGCTCCGAGGGGGAACGAGTTCACCGCCGTGTGATAATTATGCAACCCGATGCCGATTTGCTTCAGATTATTGATGCATTGCGACCGACGGGCCGCCTCGCGGGCCGCCTGCACCGCCGGAAGTAGCAGCGCGATCAGGACCGCGATGATTGCGATCACGACCAGTAACTCGATCAGGGTGAACCCACGCTTGGTAGAATTTCTCAATGAGGCCTCGTTTCGGGAATTGAACTGAAGACAAAGGGAGCAGAACCGCGGGCCCACGAAGGCGCGCGGTCAACCACCGAGGGCCCCGCGGAGCCCTCTTGACACGATTAACCAGACGGGCGTCCGTCGGGGAACCTCAGCTGCCCCCGCCGTAAATCCACTCGCCCAAACGAACTAACAGGAGCGATTTCGCTGCACTCGGTCATTAGCGATCTTTGCGACCGACCAGGCTCAGCGTCCCTTCTTTTTCTTCTGGGTTTTCATGAAATTCTCCATGCTCTCGTTAGCCTGCTTCGTCTCGGGTGCGACCTCGCTCCGGGTGCCCGTCGCGGGAGCGGAATCTCCGCAGCCGACCGGGCCGAGGCAAAGAAAGGCCGATACCGAGAGGATCAGCGAGCGTCGAGTCACGGAGTTCGGGGCGCAGTTCCGCATGGAGAAAAACTCCGCATGTGCCGGTCGATAATACGAGCATTGAGACGCTTGAGAGGGTAGATCATCGAACCATAGCATCGTCGTAAAAGTAATGCAATAAAATTCTTAGACAACAAATCCACACGATATCATCCAACATATTCCGCCTCGTCGAACCCGAAGATCGGCCCAAGCTCGATCGAGCATCCTGGGCCGCCTTGGAGGTCCCCTCGCGAATCCGCACGATCGCCGAAGGCGTTGCCTGCGAGTGAGGGGCTTGCCCGCCTCGGCCTCGTCGCCGAGGAGCCGATCTTGATCGAGGCCCTGGACCGGCTGGCCTCTTCCCGGCCAGACTATCGACAGACCTGGCACGACGCCCGGTCGCACCAATCGAGGAGAGCCGGCCCGTGGACGAGCCGATGGACGAGCGTCGCGTGATCTTCCGAGGTCGCAAGATCGACCTGGCCTTGCAGCCGGTCCGGCTGTCCGACGGGACGGTCGCCGACCGCGAGGTCGTGGTCCACCGGGGGGCCGTCGCGCTGATGCCGATGGTCGACCATGACCATGTCTGCCTGATCCGGAACTTCCGGTACGCCGTGGGCCGGACCCTCCTGGAGATCCCCGCCGGGACGATCGACGAGGGGGAGACCCCCGACTCGACCGCCGGCCGGGAACTGGCCGAGGAGACCGGCTACCGGGCCGGCTCGATCACCCGGATCGCCGAATGGTACGTCTCGCCCGGAGTGATGAACGAGCGGATGTACCTCTACCTCTGCGAGGACTTGCAACCCGGCCCGACCGACCATCAGCCCGACGAGAAGATGGAGACGGTCGTCGTCCGCTGGGACGAGGCCATGACCCTCGTCCGGGACGGTCAGATCGAGGACGCCAAGACGATCCTGGCCCTCCTGCTCTGCGACCGACTCCGGAGTAACAACGTGGTGGCCCCCTAACGGGGAAGCGCGTCGGACAGCCATCGCTGGTCGAGCGAGACCAGGGAGGCCCCCCCGCCCTTGTCATCGCGGCCGACGATGATCCCGATCAGGATCGGCCGGGGCTTCCCATCGGACCCTTCCCGGACGACGAAGACCCCGCCCCCGGAATCGCCGGGAATCGGCTTGTAGGCGGGCCCCCACTCCAGCCATCGGGGGTTGGAATAATTCCCGGCCCGGACCGCGTGCTCGACCCCTCGACCGTCGATCATCCGGACGGCGACGGTCTGCCCCACCGGGCCCGGGAAGCATCGGGCCGAGAGCGCGGGCGCGGGCTGGATGGCCTGGAACGCCGGGCCTCCCGGCCGCTTGCTCCCCTCGAATCCGAGGCGGATCACCGCGTTATCGGGCCCGGGGACCTCCCGGCCGTCGTGGACCCGGTACGAGGGGTTCCGGATGATCGAGAGGACGGTCCCCTCCACGATCTCGGATCCATCGAGGATCAGCAGGGCCGGCCCGCCCTGGTCCTCGGCCGACAGGCAGTGGGCGGCGGTCAGCAAGGTCATCGTCTCATCGGCCCGGGCCATGACCGTCGCCCGGAACTGGCGACGCGACCCGTCCCGCTCGATCGCGACGGTCACCTGGGTCGCCCGGAGGCCGGGCGTCTCGATGTCGGCCCCCGGGGCTTCTCTCGTGACGAGGCAAGACAGGATCATGACGACGAGGCAACGGGCCGCATGGGACATGAGAACCTCGGTGCGGGGTTGGGCGATTCCAGCGGCCCGGGTTCACAATCGGACGGCCGCTTTTGGGATCCTAGCTCGTGATGACGTGTTTTGACCCTCGAAGAGTCTACGCCCCCCTCGTTCGCGAGGGTATCTCCGAATCGGGGCACGGCACCAGCACCTTATTCTAACAAAGCCGAACAGACCTGAGCCTTCACCACAATCAAAACCTACTCCGCCGGGGGAGCGAATGCCCGAGGAATCCTGTGCTTCCGCAATGCCTCGACCCTTGGACGGGTCGCCCGAACAGGAAAGCACTCCGGAGGGCCTGGCGATATCCGACCGATCTTCCTCGACCTCCACCGCGATTCATCAATCGCTGATCACGGACAAGGCGATTGTGAGCGGCCTGAGTCGGCGATACCTTCAATCTCGCCGTCCCAACTCAGCTTCGATTTCGATTCTCGCGGGTGTTCGATGGATCCTCGATCGAATCCGAATCAGCCCCATGCCATCGCCTTGCAGCTCTGGACGATCCGGGAGGAGCTGGCGTCGGACCCCGACAAGGCACTGAAACGGGTGAAGGCGGCCGGTTTCTCGGCCGTCGAGGTCGCTCCTCCGCCGCCGGGCCTGACTCCGGGACGCCTCGCCGAACTCCTGGCAGATCACGAATTGTCCGTGGTCTCGATTCATGGCGACCTGCCCACCCCTGCCAACATCGACTCGTGGGTCCAGATCGCGAGCGAGTGCCGATGTTCCAGGATCATCTGGCATGGCTGGCCGCGCGACCCGCGATTCGATTCGCGCTCGGGGATCGATGAGCTGATCTCGGCCTTCAATGAAGCCGGGACCCTCGCCCGGGATCATGGGCTTCAATTCGGGCTTCACAATCATTGGTGGGAATTCGAGCCGGTCGGCGGAGCGATCCCGATCCGGCTGTTCCACGAGCGGTTGCACCCCGAAACCTTCTGGCAACTGGATATCTACTGGGCGCAAACGGCCGGCATCGATCCTGCAAGAGTTCTCTCGGAACTGATGACGCGAATCGGATCGATTCATTGGAAAGACGGGCCGGCGGTCCACGGCGAGCCGATGACGGCGCTCGGTCGCGGCCGGGTGAATCTCCCGAGGATCCTCCAGGCCCTGACAGATCCGGTCGACTGGATCATCGAACTCGACGAATGCTCCACAGACCCTCTCGATGCCGCCCGGCAGGGTCTTGCCCACCTCGAATCCTTGCGATCCGAGGCGAAACGCCCCTGAAGACCGCGAGCCTTGCTGCTCATGAACCAGACCGAACTCCTCCGCGTGACCGACCTGGGACTCTACTGCGAGGTCGGGGATTTCTACGTCGACCCCTGGCGGCCCGTGCCCCGGGCGGTCGTCACTCATGCGCATGCCGACCATGCCTGCTGGGGTTGCGGGCGCTACCTGACTTCGAGCGAAGGGGCGGCGGTCCTCCAGGTCCGGATGGGACGCGAGGCGATCATCGACGCGATGCCCTATGGTCAGTCGGTCGACCTGGGGGGCGTCCGGGTCTCGCTCCACCCGGCCGGGCACATCCTGGGGTCGTCGCAGGTTCGGCTGGAATATCGAGGCGAGGTCTGGGTGGTCTCGGGCGATTACAAGGTCGAGCCCGACGCGACCTGCTCGCCGTTCGAAGCGATCCGATGCCACACGTTCGTCACGGAGTCGACCTTCGGCCTGCCGATCTATCGGTGGCCGTCGCAGGAGTCGGTCTTCGCCGAGGTTAACGCCTGGTGGCGGGCGAACCAGTCGTCGGGGAAGACCAGCATCCTCCTGGGTTACGCCCTGGGGAAGTCGCAGCGGCTGCTCTCGGGGCTCGACCCTTCGATCGGCCCGATCCTCACGCATGGGGCGGTCGAGAAGCTGACCCGGGCCTATCGCGAATCCGGGATCGACCTGCCGCCGACCTCGTACGCGGGGGCGGCGATCAAGGGGAAGGACTGGAGCCCCTCGATCGTCGTCGCCCCCCCCTCGGCGCAGGGGACGCCCTGGGCCCGGAAGTTCGGCCCGGCCTCGTACGGGATCGCCTCGGGCTGGATGACCATCCGGGGGACCCGTCGCCGGAAGGCGGTGGACCGAGGCTTCGTCCTCTCGGACCACGTCGACTGGCCCGGATTGCTGGGCTCGATCGAGGCGACCGGGGCGAACCGGGTCCTGGTCACTCACGGGTACACATCCGTGGTCGTCCGATATCTCCGAGAGCGGGGGATCGAGGCCGAGGTCCTCCCCACCCGCTACGAGGGGGAACGAGACGACCCGCCGGAACTGGAAGACCCGGCCCCAGAGTCGCCACCCTGAGCGTTCGGGGTCTGGCCCGAGTTCAGTTGGCCTCGGCGTGGGCCAGCCCCCGGTCCCAGGTTCGGACCCGGTTCCTGCCGGCGTGCTTGGCCTGGTAGAGCGCCTGATCGGCATGGTCGATGAGGGCCTCGATCGCGGCGGCCTCGCCATCGGAGATCGAGGCGACCCCCGCGCTGATGGTGACCCGGAGGGAAGCCGGTCCGGCGTCGAATGACTCGGCCTCGACATCCTTCCGGACTCGCTCCCCGACGGTCGCCGCGGTGACGAGGTCGGCACCCGGGAGCAGGATGGCAAATTCCTCGCCCCCGTACCGGCAAGCGATGTCGCCGGGCCGGACCGCCTCGCGGACCCTCCGCCCGAGTTCGCGAAGCACGCGATCCCCGGCCGAATGGCCGAACCGATCATTGATCAGCTTGAAGTGGTCGACGTCGAGGATGATGACCGAGACCCGGCCGCTCCCGACCTCCGCCTCGTTGAAGAAATGGCGACGATTGAAGAGCCCGGTCAGGGAGTCGGTTCGCGAGGCCCGATCGACCTCCTGAAGCGCCTCCTGGAGCGCCTGGGATTGCTGGCGGATGACCCATCGTTGCAAGAAGTCCGATCGGTTCTGACGCTCCAGCGAATAGGAGACGCTGGCCGCCAGGAGTTGGGCCGTCCAGAGGAACATCGAGTTATTCAGGGCGACTCGAGGCGTGGCGTCCGACCAGAGCGCCAACTCATAGGCGACCAGGACGACCAGCGTGACCGCCATCGAGGCCCGGAACCGTAACCCCGGGCAAATGCTGCAACCCATGGTAACGAGCATTAATGCGGCATAGTAATAGCGGTGCCCCTCCGCCCCGGCCACGACGATGATCGCGATCATGATCAAGCCGGAGACGAGGTCGACCACCAGGAGGGTCGGCACCATCAGTCGGTCAAATCGGCGGGAGAACGAGAGGATCGAGGCGACGAGGAAGACCGGGCAGGCCACACCGACGCGGAACGACCAGGCAATGTCGGCGATATCGGGAAGAACCACCCGATCCACCAGCGCCCAGACGGCGAACACCACCAGGCCGAAGATCAAGTTGATCCTGACCCCGGCGATCGATCCGGCGAAATAGTCCGACCGAAATGCGGCTTCGACCCTGGGCTCGGTGAAGCGCAGCCGCCCGAGCTGGGCGACGAACGACTCGGGAATCGAGCCGGGATCGAGCCTCGCCGGATACGATCGCCGGTCGAAGTGGAGGGGGGACGATGTTTCGATCATGCCCTCAACAAACCCCCTGATCGATCTTCCCGATGTCCCCCCGATAGTAGCCCTGGTCGAAGGAAAGGCGATCGGAACTCCAGACCTCCAGCCCCAAGCATAGTTCACCGTTCGATTCGAGGAGAATGATCCGCAGCCCGGAGCGGTGGGAGGGGAGGGCAGGACCTGGCCAGGACCCTTGACCGATCCCACCGTCAGACGCGACGATCTTCCGGGAGACGACGCCGGGCGGACGAGTCTCGTGACGTCCGTTGGGCGGAATCATCAAGGGACTGCGACTCGACGATGAAAGATTTCGCCGAACTCTATGCCGACCTTGACGAAACCACCCGAACCGGCGAAAAAGTCGAGGCCTTGACCGCCTACTTCGCCCGGGCCAGGCCGGCCGATGCGGCCTGGGCGGTCTACTTCCTGATCGGGCGGAAGCCGAAGCAGGCGGTCCCCTCGAAGAAACTCCGCGAGTGGGCCGCCGAGGCCGCCGGGGTGCCCGACTGGCTCTTCGGGGAATCGTATGATGCCGTGGGCGACGTGGCCGAGACCGTCGCGCTGCTCCTGCCGACGGCCGGGCGTTCGAGCGACCTGCCGCTGAGTTTCTGGGTCGCGAAGCTCCTGACCCTCCGCGACTCCGACGAGCCCGCCCAGAAGGCGGCGATGCTCGAAGCCTGGGGCTCGATGGACCGGACCCAGCGCTTCGTCTGGAACAAGCTGATCAGCGGCGGCTTCCGCGTCGGAGTCTCTCAGCAGCTCGTGACCCGGGCCCTGGCGAAGGCCAGCGGGGTCGAGGCGGCCGTCATCGCGCACCGATTGATGGGGGATTGGGAGCCCGACCCCGCGTTCTACGACCGGCTCCGCCGGACCGACGCGAGGGACGCCGACCACAGCCGCCCCTATCCGTTCTGCCTGGCCCATGCCCTGGAAGGCTCGCCCGAGGGGCTCGGGCCGGTCGAGGACTGGCTCGCCGAGTGGAAGTGGGACGGGATCCGATGCCAGCTCATTCGCCGGGAGGGGGATACCTTCCTCTGGACCCGGGGCGAGGAGCTGGTGACCGATCGCTATCCCGAGCTGGCCACGCTCGGGGCATTCCTCCCCGATGGGACGGTGCTCGACGGCGAGATCCTCCCTTACAGGGACGGTGCCCCCCTGCCCTTCGCACAGCTCCAGAGGAGGATCGGCCGGAAGACGCTGGGCAAGGCGATCCTGGCCGAAGTCCCGGTCGTCCTGGTCGCCTACGACCTGATCGAGCACCAGGGCCGCGACCTCCGCACCGAGCCCTTCGAGCGGAGGCGGGAGGAGCTCTCGGCCCTGGTCGGCTCGATCAACTTGCCGGGACGCCTGATCCTCTCCCCCTCGGTCGCGGCGGGATCGTGGGAAGACCTGGCCGAGGCGAGGCAGGAGTCTCGCGACCGACAGGCCGAGGGCCTGATGCTCAAGCGGCTGGGATCGCCCTACCACGTCGGCCGGAAGCGGGGCGACTGGTGGAAGTGGAAGGTCAGTCCGTTGACCGTCGACGCCGTCCTGACCGCCGCCCAGCGAGGGAGCGGCAAGCGGGCCAGCCTCTACACCGACTACACCTTCAGCGTCTGGGACGACTCGGGCAAGCTGGTCTCATTCGCCAAGGCGTATTCCGGCCTGACCGACGCCGAGATCGCGAAGGTCGACGCCTTCGTCCGCTGCAACATGGTCGAGAAGTTCGGCCCGGTCCGGACGGTCAAGCCGGAGCTGGTCTTCGAGCTGGCCTTCGAGGGAATCCAGCGATCGACCCGGCACAAGTCCGGGATCGCCGTCCGATTCCCGAGGATCCTCCGCTGGCGCGTCGACAAGAAGGCCGAGGAGGCCGACACCCTGGAGACCATCCGGGCGCTGCTGCCGCTAGACCCGTGATCCGTCGGCGATCAAGGGCCGATGGCCGCTGCGGCCTCGGCCTTCGCGCGTTCCACCTCAGCGCGAAGGGCCGGCTCGCTCCGGGCCCGACGCGCCCACCACTCGGCCCAGTCGTACCAGGCTTTGGCCCCGCCCAGGTCGCCCGCCCTGGCCCTGGAAGCCGCCAGCCGATAGCCGTCGAGCTGATCCAGGCCCGGCCGTGATACCCCCCAGATCGGCCCGCCCCGACTGACCAGGACGACGGCCTCGTAGCCCACCCCGGCGAGGAACAGGACCGCCGCGGCCACGGTCCCGATCCGGAAGGCCACCGCCGAACCTTCCCGGGCTCCCCGACTGGCCTGCCCCCGGACGGCCCCGGCCAGCAGCCCGACCAACCCCCCAATGGCCGCGAGAATCAGGCCGGGGATCGACAGGACCAGCGCCGAGGCCAGGAAGACGAGGATCACGCAGAAGCTGATGGCCCCGACGCTGGCGACGACCCAGGGATGGACCCGTCCCCATCGCCAGGCCCGCCGGGGGAACCAGTCCCGATAGACCGAGACCGACTCGCCGGCCAGCCAGTGCTCGATATCGAGGGCCAGGGCCTGGGGCGTGGGGTAGCGATCCTCGGGGTCCAGGGCCATCGCCTTCAGGCAGATCATCGAGAGCGGCGCGGGGACACCTCGGGACGCCCGGTGGGGGGCCGTGAACTGGCCCCGAGCGACCCGGCTGAGGACCTGGCTGACGTCTCCCCCTTCGAACGGCATCCGGCCGGTCAGGAGGTGATAGAAGGTGGTCCCCAGGCAGTAGACGTCGCTAGCCGGCCCGAGCCGGTCGATCTGCCCGGCGGCCTGCTCGGGGCTCATGTAGGCGGGCGTCCCCAGGGGAGCCCCGACCATGGTCTCGACCAGGGCCTCGCGCGAGGGGGCAGGCCCTCGTCCCTCGTCGGGGTCGAAGTTCTTGGCCAGTCCCCAGTCGACCACCAGGGTCTCGCCGAACCGGCCGATCATGATGTTGTCCGGCTTGATGTCGCGATGGATCACGCCCCGGCTGTGCGCGAAGGCGATGGCGTCGCAGGCACCCAGGAAGTGCCGAAGGAGCTTCCGGAACGCGATCGAGCGAACCTCGGGCTCGGCCCCGTCCGGGCCATCGGCCCGATGGTAGGCGGAGATCGCCTCCTTCAGGGTCGAGCCGTCGACGAATCTCATCGAGTAATAGGGCCGACCGTCCGAATAATTCCCCATCCCGTAGATCGGGATGATCCCCGGATGTTCGAGGCTCCCCGTGAACTCGGCCTCGCGAAGGAATCGGGATCGGCTCTCGATCCGGTCCGCGTGACGTTCCCGAAGCTGCTTCAGCGCGACCTCTCGATGGAGCTGCTCGTCCCGGGCGAGATAGACCTCTCCAAGCCCTCCTCTGGCGTGGAGTCGAATCAGCTGGAATCCAGCAGGTCCGGGCGAGAGAGAGTCGGCGTGGAGGGTCTCCGCCCCCGGATCCTGGAGGCGAGTCGCGTAGGGATCGGCCTCGGTCGGCGCGGGCTCGCCGAGCCGGCCGACGCTGGCGGACAGCTCGGGATCGCCGAGACGGGCGATGTCCCCCCGGACCAGCTCGACGAGACTCGACGCGAACGCACCCCGACCGGACTCGGCCTCGCGCTCGTCGAGCCGCTTTCTCGCCAGCTTGTTGAGGATCTCCTGGGCCTCGGCGTCGATCGCCCGATGCTTCCGGAGGATCTGGTCGATCGGACGCGAGCGATCCGCGACCCAGGCCTTGAGGGCCTCGATCAGCGCATCGCGGTCGATCAGGTCCATCTGGAGCGCCAGGAGGCCGAGCAGGAGGGTGCGATCCGCGTCCACCTTCGACTTCGCCATGAGCCGGGATCTCTCGCCGAGGGAGGCGGGCGGGCCGGGCTCACCCGGGCCGGTGCCACTTCCCGAGGCACCATGATCCCGTCACGTCGTTCCGAGGGCAATCCCAACCCGCCGGCTCATTCATCGGTGTTCATTTTTCTCGGGTTAGAACTGCTTTTCTCCCCCGGATCGTAGCCGACGGCCGAGGAGGTCCGGTATAACCGCCCCTGTCCCGGGCGGGTCGTGACTCACGATCGAGGAGCCTCGGGGACGATCCGGACCGGGGAAGCTCATGGCGGGATTGCGATCGGGTCGATCCAGACGCGGCTTGATTTCCGGCCTGATCATCGGAGCCGTCGCACTGGGGTCGGTCGGCCTGAATACCGGGATCTCTTCGCCCCCTCGCTATGACGGGGCCGGTTACGCCGTCCTCGGCCTGGCCCTTTCCACCGGGCAAGGGTATCGCGAGATCCACACGCCGGGCCGAGAGCGGCATACCCACTATCCGCCCGGCTATCCCCTGGCGCTGGGGGGCCTCTGGCGATTGACGGGGCGATCCGCCCAGGCCGCGCATCTCTTCTCGGTGGCCTGCACATTCGGGGCGATCCTCGCCGGTTGGCGATGGTTCGGGTCGATGTACCGCCCCGGGATCGCACTGGCCGCCGGGCTGGCCCTGGCGGTGAATTGGACCTGGGGACGGGTCGGCGGGGCGATCTTCTCCGAACCGATGTATCTGCTGCTGGGCCAGCTCGCGATCCTGGCCACCTTATGGGCCGCCCGCCGAGGCGGGGTCGGGCGGGGTCTGATCTTGGGATTGCTGATCGGAGCCTGCGTGCTGACCCGGCACGTCGGCGTGACCCTGGCGGCGGCGATCGGCCTGGAACTCCTCCTCAGGGGACGCCGGTCGATGGCCCTCCTGGCCGGGGCCTCGGCGAGCCTGGTCGTTCTCCCCTGGGTTGCATGGCTGGCGGCTTCGCGACGCCCCACCCAGGTCGGCTTGATCGCGGGCGAGCCCTTGCCCGGTCTCGTCGCCCGCCAGTTCCTCTTCTACGTCCGTCGGATCCCAGACCAATGGATCGCGCCCGTCGTCGAGATCGGCACCGTGTTCGCGAACTCGGCCCCACTTTACTTCCTGGTCAATGCCTGGGCGTTCGCCGCGACGGGCCTGATCGCGTGGGGATGGTGTCGAGCCTTCCCATCGCCCAGGCGTCGGCTGGCAAGCCTGGTCCCGTTGACCACGTTCCCCTTGCTCCTGGTCTGGCCGTTTACCGAGGCCGGGCGATTCTTGATCCCGCTCGTCCCGTGCCTGATCGTGGGGGCAATCGAAGGACTGACCCCGATCGCGGCGATGCTCCGGCTCGAGCGTCCGAGGGCCTGGGCCGCCTGGGCCGTCCTGGCGGCCTCGATCCCCTACCCTGCTTACGCCCTGATGACCGGGCGGGCCGAGGCGCAACGCCGGGCCGATCGAGGCTTCGACGCCGCTTGCGACTGGATCGCCCGGCACGGCGACCGGAACGGGCCGATCCTGACCACCCACGCCGCCGAGGTCTTCTGGGCCACCGGGCGGGTGGGCCTCGCCCCCGACTCGGACGATCCCGAGGACGTGGCCCGGTCGATCGAACGACTCGGCGCGGCCTATTTGATCGTCGATGAAAACCGGTATGCCAGGGCACCCGCCAGCCCGCTGGAGCGATATGTCCGCGAGCATCCGGGGCGGTTCCGACGAGTCTGGGGCCGGGATTCGGACGGGATGACGATCGCCATCGAAGAAGTCCTCCCGGTAACCCTCGGCCCCGCTCTGGTAGAGTGAACGGCCTTGCGACCCCGATTTCCACCGATCTAGAAGGGCTTCTGACCATGAGCTACCGGACCGGTCTGGTCGCGATGATCTTGTTCTCCTGGGCCGTGCCGGTCCTGGCCTGGCAGGCACCCAAGGCGGCCGAGCGGTACCAGCCGACCGAGGCCGAGCGGGCCGAGATCGAGGCGAAGGCGGCCGAACTGGCCGGTTCCCTGGAGGGATTGCGAGCCAAAGTTGGCGACGGGCCGGGGGGCCGAGATGCGATATCCGACGTCGAGGTCTGCCTGATCGCGGCCCGGCGACCCTTGAAGCACGGAGACTTCTTCGAGGCGAAGGATGTCGCCCGGACCCTCAAGGCCCTCTCGATCGGGATGGAGCGGGCCAAGACACTGGCGGAGGGGCACACCCCCTGGGCCGAGGCCACGGGGTCGACGGTCCGGGGGTATCGGTCCCGGGTCGACGGGTCGGTGCAGCCTTATGCGGTGATCGTCCCGGCGGGCCACGCCCCCAACGATCGCCTCCGACTCGACGTCGTGCTGCATGGCCGGGACTCGAAGATCTCCGAGGCACGATTCTTCGACGCTCGCGAGGGCAAGCCCGGACCCGACGACCTCCCGGGGCTGGTCCTCCACGTGTTCGGCCGGGGGAACAACGCCTACCGATGGGCGGGCGAGACCGACGTCTTCGAGGCGATCGACGCGGTCCGCCGGAACTACCGGGTGGATGACCGGAAAGTGGTCCTTCGCGGGTTCTCGATGGGAGGTGCGGGGGCCTGGCACCTGGGGCTCCACCACCCGAGTCGATGGTCCTCCGTCGAAGCCGGCGCGGGGTTCACCGAGACCATCAACTACGCCAAGCTCCGCGACCCCTCCGAGGTCGTCCGCAAGGGACTCCGGATCTATGACGCCGTCGACTACGCCCGGAATGCCTTCGACGTCCCGATGGTCGGTTACGGCGGCGAGAATGATCCCCAGGCCCAGGCCTCGAAGAACATCGAGGAGGCCCTCGTCGCACTCGGAGTACCCATGAAGACCGAGGGGCTGGTCACGAAGGCCGAGGGGATCGACTTCCTCCGGATCATCGGCAAGGGGATGGGCCACGCGGTCGACAAGGAGAGCACCCAGCTCATGCGGACCTTCCACGACGAGCACATCCCGGACGGTCCGCCAAGCCTCGCCCCGAAGATCCGGTTCGTGACCTACACCCTCAAATACAACCGAGTCGGCTGGGTGACGCTCCACCGGCTCATCGAGCATTACCGACCGGCCACCATCGAGGCCAACCGGGAGGGTGAGGTCGCCACCGTCCAGACCGAGAACATCGCCGTCATCGCGATCGACCGGCAGGCCGGGGATACGCTCCGGCTCGATGGTCAGGAGTTTCTCCTTCGAGAAGCCATTGGGGAACTCCTGCCCGACGTCTATTTCCAGAAGACCGATAAGGGCTGGGAAGTCCTCGACCACGACCAGTCGCTCGCCGTCCAGACCAACGAGAAGCGAGAGAAGCACCCGGGACTCCAGGGGCCGATCGACGACGCCTTCGCGGCCCCCTTCCTGGTCGTCCTGGGGACCGGCAAGCCCCACCATCCGGAAGTCCAGGCCTGGGCCAACGCCCGCCTCGAACGGTTCGCCGACGACTGGTCCCGCTTCATGCGCGGTGAATTGCGGATCAAGGACGACGTCGACGTCACCGATCTGGACATCGAGGATCACCACCTCATCCTCTTCGGCGACCCCGGCTCGAACCGCCTGATCGCCAGGATCCTGCCCGGTCTGCCGATGACCTGGACCTCGGCCGAGGTGGGGCTCGGGGGGATGTTCCCGGCGGCCGATCACGCGCCGGTGCTCATCAATGCAAACCCGCTCAACAAGCTACGCTACGTCGTCATCAACAGCGGGTACACCTTCGGGGCCAGGGAATTTACCGGGACCAACGCCCTGCTGTATCCCCACCTGGGGGACCACGCCATCATCAAGATCGGCGAATATGACGATGTGAAGGTTAACGGCTACTTCGATGAGAAGTGGAAGACTCGCTGAGCCTGGGAATTCAACCGTCGGGCGGGGGCCAGGCCCGAGTGGGTCCGGCGCTCGCCGACGATGTAGGTCGGCCGCCGCTTGGACTCCAGGAAGATCAGGCGGACGTATTCGCCGACGATCCCCAGGCCGATCATCTGCATCGACCCCATGAACAGGACCGCCACGATCACGCTGGCCCAGCCCCTCGGGGCCGTCTGGTTTGCGAAGGCGTCGACGAACACCCAGCCCGTCAGCAAGGCGGCCAGCATCGCCGTCGCGACCCCGCCGTAAGTCAGGAGCCGGAGGGGATAGCCGCTGAAGCTGACCAGGCCATCGGCGGCCAGACCAATCAGCGCCCGGAAGGTGTACTTGGGGCGGCCCGCCTCGCGGGCCTCGCGATCGTATTCGACCCCGACCTGGCGGAAGCCCACGAAGGTCCGGAGCCCCCGGACGAACCGGGCCCGCTCGGGGAGGGCGTTGATCGCGTCGACAACTTTCCGGTCCATCAGGCAGAAGTCGCCGCTATCGAGCGGGATTTCCAGGTCGCTGATCGCGTTGAGCATCCGGTAGAACGCGAAGTAGCCCAGCCGCTTGGCCGGGCCTTCCTTGCGGTTCCTACGGACCGCATACACGACATCGGCCCCTTCGGACCATCGATCGACCAGCCGAGGGATCACCTCGGGGGGATCTTGCAGGTCGCCGTCCATCACGACCACCGCCCGGCCTCGGGCATGGTCGAGCCCCGCCGTCACCGCCGCCTGATGCCCGAAGTTCCGGCTCAGGTGGATGACCGAGACCCGCGAGTCCCCCGCCTGGATCTCGTCGAGCAGCCAGGGGGTCGAGTCCCGGCTCCCGTCGTCGACGAAGACCAGTTCGTGAGAGATCCCCATCGTCGAGAGGGTCGCGACCAATCGTCGGTGGAGCGGCCCGACCACCCGCTCCTCGTCGAAGAGCGGGACGACGACGCTGAGGTCGGGGATCGAATCGACGAAATCATCCATGATTTTCGCCACCGTCCATGGTTGGTGAGGGGCAGGACGCTGCCCAAGGAATAACAGGAACGGCCCCATCGTTGAAGATCAACCGGCCTTCCGAGGGGTCTTCCGACGAGCGGACGGGACAGGCTGGCCCAGCTTCTGGCGCTTCTCTTCCTCTGTCATCAGGTCGCCTGGGTTCGTGGCCACGACCTCGCCAGCCTTGAGCCCCTGCATGACCTCGGCGTCTTGGTCGCTGGCCTCGCCCAAAGTGACCTCACGCCACTCCACGCCGCCGCCTGGCAACTTCACCACGACGTGATATTCGTCGTCGTAGCGGACCAGGGCGGCAATCGGCACGGTCAGGACGTTGTCCAGTTCGGACACGAGGATCTCGGCGGACGACGACATCCCTGGGCGAAGGTTCAGGCTCGGGTGGGCCTGATCGATGGCCACCCGGACGGCGTAGAGCTTGCCGGAAGGCGAGTTGAAGGAGTGGGGATCGGGCCTGGGAGCAATTTCCTCGACCGTACCATCAAGCGTTTCGTTCGGGGCCGCATCGACCTTGATCAAGACCCGTTGCCCCGGTTCGAGCCGGTCGACCCTGGGTTCCCCGACCCTCAGGTCCACCAGCATCGGGCTGTCGAGGTCGACCACGGAGAGGATCTTCTGACGCTCGCGGACCGTTGCCCCTTCCTCGATCGAACCTCCTGGGCTGATTCCGGGCTGTCCCTCGGCGTAGACGATCACTCCATTGCGGGGGGCCACTAGCACACACGCTTTGATCTGTCGTTCGAGTTTGTCTCCCTTGCTCTTCTCCAACTCCAGGGCCAGTCGCTTGTCTTCTTCATCGACCTGGCAGGCCAGGACGACCTTTTCCAACTCCAGCGTCTTCTTGGGCTTCGAGTACTTTTCGAGTACTTCGAGGCGAATCTCGGCCTGTTCCCGCTCCAGCTTTTCGCGAACAATCCCGAGTTCGGCGGATTCGAGTCGATCATCGATGGTCAGTTCGGCCAAGATCTCGGACGGCCTGGCGGAATCCGCCTGGGGGAGGACCGCATGATCGAGTCGCTTGCGAGCCGCCCGGATCTTCTCCAGCCGTGTACCGGCCCGCTCGATTCGCGACTGGGCCTGATCGATCCGCGACCTCAACTCGGCCTCTTCTTGCCGGGAAATCCCCTCGACGTACTCCTTGACGGAGTATTCGGCGACCTCACGCCCGATCCGAGATCGTTTCAGGGCGTCTTCCGCCGACTTCACGGAGATCCTCTGGTTGACGAGCCGGTCTCGGAGCAAGGACGATTCGAGTTCGCAGACGACATTGCCTTCTTTTACCTTCATCCCCTCGGGTAGGATCGAGATGATGGTCGTCTGGCCCTCGATCTCGCTGACCAGATCCCGCAGCTTCAGGGCCTGGACATTCCCGCGCCCGGAGACCGTAACCCGAAGCTTCCCCGGGCCGACCTTGATGGTCGACTCGTCCTCCTTGGCGGTCGCGGGTGGGGCATCATCCCGGGCTGGTCCATCCTGAGCCAGCAGGACGACGCCGGAGGCGGTCAGGCCCATCAAGAGCAAGGCCGATGCCGCCTTCAAGGTCTGGGTGAGGATCATGGCTCGAATGACTCCCTGGGCCAAAAGTGCGGCAGACCCCGGGGCGATCGCCCGGGACGCGAGGAATCGGATCGCCGCGCGGGCCGTCACGTCGGCCAGCGTGGGGGGGATCGGGATGAGGGGGAGTCGTCCGAAGTCGGGGGTCAGGCCCCGGTCCGAGAGCCGTTCGCGGAGCCGATCGCGGGCCCTCGACTGGCGACTCTTGACCGTCCCGATCGGCCAGCCCGGGTGCCGGGCCGCCTGCTCGTGGGTGCACCCTTCGAGGTCGCAGAGGACCACCGGCGCCCGGTAACGCTCGGGAAGCCTTTCGATTTCCTCGTGGAGGATTCGGGCCAGTTCGTCGACGGGCTCGGTTACTGCCTGCTCGGCAGACCTCGCCGCCCGACGATCCAGACGACTCCGGCGGGCGGCGGTCGCCTTCGCCCCCGAGGCCGCCCGATACGCAACCTGATGGAGCCAGGGGCCCAGCGAGTCGCGGACCCAGAGACCTCGGGCCTTCCGGGCCAGGACCAGGAACGTCGCCTGGAACGCATCCTGCGCATCGTGCGAGTTGGCCAGGACACTCTGGCAGACCCGGAGGACCATCGAGCCATGCCGCTCGACCAGCGCCGCGAACGCCAGCTCGCCCCCCTCGTCCCGGCCGGTCGCGAACCGTTCCAGGAGTTGCCCGTCGGACAGCTCGCGGATCGCCCCCAGATGGAACAGGGCCCCGATCCGCCGATAGGTCGCCCCATCTTTCCCGATTGCCACGTCCGAGACCCTCCGCCGGACCATCGCCCACCCCTATACCCAGAGTAATGCGACAAGTCCGGCCGATGGTTCCGAATCCCGAGGAAATCAATCCTCGATCCGCTTCACCTTCCCCTCCCTCAGCTTCCGAGCGGTCCTCGCCCAGAAGGTCAGGTTGCCCAGCCCGGCGAGGCAGAGTCCGATCGAGAGGCCGACCCAGAGCCCGACGACACCATAATCCAGCCAGAATGCCAGGGCGTAGCCGATCGGAAGCCCGATCCCCCAGTGGGCCAGGAGGTTGCACGCCATCGAGGTCCGGGTGTCCCCCGCCCCCCGGAGGACCCCGGTGGCCACGACCTGGATCCCGTCGAAGAGCTGGAACGCCGCGGCCAGGTAGAACAGGCGGGCCGTGGTCTCGATCACCCGGGCGTCGCCGGTGAAGATCCCGATAATCGGTCGGGCCATCGTCAGGAGGGACAACCCCGAGAGGGTCATGAAAACCGCCCCGATCAGCAGGGCGGTCCAGCCCGAGTTCGAGGCCGCCTTCTCGTCCCCTCGACCGATCGCCTGACCCACCCGGACCGCCCCGGCCGAGGCGATCCCGAGCGGGACCATGTAGGTCAGGCTCGAGATATTCAGGACGATGTTGTGCGACGCCAGGCTCGCGGCGTCGAGCCGACCCGCCAGGGTCGTGGCCGTGGCGAAGACCCCGACCTCCAGCGTCACCTGGATCGCCGCCGGGAGCCCCAGCGCGATCAAGGCCCGGAGCCTCGACCACTCCGGCCGGGGCCAGTCGCGGAACGGATTCCGGCCGGATCTCGATAGCGGGCCGTAGATCGCGAACGCGCCAACCCCGACCGCCAGGAGGTAGGCCCTCGACAGGCAGGTCGTCCAGCCCGCCCCCTCGACCCCCATCCTCGGCAGCCCGAATTTGCCGTGGACCAGCACCCAGCAGCCCGCCGCGTTGATCAGGTTGGCCGTCACCAGCGCGAAGGTGATCGGCTTGACCACGCCCACCCCCTGCAAGTAGCGGCGGAACGCGGCGAAGAGGAGCAAAGGGCCCGTCCCCCAGGCCAACGCCTCCAGGTAAGGGACGGTCAGCCGGATGACTTCGTCCAGGATTCCCATCCGGGGCAGGAGGGTAATGACGCCTAGTATCAGGAGCATCGTCAAGGGCGTCATCGCCGCCGCCAGGTAGACCCCCTGCGCCAGGCTCCGCCTCGCGTCGTCCTCGCGCCCCGCTCCGTGCTCCTGGGACACCAGTGTGTCGAGTCCAAGCAACAGACCGATCCCGAAGATCGCCGAGGCGATGTACAGGTTGCTCCCCAGGCCGACCGCGCCGGTGGCCTCGGCCCCGAGCGGGCCGACGACGATCGTGTCGACGATCCCCATCGCCATCCAGCCCAGCTCGGCCACCACCACCGGCCCGGCCAATCGGAGCATCGGCCCCAATTCCTTGATGAGCCGGGCGGTGCCCTCGACGGGCCGGGTTGAATCGAATTCTCGGAGATTCGTGGACATTCGTGTATTTCTAAGCGGTTCGCCAGGCCCCACCGAAGCGCCGGGGCGGAGGGGCCATCATAAAGATCCGGGGACTTCCCGGGACAGGGGGGAGGACTCCTCCGGTCCCACCCCTCGACTTCCAGGTCCGGCGGCCAGAGGACCAGTCCCCGACAAACCAGCGCAGGTTCGATCTCATTCTCATTTCATGAGCGGACAATTCTCTCGAGCCATGCAAGTTTTGCAAAAATTAAACATTGACGGCAACCTGAATACCATATTAGCTTGATGTCGCATCAGCATTTCAACGATCCGATCGTGATAGTCCAATCGTCCGAATTTCGGAGCCGATCTCCAAAGATTGTTCAAAGCCCAAAGGGCCGACGGTGCCGTCGTGCCGTCCGCTCTTGACGATGTGTCGTCGCCGGAAGGGTTCTACTTCCGGGCATGATTCTCGGGACTTAGCCGTCATAGGAAAGGGAACGGTGATGATCGCGCATCGCCCGAATTCACCCCTCGGCCAGAAGGCGGGGGTTATTCTGATCGGCTTGTGCTGGATTTCGTCGGGCTGTGAATCCTCGGGCCCGCCGCCGGCCGACTCGTGGGTCGTCCCGCCGGCCGCGGAGGCGAAGGTCGCGAAAACCAAGGGGAAGAAGCTCAACGCCAAGCAGGAGGACGCCCGGCTCAGCGGCCGCGAACGACGGGCCCTCCTCAAGGAAAAGGATCCGGGCTGAGCGAGAGGGCGCTCTGTTGCTCAACTGAAGTCATCTTCACAATTCCCACTTGGCGGCTTCACCGGAAACCGGCCGAGAATCCCGAAGATGCCGGCTCGGGGTCCGCGAACGGCGGCCCGAGCCCCGGGGAACGGCCCCGGGCTGAACGAGGGAATCCTCTCATTTCCTTATCTGATTGTTCTTTACGCATTTACTGGGGGCCTGATCGATGTCGAGGCGTGTACGCGGATTTACCCTGATCGAGCTCTTGGTGGTGATCGCGATCATCGCGGTCCTGATCGCCCTGCTGCTGCCGGCCGTCCAGGCGGCGCGCGAGGCGGCCCGCCGGACGCAATGCGTCAACAACATGAAGCAGCTCGGCCTGGCCACGATGAATTACGAGAGTTCGGTCGGCTCCTTCCCGATGGGCGACCACCGGGGCCGGATGCAGGACGGCTCGACGATCCGGCAGAACTTCGGGCCGTTCCTGGCCCTGACCCAGTACTACGAGCAGGGGAACATCTTCAACAACTTCAACAGTAGCCTCATGGTCTGGACCGCGATGAACTCCACCATCAACGGCTTCGGCATGAGCATCCTCTGGTGCCCGAGCGATGCCGCGATCGTCAACTTCCGCTGGCCCGGCGTGGCCGGCGACGGCTGGGAAGACGACACGGTGGTCCCCTTCACCTACTCGAGCTACGCCGCGAACCTCGGGCCGCTCATGTACCACCAGACCGGCGTCGGCGCGCCGAACCTGATGGCCCAGATGAACGGCGTCTTCGCATACCAGGGCGGCATTCCCGGCGACGGGCGGCCGAGCATCGGCGTGACCACGCTGGCCTCCATCACCGACGGGACCAGCAACACGATCCTTTATGGCGAGCACGCCCACGGCCGGATCGCCCAGGGATCGGACGACTTCTACGGGCTCAACTGGTGGACCTCGGGCGACTACGGCGACACCACGTTCTCGACGCTGTTCCCGCCCAACTACTTCGTCGACTCGGTGTCGGCCGAATCCATCCCCAAGATCGTCCCCCGGCAATCGAACTTCGCCTGCACCTCCACCAGCATGCACCCTGGCGGCTGTAATTTCGCCTTCTGCGACGGGTCGGTCCGGTTCATCAAGAACACGGTCAATTCCTGGAACCCACGAAACATCACCTTCAGCAACCCCAACTACACCAGCACCCCGCCCCGGGGCGTCTTCCAGGCCCTCTCCACCCGGAACGGCGGCGAGGTGATCTCGGCCGACTCCTACTGAACGGGGCAATCGCCCGTCTCCCTCGAACGGACGACCCGAAGGCATGCCCGGCCGAAAGTCGGGCATGCCTTCTTCTTATCCCGGGCCTGCTCCCGGAAAGGACCGAGCCGAAGTGGCCACCGACTCAACCCCGGGGCGGATCGCCTCGATGGACCAATTCCGCGGCTACACCGTCGCGGGGATGTTCGTCGTCAATTTCCTGGGGGGCCTGGCGGCCGTCCACTCGGTCTTCAAGCACAACAATGACTACTTCAGTTACGCCGACTCGATCATGCCGAGCTTCATGTTCGCGTGCGGCTTCTCGTACCGGCTGACCTTCATGAAAGCCCTGGCCTCGGGACGCCCCGGGGCCTATCGGAAGACGATCGTCCGGAGCCTGGCTTTGGTCCTGGTCTCGATCGTGGCCTTCGGCGTGGGCGACAAGTTCAAGTCCTGGGGCGAGATGTCCCCCGAGGCCGTCCGCGAGCATATCGCCGCCCTCATCAAGGCGGATCTCTGGGAAGTCCTGGCGATCATCGGGATGGCCCAGCTCCTGATCCTCCCGGCGATCGCCTCCGGCTGGCGGATGCGGCTCGGCGTCTTCTTCGCCTTCGGGCTGCTCCATGTCGGGATCTCGGACCTGTTCAACTGGGACTTCGTCCACGGCCGGCCCAACTGGCTCGACGCCTACTGGGGGGCGGCGGGCCGTCGATGCTGGGACGGGGGGGCCTTCGGCCTGATCGCCTGGGCCCAGCCGATGCTGGCCGGGACCCTGGCCTTCGACGCGGTCTCCGCCAGCGGCCCCGTCCTGGCTGCTCGCCGAATGTTGGTCTGGGGCCTGGCCTTGATGGTGATCGCCTACGCCCTTTCGTGCCTCACGAGGCTCTACGATGTCAACAGCGACATTGACCTCGAACCTGCCGCGACCTCGACCCGGGGCGACCTGGCCGACTCGCCGATCCGTCCCCCGTTCGCCAGGCTGGCCGGTCGAAGCGTGGCATCGCTCCTGGCCGAGCCCCCGTTCGTCGCCCCGCCGCCGGCTTCCGAGCGTCAGCAGAACTACTGGATGATGGGCAAGCGGGTCGTCAGCCTCCCGTTCACCTGGTTCGCCTCCGGTTACGCGTTCGCCCTCTACGCGCTCTTCGTCCTGGCCTGCGACGTCGGCCCGGTCCGCGTCGGTCTGTTCCGGACCCTCGGTCAGAACCCGCTGGCGGCCTACCTGATCCACCACAAGGTCGAGGAAACCGTCCGGATGGTCGTGCCCGGCGACTCCCCCCTCTGGTACTGCCTGGCCGGGCTCGCGGTCTTCTTCCTGGTCAGCTACCTGTTCGTCCGGGCGCTCGAGCGTCAGAAGATTTATATCCGGCTCTGATCCCAAGGGTTCCCCGGAGAAGTCCTACCCGCTCCCGCGTGCTCGTGTGGTTCACGGCCTGCTTAGTTGCGCGGCGAAGTGATGAGACGACGAGCCGGTTGTGGAAGATCCGCAAGTCATGATCTGTGGTAGCCCAAGGAGCGCGATCTCCCTGGGCGACACGACCCTGGACCCCCTACCTCCCCGCCACTGGATACCATCGGACTAGGGATTTCGGCTCTCATCCGTAGATTCAATGTCGCTTTCCTCGGCGCTCTCTACCCGGGGGTTACCATGTCCAGAATCTCAATCGTCCTGCTTCTGGCCGTCCTTGCCGTCTCGTCCCCTCGGGAGGCGTCCGCGTTGATCACCGGAGGTACCGGTAATACCCCCCTCCGCGACCCCGGCTGGCCCACCGGGGCAGCGGCGATCTTCAACCACACTGGCCGCGTCGCATGGTGGGAAGGCCCGCCGTTCGGCGGTGGTCAGTGGCATTCCGAGTGCCGTGGCGACGCGAAGGCCCTCTCAGCCGCGTTGGCCGACTTCGTCAAGCTGGACGTGAAGGTTAAGAAGGTAGTCGTCCATGACGGAGTGGGCCACTCGTTCTGGCTGGCCCCGAACCAGGAGCCGGAGAAACTATCGGCGGCGAAGATCGACTGGGCGTTCAGCCTCTGGGTGCCGGCCAACTGGGAGAAGCTCCGAACACTTCCGGCCGACTTCAACCCGACAGGTGCCGGCGAAACCTCGCCGCCCTCGCAGATCGACGTCTACACCGCCGGCATCGACTGGGCTAGCGTGGCCATCCCGGCGGGAATCGAAGTCATCGATGACCGGTTGGTGGCCCACGGCTTCACGGTAGCCGACGGGCCGGTGATGGAGGGGAAGGTCACCGACCTGACGACCGAGCAGCCCCTGGCCGCCACGATGCGGCTCCAGCGGGTCGATCCTCAGCAGAAGGGCGGCTACCTCTACCCGGTTGTGGCCGAGGCCAAGGCAAACGCCCAGGGCCGCTGGGTGTTGAAGAACGCCCCGGCGGGTTGGGTCCGCGTGGTCGTCGAGGCGGAGGGCTTCGTGCCGCGAATCGCCGGGCATGCCCGCCTCGACGACCAGCCGCGATGGCAGTCCTTCGATATCGGTCTGGTTCGCTCCGCCCCGGTCTCGGGACGGGTCGTCGACGAGGATGGGACGCCCATGGCCGACGTCAACGTGAGATTCGGCAACGTCCAGGCCACGTCCGGCGGCAGATATCAGTCTCCATCGGAGTATAAATTCAAGACGGACGCCAACGGACGTTTCCGCGCCGAGACGATCCCGGCCGGCACGGCGTCGATCTGGGTCAACAAGCCGGGCTATTACGGGCCCGGCCTGGGTCATCCCGTCAAGTCGCCGGAAGAGAACGTAGAGATCCGCATGAACAGGGCCGGAAGCGTCCTGATAACGGTGGATTTCGAAGGCAAGAAGCGGGTCGGTGAATACGTGGTCAAGATCTCGCCGGAGGGTGGTGACGTGGTGGGCTCCTACGGCGGATCGGGGAACATCGACGACAGGGATCAGATGAATTTCGCGATCCTGCCGCCGGGCCGCTACATCCTGACCGGGCGACCGAACCCAGGTCCGGACAGCGAGGAAACCGAGCCGGTCACGATCGACGTAAAGGGTGGCCTGGCGGCGGAGGTCATTCTCAAGGCGAAGTGAGCAACCCTCACGGCTTTTCGCCGGATTGGCGCACGAAAAATACCCTTCCGCCAGGGAACGACCGGACAGGATGGCCACTCCAAGGGTCATTCGCCGGTTCGCTCCTTCACCAGAGCGCTGATCTGCTTGAATTTCGGGTGCTCGGCCCCTTCGGTCCACTCGAAGAGGACGGATTCGGTCGTGGAGACGACCGCCCCGGCCCGCTCCAGGCGTCGGAGGGCGAACTCGTAGTCGACGGCAAACCGGGAGCCGACCGCGTCGGCCGGGACCTGCACCTCGTAGCCCAACCGGAGGAGTTCCAGCGAGGTCTGCGCGATGCAGACATGAGCCTCGATCCCGACCAGCGTGACATGCCGGATGCCCCGGGAGGCCAGAGACTCGGAAATTCCGGGAGCGCCGAGGGCGTGGAAGGTGGTCTTGGCGGCTCGGTCGAGGATCAAGCCGGCCAGTTCCGGCACGGTCGGGCCAAGCCCTTTGGGATATTGCTCCGTGGCGAAGGTCGGGATTTCCAGGATCCCTGCCCCCCGGATCAGTCGAATGACCTGGGTGAGCAAGTGGTCTCGGTCCCGGATCGACGGCAGGAGCTTCTCCTGGACGTCGACGACCAGGAGGGCCCCATCACCGGCCCGGAATCGTTCCTGCTTCGACATCAGCCACCCCTCTCGATCGCGATTTTCCCGGACGAAATGACGATGAAGATGCCGCCATGCAACTCGGCGGGCTTTCGCTTGGAGTGTCGTCGTCGGTATCGTTATGATAATCAACTCGAATGACGGGTGGGGATGGTCCGACCCCGGACCAACTTCGGATTTTGACGCGCACCTCGGGCGGGAGCCGCTGATCGTGGCCGAGAAGCCTCGACTCCTGGTCATCGAGCGCGACACGCCGGAAGCGGCCTCGACACGCCAACTGCTGGCCGAGGGCTTCGAGGTCGTCCGCGCCCGGACCATGGCCCGCGCCCTGGTCCTGCTCCGCGAGCAACAGTTCGCCGGAGTCTATGTCGATGCCGGGCAACTCGCCTCGGTCCGATGGGCCGGAGTCCTGATCCAGGCCGACGAGATCCTCGATGCCATCGCCGACGGCGTGGCCGTGGTCGACCCGGACCTCCAGGTGATCTGGGCCAATCCCGAATTCCACCTCCTGGCAGACCCCGAGATCGAATTGATCGGGAGCAAGTTCTATCGGACGCTCGGGTCGCCCGAGATCCTGGGCCCGACCGATTGCCCGTTCACCGCCGCCGTCGCCTCGCGAACGCCGGCCAACACCTCGCTCCGGATCGACGCCAATCGATATCTGCGAGTCACCGCCACCCCGGTCTTCGACGGATCGGGGGCCCTCACCCATCTGATCGCCCTGACGAGAGACATCACCGACGAGACGCTCCAGCAGCAAAAGATCAGCGCCATCCACAAGGCCGGCGACGAACTCGCCGATCTCACCCCCGAAGAGCTGACCGAGATGGGGGTTGAGGAGCGGACCGATCTCCTCAAATACAATATCGGCCGCCACATGCGCGACCTCCTGGGGCTCGACTTCATCGAGATCCGCCTGCTCGACCGGATCACTGGCCGGCTCGTCCCGCTCCTGACCGAAGGAATGACCAGCCTGGCAGCCAGCCGCGAGCTGTTTGCTCGGAAAGAAGGCAATGGCGTGACCGGTTATGTGGCCGCCACGGGCCAGAGCTATCTTTGTCTTGATACCGAAGCCGACCCACTTTATCTGGAAGGAGCCGCCGGGGCTCGCAGCTCGTTGACGGTCCCCTTGATCTATCACGGGATCGTGATCGGGACATTGAATGTCGAGAACGGGCAAGTCAACGCCTTCGACGATCGCGATCGCCAGTTCCTGGAGATCTACGCGCGCAACGTGGCCTCGGCACTGAACACGCTGGAGCTTCTCCAGGCCGAAAAGCTCAGCACGGCCACGGCTTCGGTCGAGGCCATCAGCCGCGAGCTGGCCTTGCCGATCGACGACATCCTGAACGATGCGACCACCGTCCTGGACCGCTACGCCGGTCATGATGAGGACATCGTCGCGCGGCTCCGCCACCTCCTGTTTCGTGCCCGAGAGATCCGGAGCCTGATCCAGAAGGTCGGCTCGACCCTGGCCCCCGAGCCTCGACGGAACGGCCCTCCGTCGCAGCTCAGGCTGGCCGGGACCGGCGTGTTGATGGTCGATGCCGACGAGACCGTCCGGCGGGCGGCACACCAGATGCTAGGCAGGCAAGGGGCGATCGTGGAGACCGCCCGGGACGCCCAGGAGGCGATCGCCCTGGCTCGCCAGACTCCGTATTCCGCCGCCGTGGTCGACATTCGTTTGCCCGACCTCGATGGCTACGAGACCTATCGAAGACTTCGCGAGGTCCAGCCCGGTGTCCCGGTCATCCTGATGACCGGGTTCGGCTATGACCCGAGTCATTCGATCGTTAAGGCTCGGCAGGACGGCCTCCGGACCGTGCTCTACAAACCATTCCGCGCCGATCGACTCCTGGAAGCCATCGAAGACGCCCTCCACCCCCCGGCTCCTCCGACTCAATTGACCCCGCCAGGCGATGGAGAAGAGCCCCACCCGTCCGTCGGGCCCGCTGCTTCCCCCGAGGTTCCGCACCATGATGGCTGATTGGCTCGTCTTGATCTCCCTCGTGATTGGACATCTTGCTCTCTTCGTACTGACCTTGAATCTCCTCCATTCGACCAACGTGCCCGAGAAGCTGCTCGATGTCCTGAACCTGACGCTCCTCTCAGCAACGCTGATTGCTTTACCATTCCTGGTCACGCAAGGGCCCTGGACCTCGTGGGCGATCCTTCCGAAGGCGTACGGGGCTCTCTGTCTTGGCACGACATGGATCGGGCTACCGGCCGTCACCCTGTTGAGGGCCTGCCGGCGGACCCCCGCCGGGGTGGCAACCCGAGGCGAGGAGATCAACCTGGGAGCGATTCTCGGTCGCGACCGGATGGTCGGCGAGGGGGGGCATTGGTGGATGTTGCGCCTGCCGGGCAATCACTCGCTCAGGCTCCAGCGGGTCGAGTGCGACCTCAACCTCCCCGGCCTCCCGCCCGCGTTGGACGGCCTGAATATCGTCCAGGTCACCGATCTTCACTTCTCGGACTGCTACCGCCGGGAATTCTTCGAGATCGTCGCCGAGGAGGCCGCCCGCTGGGAGGCCGACCTCATCACATTCACCGGCGATCTGCTCGACGACCCCGAGACGATGAGTTGGGTGGAGCCGGTCCTCTCCAAACTCCGCGGCCGACTGGGCCAGTTCGCGATCCTGGGCAACCACGACCATCGACTCCGCCCCGGCCGGGCTCGCCGGGCCCTCCGACGCGCGGGGTTCGAGGATCTCGAGGGACGATGGACGAGGCTCGAACTCGATGGGGCAGCCCTGGCGATCGGAGGCACCTCCGAACCGTGGGGCCCGCAAATCGACTACAACTCGATGCCCGAGGCCGACTTCCGAATCCTATTGAGCCATTCCCCCGACCAGTTCCCCCGGGCGTCCTCCAGGGGAGTGGACCTGGTCCTGGCCGGCCACAATCACGGAGGGCAGATTCGACTGCCGGTCTTCGGCCCGCTCCTGATGCCCAGCCGATACAGCCGCCACTTCGATCGCGGGTTCTTCCGCGCCGGCTCCTCGCTGCTCTATGTCAGCCAGGGCGTGGCTGGCAAGCACCCGATCCGGTACGGCTGCTTCCCCGAGATCACCCGCTTCACCCTCCGGGCCACCCCCGCCGCCCGGCCCCCGCACTCCCAGGAGCGGTCGAACGCGGAACTGATCCGCGAATATTGAAGGCTCACCGAGTGGAAGAATCGGATCGGGCGCTCAGGCGTCGAGCCCCGTAGGTCCCGCCGATGCAATATTTGCAGGTGCAACCCGGGGGCTTTCCGTTCGCCCCCGGCCAGTAGCGCCAGCCGACCACCTGGGGTAAGGATCGGATCCGATGGATCTCGTCGGGGGCAATCCTTCTCGGGATGATCACCTCCCAACCTTCTCGGCTCTCCGACGACAGGAATTCGGCCACCGCCTCCGCCGCTCTCATCTGCCCGTGCGCCTGCCCATAATGCCCCACCCAGACCATTTCGTCGTCGCTGATCCTGAAATAGACACCAGCGATGATACCCTGCCCTCGTCGCTTCAATTCGCGAAGCCATTGGTGTGAGACGTAGAAATTGCGGGTGACGGGCAGGGCAAAGAGTCCGCCTGGAACCCCGCCGACATTCTTGCGAAGCCGTCCGATTCCATTCTTGCGGATCAACGCAACGCGAGATTCTGGGGCCAGATGGACGAAGATCGGCATCGCAGTCCCTGACGCTCATCGATCACGAAGTCCGGGGCGGGCTCGGCACATGCAGGAGGTCGGGCCCGGCCCCGGCGGCGGGGCTTTCGGGTTGGAGCCGTAGGTCCTCGGGGCGCAGGGTCCAGGCAGCCCGTTCGGGGTCCCATTCGTCGAGGAACTTGAGGTCTCCGTGGAAGGGCGACTCCTCGCGTCGGCCGACGGCCACCCCCCAATCGTCGCGATTGAAGCGGGTGGGGAGTGCTCCGGGCAGGGTGGTCTGATCGCGCCGGTAGACGTTAATCTGGTGGTAGGCGACCGACCGGCCTTCCCAATGGATCCGGTCGCGAAGCTGTTCGAGATCCCCCTGGCCGTCGACCCGGAAGAGGGGGTCGTCGGGGTCGTTGGTCGCGAGGATCGTGTCCCGGGCCGAGAAATCGGCGACGGGCAACTCGGGCTGGCCCGGGGTGCTCTGGAGTCGGGCGAGGCCGCCAGCCAGCCGGGCATGAACCTGGCGGAGCACCACCTTGATCGGGCCGGCGGTCCGGCCCCGAGGGAGGCCGTGTCCGTGGACCAGGGTCCCGCCGGTGGCGATCGCGGCATTATCGATGTCGAGGTCGATTGAACGGCCGGGACCGACATCGATCAGGTCGTCACCCACCCGGAACAGGGAGTCCTTGAGCCGGATCCTCGCGGGAAGCGCCGGGTCGAATGCCAATCCCTGGGCCTCGCTGTTAGGCTCTCCGGCCAGGACGGTCACGACGGCCGATCGGAGGATTTCCCCCTCGATGGTCACCGTGCAATCGGTCAACGAGAGGTCGGCCGACCCCGGTTTCATGCCGAAGACGGACCAGCCACGCGTTGGCGACTTGGGGGCGTCGGCCAGAGGCAGGACGATATCGATTCCTTCGAGGCGTAGTCCACCCGAGGGGACGGTCAACAAGGCGGGCCAGGGGCCGGAGGCAGAGTCCGCGACCGGCTCGGGACGGAAGCGGAATCGAGGTCGATTCGTGCCTCGATCGGCCCGGATCACCCAGCCCGACGAGCCCAGGGGACGGCAGGCCGGGAGGGTCCAGTCGGCATCGGCGGCCACCACCAGCGTCTTCGGGCCGAGTCCGGTCGCGGGCCGGGCCAGAGCGTCGAGAAACTGTCGGACGGTCCGGATCACCCCCGATTCCGCGTTCGATACAACCGGGGCCGGTTCCTCGGGTTTGGACGGGGCCGAGACGGCGGGCGAGGTCGGAGGAGCCGCGATCGGGCGTTCGGGATCGACCGGCATCGGCATTGGTACGAGCCCGCCGGTCGGCACGTCCTCCGGCTCATCATCCAGGGAAAAGCCACCAATCCGAGTGGGCAATTCCAGGGGCATCTCCATCATTTCTTCGGCCTGATCCTTCGACCCGGGCCGGGTTGAGACCACCAGCGGCGGGGCTTCGGTGGCCGACTCTCGGGATCGTGTGGGATTGGTCCCCTCGCGACGCTCGACGGGTTCGAGATCGTCCGGGATCGGGTTCGAGGCCAGGACCGACACCGGGGCAGCCGCCCCGATGATGGGGGCGAGGAGCGGCCCGACCGGCCCATTTCGCGCGCCGACCCGAGGGGGCGACGAGCGAGCGAGGGTCAGTCGGAACGCCCGGGAGGGCGTCGAGGAGCCCTGGATCGAGGTGGAGGCCAAGGCCAGCGTATCGAGAGGGTCGTGATCCTCCCAGGGGGGAGCCTCGGCGGCCACCGAGCCGGCCTCCCGGATCACGCTGGGGTCGTCGGCCCAGGCCTCGAAAGTCCGGGTCGGCGCGCGGAGCCCGGCGGGCCTGAGGTAGGCGCCGATCCGACCGTAGAGATTGTCCAGTCCCCTCCAGTCGAGCCGATCCGCCCCTTCGATCGCGACCAGGGTTGCCGGCGGCGAGGCGATCGTCGGCGCCGAGAAGACCGAATCCGAGACCCGAACCCTTGGCGCGGTCCCGACGAAACGGAAGACAGGCCCGGCGCCCGCCAGGACGCTGACGTGCGCCAGGCTGAGATCGAGGGGGATCATCCCGGACTGAGGATTGTCCGACCCGAAAGTGGCCAGGTCGGCCGGAGCCGGGCCGAACGTGCAGTCGCGAAAGGCGAGATCGGCCGGGCCGGAGACGATCACCCCCGCCTGGCCCCCATCGAAATCGGACGAGTCGACGGCCAGGGAGACGGCCGCCCGATCGGTCGAGGAGACGGAAGGATCCTGGGCCGTTGAGCGGACCAGGATGGCCGCCGGGCGGGTCCCGGAGGTCATCGTCCCCGATCGCCGGAACGAACACCGCCGAATCGTCACATCGGCATCTTCGAGACGGATTGCCGAAGACGAGTCGCCCGCCTCGACCAGGAAGTCCAGGCCTTCGAGCGTCAACCGACCGCCGGCCAGGTCGAGGATCGCGAGCGGACCCGAGCCGCCCAGGGGAGAAAGGTCGCGGGGGAGTCGGAGGACGGGGCGGACGCCGGTCTCGGCCCGAATCGTCAGATCGAGCCCGGACATCTTCCGTGATTTCGACCCTCGGAGATCGTATGGTCCCTTGTCCGCCAGAAGGATGGTCGAGCGGGGCGGGGCCTCGGCCATGACCCGGAGCAGGTCGTCCCGGGAGTCGACCGCGAATTCGCGAGGGGGGTCGACCTCGGGCGTCGGGAGCGGCTGGACGGCGGCCGGCGCGGTCGTTCGTTGGACCTTCGGTATCGTCCTGATCGGAAGCGGCGTCGGGCCGGGATCGCCGATCGTCGACGGAGCAATCGGGCCGTCTCCCCACCAGGCCAGGAAGCCCAGGAGCATCAGGAAGGCCAGGCCGGGAACCCCCCAGACCACGTGCCGGACCCAGCCCGGCGTCGGGGCCGGGGCCATCCAGACCAGCCCTTCCGGATTGAGCGAGCGGAGCCCGAGCGAGCCGGCGACCGTCAGGAGGTCGCGGACCAGCAATTCGGGCGTCTGATAGCGCCGGTCGCGATCCTTGGCCATCAACTTGACCAGGATCGCCGCCAGGTCATCGGTCACCGCCGGGTTCAAATCGCGGATGTCCGGCGGCGCCTCTTCCTGGTGCGAGATGAGCTTCTGGAGGACCGTCCCCTCGGGAAATGGCGGCCGTCCCGAGAGCATGTGGAACAGGGTGCAGCCCAGCGAGTACAGGTCGCCCCGGACGTCGACGTCGCGAGGATCCCGGGCCTGCTCGGGACTGATGTAGTCGAAGGTCCCCAGGGTCATGCCGCTCTGGGTCAGGCCGTTGTCCTGGCCCCGCTCGAACCGGCGGGCCAGCCCCATGTCCACCAGCTTGGCCCGACCCTGCGGCGTCACGATGATGTTCGACGGCTTGATGTCGCGGTGGACGACGCCTCGCTCGGAGGCGTGGACCAGCGCGTTGCCGATCTGGAGCGTGAAATTGATCGCGTCGCCGACCGGGAGCGGGCCATCCCGCTCGACCCGCTGGCGGATCGTGGTGCCTTCAATGTATTCGAAGGCAATATAGTGATATTTGCCGTCGTCGCCGATCGTGTAGACCCGCGCGATATTCTCGTGATCGAGCCGGGCGGCCGCCCGCCCTTCCTGGTGATATCGGAGCACGACTTCGGGGTCGACCGCCTGATCGGGGGGCAAGATCTTCAATGCAACCAGGCGATCGAGCTTGGTGTCGATGGCCCGGAAGACCGCCCCCATCCCGCCCGCCCCGATCGACTCCTGCAATTCGAAGACGTCGACCATGTCGCCGGGAACCGGCAGCGGGAGGACCTCCGGACGCTGGATCGAGACCCGACGCTCGGAAGCCGACCCCAGGCCCGAAGCCGAACCAACCGGGGCCGATCGGACCGTCGGCGGGTCCAGGCCCTCGACCGGTTCTCCCTCCGGGGAGACGATCGCAGGCCCCAGACCGCTGGCCTTGGAACCCCCGGGATCGGGCTTAGGGTCGAATTCCGGCATTGAATGGCACTCTCGGGAAACGGGGTGAGAGACCCCCGGCGGTGACACTCCGTTGCTCCACGCTTCGAGTGAAGTCATTCAGGGACGCGAATAAGATAGGCGCATGCAATCGCGTCGGACCCAGCCGAACTATAGAGGGTCCGGTCCCTCCTGTCAATTATGATGGTCATTCGAGCCCCGCGATCAAGTTGGCCCCGTCGATTTTCTTCGACGAGACTCCCCGACCTCACATTTCGCCCACACTACCCCACTCTTCCAAAGCCATAAAACCCCGCGAATTCGATTACCGGGCATTCGATCAGCCGATCCAGCGGGACGAGGGCCTGCGAGAGTGGAGCGGGGACCACGCCCTTGTTCGGCATTCGGGGCGTCTGTCCAATGCTTGGTACGACTTGGTCTCTCCATCTTTAGCGGAGACTGCTCGACCATGGCTCGTCGCTTGCTCGTCGTGGAACGTCGGCTCTGGCTCCGCGACAAGGGGTTGATCCTGGACCCGGGCATCATCCCGGTCGGAGGTGAACCGATCGGGGTCGGGAGTCAGGTCGTCCTGAGGCGACCCGATGGCTCGACCTGCGCGGCGGTCATCCGAGGGACCTCGACCGACTCCGGTTCCGCGACGGCGGGCCGGATCCGGCTATTGCTGGACGAGGTCGGGAGGGACGACGTCCCGATCGGCACCGAAGTCTGGTCGAACGATTGATTTTCCAACCAATATTACAAACATGATCAATATAGATCACAACTCCGCGACCTCCCATGGCGATCGGGCCGCGACCAAGAAACCTGGCGCTTGAGTCCGTCCTCCGATCGGGCTATTCTCGCCCGACAAATGTTTGAGAATTTGCAAACCGAACCCGACCGGAGGATCCTCGGATGAATCGCGGGAACAAGGGGAATCTCCCGTCACTCCTGGCCGTCGTCCTGGTCTCCGCGGGGTTTGCCGGGGCCTCGCATGCCCGGGCGGGCGACGGGCCGAGGAGTCTTGTCGCGATCGACGTGGATCGCCCGATGTCCCCGCCGTCCTGGGCTCTCCTGGAACGCCAACTCTTGCGGGCCAACGAGAAGGCTTGCTCGGAGTTTTTCGCTCGCTACTTCGACGAGCGTGGCTACCTGGATTGCGTCGAGCGTTGGGGGGGCGACGACGGGCCGGACGATGCGAGCGAGAACTTCACCGACTGGACCATCCTCCACGCGATCGGGGCGTCGGACTCCGTCCTGCTCGCCTACAAGAAAGGCTGGGAAGGCCACCTCCGCCAGTTCACGGCGGCGAAGACGAAGGAGGTCCCATTCGCTCGCGAAGGGATGTACTTCAAGGAATTCCCGGTGATGTTCGACTGGCTCCACAATGGCGAGGGGCTCAACCCGTTCCAGCAGCAGGGTCTTTCCGACCCCGGCGACGTCCGCTTCCGACATCGGGTGATCCGCTACGCGGGCTTCTATCTGAACGAGGACCCCGGGGCCCCCAATTACGACCCCGAGCACAAGCTGATCCGGAGCCTCTTCAACGGGAGTCGAGGCCCACTCCTCCGCAAGGCCACCGCGGTCGACTGGGCGGGCGACCCGATCGAGGTGGTCCACCGGTTCAAGCCCCGTCACGGCGAAGACTCGTACGACCAGATGCTCGAACATTTCAAGGACTACAACGACATCGTCGGCGACCACCCCGAAAATCTCGTCGCCACCTGCCTGCCCCTGAATGCCTACATGCTCACCCACGAGGGGAAATACAAGGATTGGCTGATCGCCTACATGGAAGCCTGGCGACGGCGGATGATCGACAATGGCGGGATCATCCCCACGAACATCGGGCTCGACGGCAAGATCGGCAGCGATGCCGACGGCAAGTGGTATGGGGGCGTCTACGGTTGGGGCTTCACCGTGATCGACCCCGCCACCAGGAAGCCGGTCCACCGGAACCTCCACCACCTCGGCCTGATCGGGTTCGGCAACGTCTACCTGCTGACCGGCGACGATCGGTTCCTCGAACCCTGGCGTCGGCAGATCGACAAGATCAATGCTCAAATGAAGATAATCGACGACAAACCTCACTATCCGACCATGTATGGCGACCAGGGCTGGTACAATTTCACCCCCCAGGCGTATCGCCACGGCGCGTCGGAGATCGCCTTCTGGTCGATGCGGGCCGAGGACCTCGCGCGGGTCTCGGAGGACCCCTGGTTCGCATTCCTCGACGGCAAGAATCCCGGCTATCCCGAGCAAGCCTTGGTCTCGGACCTCCAGTCGATCCGCCAGAAGGTCGCCGGGATGCGGCTCGATGACACCACGCCCGACACCCGACTGGCCGACGACCCGCTCTCGTTCAATCCCGCGACCATCAACTCGCTGATTCACCTGACCCTGGGCGGACTTCCCATCGGCAACCAGACCAACGCCCTGCACGCCCGGGTCCGCTACTTCGACCCGGTGGCCCGCCGGGCGGGTCTCCCCCCCGACGTGGCCGCGCTCGTCGAGGGGATGTCGGCCGAGGAAACCATCCTGACACTCGTGAACGTCGACCAGTCCGACCCTCGCGAGGTGATCGTCCACGCGGGCACTTATGCCGAACATCAATGGGAATCGGTGCTCCTGGATGGGAAGTCGATCCCGATCGACGGGCCCGACCTGACCGTCCGGCTCGCCCCAGGATCGGGCGCCTCGCTGAAATTCCGGGTGAAGCGTTATGCCAACCCCCCCACCCTGGCCTTCCCCTGGGACTGAGGCCGCCCATCGATCGCGGAGGATCCGACCATGCCTGCGAAGCGTCTGCACGGCGGCGAGGCCCTGGCCCGGGGTGCCCTGGTGGCGGGAGTCCGGACGATCACCAGCTATCCGGGCTCGCCCAGTTCGGAAGTGGTCGACGTCCTGATCGGCCTGGCCGAGTCGCACGACCTTCAAGTGGAATGGTCGAGCAATGAGCGAGTGTCGATGGAGATCGGCATCGGCGTGTCGATCGCCGGTCGACGGGCCCTGGTCTGCACCAAGAGCGTGGGGATGAACGTCCTGATCGACCCGCTCATGGCGCTCAACCTGACGCCGGTCCACGGGGGCCTGGTCATCCTCCTGGGGGACGACCCGGGCGGCTACGGATCGCAGAACGATCAGGACACGCGATCGCTCGCCCCCTTCCTCGAAATGCCGATGTTCGAGCCCTCGACGCCCGCCGAGGGGTTCCAGATGTTGCGCGACGCCTTCGACCTCTCCGAGCGATTCCAGACGCCCGTCATCGTCCGGGAGACGCGCAGCTTCTCGGTCGCGACCGGCAAGGTCGACATCCCCGAAGGACCGCACGAGCAGCCGGATCGCGGATTCGCCCGCGAACCCGGGCGATTCGTCCCGGTCCCCCGAAATGTCGTGGCCAAGCACCGGGCGCTCCACGATCGACTGGCGAAGTTTGCCGCCTGGGCCGAAGGCGAATCCTACCTGAAAACGTCGGGGACCGGAGACCTTGGCGTGATCGCCCCCGGGTTCGCCGCCAGCAAGCTCGGCAATGTCCTGGGTCCCGAGCCGCCCCACGGCCTCCGGGTCGGTCGCCTGGGATTGCTCCACCCCCTGCCCGTCGAGGCCCTGGGCCGGTTCCTGGCCGATTGCCGGGAGGTGATGGTCATCGAGGAGACCGAGCCGTTCCTCGAACGGGCCCTCCGGGCCATCGCGCACGAACATGCCCCCCGGACTCGGATCCTCGGGAAAGGCTCGGGACATCTCCGACCCGAGGGCGAATTGTTCCGCTGGCAGATCACCGAGGCGCTCCGGGCCTGGCAACCGGACCTCCCCCTGGCCCGAGCCTACTCATCCGAGGACGAGGACCAGGAGCGTCCCAAAAAGGAAAGCTTCTGCGCCGGTTGTCGGTATGACGAGGTGGTCCGGACGCTCGATGAGGTCGCCGGGGCCGAGGGCGGTCGCCCGATCATCGTCGCCGACCCCGGTTGCCTGGTCACCCTCGCCGAGCGGCTTGATGCGAAGTACGCCATCGGCTCGGCCATCGGGGTGGCCCACGGCCTGGCGCTCGGAGGGGTGACCGACCGGGTCACGGCGATCTTCGGCGATTCCGCCTTCTTCCACTCCGCCCTGCCCGCCCTCTGCGACGCCGTGGTCGCTCGGAGCCCGATCCTGATGATCGTGCTGGACAACCAGTCGACCCGGACCTCGGGAAATCAGCCCCACCCCGGGGTCGGCAGAGACGCCCTGGGCCGCCCGGCCCCCAAGCTCAGCATGGAGCGGATCGCCCGAGCCTGCGACGTCGAATTTGTAAGGACCGTCCCCCTCGGAGTCCCGCCGACCGGACTGCGGCAAGCCTTACAGGACGCCTGGAAGTATCCGACTCCAGCCCTGATCGTCGTGGAAATCCCCCCGGGCTGACGCTGGAGGGTCGGAAGGGCTCGCCTAAGCGGGGTTGGGGCAAGTCCGTCGTCCTGGGTAAGATGAAGCCAACCCCCAGGTCGAGGAGGCCACGCCCATGAGCACCGTCGGACGCCCGGAGCCTCGCGTACTGCCCGCGCTCATCAATGGCCAGTTGCTCGACCAGCCGACCTTCCATCGGCGATACCAGGCGATGCCTCCGGGAACTTGGGCCGAATTGATCGCAGGGATCGTCCATATGCCGTCGCCACTTTTCGACAATCATGGCGGCGAGTATTTCGACCTGAGCGGATGGTTGTTCCATTACCGACGCTTCACCCCCGGTGTCCGGGGCGTGAGCAACGTCTCGACCATCCTGGGCGAGGGGACCGAAGTCCAGCCGGATTTGCAACTGCGACTGAGCGAAGAGTCGGGAGGACGAGCCCGCGTGGAGGGGGGCTACGTCGTCGGCCCTCCCGAACTTGTCATCGAGATCGGCGGTTCCAGCCGATCGCACGACCTCGGCTCCAAGAAGAACGACTACGAAAAGGCGGGCGTCCTCGAATACCTCTTCGTCGGGGTCGAACCTCACGAGGTCCGCTGGTTCGTCCGTCGCGAAGGACGATTCGCCGAGCTGTTCCCTGGCCCCGACGGGATTTATCGGTCCGAAGCCTTCCCCGGCCTCTGGCTCAATGCCCGGGCGCTGTCCGCCGGGGACCTCGACGGCCTGATCGGGGCGCTGGAGCGTGGGCTGGCCACGCCCGAACACGCCGCCTTCGTCGCCGAACTGGCGCACCGGGCCGCCGGTCGTTAATCGGATCGAAACATTCGAGCCCTTCGGAAAATGAACGGGGCTCTCGGGATCGTGCTTGACTTCTCGCCCGCCGCTACGATAGAACCAAATCTAAGAAACCAAACCGAAATAATTCGGGATGCTTCGAGGAGGGTTCATCGTGGCCAGACCGCCGGCGAAGGAGCTGACCGAGCGTGAGCTCGAAGTCATGCATGTCTTCTGGACCAGGGGGGAGTCGACCGCCGCCGAGGTCCGGGACGAGCTGGCCCGATCGGGCCGCGACCTGGCTTATACCACGGTGGCAACCCAGGTCCGGATATTGCTGGACAAGGGGTTCTTGATCCAGGGAAACGACGATCGGCCGTTCCGGTATCGGGCGGCTCGGAGCTATGAAGATGTCTCCCGGAGCCTGCTGGGCGACCTGATCGACCGGGTCTTCCGGGGCTCTCGCGAGCAGTTGCTCGTTCGCCTGATGGAGCGGGAGGCCCTCACCGAGGAGGAGCGGGTTAGGATCGAAGAAATCCTCCGGGAGTCGCGATCATGAACGACCTCGGATGGATCGTGATCGGGGCCGCCGCGCGGGTGACGGCCCTCTCGGCGGTCGGGCTGACGGCGGTCCTGCTGCTCCGTCGACGAGGGCCGGCCACAGCTGCCCTGGTGGCCTCGACCACCCTGGCGGTCCTGGTGATCGTCTCGGGCCTGGCCGCCAGCCCCTGGCCTCGGTGGTGGTCTCCAGGCGAGGTCGCCACGGCTCGACCAATCGCCCCAGAAACTTCGCCCGCGACGACCGGAGATGCACCCGGAACCCCGGCGGATGAACGAACCAGGCGAGAAGCAACCCGCAAGGCCGATGCCTCGCACGGGGCCGGGGTCGCCGACTTCTTCCTCGAAGAGTTCCGCCGCGAGCTGGCCAGGCCGACGGACTCCCCTCGATCGATCGGCTGGCGATGGCCGGCCTGGGCAGCGGTCGTCTTCCTGGCGGGCCTGACGATCGCCCTGGCCCGGCTGAGCCTGGGAATCTGGGCCGTCGAGACTCTTCGAGCCCGGACCCGAGCGGTGACCGACCCGACCTTGCTAGCCCTCCGGGATGAGATCCGCGAGGCGATGGAACTCCGTCGAGGCGTCGAGGTCCGCGAGTCGGCCGAAGTGGCCACGCCCGCCACGATCGGCTGGCGGAGGCCGGCGATCCTGCTGCCTCCCGGCTGGGTGGGGTGGGACGACCGCGAGCGTCGGGCGGTCCTGGCCCACGAGCTGGCCCACGTCCTCCGGGGGGACTACCCGCTCGGGATCGCGGCGCAGCTCAGCCTGTCGATCCACTTCTATCATCCCCTGGTCCACGCCCTGGCCGGTCGGCTCCGGCTCCAGCAAGAGCTGGCCGCCGACGCCTGGGGGGCCCGGCTCTCGGGAGGCCGACTCCCCTATCTGACGACCCTGGCCAACCTGGCACTCCGCCAGGACCCCAAGCCCGCAAGCTGGCCCGCTCGACCGTTCCTGCCGGCCCGAGGCACCTTCTTGAGGAGAATCGAGATGCTCCGCGATCCGAAAGCGATCCAGCAACCGACCTTGCCCCGCCGAGGGCAGGTCCTCACCGTCACCTCCCTGGTGGCCGCCGGCCTGATGGTCGCCGGGCTCCGGGGGCCCGCCGCACCGGGCCGGGCGCTTGCCCAGGAGCCCGAGTTTAAAATTGGTGCAATCGCGGTCGGAGGTGCAACTCCTGTCACACGGAGACAGGACGAGCCGAAATTCGAGCCTCTCGACCCCACCTCGGTCAGTTCCGACATCCACGTCGTCATCGACATCCGGCCGGGCGAGTTGCTCAAGAATCCTGAGATCAAGAAGCTTGCCGATTCCGTCCCGACCGACGGGATCGAGGCATTCAAGATGATCGCCTCGGGTCAGATCGAGCAGATCCTCGTGCTCAATTCCAACCGCGAAGGAGGCATGCCGGGCCAGCCGATCTTCGTCCTCCGGTCGTCTCGACCGCTCGACGCCAAGGCCTTCATCACTTCCAGTTTCACCGAGGTGACCGTCAACGGGATCGCCTACCTCAAGGCGGGTTTGGGCCCGAGAGGGTATTGCTACCGGATGCTCGACGACCGGACGCTCCTCATCGGGACCGAGGCCGACGTCAGTCTCCCACCGATCGGGGCCGATCGTCCCAGGGGCCGACACGGTTGGGATGACGCCTGGAAGCAGACCGCCGAAGGCCCGATCCGAGTGGCCTTCGATACCCCCTGGCTGGCCCGGCTCCTCCGCCCAGGGCCGCCCCGAGGGGGACCATTCGCCGCGATGGTGACCACCCTGAACCCGCTCTATGAGAAGGCCACGGCCTACGCGATGACATTGGGACTCGGCGACGGCCTGACGCTCGAGGCCCTGGCGACCTGCGGGACCGACGAGTCGGGCGCACGAGTCGCCGATACCCTCCGGGCTGCATTGACCCTGGGCCGGAACGCATTGCCCGACATCCGCCGAGCGGCCGAGACCGGCCCTCCCAACCAGGCCCGAGCCCTGGTCGACCTGGTCGACGCCCTCGACATCATGATGGAGACTGCCAAGATCGAGCAGGAGAAGTCGGTCGTCCATCTCCACGCCAAGGCCGATCCCTCGGCCATCGCCACGGCCACCCGGATGCTCTTTCCCGCCGTCCAGGCGTCTCGCGAGGCCGCCCGGCGCGCCCAGTGCGTCAACAGCATGAAGCAGATCGGCCTGGCCATGCACAACTACCACGCGGCGAACGACCACTTCCCGCCCGCCGTGCTACTCGGCCCCGACGGCAAGACGCCTTATAGCTGGCGAGTCGCCCTGCTCCCCTACCTGGAAGGACAGGCGATCTACTCGCAATACAAATTCGACGAGCCTTGGGACGGCCCCAACAACAGCAAGCTGATCCCCCTGATGCCCCCCGTCTATCGCCATCCCGGCGACGACCGACCCGGCATGACGCCTTATTTCGTGCCGACCGGCCCCGATACCCTCTTCCCCGATCGCAGGGAAGGCATGGGAATCCGCGAAGTCACGGACGGGACCTCGAACACGATCATGGTCGTCGAGGCCCAGCGCGAGATCCCCTGGACCAAGCCGGAGGACATCGCGTACGGGCCATTGCCGGCCGATGGATCGAAGAAACCCCTGCCGGACCTCGGGACCCTCCACCCGGTTGGGTTCGACGCGTTGTTCGCCGATGGTTCGGTCAGGTTCATCAGTGCCAACGTCAACCCATCCGTCCTCCGAGCTCTGTTCACCCGGGCCGGTGAAGAAGTCATCTCCGCCGATGCTTACTGAATTCGGGCTGGGGCCGCCTCTCGCCGAGGGAGGCGGTCTCCGGGACGACCGCCGCTGGTTCCCGGAGCAAGCTCCGGGGCGGAAAGCGAGAGCAAGCTCTCGCACTCCAAAGCGGCTCCGCCGCGAGGGGCCGCCGGAGGCCTTGGAGTGCGGGAGCTTGCTCACGCTTTGCTCGGGCGGAGCTTGCTCCGCCGGATTCCAGGTCGCGTGGTCTGATGGTTCCCGGAGCAAGCTCCGGGGCGGAAAGCGAGAGCAAGCTCTCGCACTCCAAAGCGGCTCCGCCGCAGCACGAACTTGCTACACATCATCCGGCGAAATCCGAGGCCCTTGGTGAAATGGTGTGTTCGAATAGGGTCGCCCACTTCGATCTTCAAGGACGACCGCCCGAATGTCGCCCTAACCTTCAAACCATCAAAACCATGCAACGAATTGGGTTCGTCTTGGGAAAACGCTCGTGCCCCGTTCCCACAACCTCACCGGGGTTCGCGGGCCAGCCCTTTCAGGACGTCCAGCCCTCGGTTGAGCGTGGCGTCGTCGACGGCGTAGGAGATCCGGAAGTGGGTGTCGACCCGGCTGAAGACGTTGCCGGGGATGATCAGGAGCGACCGGCGGATCGCCTCGGCGACGAACTCGGTGGCGGTCCCCCAGGGGGCCCGGGGGAAAGCGTAGAAGGCCCCTCCCGGATGGGCGAGGTCATAAAGCCCCCCGAGGGCGGCGACCACGGCATCGCGCTTTCGTCGGTAGGCATCCACGTGGGGGGTCAGGTCCTGGTCGAGGGCGACGACCCCGGCCTTCTGGACGATGCTCGGGGCGCAGACGTAGCTGAACTGCTGGAGCTTGGCCATCTCCTGGATCAGCCGCGAGGGGCCATGGGCGTAGCCGAGCCGCCAGCCGGTCATCCCGTGGGCCTTGGAGAAGCCGTCGACCACCAGGACATCCTCGTTCCAGGCGGCGGGGGTTGGGCAAGGACCGTCGAACGTGAAGGCCCGATAGACCTCATCGCTGATCAGGAGGATCCCCCGGTCCTGGCAGAGCCCGGCGAGGGCCTGCATCTCCTCGGCGGAGGCCACGGCCCCGGTGGGGTTGGTCGGGCTGTTGGCGATCACGCACTTGGTCTTGGGGGTGATCGCGGCGGCCACCCGGGCGGGGTCGAGCCGGAAGTCGGGATAGGTGTCGACCAGGACCGAGGTCCCGCCGGCCAGGGTGACCAGGTGGCGGTACATCACGAAGTAGGGGTCGAAGATGATGACCTCGTCCCCGGGGTCGACGACGCAGCAGAGGGCCAATAGCAAGGCCCCCGAGGTCCCCGAGGTGATCAGGACCTGGCGGTCGGCGTGCTTGAATTCGGCATCGACGGCCTCCTGGATCTTGCCCCGGAGTTCGGGGATACCCTGGGTCACGGTGTAGGCGTTGAAGCCCTGCTCGATGGCGTCGATCGCGGCCGCCTTCACCGGGTCGGCGACGTCGAAGTCGGGCAGGCCGATCGAGAGGTTGATCGGGTCCTTCATCGACTTGGCCATGTCGAAGGCCTTGCGAATGCCCGAGGCGTCGATGTGCTTCATCCGGTCGGCGATCCAGGCGTCGTTCACGAGGCTGGCCCTTCGATTGGCGATGTCATTGGTCTGCCAAATCCTCACTTGCTGATCGATCGTTTTCTGCCTCCCTCTCCCTCTGGGAGAGGGCCGGGGTGAGGGCCACCGCTCGATTGGTGGGCCCTCGACGACCCAATTCCGAGTCTCGGCGGAGATCCGGAAGACCCTCACCCCGGCCCTCTCCCAGAGGGAGAGGGAGGCGGGAGAAAATTCCCCGTGTCGGACTGAGATAGTTTACCCGCGACGTCCTTCGTTGCCAAACGGGCGGCCGGTGGCGTACTCTGGCGGATCGAGCCCCGACCGCCCACCGCCCGAGTCCCCACCGCCATGCTCCGCCCGTTCCCGGCCCTCGCCCTGACTTCCTTGCTGCTGATGGGGATCGCCCAGGCTTCGGGGATGCTCGGGCCCGGCCGGAATCACCCCCGGATCGGGGTCCTGGCGATCGGGGCGACCCTGGCGGCCTATGGGCTGGCCTTCGGTCAGGTCCGGGCATCGGCCCGGCGGGTCGATCGGCTGGCGGAAGGGTCCGGATTGCCCGAGTGGGTCAAGGCCCAGGCCGAGAAGAACCGGCGGAAGGCCCGGGCCTATCTGCCCTGGGGCCTGGGACTGGTCGGGATCTCGGCGGGGACGGGGTGGCTCGGCGGGGGTGGGGCGCATCTCGCGGCCTCGGCCTCGGCGATAGGCTTCCTGGCCGGGGCATCGTGGGGCCTGGTCCTGCTCCTGAAGGTCCAGGCCGGGTTGTTGAAGGATGTCGAGCGCGGGGCGAAATCCGCCCTGCCGGCCTCCGATTCTTGATGGGTCGCGTTTGGGGGCGGGGAATTGTCGAAGCTGTCGCCGCTGGGTCTCGTGGTCTCGATCGTGCTGGTCGACTTGCTCGGCTTCAGCATCGTGATGCCCTTGCTTGCCCCGTTCGCCCGGGAATACGGGTTCTCGTCGCTCCAGATCGGGCTCCTCCTGGCCGCCTATCCGATGGCGCAGCTCGTCACCGGGCCGATCCTGGGCCGGTTGAGCGACCGATACGGGCGCCGGCCCGTCCTGGCCGCCAGCCAGTTCGGCACGGCCGTCTCGTTCGTGATCCTGGGGCTCTCGAATAACTTCGAGGTGATGTTCCTGGCCCGGCTCCTCGATGGGGCCTCGGGAGGTAATATCCTGGTGGCCCAGGCTTACGTGGCCGACGTGACCAAGCCCGAGGAGCGTTCCCGGGGCTACGGCCTGATCGGCATGGCTTTCGGCCTGGGGTTCGTCCTGGGGCCGCTCCTGGCCCTGGCGCTGGTCGAGCTTCCGGTCCCCGCCGAGTGGCGGCTCCGGGTCCCATTCCTGGCCGCCGCCCTGCTCTCGACGGTGGCCTGGATCCTGGTCGTCCTGAGGCTCCCCGAGTCGCTCCCGGCCGATGTCCGCTCCCGACAATCCGCCAGGGTCGTCAGCCGTCGAGGCCTGATCGACGCCCTGGTCCTGCCGGGAGTCGGACGGATGATCGGCCTGGGAGCCCTCGCGACCCTGGGCTTCGCGGCCCTGGAGGGGACCTTCAGCCTCTATCTGGGCGAGCGTCAAGGATGGGGGGCGACCGGGGTCCTGGCCGGGTTCACGTACCTCGGGCTGGTCACGGCGATGGTCCAAGGGGGGCTGGTCCGGAGGCTCGCCCCGAAGCTCGGCGAGCCCCGGATGATCGTGATCGGCCTGATCCTGCTGGTCTTCGGCTTCGCCGGCCTCGGGGTCGCCCGGGGGACCCCGGCGATCCTGCTGGTGACGACCCTCGTCGGGATCGGCCAGGGGTTCGCCTCGCCCGCGATCAGCGGCCTGCTCTCGAGGATCACGCCCGAGGGGGAGCAAGGGGCCGTCTTCGGAACGCTCTCCTCGGCGCAGACCCTGGCGAGGATGATCAACTACGTGATCGCCAATCTCCTCTTCGGCCGGGGTAACACCGCCGCCCCGTTCTGGGAGGCCTCCGCGATCGCCCTGCTCGCCCTGGCGCTGGCCGCGGTCACGCTGCCGAAGGCCGGTCGACTGGCCTCTCGCCCCAGGACCGACGCCGCCGAAGGAGAGGCGGTCGCCGAGTGGGCGGCCGAGGCCTGAATCGCCGGGCTGGATCGATCGCGTCGAAGATCCGCCGAATTCCCGAGCGGCCAGCTCGATCGGTATGGCCCCGAGTTTGCGGAGATGATCCGGCGTGGTCTCCGAACCGGATCCCTTCCCAACTCGAACCGGGAGCAACAATCATGTCGAAGAAACTGACCTGGGCGACCGCGGCCTTGCTAGCCCTCGCCGGATGTGGCGACCAGGCCGTGACCGATCCGGCCGACAGCATGGCCACCCCGTCCGAGGCGGCGAAGACGGTCAACGAGAATCCGTCCTCGCCGACCATCGACGTCCCGAATACCCCGCAGAACGAGGCCGAGGTCGCCAAGGAGAAAGAAGCGCCGGAGGCACCGGCCGCCACCCCGACCGAACCGGCGACGATCGAACCCAAGGCCGAGGAAGCCAGCAAGCCGGAGTGAGCCGGCGAGGATCTCCCCGAGTGGACGGAAGGCCGATGCCCGCAGCATCGGCCCGTCCCCTCTCTAGCAGGGGTATCCGATCAGGAGGTCGCGGATGATGCCGCTTGCTGCATCGCCACGACTTGTTCGATGAGCGAGATGTTGACCTGACCTCGGACCGACGCCAGGGCCGTCGGGACGCCCATCCCGAAACCTTTCATCGGGTTGTGCCAGATGACCGTGCCGGTCTCGGGATCGAGGCCGTAGAGGTAACCGTTCGATGAGACAATGAGCAGGTCGTCGTCAAGCAGCAGGGTCACGGATCCTTTACGCAAGGTCTTATTGGACCAGACGATCTCCCCCGTCTCGCGGTGGAGGGCCGCGACGTATCCGTTGAGACCGACGAAGATCAATTGGTCGATCGCCATCGCGAAAGCCCCCTGTGTGATCTGGAGCGAACCTGTCCCGTAAGTGGACCGGCCAGCCGCAGAGACTTCGCCGATCGGTCGAGAATATTGGGGCACTCCTGGCCCTCACCAGACTCGGTAATCAGTGAAGCCGAGGATCATCCCGGCCACGAAGGCCAGTACATTCACCACGAAGCCGATCGCGCTGGTGATCGGACGACCCCCTCGGCGAGTGGGGTAAAGTCCGATGGTCGCCAGCAGCAGCCCCGGCGCAACCAACGTCCAGAAGCCTTCGTCCGGCACATACCACCAGCCCAGGACCACCCGATTTGAGGAATCGTCGAGGACGATCGTTGCTCGACGGACCAGGTTGGGCAGGGATCTCGCGGAGTAGCCCAGGAAAGCGGCCAGGTTGATGCCACCGAGGACGATGGCCATGCCGCCGCAGATCAGCGAGACGAGCGGCTCACCTTTCCAGGGCGGATCCCGACGCCTGGGCTTGAGCCCGTTGAAGAAATTCCTGGTGTCTTCGGAAAGGTCGGTCGCGTGCGGCGGAATCATGGTTGATGCTCAACCCGGGGGGAGGGCTGTGTCATCAAGACTTCATCAAATTTCGCGGATTGAGTAAAGCCCCTCTCCGATCCGCCGCGCGATCGACCGGCGATAGCCCTGCTCAACGGGCGGCGGCCTGCGAGTTCCCGGAATAAACCTCCGAGGCCGCCGCCAGCGCCGCACCCGGCTCCACGGCATGGCCGAGGTCGCGCAGGCAAGTCTCCAGCGCGGCGAGGACCAGGGTGACGTTCGCGGGCCTCGACCCGTGACCCATCAGGCCGATCCGCCAGGCCTGCCCCTTGAACGGCCCGAGCCCGCCGCCGATCTCGATCCCCCAGCCGGTCAGCAACCGCTTCCGGACGGCCATGTCGTCGACCCCCTCGGGAATCCGGACGCAGTTGAGCTGCGGGAGCTGGTGCCCCTCGGCGGTGATGTAGGAAAGCCCCATCGCGCTCAGCCCGGCCTTCAGGGCCTTGTGGTTCTTCAAGTGACGGGCGTGTCGGGCCTCCAGGCCCTCCTCCACGACCAGGGCCAGCGCCTCCCGGAGGGCGTAGTTCATGCTGATCGGCGCGGTGTGGTGATAGAAGCGGTCGCTCCCCCAGTAGCGCTGGATCATCTGCATGTCCAGATACCAGCTCTGGACCTTGGTCTTCCGGTTGGCGATGACCTCGGCGGCCCGGGCGCTGAAGGAGACCGGGGCCAGCCCCGGCGGACAGCTCAGGCACTTCTGGGTGCCGGAATAGACCGCGTCGATCCCCCAGGCGTCGATCTCGACCGGCACGCCCGCCAGCGAGGTCACGGTGTCGATGGCGATCATCGCCCCCGCCTCATGGGCGATCGCGGCGATCTCCTCGACCGGCTGCCAGGCCCCGGTGGAGGTCTCGGCGTGGACGATCCCGACCAACTTGGGGCCGACCCGGAGGATCGCCGCCTTGACCTCCTCGGGGTCGAAGACCTCGCCATAAGGCCGCTCGATCGCCGTGACCTGCGCCCCGGCCCGCTCGGCCACGTCAACCATCCGGGCGCCGAAGACCCCGTTGACGCAGACCAGCATCTTGTCGCCCGGCTCGATCAGATTGACGACCACCGCCTCCATCCCCGCCGAGCCCGTGCCCGAGACCGCCATCGTCAGCTTGTTCTCGGTCCGGAAGACGTGCCGGAGCAGGCCCTGGGTCTCGTCCATCAACGCAACGAACTCGGGGTCCAGGTGCCCCAGGAGCGGCATCCCCAGCGCGGCCAGGACCCGAGGATGGACGTCGCTCGGGCCAGGCCCCAGGAGGACGCGAGTCGAGGGGCTCAGCGGCGCGGGTGCGTCGATCGGCAAGGGGGCATTGGCGGCCATCGGCGGCTCTCCTGGGCACGACTCGGGGGACTCGGGGGACTCAGGACTCAGGGTAGGAGATTCCGCCGGGGCGATCAATGGCCCCCGGTCGGTTGTCGGTGGACCGGGGGCATGAGACAAGCTAACATCACCTCACGAAATCGATCGACAAGGAGGTATTCGACGGTGGAACAGTCGACTCCTCGAAAGCCCTGGTGGCGGAGGATCCCCCTACGATTGAGCGTCCGGGCGCTGATCGTCCTGGTCCTCGTGATCGGCGGAGGACTGGGGTGGATCGCCTATCGAGCCCGGGTCCAACGCCAGGCCGTCGAGGCGATCGAGGCGGCGGGGGGCCGCGTCCAGTACGACTGGGAGTGGATGGATCTCAACACCAACCCGCCCGCGATGCCCCCTCAACCCTGGCCCAAGTGGTTGATCGATGCTGTCGGGGTCGAATATCTGGCCGATGTCGTCGAGGTCCAGCTCATCGGAGGTCAGGGCGACAAGGCGACCGACGCCCTGATGGCCGAGGTGGGTCGCCTCGATCATCTGAAGAGCCTCCAGCTCAATGGATGCCGGTCGGTCACCGACGCCGGGCTCGTCCACCTCCGAGGGCTCTCCCAACTCCACAATCTGGACCTCAGTTTCTGTGAGATCAAGGGGCCTGGCCTGGCGAGCCTTGGGGGCTTGAAGGAACTTCGAGAGTTGAACCTCATAGGTTGCCCGGTCTCCGATGCCGACCTGGCCTTCCTCTCGAAACTCACCCACCTCGAGAAACTGCATATCGAGAGTGGCTCCGTGAGCGATGCCGCATTGGCCCACCTGGAACACCTCGACCTCCGATGGCTTCAATTGCTCAGATGCCCGGTCACAACCTCGGGGCTGGCTCGGCTCCGGGGGATGAGTCGGCTCGCAATCCTCAATCTCGGCGGTTCCCGAGTGGATAGCCTCGCTCCATTATCGGGCCTGGAAGGACTGGCGATTCTGACCCTCAGGGACTCGCCGATCACCGACGAGGGCCTAGCCCCGGTGGTGAACTTCAGAAAACTGGCCAATCTTCACCTCAGCAATACCCCGATCGGTGATGCGGGCCTGGTTCACGTTCGAAAACTCTCCTCGCTGAAGGATCTCCATATTGACGGCACGCGGATCACCGATGCGGGATTGGCACCCATTGCCGGGCTCTCAAACCTCTTCAATCTCAATCTTCAACGCACGGCAATCACCGATGCAGGGCTGGTCCATCTGGCTGGCCTCAAGAAACTCGACATGCTGTTCCTCGACGAGACGAAGGTGACCGACGCCGGACTGGCCCATCTCACCGGGCTGGCGAACTGCCAGCAGGTCACGGTCGTGGGGACGGGAGTCACCGCCGAGGGAACGGCGGCCTTCAGGAAGTCCAATCCCAAGATGCGAGTGATCCGCTGAGTCGGTGACGCCTGGACCAGGTCCGAAAGCTCAGTGGCCGACGATAGGCAGCCAGGCCGATCGCAATCCCAGCAGGTCCCTTGGAGCATCCCCGGGACCAGCCTCACCGGCATTCCCGGGACCCTGAACTGAACTATTCGATCGTTCCGGGTAGACGTTTCCCCATCTCCGACAGCACGCGATCGAGTGCCGCGATCAAGGGTGGCAAATCACCAATCGCGATGTTCCAGATGATATCCAGGTCAACCTGATCGTAGGCATGGACCAGGCGATGACGTACGCCGATGATTTGTTTCCAGGGGATCTCAGTCTCCCGCTCGCGGAAACTCGCCGGGAGTTGGCAGGCCGATTCCCCCATCATTTCCAGGAGTCGACAGACGGCCAGCATCAGCATCCGATCGGTGTCGAGGTCGGCCCGCCTCCGATCGCGGGTGAAGGATACGGCTTCGGCCGCATAATCCCGCATGTGTTTCAGGTAAGTCAGGTCATCGTGCCTGGACATAAAGCGGGAGCGCCTCGGACTGGACCTGGACCCGGAAATACTGGCTCAGCCAGGCGGGCGTGTTCAGATCGACCCTTCGGCCGAAGATCTCCGACAATTCCTCCTGCATCCCGAAGAATCCCAGGCCGGGCACCTGCCCGGGCTCGAATTCGACCAGCACGTCGACATCGCTCTCGGGCCTGAAATCGTCGCGGATCGCGGAGCCGAAGAGGCTCAGCTTCGCGATGTGGTTGCGCTCACAAAACTCGGCAATCCGGTCGGTCGGGATGGGCAATGTCGTCGAAACGCCGTTCATGGGTCTTCACCCGGATTGAGGTCCGATCATCCCATCCGTTTATATCCGATCGGCGAGCAACCCCGCCAGCGCCCGGCCGGTGTGGGTGTCGATCTTCGCGACCTCCTCGGGTGTCCCCTCGGCGACGATCCGGCCCCCCTGGTCCCCGGCCTCGGGGCCCATGTCGATGATCCAGTCGGCGGCCCTGAGGACGTCGGGGCCGTGCTCCACCAGGATCAGGGAGTGCCCCAGGTCGAGCAGGCGGTTCAGGGTCTCCAGGAGCTTGGCCACGTCCTGCGGGTGGAGCCCGGTGGTCGGCTCGTCCAGGAGGAAGAGGGTCTTCGGCCCCTTCGCGGCCCGGGTCATCGCGGCGGGGGACGAGGCGAGGAAGCCGGCGAGCTTGAGCCTCTGCGCCTCGCCTCCCGAGAGCGTGGTGGCGGGCTGGCCCAGTCGGAGGTATTCCAACCCCACGTCCATCAAGGGGCGGAGCCGGGCCTGGACCTTGGGCTTGTTCCGGAAGAAGCCGAACGCCTCGCGGACGGTCAGGTCGAGGACCTCGGCGATCGTCTTGCCGCCGTAGCGGACCTCAAGGACCTCGGGGCGATAGCGGGTCCCCCGGCACTCCGGGCATCGCATCCGGACATCGGCCAAAAATTGCATGTCGATGGTCAAATCGCCGGACCCCTCGCAGACGTTGCAGCGCCCCCCTTCGACGTTGAAGCTGAACTTACTCGGGCCGAAGTTCCGCGTCTTCGCCTCGTGGGTCGCGGCGAAGGTCTGGCGGATCTCGTCGAACGCCTTGAGGTACGTCACCGGGTTCGACCGCGAGGTCCGGCCGATCGGCGACTGATCCACCATCACCACGTCGGCCAGCCCCTCGATGCCCGAGACGTCCCGGAAAGGGAGCCCCGGAAGCGGCTCGTGGCGGATTGCCTTCATCAAGGCGGGGTGCAGGGTCTCGTCGACCAGCGTACTCTTGCCCGAGCCCGAGACGCCCGTGACCACGCAGAGGACCCCGATGGGAAACGAGACGTCGATGTCTTGCAAATTGTTGCCGGTCGCCCCCCGGAGGAGGATCTGCCCCCTGGGAACCCGGCGCTTCTCGGGAACCGCGAGCCGACTCCGCCCCGAGAGGAACGCCCCGGTGGCCGATTCGGAGACGTTGGCGACGCCCTCGGGCGGTCCTTCATAAAGGACGCGCCCCCCCGACTCGCCCGCCCCCGGCCCGATGTCGACCAGCCAGTCGGCGGCCCGGAGGATCGCCTCGTCGTGCTCGACGACGACCACCGAGTTCCCCGCGTCGCGGAGCCCGGCCATCGTGGCGATCAGGCGGCCCACGTCGCGCGGGTGGAGGCCGACCGAGGGCTCGTCGAGGACGTAGAGCGTGTTGACCAGCCCCGAACCCAGGGCCGAGGCCAGGGCCAGCCGACGGGCCTCGCCGCCGGAAAGAGTCCGGGCCGGCCGGTCCAGGGTCAGGTAGTCCAGCCCGATCCGGTCGAGCGCGTCGAGCCGACCCCGAACCTGATCCAGGACCCGGAGCGCCACCGGATTCCCGGCCTCGCTCGTCGAGACCCCGGCCAGGAACGCGCGAGCGTCCCGGATCGTCCGCTTCGAGAGGCTCGCGATATCGACCCCATCCACCAGGACCGACAGGGCCTCGGGCCGGAGCCGGGCCCCTCGACAGTCGGGACAGGGGTGAGCCCCCCGCCATCGGCTGAGGAAGACCCGGACGTGCATCTTGTACGCCTTCGACTCCAGCCTTCGGAAAAACCGACGAATCCCCTGGAAGCCGAATTTCGCGGCCCCCGCGTAAATCAACTCCACCTGATCCGGAGTGAGATCCGAGAATGGGGCGTCGAGCGGCAAGCCCATCCGGGGAGCGGCCTGGATCAGGTCGTTTCGGTTCGACTCGTAGCTTGGCGTGGTCCACGGGGCGATGGCCCCCTCGCGGAGGGTCTTCGAAGGGTCCGGGACGATCCGAGCCGGGTCGAGGTCGATGACCACGCCCAACCCTTCGCAGGTCGGGCAGGCCCCGAGTGGGCTGTTGGGCCTGAATAGGCGAGGATCAGGATCGGCGCGCAACGTCCCGCATCCGGGACATTGCCGTTTTCGGGAGAAGGTCGTTTCCTTCCCGTCACCCTCGACGATCACCCGGCATCGGCCGAGCCCCTTGGCGAAGGCGGTCTCGATCGAGTCAAGGCGACGTCCGGTCCCCTCGGCCCCCCGGGTCAGACGGTCGACGATCACGTCGATCGTCGACCCCGTCGTCTCGGGAAGCGGCCCCGATTCGAGACGGACCAGCTCTCCACCGGTCCGGACCCGGGTGAACCCCTCGGCTCGGAGGGCGTCGGCCAGGGCAGCCCGGTCGGAGTCGGGGCGAAGGTCGAGCGGGAATCCGATGAGGTAGCGAGTTCCTTCGGTCAGCCCCTCGATCGCCCGGACGACCGCCGAGGGGTCGGCGGGCTCGACGACCTGGCCGCAGTTCGCGCAGGTCACTCGACCGACCCGGGCATAGAGGAGGGCCAGGTGGTCCTGGATCTCGGCGATCGATCCCACGGTGCTCCGGCTCGACCGACGCCCCCCAGACCGCTGGGCGACCGCGATCGCCGGGGGGATACCGTCGATCCGGTCGGCGTCGGGCTTGTCGAGCCGTTCCAGGAATTGCCGGGTGTAGGCCGAGAAGGTCTCGACGTAGCGCCGCTGGCCTTCGGCATAGAGCGTGTCGAAGGCCAGCGAACTCTTGCCCGAACCGGAGACGCCCGAGAAGGCGACCAGCCGGTGGAGCGGGAGGTCGAGGTCGACCCCCTTCAGGTTATGAACCCGGACCCCCCGGAGGAAGATCTTCCGCTCGTCGGAGTGCATCGAGCCGGCGGCCCCGATCAGGCGCTCTCCTTCTTCCGTTCCTTGGCCGACGGGATCGGGATCGGCGGGGTGTCGAAGAGTTTCTTCTCCTTGCGGACGACCTCGGGCGTGATGATGTACTTACCCTTATCCTTGGCGGCCTTATCGGGCAGCTCGTACATCACTTCGAGCATGATCTCCTCGACGATCGAGCGGAGGCCACGAGCCCCGGTGTCCTTCGCCTTGGCTCTCTTGGCGATCTCGATCAAGGCCTCGGGCGTGAACTCGAGGTCGGCCTGCTCCATCTCGAAGAACCGCTTGTACTGCTTGACGAGCGCGTTCTTCGGCTCGGTCATGATCTGGACCAGGGCATCGACGTCGAGCGGCATCAGAGGGCAGGTGATCGGCAACCGACCCACGAACTCGGGGATCATCCCGTATTCGAGGATGTCGTCGGACGTGACCCGATCGAGAAGATCGCCCAGTTCGCCGTTGTGCTCGGCCTCGGTCTGGCTCCCGAAGCCGATCGTCTTCCGCCCGACTCGCCGGGCGATCAGGTTGTCGAGGCCGACGAACGTCCCTCCGCAGATGAACAGGATGTTCGTCGTGTCCATCTGGATGTACTGCTGCTCGGGGTGCTTGCGGCCCCCCTGGGGCGGTACGTTGGCGATGGTCCCTTCGAGCATCTTCAAGAGGGCCTGCTGGACCCCTTCGCCCGAGACGTCTCGGGTGATCGAGACGTTGTGATTCGTCTTGCCGATCTTGTCGATCTCGTCGATGTAGATGATCCCACGCTGGGCGCTCTCCAGGTCGAAGTCCGCCGCGTGCAGGAGTTTGAGGAGGATATTCTCGACATCCTCCCCGACGTAACCCGCCTCGGTCAGGGTGGTCGCGTCGCCGATCGCGAAGGGGACGTTGAGGATCCGGGCCAGGGTCCGGGCCAGCAGGGTCTTGCCGCAGCCGGTGGGGCCGATCAGGAGGATGTTCGACTTGTCGAGCTCGATCTCGGTGTCGTTTTCCTCGGCGTGGACCAGCCGCTTGTAATGATTGTGGACGGCGACCGAGAGGACCTTCTTGGCCCGGTCCTGATCGATCACGTAAGCGTCGAGCTGTTCCTTGATCTCGCGAGGGGTTGGGATGTCGGTGAAGAGGGTCTTGGGAACGCCCCGCCGCCGCCGCTCCTGGTCGAGGATCGACTGGCAGAGTTCGATGCATTCGCCGCAAATATAGACGTCGCCGGGCCCTTCGACCAGCGGGCCGACGTCGCGATAGCTCTTCCGACAGAAGGAGCAGTAGGCGTTCTTCTTGGTATTGCTGGCCGTCCCCGTGGGCGGACTCCCTCCCCCACCTCCCCCACGCTTCCCACCACCGCCCGATCCGCCGCCCGTGATGTCCTTACCCGATGGCATGCCTAGTCCTTTCGTCCCTCGGAAACGGGGGAACCCGGCCGTGCAGACAGCATCGGGTCGAGTCGGAGCATAACGGCGAGCAAGGACGGGCCGGAGCTCGCCTCGCCGCCACATTCGAAAGGTTGATGAAGGAGAATGACGGGCCGTCCATCGCCTTGGTCCCGGACCGGACCGGGAATGTTGGTGGAATGTCCCGATCGTCCCTGGGGGATGGTCGTCAGACCCTCCTCGTCATTCGCCAACTGACTCATTCTAAAGTACGTTTCGCCCCCACGCAAGGCGACCAGCCACGCCGAGACCAGAACCCTAGGACGCGGGGAAGAGGAAGTCTCCCTCCGATCGGCCAGACTCCGACTCGGGAACCATGCCGCCTCGGGAGAGCCAGTCGATAATCCGTCGCGAAGGGGAGCTCATGGTCAGACGTCCCAGGGCCTCGATTGGTTCCCAGGCCACGTCCACCAGGCCCGGGCCGGGGACCGGCTTCCCTCCCAGCCACGACGCGTGTCGGACCTCGAGCGTGACCTTGTGCGTGGTGACGCCAAACCGGATCGTCTTCGAGACCGGGCCGACCGAGACGCGGACACCCGTCAGTCGAGAGACCCCCTCGGCCAGGTCCAGCGGCTCGCCCGACGACCGCCCGGCCGGGTCGGGACCCGCGACGTGGAGCGTCGGAAATTCCCAGAACCCCTCCCAGAGCCTCCCCGCCCCTCGCTTAACGATCAAGTAACGACCCTCCCGGCAAACCAGGATGCCGGTCTCGGCCACTTCCTTGGGCGGCACCTTGGGGATGGCGCGAGGGATCTGATCCTGGACACCTAGTTTTCGGGACAAACAATCCTCTGAAATGGGGCAGGTCAGGCAAAGTGGGGCCTTCGGCAAGCAGACCAGGGCCCCGAGTTCCATGAAGGCCTGGTTGAAGATCCCGGCCCCGGATTCGGGGACGAGCCGGCCGGCGGCCTCCCAGAGTCGGGCCTGCGACCGGGTCGTCTTCAGATCCTCATCCCAGGCGAGCCATCGAGCCAGGACGCGCTGAGTGTTGGCCTCCACGATCGGCGCGGGGCGATCGAAGGCGAACGAGAGGAGCGCTCCCGCGATGTATCGGCCGACTCCGGGCAGGGCGAGAATGGCCTGGGGATCATCGGGAAAAACGCCACCATGCATCCCGACAATCACCCGAGCGGCCGTGTGGAGCTGGCGAGCCCTTCGATAGTAACCCAAGCCCTCCCAGGACTTGAGGACGTCGGCCTCGTCGGCATCGGCCAACGCCTCGACGGTCGGGAACCGGTCCAAGAATCGGCCAAAGTAGGGGATGACGGCCGCCACGGTCGTCTGGACCAGCATCATTTCCGAGACCAGGATCCGATAGGGGTCTCGGTCCTCACGCCAGGGGAGTGGCCGGTGTGCCCCCTCATACCACGCGACCAGGTTCCGGCGAACTCGACCGATCCACTCGGGATCAGCATCCGGGACAACGTTACCGCAAACGGGATTATACCGAATATCAGGGAGGGCATCCCCGGCCTGGTCGCCCTTTTTTTTCGGTTTCCTACCCAATGAAACGTCCTCTGGAGGTGATGGTCGGGCCATGTTTTCGTTTTCGGGAATATTTGCGGATCAGGGAATTAACCTCTCGGTTGAGCTTAATAAACTGATGACGTGCAGAAGAGGTGATGGCCAAAGTTGGCCGAACCCCTGCGGCGATGATTGCCGCAAAACTCCATGACCGGAGGATCGCTCCCATGACTTGCCCCACCCCCGTTGCCGTCGCTTACCTCTCCCCCTTCGAGAATGCTCCCGCTCCCATGGTCCCCACCTTGGCCCACCAAGAACCGAAGAAGGCGGTCCCGCCGATCGCCTCGAACCCTCTGGAACGCCTGGCTCAATTGATGTTATCCAACGATCGGCTGATGGACGAGCTCTCCGCGAGCCGGACCCGGATCACCGACGCCCGGTCGAATCTCGACTCCCCCGGCAGCAACAGCCGATTCGGCGAGGCCCATCTCGACCGATGCCGGTCCCGACATTCCCGGATCCTGGCCCAGCTCCGGGCCAACCGGATCGAGGCCCTCCAGCTCCTGGGCGAGGGCGGCTCGGGCGTCTGATCGCGACGTCTGCGATCGCAGGACGCATCGACCGTATCTTGACCCACTGGCTCGATTCCGAATCCGGGAGTACACTCATGGACCTGTTGAAGCCATCTGCGCCCGTGGCCAATTCGTCGAACCGCTGGAAGTCCGGGCCGGGGCGAGGCCCCGCCCGGGGCGTACCCTCCCGGCCATGCAAGGTCCGGGAGGCCCCGAGGCCCCTGACCGAGGAACAGCGTGCCCTGGCCGAGCAATTCCTCCCCCTGGCCCGGAAGCTCGCCAAGCCGCTCAAGGCGATGTTCCAGCACTGGAAGGACGAATTCGAGTCGGCCGCTTGCATGGCCCTCGTCGAGGCCGCTCGTTCTTATGACCCGTCGCGGAACATCCGATTTGCGACCTTCGCCCGCTTCCGGATCCGAGGCGCTCTGGTCGACGTCGGCCGGGCGATGGGACTCTCGGGCTGGGAGACCGACCGCGAGAACGCCCCCAATGTCGTCACGCTGACCCCAGTCAACGAGGAGCATGGCAAGGTCCTGGTGGCCTTCGAGCCGCCGGCCGTCGGATCCGAGATCGACGACGCCGACTCGGTCGAGCATTGGCTCCGCAAGCTCCCCAAGAAGCACGCCGAGGTCTGCCGGCTTTACTATCTCTATGGCAAGACCCAGGCCGAGATCGCCGAGGATCTCCAATGCTCGCAGTCCGAGGTCACCCGGCTGCACAAGAAGGCCCTGGAACTGCTTTCCGACCCCTATGACGCCCTGGGAAAGGCCAACCGGCTGACCTGGCGACGTCGGAGGGCCAGCCGCAAGCGGAATCAGGCCCTCGACCTCCAGCCGATCGAGGCCTGAACGCCCCCTGGGGCGACCCATCGCGCGGCCCGAGAGCCGTCGCGCCCCGTTGTCGACCGCCACTCGATCATCCGTCTCCGCGAGTCAGGAACTTTTGTCAACCATTAAGGAACCGATCATGCTTGTCTTGAAGCGTAAAGAGGGGCAGTGGGTCGAGATCACGCACCGATCTGGCGACATCCTCCGGATCCGGGTCTGCCGGATCGAGCCGGGCCAGCCCGGGCACCTCAATCTGGCATTCGAAGATGACGACCGCCATTTCGAGATCGAACGCCCCGAGCGGCACCGGCGAGTCGATCCGGTCACGCCCGCCGTCTCGGCCTGACGGCGGGCGGGAGATTGCGGATCTCAAGCCCAGAATGACGAGACCGCTGACTTGCAAGGTCCGACGAGCGTCAGGCTCCGCAATCGGGCATCCGAGATGCCCACCGGAGCGTCCTCAGACGACCGCCATCGCCGGGATCCCATTGGCCGAGGGCACGGATGCCTCGGTCTCTCGGGTCAGGGCGATCTCGGTACAGTTGGGGAACAGCGGGCATCGCACGCATTCGTTCCAGATCTTGTGCGGGAGTTCCGCCTTGTCGATCGTTCGAAATCCACAACGCTCGAAGAAGTCAGCCACGTAGGTCAGGGTGAAGACCGTCTTGATCTCCAGCTCGGCGGCCGATTTCCAGCACGCCTCGACCAACCGACGGCCCACCCCAAGGCCCTGCGCCTCCTGGGCGACGGCCAGGCATTTCAGCTCGGCAAGGTCTTCCCAGAAAACATGGAGGGCGGCACACCCGATAACCCGGCCACCGTCGTCGACCGCGACGAAAAATTCTCGGATCGACTCGTAAAGTTCGCCCGGCGACCTCCGGATCATCAGCTTCTTGTCGGCGAACGTGCGGATCAGATCCTGGATAGAAGGCACGTCACCAACCCGAGCGGGGCGGATGTTCAATCGAGGGACCCCCAAACCCCGGGATGACCGGGCGTTCTTGCCTGGACCCCGGCTCACCACCGGGACTTCCGGATGGCTCGGGATCTTGGTCGGAAAATCATTCTAGGGGTCAACCCTGCCGAATCAAGCCCGGTTCTTCACTTCACCAGGGAAGGTTGGTTCGTGCGGGCCGTCGCCGGCGCGACCTTCGATTCGTCGACCAGCCTTCGAGGCAGGACGCGTTCTCGATAAAAGTTTTCCATGTGGCGGTAGTCCGGCCCTCGCGAGACCTCGACCAGCCCGAAATCGCGGTCGATCTCGTCGCTGGCCTGTTCCAGGGACCAGCCGCAATAGAGCATCCGGTAGGCCATCTGGACCATCGAGGCCCTGTTGATCCCGTGATGGCAGTGGAAATAGACCGGCTGGTTCTTTGGATCGGCGACCGCGGCCGCGGCGATCTCGAGTTGATCGGAGATCGCATCACGGTCGTTGGTCCCTCGGATGTCGACGATCGGGACGTGGAGCCAGCGGATCCCCAGCTCGCCGGCCAGGGCTTTCTCCTGGATCGGCAGGTCGTGTTCGGGGGGGTGGGCCAGGGCGACCACGGTCTTGATGTGGTAGTCGCGGACCAGTCGGCGCATCGGCCAGGGCTTCTGCCAGGCCCCTCGGTAGATCCGCCCCGGCTCGACCTGGGCCAACCGGTCGGCGAAGATGTAATCGTGGCCATGCCTCCAGGTCTGCTCCGTTGCGAACACGGCCAGTCCGACCAGGAGGAGCCTGCGGATCCATTTGCGGCGAACGTTCATCGTGTCGGGACTCCATTCCGGGGCCGGGTCGGAAAGACGGGTCGACGGCGACCGGCGAGCGGGCCGGATCGTAGCGATCGTCCGGGTCGGGGGCAAGGCCGGTTGCCTTCGAGGCCATCACACCGGTTAAAATCGGTCGATTGGGGGCTTCGGGTCCAGGGAAGGGGGCAGAAGAGTGGCACTTTGGCGTCGCCAAGGCCGAGAGAATCGGTAAGATGCCGCGACTCTCCGGCGATCCCCCCGCCGATGGATCGACTCGAACCATCGGCCCGAGGGGTGGATGTCGGCCCTCACGAGGTCATGGACGATGACGCCGCGCCGAACGCTCTGGGGATTGATCGTCGCCACCGGCCTGATTCGCCTGGCGTGGGCCGCGAGCCTGGGACCGGGAACCGACGAGGCGTATCACTACCTGTTCACGGTCCACCGCGACTGGAGCTACTTCGACCATCCTCCGATGCTGGCGGTGGTCGAGTCCTTGGGCCTGCTGGTGACGGGCGGGTATCCATCGACGTTCGCGCTCCGGCTGGGCTTCGTCGGGCTCTTCGCCGGCTCTACCTGGCTGATGGCCCGGCTGACCTCGCGGCTGTTCGGCCCCTGGGCGGGCGTCTGCGCCGCGATCGCCCTGAATGTGTCGGCCTATCACACGGCGGCAGCGAGCACATTCGCCCTGCCGGACGGGCCGCTCCTGTTCTTCTGGCTCTTGACCCTGGATCGGCTGGCGATCGCGTTCGAGGAGCCCGACCGGTTGCGGAACTGGGCCGCCATCGGCCTGGCCTGGGGCGGGGCGATGCTCAGCAAATACCACGCGGTCTTCCTGCCCACCGGCGCCTTCCTGTACATCCTGGCCGAGCCCTCGGCCCGGCGAGTCCTCCGGAAGCCCGGCCCGTATCTGGCCATGGCGATCGGCCTGGCGGCCTTCTCGCCGGTGATCGCCTGGAACGCCACGCACGAGTGGGCCTCGTTCGCGTTCCAGGGGGAGCGGGCGATGGCCAGGAATCAGCTCCGGCTCGACACGCTGGTCTCGGCGATCGGGGGGCAGGCGGCTTACCTGTTCCCCTGGATCTGGCTGAGCCTGGTGGTCCTGCTCGCCCGTTACCTGGCGCGGTTCCGCCGGGATGCGTCCCCCGCCGAGCGGTTCCTGATCTGCCAGTCGGTGGCTCCGCTGGCCGCATTCACCGCGGTCGCTTGCCTCCGGCCGGTCCTCCCGCACTGGACCCTGGTCGGCTACCTGTCCCTCTTCCCGCTCCTGGGTCGCGCCTGGGAGGCTCGATACCGGCTCGACCCCTCGAAGATGGGGCGGCGACTGGCTATCGCCGGGGCCGTGCCGCTCTTGATCGCCGTTTTCATGGTCGCCGAGTACAGGACGGGGATGCTCCAGAAGGCCGGGCTGACCGCCAAGGTCGACCCGACGGTCGACATGTACGGCTGGGACCAGGTCGCCGCCGAGTTGGATCGGCGCGGGATGCTGGATGATCCGGGCTCATTCCTGTTCACCCGGAACTGGATCAGTAGCGGCCAGCTGGCCTTTGCGACCCGGGCCAGCGGCGTCCCGGTCCTCTGCTATAACCATAAGGATGCCCGGAGTTTCGCCTTCTGGAGCCGGCCCGAGGACTGGGTGGGCCACGACGGGATCCTCGTCTCCTTCAGCGAGATCGCCTACGAACCCGCCTGCTACGAGCGGTTTTTCGAGAGGATCGAGCCGGCCGGGAGCTTCGAGATCGCACGCGCAGGCGGCCCGATCCGCAAGGTCCGCCTGTTCCGATGCACTCGGCAGCTCGTGGCGTTCCCGTTCCTGCCGGGCGAGCCCGACCCGTCCAGGGCCCGAGTCGCCCTCGACCGGCCCGATGATGACTCGATCCTCCATTGACCGGGGAGTCACCGGTCGGCCCGTCGCTCGTACAAGACTGCCGACCGAGGACCGCCCCCCTTTCCCGGATTGGTTACAATGATCCGGGAAGGGCTCAGGGTCGGCGACCGGCCCGACGAGTCGCCCGGCGAAGGAGTCAGCCACCATGGAACTCGAGACGACCACCTACTCGGACCGGACGACCGGCGGCTCGGCCTCCAAGGTGGTTGGCCTCTATCAGATGTTCCTCCGGCGGAATCTGGAACACTTCTTCCCCGACGCCTCGCTCGACCTGGCCGGCGACCGGAGTTTCATCCAGGTCGACGTGCTGGAGCAGGGAGAACGCTACCGGATCGAGGATGATCCCGATGGGATTGGCCTGGCCATCGAGTGGCTGGGATCGCGTTACCTGCTGATCCCGGGAAGCCCCACCCCCTTCCTGCCCGCCGAGCGTCGCCTGATCGACTCGATCATCCGCGTGCTGGACCACCGTTTCCTCGCGATGTTCGACCCCGAGGCGGTCCAGCGGGCCGAGATGTTCCAGTACGCCCTGGAAGATTTCATCGTGACCGATTTCCTCGCCCCGCCCAACGCCGTCCGAATTCCCACGGCGCTGGAGGCCCTGCGGGTCGCGGCCCTTTCGACCTACGAGAATCGTCGGGTTTCGACCGGGGCTCTCCTGCTCGGGACCGAGAATGACCCTTCCTTGCCGGGCTGGAGCAATACCCAAGGCGCGCCAAAGTACGGCGTCCGCCTGACGGCGATCAAGGGGTTTCATCGACTCTGCGACGGCGTCCGGACCGTCTACGTCGTTGACCATCACGGCGACCTCGGCCGGGCCGTGGATATCTCCCGCTGGGCCAACCTGACCCAGGGGTCGGCCCCTCCCTCAAGTCCTTGCCCGCGAGCCTATTGCGATCACGCGAGGGCGACCCGCGATGGTGGGCACATCTGCCTGGTGCTCACCCCTTCTCAGGAGATCAAGGTCTTCGCGGGGGGCAACCTGGCGTTCTCCTTCAGCGACGCCCGGTGGAGGCTCCTGGACATCCCCACCAAATTCGCGACCTGGTGCAAGGCCGTGGGGACCACCAGTTGCCGGGACCTGGCCGCCCGGATCTTCCAGGCCGCATTGAATCTGGGAGAGGACCGCAAGGGGGCGCTCTTCGTCGTCCTACGAGATCCGGCCGCCTCGATCTCCCAGCTGATCGCACCAACTGACCGGATCGGCGAAGAAGTGGCGATCGACGACCCGGAAGATCCCGACAACCTCTCGCCGAGGCTGGCGAAGCGGTCGCTCCACCATGTCGTGAGGGGCCGAGGACTGACCGAGATCGATCCCTCGGTCCTGGAGGCGCTCGCCGGGATCGACGGCGCGGTGGTGACCGATCGAGACGGGCGACTCCTGACCTTCGGGGCCATCCTCCGGATCGCACCAGAGACCCTCAAGGTGGCCCGGGCCGTCGAAGGGGCCCGGACCCTGGCTGCGCTCGCCGCCTCGCTCCATGGGCCAACCCTCAAGGTCAGCGAGGACGGGTTCCTGACGATGTTCCTCGGCGGCCGACGTGTCTGGGAATTATGAGTCTCGCCGGATCGGGCGAGTTCATCCCGGATACGCCAGCAGGAAGCGACGTCTCCCGTTCACGGAAACAACGAACACCATGTCCCGTAATGGGAACCATGGATCGTCGTTCGTGGGGGACGCACTTCCGCCGGGTCGGGGGATCCTGCTCGTTTTCGAAGGTCGCCGGGCATCGCGTATGCCGTCAGACGCCGGTCCTGGTCGACCGGGTCCGGGCCCGGATAATTCCGTTGTGGACCGGGACGGCGGCCCGGTTGTGCTGCTGAGAAGGCTTGGTCGTCCGTGGGATCTTGACCTCGTCCGTGGTTCCGGTCAGGAAGTCGCGAACGGCCTTCAGTTCCGAGGCATTGATTTCGGGAAGCTTGGTTTGCATGAGGATCGATAATCGGAGGCTGCTGGAAAGGATCGCCCCCAGACACCATGTCTCGGGGGGTCTCGATCGATCTTGGAGGGGAAGAATCGACGCACGAGAGAAAGGCAAATCCTGGGCCAAAAGAATGTGGCGTCAGGCGGAGGTGACTCGGCAGGCCTTAACTTTCGCGGAGGACAATGATAGTATCGTCGATCGGGACGATTTGTCTACCAGGACATTAAAAAACCGACGATATTCACGTAAACGACATAGTCATCCGACAATCATCGCTTCAAGTTCTACCCTCTTGCTGAGCAAGGATGATCCAACGGGTGGGAACCCGGCGGCCTCCTTGCTACCGATCGGCCGAGTTCCTTGACAGATAACTCTTTGCATAGCGCGGCTTACCTGACCGGTCCGACGGCCGTGGGCAAGACGGCGGTGGGCGTCGCCCTGGCGCGTCGGCTCGGTGCCGAGGTGATCGCACTGGACTCGATGACGCTCTATCGAGGGATGGACGTCGGCACGGCCAAGCCGACCGTCGAGGATCGGGGCGGAATTCCCCATCACCTGATCGACGTCCTCGATCCCTGGGAACTCGCCAGCGTCGCCGATTACCGAGATCGGGCGTTGCGGGTCGTGGCCGACCTGAAATCCCGGGGGCTCCGCGCCCTTTTTGTGGGCGGCACCGCGCTCTATCTCAAGGCGATGCTCCGGGGTCTCTTCGACGCCCCCGCCGCCGACCTGGAATTACGCCTGCGCCTGGAGACCGAGGCCGAACGACTGGGCAACCCGGCCCTTCATGCTCGACTGGCCGGGCTCGACCCCCGCACGGCGAGCCGGCTCCATCCCAACGATCGCCGACGGGTGATCCGGGCGCTCGAAGTGATCGAGACGACCGGACGGACCCTCAGCGAGCAGCAGGTCCAGCACGGTCAACACGCGCCGAGCAGCGTGCGAGTCTTCGCGCTGGAACGCCCCCGGGCCGAGTTGAACGAGCGGATCGACCGGCGGGTCGAGGCCATGTTCCAGGGCGGGTTGGTCGAGGAAATTCGCCTCCTCTGGGATGCCCCCCGGCCTCCAGGCCTCATCGCCGCCCAGGCCGTGGGCTACCGAGAGACGCTCGATCTGATCGAAGGGCGGATCGATCGGGCCGGGGCCATCGCCCGGACTCAGTTGCGAACCCGCCAGTTCGCCAAGCGCCAGGCGACCTGGTTCCGAGGTCTGGCCGAGGTCCGAGCCTGGCCGGTCGAGTCCGGAGAAGACCCCGATCGGACCGCCGACCGGCTGGCGGAGCAGATCGACCCTGCGGACTGACCTTTCCCCAATAGACTCGATCTGGTATCAACCCGCCAATTCTTTCGAAGCTCGGGCAGCGTAGCCACGGAGCCGGGTGATCGGATCCGTGAGGCGAGCAGGGGGTCGGCCGAGGTCGTTCCCGTTCCCAAGGAGGGGACCGTTCCCATGATCGGGCGAATCGACTCGACCCAAGGCCGGTGGTGGGCCTCATTCCTGGCGGTCGCGATGCTGGTCGCCGTCGTCGGGGTGTCGACAACCCAGGCGCAGGGTCCCCGGGCGAAGGCCCAGGGAGTCGTGCCCGACCTGGCCGTCCCCCCCGCATTGCCTCCCTCCTCCTCCGGAAGCCTGGAGCCCCCGGCCGACCCCGGCCCTCCTCCGCCCGACCTTGTCGAAGGACCCGCCAAGGTGGACGACCAGGTCGAGCCGGCCCAGGCGGCCGACGACGGGAAGTCCCCCCTGCCCCCGGCCCTGCCCGCCTCGGGCGGTGCCCCGGCGGCCCCGGGAGCGCCCTCGGCGTCGACCGACTCCGACCCCTTCGCGATCCAGCCCGACCGGCTGAGCCCGGGCAGGCAGCGGGTCCAGCTCTCCGTCGACGTCCAGGCCCAGCCGGTGATCAACCTGGGCAAGGAGTCGGTGGTCAAGCTGGTCGTAAAGAACGAGAGCAACACCGATGCCTCGGGCGTCTCGGTCGTCTATCAGCTCCCCAAGGCCCTCCAGCTGGTCAGCAGCACCCCCGAAGCCACGCCGGTCCCGGCTGACAGTGCCCTTTATTGGTGGAAGAAGCCGATGCTGGCCGCCGGGAGCGAATGGGTGATCATCCTCAAGGTGCTCGCCAAGGAGGCTAGCCCCTGCGAGCATGCCGCGACCGTGACCGCCAAGACCGGCTCGAAGGCCAGCGCGACGGTCCAGGAGCCCAAGCTCAAGGTCGAGGCCGTCGCCTCGCCGGGCCGCCAGCTCAAAGGGGGCCAGGTCACCTTCACCATCGCCGTCCGGAACCCCGGGACCGGCCCGGCTCGCGACGTGATCGTCCAGGCCAAGCTCTCCAGCGGGCTCCGGATGGGCCGCGACGACATCGTCGAGCAGACCATCTCCGAGATCAAGCCAGGCCAGCGGATCGAGCTGGAACCCCTGATGGTCGACACCGTCGCCGGGGGCCCTCAAACCTGCACCGTCGAGGCCCGGAGCCCCGACGTCAACACCGTGGTCGAAGACCAGCGGGTCACCCGGAGCATCGAGGTTACCCAGCCCCAGCTGGCCCTCAAGCTGGCCGGGCAGGAGCACCGCTATACCGGCCAGACCATCGAATACAAGCTCTCGGTCACGAACCCGGGCACCTCGCCCGCCAAGATGGTCAAGGTGGCCGCCGCGCTCCCCTCGGCCGGGGGTCGCCTGGTCGCCCTGCCCAGCCGGGCCGAGTTCGACAAGAAGACCCGCAAGCTGTTCTGGGCCCTCGACCAGATCGAGCCTGGCCAGACCGTCGACCTTTCCTTCGTGTACATGACCAGCACTCCCGGCCTCTACCGGGCGACCGCCGAGGCCACCTCGGGCGAGCTTCGGGCCAGCGAGACCCACTCCTCCGACGTCTCGGGGATCGCCGTGCTGGACCTCGTGATCGAGCAGACGGCACGAGTGATCGACGTCGGGAAGACGAGCTATTACGACATCACGATCAAGAATGTCGGCTCCAAGGAAGCCACCCGGCTCCAGCTCAGCGGCAAGCTGACGACCAACCTGAAGGTCCTCCGCCACTTCAACGTCGAGAAGGGGGAGTTCCAGTTCAACACCGAGACCGGCCAGTTCATCTTCCCCGAGATCGACCGCCTGGGCGTCGGCCAGTCGATCACCCTGAGCCTGGAAGTCCAGGCCACCGAGAGCGGCCCGGCCGGCTGTCACGCCTTCCTGGCGCACGCCGAGATGGAGAACGAGGGGGCCAAGGTCGAGGACGTCCTCTCGACCACCGTCACCGGGGGCGGTCGGCCCCGATCCTCGAAGTAAGCGAGAGGCGTGCCCGCGTTCGCCGGGTCCGCCTCGGCTACTCCGCCTACCTCCGCGACTGGGGAAGGGCAACGAGAACTGCGGGCGTTCCTCCCTCCTCATGCCTCGAGCGGGAGAGGCAGAGGCAGAGGGACGGAGCCTGCGCTTCGGCCCTCGGGAGGTCAGGGTCCGAACCGGTCGCGTATGCCTGCTCGACCGAGCTCTGCGATCGCTCGGATTTCTGGGCCTCCGGCCCCTCCTGATCGCTCGGATCTCATCCCCGAGGCACGGTCGAGAACAGGGCCGCGAGCCCCTCGGCCATGGTCGGGTGCGTCAGGACGGCGTCCCTCAGCGTCGTGTAGGGCAGGCCGGCGAGCATCGCGACCTGGGCGACGGCCATGACCTCGCCGGCCTCGGCGCCGAACGCGGTGAAGCCGAGTATGCGATCGCCCTCCTCCTCGATGAGCGCCTTGAAGAAGCCCCGAGTCTCGGACAGCGTCCGGGCTCGTAACACGGCCTCGAGGGGGATCTTGGCCAGGCGGTATCCGACGCCTCGCTCGCGGGCCTCCCGCTCGCTCAGACCGACGCGAGCGAGTTCGGGGTCGGTGAATAGGCAGTACGGGACCTGCCGCCCGGTCGTCACGCGATCGCCTCCGGTGAGGCTGGACAGGACCACGCGGAAGTCATCCTCGCCGATGTGGGTGAAGTACGGGCTGCCGGCGCAGTCGCCGACCGCCCAGACGCCCTCGGCCGTCGTTTGCAGCCGCTCATCCACCCGGATGTGGCCCCGCTCGTCCGTCTCGACTCCGGCCAGTTCCAGTCCGATACCGCCCGTGTTCGGCGTACGGCCCCCGGCGACGAGCAGGTCTGTCCCCTCGACCGCACCACGGCCCGCGTGTATGCGAACGGACTCGCCGGATCGCCCCTCGACGCGATCGACCGCGGTCGCGGTCAGAATCTCCACCCCTTCGTCTCGGAACAGCAACTCGACAGCCTCGGTGACGTCCCGGTCCTCGCGGTGGATCAGCGAGTCGTTCCGTTCGATGACCGTCACGCGGCTGCCGAGGCGGCGGAATGCCTGCGCGAGTTCCAGGCCCACATAGCCGCCGCCCTGGACGATCAGGTGTTCCGGGACGCGGTCCAGCTCCAGCGCCTCGACGTGAGTCAGCGGGCTCGACTCCTTGAGGCCGGGGATGTCATCGATGCGGGCCCGCGACCCGGTGTCGATGATGACAGTCTGGCCTCGGAGCGTCCTGGTCCCGCCATCGTTCAGCGCGACTTCGAGCGTCTTCGGCCCGGCGAAACGCCCGTGGCCCATGACCAGCTCGGCGCCGCTCTCTCGGTATTTCTCGAGATGGAGGTCGATCAGCCCCTCCACCATCCTCCGCTTGCGGTCGCGGACGGCGGTCATGTCGACGTTCCAGTCGCCCAGGGCCATCCCAAACTCAGCGCCGCGGCGGAAGTAGCTGGCCACCCTGGCGGACTGGATGACGTTCTTGCTAGGGAGGCAAGCAATGTTCGGGCAGGAGCCCCCGACATACCGCCGTTCGACGACGGCCGTGCGTTTCCCCCGCGAAGCCAGCGTCCAGGCCAGTAGCTTGCCAGGCGCGCCGCTGCCCAGGACGAGCACGTCGTAGTTCTCCGGATTCGTCATGCTTTCCTCACTGTTCGGGGTGATTTCAACCCAGTCGAGAGGCCTGCGGGTCGACATGGATTCGGCACGACCATCCGGTCGCGAGGGTCGAGGTTCGCCGTAGGGGGCGATCCGTCGCCCTCCTCCTGCCCCGGTCCGCCTCGGACGAGGACGCCCCATCGGCCCGGGCGGTCTCAGGGCTTGTTCAAGACCGCCAACGATCGATCAATCGGGCCGCGAGCGCCGGCAGGTCGGGCGCCACGACGTCCGGCTGGGGCAGCCCCAACACCGACAAGGGGGCATTACCCGGTCGGGTGATCAGGCCGGCCGAGAATCCGACACTCTGGGCCCCGATCGTGTCCCAGACATGGGAGGCGACCATGCAACAGTCCGAAGACATCACGCCCAATTCTTCGGCCACCATGCGATAGACGAGCGGCGACGGCTTGAACACTCGGGCCGCCTCGACGCTGAATTGGCGCTCGAAATGACCGCCCAGCCCGGCATGCTCCAGTGGGCTCTTCCCGGACGGGTCAGGGGGCGAGTTCGTCAGGGTAACCAGCCGGAAGCCCGCCCGCTTCAGGACCATCAGTCCCTCCTCCACATCGGGATGGGCGGGCATGGTGAGCAAGCCCGCCCGCAGTTCCTCCACGTCGGTCGCTTCGACGGAGACCCCGTGGACCGCCCCGACCATCTCGAAGACCCCCCGGGCCAGCGAGGAGAAATCCTCGTACAGGCCGGCCAAAGTGGTCGTCATGGAATACAGGACCAGTTGGGCGAACCACTCGCGCAGGACGCGATGATCCCCGAAAACGCGTTCGAAAAGGGGGCTCAACGCTTCGATGTCGATCAACGTCTCGTTCACGTCGAGGACGACGACCGAAGGCCTCCTGTCCCCCGATCGCGCGGCGGCCCGGATGCTGGGGCGGGGCATGTTGACTCTCCTTCCTGAACAGGTCAATCGAGGACGACCACCAGTTTTCCGGCGGCCTGATTCGACTCCATGACGCGATGCGCCTCGGTGATCTCCTCGAAGCGAAAGACGCGAGAGGGCTTCGCCTCCAACAGCCCCGCCTCGACGTCCTCGGCGATCTTGCGGAGCGGGACGTCGGAGAGCGGGAACCCCGGGGTGCCGAAGACGAAGCTGCCGAAGAAGGTCAGGTAGACGCCGCTCGCCATCTGCAGCAGAGGGTTGAAATCGGCGATCGGTGCCAGGCCTCCCAGCCATCCGGCCAGGCAGGCTCGCCCGCCCCGGCGCAGGATCGCCAGGGAATCGAGGATGGTGCTGTTGCCGACCAGGTCGAGCACGGCATCGACCATCCCGGCTTCGGCAATCCTCCCGGAAAGGCCCGGCCCCTCGGCCTCTCCCCGGGCGGCTCCGAGCGCCTCCAGCATCGGGAACCGATCAAGGCTTCTGGTGGTGGCGATGACCACTGCGCCGGCGTTGACCGCCATCTTGAGGGCCGCCTGGCCGAACGACGAGGTCGCCCCGCGAATGAGGAGCGTCTGCCCCCGGGCGACTTCCAGGTTGCGGAACAGGCAAGTCCAGGCCGTGGCGAAGGTCTCCGGGATCGCGGCCAGGGCCGCCCACGAGAGGCCCGACCCGATGGCCGCCACATTCGAGACCGGCGCGCGGGTGAACTCGGCGTAACTGCCGTTGATCGTCCGACCCAGCCCGCCCATCAGGGCCGCCACCCTGGTCCCGGGTTCGAACTCGCCACCGGGGCAGGACTTGACGACTCCGACGCACTCGATGCCGCTGACGTCGGCGATCTCGGCCCACTCCCCCTTCCGCATGTGCAACTCGGCATGATTGAGGCCGAACGCCTTGACTTCGATCACCGCGTGGCCGTCCTTCGGTTCCGGCTCCGGGATCTCCCGGATGACCAGTTTCTCCGGGCCACCGAACCCCGTCCTGAGAATCGCTCGCATGTGAAGCCCTCCTCCGGCACGCTTCGCTCCCTGGCCCGCACGAAGTAACCATCACTCACAGCCTACGAAGGTTACAAAGATATGCAAGCCCCCGAGGTCAATTTCCAAGTTAGAATGAAATGTCGCCCAGGATCGCGAGAGCCCCGATGACCTCGAACAGACCGCCCCCATTTTTCGTCGGAGAACATCCGGCGCTCGACTTCCTCAACACGACAGCCACGCCTCGGGGGGCCTTGGTCGAGTGGCTGGTCGACGGGAAAGACCTGATCGATTGGCTAGAACTGGCAGGGGCGATCGAACCAGCGGCCGCGGCAAGGTTCAGGGAGTTCGACGGCGATACGCTCTACGAAGTCGCCCGGGACGCGAGGGAATTCCGCCGATGGCTGCGAGGGTTTATTACGGCTCGGATGGGGAAACCACTCCGCGCGACCTCCGAGGAGATTGCCCCGCTGAACGCCCTATTGGCCGGGGATAGCAGCTTCCAACGAGTGGAGGTCGCAGGGCCTGGCTCCGATGACGAATGCCTTTTGCAATTGCGGAAAGTCTACCGATGGGAGGATCCGAAGGAGTTACTTCAACCGATCGCCGAGGCGACGACGGACTTGATCTGCAATCAAGATTTTCGGCTGATCCAGTCGTGCGAGGGGTCGACCTGCTCGCTCCTGTTCATCGCTCGCACGAAGGGCCGCGCCCGGCGTTGGTGCAGCATGGCGATCTGCGGCAACCGGGCCAAGGTGGCGGCGCACCGCGCCAGAAGAGGCGTGGAATGAAGAAGTCGCCAGGCTGGGACCCGTCACTCCCCTCCCGGATGATTGAATCGATCGGCGAAGAGGAGGGGCCGGGACGAGCCGGAGCACGACTCGTCCCGGCATCCCCGGACGGGTGACTGAAGACGCCTGATAGCGGGTCGGACCGGCGACCTAGGGCGGGTGGGTCGACGAACCGCGACCGACTGGCTAGGCTGTGGACTGAAGGCCGACCGGACACGACCACGATGAATATCCGCTCAATCTCGGGCTCGGCGGCGAGCAGACGCACCGAAGTACCTACATCCATGGTGAGCAGGGACATGAAACCGATCTCACGGCGGAGCTTCTTGAGTGGTTCGACCGCGGCCGGCCTGGCGATGGGGATGCCGAGGTTCGCGATCGGCGCCGAGCCTCGGACGTTCGGCCCCAACGACACCGTCAACGTCGCGGTCATCGGGATGGGGTCGACGACCGCCGTCGGGGGCGTCGGAGGGCGCGGCCACCAGCTCATCGGACGGCTCCGCGAGATCCCCGGCGCCAGGATCGTCGCCCTCTGCGACGCCGACCAGGCGCACCTCGACCGGGAGCTTGACGCGGCCGGCAAGCATGGGGAAAAGGTCGCCGAGTATCACGACCCGCGCGAGGTCTTCGACGACAAGAATGTCGACGCGGTGATCGTCGCCCTGCCGAACCACTGGCACGCCCTGGCGACGGTCTGGGCCTGCCAGGCGGGCAAGGACGTCTACGTCGAGAAGCCGTTCTCGTACGACCTCTGGGAAGGTCAGCAGATGGTGGCGGCGGCCCGAAAGTACGGCCGGATGGTCCAGGTCGGCACCCAGAACCGGTCGAGTGGGTTCCTGGGTGACGTGTTCGACCGACTTCGAGGGGGCGAGATCGGGGCGATCCGCTTCGCCCACGCGCTGGTCTACCGGGCTCGCGACGGCATCGGGACCGTGGATTCTCCCACGCCGCCGCCGAGCACCCTGAATTACGATCTCTGGTGTGGCCCGGCCGCCAACAAACCGCTGATGCGCAAGCAGTTGCACTACGAGTGGCACTGGTTCTGGGACACCGGCAACGGCGAGATGGGGAACAACGGGATCCACGTCATCGACATTTGCCGATGGGCCCTGGGTCAGGACCGGACGCCCCCCCGCGCCATGAGCATCGGCGGCCGGTTCGCTTTCCATGACTGCGGCGAGACGGCGAATACCCAGATCGCGCTCCTGGATTTCCGGCCGGCTCCGCTCATCTGCGAGGTGCGAAACGTGAGCGCCGGCAAGGACCCGGCCTTGATGGGCAAGTTCCGGGGTCGGAGCGGCGGCGTCGTGATCGACTGCGAGGGGGGCTACTTCGCGGGCGACGCCTCCGGCGGCGCGATCTTCGATCGCGAGGGGAAGGAGATCAAGGATCTCGGCAAGGGCGACAGCTTCAAGGAGCTGGAGATGGCCCACCTCACCGCTTTCCTCGCCGGCGTCCGGAGCCGGAAGACCGGCGACCTGGCGGCCGAGTCGATCGAGGGACATCGCTCGACGGCCTGCTGCCACATGGCGAACGTGTCGCACAGGCTCGGGAAGCAATCCTCGCCCGAGGCCATCCGGGCCTCGATCACCGGTAACGCCGAGTTGGCCGACGCCTTCGAACGCTGCCGAGGGTATCTGAGCGAGAACGGCGTGGACCTCGAGGCCACCGAGGCCACCTGCGGCCCGTGGGTGACCCTCGACGGGGAGAAGGGCCGCTTCGTCGGCGACTTCGCCGACGCCGCCGAAAGGCTATCGCGTCGCGAATACCGCAAGCCGTTCGTGGTCCCCGACCTCACCGCGGTCTGATCCGGCCGACCCCGATCGCCGAACTTTTCCGCCACGGTTGGCTCTCGGCCCGGTCTGTCGTACCATCGACCGACCGGAGACCGACTCAACCGAAGGGCGGAGGCCCCGCGCGATGCTTCACCGACGATCGACCCTCCTCGCGACCGTCCTGCTTCTCCTGTCGGGCCTGGCCCCCGGCGACGAGCCCAAATTCAGGCCCCAGGGCCCGGCCAACCGGCTCGCGAAGGAGACCAGCCCCTACCTGCTCCTCCATGCCCACAACCCGGTCGACTGGTATCCCTGGGGTCCCGAGGCGTTCGCCAGGGCCAAGGCCGAGAACAAGCCGATCTTCCTCTCGATCGGCTATTCGTCCTGCTACTGGTGCCACGTCATGGAGCGAGAGAGCTTCACCGACCCCGCCATCGCTAAGCTGATCAACGCGAGGTTCGTCGCGATCAAGGTCGATCGCGAGGAGCGGCCCGACGTCGACCAGGTCTACATGACCGCCGTCCAGGCGTTCAGCGGCTCCGGCGGCTGGCCGATGTCGGTCTTCATGACGCCCGACGGCCGCCCCTTCTTCGGCGGGACCTACTTCCGGCCCGCCGACTTCTCGGGCCTGCTCAACGCCGTCTCCGAAGCCTGGCGCGACCACCGACCGGCGATCGAGAAAGACGCCGACAACCTGGCCGGAGTCGTCCGCCGGGCCTCCGCCGGACCTTCCAAGGTCGGCCGAGTCCCCCTCTCGCGCGACCTGGCCCAGGGTGGGATCGAGGCCCTCCGGGATCAGTTCGACCCGGAATTCGGCGGCTTCGGATTCGATCCCGCCCGTCCCAAGCGTCCCAAGTTCCCCGAGCCGGCCAATCTCCTCTACCTCCTCGACCAGCACCGACGCCAGAAGGCCGATCAGGAAGCCGACCCCGAGACCGGCCCGCTGGCCATGGCCCTCACCACCTTCGACGCGATGGCCCGAGGAGGGATCCGCGACCACCTGGCCGGCGGCTATCACCGATACAGCACGGTCCGCGACTGGAGCGTCCCCCACTTCGAGAAGATGCTCTACGACAATGCCCAGCTCGCCGAGGCCCACGTCCTGGCCTTCGAAGCGACCGGCGACCCCCGCTGGAAGACCGAGGCCGAGGCGACCTTCGCCTTCGTCGAGCGGACCCTGACATCGCCCGAAGGCCTCTTCTACTCCAGCCTCGACGCCGAGAGCGAAGGCGAGGAAGGCAAGTCCTACGTCTGGACCCCCGAGGAGGTCGAGAAGATCCTCGGACCCGAATTCCCCCGATTCGCCCACGCCTACGGGTTGGACGCCAGGCCGAACTTCGAAGATGACCGCTACGTCCTCGTCGAGCCGAAGGCCGTCGCCGACCGGGCCATCGAGGCCGAACTCGCCCCCGCCCGGGCCAAGCTCCTGGCCGTACGCGACAAACGGCCCGCACCGCTGCTCGACGACAAGGTCCTCACGTCCTGGAATGCCTTGATGATCGGGGCTTACGCCGAGGGATATCGCGTCCTCAAGGACAAACGCTACAAGCAGGCCGCCGAGAAGGCGTCCGCCGCGCTCCTGAACCTGATGACGGCCCCCGATGGACGGCTCCTGAGGACCGCGAGAGAAGGCCAGGCCAAGCTCCCGGCCTACCTCGAAGATTACGCCTTCCTCGCCCACGCCCTGCTCCGGCTCCACAAGGCGACCGGAGAGCCCAAGCCCCTCGATCAGGCCCGGACGCTGGTCGACCGGATGATCGCCGACTTCGCCGATCCCGAGGACGGGGGGTTCTTCTACACCGCCAGCGACCACGAGGCGCTCCTGGCCCGGGTCAAGGACCCGTTCGACAACGCCATCCCGGGGGCGAACAGCCTGGCCGTCCGGTCCCTGGTCGAGCTGGGCGTCGCGACCGGCGAGGCCCGCTATCTCGACGAGGCCGGTCGAGCCCTGGGGGCCTTCGCCCCATCCCTGGCCACCCGGCCGGGGGGCTCCCCCTTGATGCTCCTGGCGCTCGAAGAATACCTCGACGCCCGCCCGCCGAAGCCCGAGGACGAGACCTCGGCGCCCCTCCCCGGGGCCCCCGGAGTCGTCACCGCCAGGGCATCGGAGCCCAAGCCCGCCACGATCGAGCCCGGCGGCGAGTTCGAGGTCGCCCTGGCCCTGACCATCCAGGAGGGTTTCCACCTGTACGCCAACCCCGCCGGGTCCGAAGACGTGATCCCCACGAGCCTCTCCCTGGGAGCCGGCCCCAAGGCGGATCTGATCGAAATCGACTACCCCGACGGGGAGGCCAAGGCCCTCGCCGCCAACGGTTCGGCAAAGGTGAACGTCTACGAGAAAGCCACCCGCATCACCGCCCGAGTCCGACTGGCCCCCGACGCGAAGCCCGGCCCTGCAACGCTCGTCCTCCGAGTCCGATACCAGGCCTGTACCGACCGCGCCTGCCTGGCCCCGGCCGCACTCGAAGTGCCGGTGAACTTCGAGGTGAAGGGACGATAACCAGATAAGATCTCAGGTTTACGGCACGGGCGGGATGTCCCAGACCTTGATGTCATTCCCCATGGTGGAAACCAGGGTGCCACCGTCCGGGGTGAACGCGACGGCATTGGATTGGCCTTCTCCGCCCTCGCCGGTGCCGAGTCGGCGACCGGTCTCGGTGTCCCAGAGGACGACGGCCGACCTCATCTTGAGCGGGTCGAAGGAGGCCGTGCCCATCCGTCGGCCGTCGGGGGAGAAGGCGACGGAATGAAAACTCAGGACCTCATCGCCTCCGATCGTCCGGAGGCGACGGCCCGTCCCGGGCTCCCAGAATTCGGGGCCTCGGGCGGAGCTGACGGTCACCAGGTTCGATCCGTCGGGGGTGTAGGTGACGCAGGTCACCGGCGACGGGTCGCCTTCGGGCGTCAGGGTCCGCTCGGCTCGGCCGGTCGACACGTCCCAGAGGCGGACGCTATGCTCCGAGTCCCCCGACGCCAGTTGCTGGCCGTCGGGCGAGAACGCCATCCGGAGGATCACCCCGGTGTGCCCTCGGAGGGTCCGGAGCACCTTCCCCGTCTTGAGGTTCCAGAGGAGGATTTGCTTCGAATTGAATCCGCCCGCCGCAATCTTGCCGTCGGGGGATACGGCCACGCTCATCGCGTTGGTCTGCGGGGGTCCGGGGAGGGCCGAGGTCCGCCGGCCCGTCTTGAGATCGAAGACCGAGAGCCCGTTGTCGACAGGGACGATGATCGACTTGCCGTCCGGCGTGATGGCCAGCGACCAGACCGATTGCTTGATCGGGATCACGCCTCGGGTCTTCCCCCCGTCCGCGAGATCCCAGACGATCAGCGTCTCGGCGCCCGCCTGAGCATCGCCCGAGCTGAAATTCGGGGCGCTGCCGGAGACGACCTTGCGTCCGTCGGGCGAGACGGCCACGCAATAAGCCAGCGCGGGGTGGCCGGTGAAGGTGGCCCGTTCCTTGAGGGCCACGTCAGGGGCGGCCTCGGCCGGGACTGAGACGGGATCGGTCGGGGCAGGCTGAGCCGCCGTGCTCGGACCGGCCGGGGCCGATCGACTGGGAGGGAAGCCGGGCAGCGCCACGAACTTGATCCAGGTCGTGCGTTCACGCCCCCAGACCGGGCGACCATCCCACCCGGGAACCCGGGCCTTCATCTCGCCGTCGCCACCCGACCACGGGTTCGCCGGTGCCAACGCGGACTGGCCCGCGAGGTAGCGAGGATGGGCGATGAAGGCGGGAACCTGACCCGGATCGTCGCAGTACGCCCAGCGAGGATCGCCCGGGTTGGTCGCGAAGCCGATCTTCGGCTCCTCGTCGTTCACACCCGCGGCGCCGAAGTAGCAAGCCCCATCCCAGCGGAGCCGGTTGTTCGCGACGTTGAAGACCAGCCAGTCCCCCTCGTGGACCTCGACCTCGATCTTCTCGGCGGTCGCCCCGAAATTCTCGCCGACCATCGCCCGCTTGTCCTCGGGGACGCGTCGGCCATTGTGCCAGACGTCGACGATGAAATCGTCGGCCGCCGTGATGATCCGCCGAGCGATCAGCTTCCCATGGCCAGCCGGGGCCCCCTGGGCCGGAGGGAACGCCAGTTCCCATCCGGACTTCTCGACGTACCCGTTGCCGTCGCCGTCGACCTCCGCGAATCGAGCCCTGATCGATTCGGGGACCTCGTCCGCGTTGAGGCGGCCGTCACCGTTCCGGTCCTGCCCCTCGAAAGTTCCGTCCGCCGGGGCCACGACGGGTTTCCCGGGGAAGTTCGGGGTTGGGTTTGGGGCCGGACCGTTCGCGACCGGGGCCCCTCCCTTCGCCAGTTCGAGTTGAGCCTTCGATGCCGCATCCTGGAGCGCCCGTCCTGTCAACAATGTCATCACGAGTGCCACGGCCACCGCGAGCCCATTGGTCCCCAGTCCGGCGAAGGCCCAGACCTTCCCGCTCCGACGATTTCCCGAGGCCAGGACCAATCCGACCGCGCCGAGCACCAGGCCGAGACCGCCGAGCGGCCAGGTCAGCAAACCAATGAGCGGTACCCAGGAGATCAGCAGGGCCAGACAACCAAGGACAAGCGAGGCAACGCCCAGAGCGCCGGTGGCCCGCGAGCCCGAGGCCGCGTCAGCCCGACCATCACGCACGACATCGTCCGCGGTCGCGACCACGCGACTTGCCGGCGAGGGTGCGGCGGCGGCCTGCCCACCCGGCACGAGTATCTCTCGATCGCACGCCGGGCACTTCCCCTTCCGGCCCGCGGCCTGATCGGGAACCTTGACACGCCGCCCGCAGCCTTCGCACGTCAACACGATCGCCATCGATCACCTCGGACAACATCCACGGCGGTTCATTCGCCGAGCTGAACTCTCGGACATTCGACTCTACCCCGCCTCTTCTCTCCTGAATAGGCGAGGCAATCGCCAACCCTTGCGAGGTGTCGAGGTCGAATCCCCGAAGTCACGCCATCCGTCGATCCGCCCGCCGAGAAGAGGCTCGCTCGCGATTCGCAAGGACTCGCGACATTGTTGCGTTAATCGCAGAAGCATGATTACAATATGAAAATCTCCGGAAATTCTCGATTCGTCCCGCAAGCCGCATCGGGCCGGAGGCGTCCGAGAAGTGGCATCGGACCTCTTCCAGCGGAGTCGATCTCGATGAAATCGGCATGGATCATCCTCTTATGCGCCTCGGTCGCCGCCCTTTCTCTCGGGGGCGTCCGGGCGGCGCAGCAGCCCAAGGACCAGCCCGACGCCCGCGAGGCCGCCGAGCAGCAGCGGAAAGCCCTCTCGGCCGCGATGGCGAAGAAGCTGCGATATGCGCATCAACTGCTGACCTCTTTGGCCATCGAGGACTTCGCCAAGATGACGATCGACGCCGGCGAGCTGAAGCGCCTCGGAGAGACCACACTCATGAAGATCTCGCCCGATCTGGAGTACATCAAGTACTCCACCGAATTCAGCTCGATCGCCGAGGAACTGGGTCGCCGCGCCAAGGAGCACGACCTCAACGGCGCGACCTCGTCCTATATCCGACTCACCATGAACTGTGTCGAATGCCACAAATACTCGCGAGACAAGAGCATCTTCGGGCGGAATAGATAAGCCTCCCGTCCCGATTCCTCCCCACCGATCAGGTACCGGAAACCTGGCAGTCGATCGGACGACCGCTCGACGCCTCAGGAGTTGCGGTCGTAGAGATACTGGAGGCCGTTCCGGAGGTGGAGCGTCATCGCCCCGGCGGCGGCGGTCGAGTCTCCGGCGAGGATCGCATCGGTGATCGCCTGGTGCTCGGCCAGGGAGCCGGCCATCCGTCGAGGGTGGCGGGATGAGATGTGGTGGATCACGCCGTGGGCTCGCTCGCGGATCTGGCCCATCACCCGCTCGATCTCCCGGTTGCCGAGGAACTCGCAGAGCAGGAGGTGGAATTCGGCGTCGAGCCGGACGTTGCCCGCGACATCCCCCTCCCGGACCGCTCGGCGGTTCTCGAGGAGATTCCGCTCCAGCCGACCGATCTGATCGCCGGTCAATCGCCCGGCGAGCTTGGCCACGACGAACGGTTCGAGGGCCTCGCGGATCTCGAAGTGGTCCCCCATGTCCTGCGGCGAGACCTCGCGGACCACGATCCCCTGCTGGGCCGCGACCGAGACCAGGCCCTCCGACTCCAGCCGCTCCAGGGCGGCATGGACCGGCGTCTTGCTCATCTTCAATTCGCCGGCGAGCTGACGCTCGGAGAGCAACTTGCCGGGCGAGAGCTGGCCTTCGAGGATCCGCCGCTTCAATTCGGAGTAAGCCCGCTCCTTGAGCGAGGCCGAGGCTCGCCCGTTGGAGGAGGAAGGCGCGTCCATCGTCGAGACCGGGGCGTCGTTCGCCATGACGGGAAACTCACCCATTGAATCAGCCGGAAAACTTCGATACGCTGGCACGATCTTACTGGTATACCAGCTGCATGTCAAACCGCCTGTCTCTTCGAGGCGACTTCATGGCGACCGATCGAACGGCTTCGGGATGGGTCGGGATGGCCTGGGTCCTGACCTTGTGGGTGGCCGCCTGGGGGCCGGCGATGGCGGACGAGCCTCGCTCGGAATTCTTCCGGGGGATCAACCTCAATGGGCCTCCGGTCGTCATCGACGGCCGGACCTGGGACGGCGGTGACGCCCCGGACCTGACGATCTCCGCCCAGGCCTTCGATAATCAGGACGTCCCGCTCGACCCGCCGACCGACCCCGACCGGGCCTTGATGATCCGGTCGAGCCGTTGGGGAGGGGCTGTCTCCCTGAAATTCGAGAACGTGCCGGACGGGGCTTATCGAGTCTTCCTGTACGTCTGGGAGGACAATGACCCGGAGACCTACAGCGTCGAGCTGGACGACCGCGAGGTCCTCCACAACTTCTCCAGCGGTCGGGCGGGAAGCTGGAAGCGGTTGGGGCCCTGGCCCGTCGAGGTCAAATCGGGGACGATCGAACTGACCACTCGCGGGGGCGCGGCGAACCTCTCGGGCGTCGAGATCTGGAGAGAGGGGGGATCGGCCCCCGAGCCGGGACCGTCCCGACCTCGCGACCCGATCGCCATCAAGACATTCGATGAGAAGGTTGCGCCGATCCTGGCCCGGCATTGTTTGGAGTGCCACGGGGGGTCGATCCGCAAGGCGGGCCTGAGCCTCTCGACCGAGGCGACCGCCCTGACGGGGGGAGACGGTGGCGCCCCCATCGAGCCGGGCAAGCCCGAGGAGAGCCTGCTCTGGGAGCAGATCGATTCGGGCGAGATGCCCAAGGGCCGCCCGAAGCTGACCGACGCCGAGAAGCAGATCATCAAAGGATGGATCGCCGACGGGGCGCGCTGGGGGAGCCCCGAGATCGACCCCTTCGTCGCGACCAATGACCGACGTGCCGGCTACGACTGGTGGTCGTTGCAGCCGGTCCGGCATCCCTCGACGCCCCCGGTGAAGGCCGACGGCTGGCCGAGGAACGACGTCGACCGCTTCGTGCTCGCGAAGCTCGAAGCGAAGGGGCTCGACCCGGCCCCCGAGGCCGACCGGCGGACCCTGATCCGGCGCCTCTCCTTCGACCTGACCGGCCTGCCGCCCGAGCCCGAGGAGGTCGACCGGTTCGTCCAGGATGAGAATCCCCTGGCCTACGAAAAGCTCGTCGACCATCTCCTCGACTCGCCCCACTACGGCGAACGATGGGCACGCCACTGGCTCGACGTGATCCGCTTCGGCGAGAGCCAGGGTTTCGAACGCAACCGGATCCGCGAAAATGCCTGGCGCTATCGCGACTGGGTGATCGATGCCCTCAACCGCGACCTGCCCTACGACGAGTTCGTCCGACTCCAGATCGCCGGGGATGTGCTGCACCCCGGCGACCTCGACGCCCTGATCGCCACCGGCTACCACGTGGCCGGGACCTGGGATCAGGTCGCGCACAACGAGGGTTCGGAGCCGATGAAGCGGGCCTCGCGATGGGACGAGATCGAGGATCTGGTCGGGGCGCTCGGCCAGACCTATCTCGGTCTCACGATCCAGTGCGCCCGCTGCCACGACCACAAATTCGACCCGATCACCCAGAAGGAGTATTACCAGGTCGCCGCGCTCCTGGGCGGGGTGAACCAGGAGGAGGGGGAGCGGAAGGGCATCGACCTCAAGCCGAAGGAGGGCCGGCCCGAATTCTCCGGGTCCGCGCACGTCATCATCCCCCGCCAGCCGCCAACGTTCGCCTTGCTGGATCGGGGAGATTACCGGAAGCCCCTGGGGGTGGTCGCTCCCTCGGCCCTGAAGTCGATCCCTGGCCTTCCGGGTGACTTCGGACTCAAGCCCAACGCGCCGGAGGCCGACCGACGAGCGGCGCTGGCCCGATGGCTCAGCGACCCCCGGAACCCCCTGCCCCCTCGGGTGATGGCGAATCGGGTCTGGTATTACCATTTTGGACGGGGACTGGTCGAGACGCCCAGTGACTTCGGCTACAACGGAGGGCTCCCCAGCCATCCCGAGCTGCTGGATTACCTCGCCTCGCGGTTCGTCGATGGGGGCTGGAAGCTCAAGGATCTGCATCGATTGCTCGTCAACTCGGCCACCTACCGCCAGGCTTCGCGGGTGAGCAACGAGGCGGCCGAGAAGGTCGACGCCGAAGCTCGGCTGCTCTGGAGGGCCGCCCGTCGCCGACTGGAAGGCGAGGCCCTGCGCGACGCCGCCTTGATGGTCGCCGGTGCCCTGAACCGCCGGATGGGAGGGCCGAGCTATCGCGACATGAAGGTCGACCTGGGGAACAATCATACGTTCACCGACCCGACCGGCGAGTTCTCCGAGGCGACGAACCGGCGGACGATCTACCGGCTCTGGGCGAGGTCGGGAAATCATCCGATGCTCGAATCGCTCGACTGCCCCGATCCCTCGGTGCTCGCACCTCGGCGGAACAGCACGATCACGCCGGTCCAGTCGCTCTCGATGATGAACGACTCGTTCATGGAGAAGTGCGCCGGACGATTCGCCGAGCGGGTCCGCCACGAGGCGGGCGACGATCCCGACCGCCAGATCGAACGTGCCTGGCGTCTGGCCTTCTCCCGGTCGCCGAAGGCGAGCGAGCAGGCGGCGGCCCGGTCATTCGTCGCGAAGCTCGGGCTGGATCATTTCTGCCTGGTCCTGTTCAACACCAATGAGTTCTTGTTCCTGGATTGAAACAACGATCCCGATTCGGGGAGATTCCGCGATGAGTCGAGATGCCGAGCGAAGGCCAATCCAGGCGACACGCCGGGACTTCCTGCGCGACGCGGTGTTCGGCGTCCATGCGATCGCCGCGGCCGACCTCCTTCTCCGCGACGGGCAGCTCCGGGCGGCGGAGGTCGCCGGGCGTTCGGCCTTGCATCACGCCCCCAGGGCCAGGCAGGTCATCCACATCTTCCTCGGCGGCGGGCTCAGCCAGGTCGACTCGTTCGACTACAAGCCCGAGCTGGAGAAGTCCCACGGCAAGGGCCTGCCCCAGGGCCAGGGGAAGCTCGACGTCTTCAACGGCAAGGTTGGGCTGCTCCACAAGTCGCATTACGAGTTCAAGCAGCGGGGCCAGAGCGGACTCTGGGTCTCCGAGCTATTCCCCGAGATCGCCGGGGTGGCCGACGAGCTGACCGTGATCCGCTCAATGGTGGCCGAGACGGCCAACCACATCCCGGGGATCTTCCAGGCCAACACCGGATTCCGCCAGATGGGCTTCCCTTCGATGGGGGCCTGGCTCTCCTACGGATTGGGGACCGAGAACGATAGCCTGCCGAGCTTCGTCGTCCTGCCCGATGCCCGGGGCATCCCCAACGCCGCCGGTGGTGCCTTCAACTGGACCAGCGGGTTCCTCCCCGCGCAGCACCAGGGGGTCTCCTTCAACACCCGGGGCGGGGCCCCGATCCTCGACCTCCAGCCCGCCGGGGGTGCCGGGCCCGAGGTCCAGCACGCCCGGTTGGAGCTGCTCAAGGAACTCGACGCGATCCACCTGGAGGAGGAGTCGCAGACCGACCCCCTGATTGCGCGCATCCGGAGCTACGAGCTGGCCGCGAGGATGCAGGCCGCCATCCCCGAGGCGACCGACTTCTCGAACGAGCCCGACCACATCAAGGACCTCTACGGCCTCGACCGCGAGAACTGCCGGGACACCGCCCGGAACTGCCTGACCGCTCGACGCCTGATCGAGCGAGGGGTCCGGATGGTCCAGCTCTGGACCGGCGACGGCGTCTCCTGGGACGCCCACGACGACATCACCGGGACCGGCTACAAGAGCCACACCGGCGAGGCCCTCCGCGTCGACCGCCCGATCGCCGGCCTGATCCGCGACCTGAAGCAAAGGGGCCTGCTCGAATCGACCGTGGTCATGATCACGACCGAATTCGGCCGGACTCCCTTCGCCCAGGCCGATAGCGGCAAGATCAATCGGGGCCGCGACCACCATCCCCAGGGGTTCACCAATCTTTTGATCGGTGCCGGCCTGAAGCGAGGCTTCGCCCACGGCGAGACCGACGAGATCGGCTACGCCTCGGTCGTCGATCCGGTCACGACCTACGACCTCCACGCGACCGTCCTACATCTTCTGGGGATCGACCACGAACGGCTGACCTTCTACCATAACGGCATCCAGCGCCGACTGACGAACGTCCATGGGCATGTGGTCGAGAACATCCTGGCCTGAGCCCGGGCGCGACGGAGGCCGGGACTGCCGACGGGCGGAGGTCCCGGCCTCATCAAAGCGTTCCGACCCTCGATCGGGAGTCAGGCAGGGGTCGTGAGCCCGACGTCGGGATCCTCGACCAGCGAACCGCCCGAGGCCCTCCGCTCGGCCGATTCGGAACCGACCCCGATCAGTGCGGCCGAAGTCCGACCCGGATCCCCCTTGTGCGGCCCTCGGGTAGCCTTGGGCAGCTTGATCTTGTGGGCCAGGCCGAACCAGGACATCAGCCGGATCGTCCCGTAAGTGGGATCGATTTCCCACCAGCGGTTGCCGTGCCGGGCCGAGGTCTGGAAGGCGTGGTGGTTGTTGTGCCAACCCTCGCCGAAGGCCAGCACGGCCACCCACCAGAGGTTGGTCGACTGGTCGCGCGTCTCGTGGCTCCGGTAGCCCCACTTGTGGGTCGCCGAATTGACCAGCCAGGTCGAATGGAGGACCGCCACCGATCGGGCGAAGAATCCCCAGACCAGCCAGGGCATCCCGCCGATGGCGTAGAGGATGATGGCCGTCGCTAGCGGGAAGAGCAGGTGCGTCCGCTCCAGCCAGCGATGGACCGGGTCGGCGACCAGGTCGGGGGCCCATCGCGCGTAATACGCCGGGTTGTGGTAGAAGACGCTGTCGGGCGTCATCCACCAGAACATGTGAGCCCAGGCCAGCCCCCGGATCGGGCTGTGGACGTCATGCTCGTCGTCGGCGTGGGCGTGGTGGAGGCGATGGTCGGCCACCCACCCGATCGGCCCGCCTTCGGAGGCACAACAGCCGAGGGCGGTCAGGAAGTATTCGAGCCACCGGGGGCGGAGCGCGAAACTCCGGTGGACCAGGAGCCTGTGATAGGTCAGGCAGATCCCGATCCCGGCGGTGAGCCAGTAGCCCACCAGGAAGGCCACAAACGCCGGCCACGTGAAGTAGGCGGGCAAGAACGCCAGCAAGGCCCCGGCGTGGAGGGCACCGATCCAGGCCAGGGAGGGCCAGGCGATGTAAGATGCGGGCGGCGTCGTCGTCGTGCTCATAGGGCCTCGTGTCCCGGAGAACCGGGTGCCGGGCCTCCTCTCTCTTTCAGGGGTGGAAAATCGCCATTAATTGTCTCGAGGCTTGACCCGACCTGCAATCGCTCGTGCATGAATCCTGCGTCGGGAGCCACCGAGGTTCGAAGAAGATCGTGCCGACTCACGCTTTAGGAGAAGAATCCCCCCGGCGAATTCGGTAGACTTCGTCATGATTCATCCTATGTTATAGTTAATTTCGTCAAATCGGCCACAGGAAATCGCCGATCTTGCCGAAGCTTTCATTGCTCTTGCTTGATCAGGCCAGGCCTTGAATGTTATATTAATGAGATCGAATTTGAAGAGGTTGGACCTGGGTCGTCACCTGAGGATCACCCCCGTCCTGCTGAGCCTCCTCCCAAAGTCAGTGTCCCATCGCCATTCGAATCCGACGAACACTCTCGGAACATTCGGCCGACACAATTCGTCTCGATCTTTCGATCGAGATCCTTGACGAAGATTGTCTCGGATCACACCCAAGCCTAATATAACCGAATAACAATCGCCGAATGGGATACGGGGTTGGCTTTAAAGCTCTCCCCGCTTCGGTTCCCCCCCTTTCCTGTCGGCTGGATCTGTAGAAGTTATCGGGCGTAGGCCACGGGCCGTGGTGGGTCGCTTTCCGTGGAGTCCGGATCTTCATGACAGCGTTCGAACAGATCTTCCGGAACCTTTTCAGCACCGATGGTTTCGTACCTCGTCGGCTCTGCGGCCTCTGGCCCGACTGGCTCGTCTGGGAGCACGTCGCGGGAAATGCGTCGATCTGGCTGGCCTACATGGCCATCCCCCTGCTGATCTGGCGACTGGGCCAACGGCGACCCGATCTTGCTCCGTTCCGGGAATCGCTCCTGGCCTTCGGACTCTTCATCGGTTTCTGCGGATTGGGCCATTTCCTGGACATGGTCTCCTTCTTCCGGCCGATGTACCGCTTCTCGGGACATATCTTGATCGCCACCGGGGCTGCCTCGTGGTGGACGGCGTGGGCGATCCGTCGAGCCTGGCCGACCATCATCGCGATGAAGAGCCCGGCGGAGTTGGAACGGGTTATTGCCGAACGGACCGAGAAGTTGACCCGGGTCATCGAGGATTTGAAGCGGGCCCGGGAGGACCGGGCCAGGCTGGCGACCATCGTCGAATCTTCCGATGACGCGATCATCAGCAAGGATATCGAAGGTCTCATCACATCCTGGAACGCCGGCGCCCAACGGCTCCTCGGTTACACCCCCGAAGAAGTGATCGGTCGCCCGGTCTCGTTCCTGCTCCCGCCGGATCGGCAGGATGAGGAATCGATGATCCAGTCCCGGCTCCGCGAAGGCGGGCGGGTGAAGCATTTCGAGACGATCCGACGGACCAAGTCGGGCGACCTGATCGACGTCTCGCTGACGATCTCGCCGATCTCGGATGACAGCGGGCGGTTGATCGGGTTCTCCAAGATCGCCCGAGACATCACCGAGGCCAAGCGGGCCGAGCATAGGCTCCGGGAGAGCGAAAGCCGGTTCCGGCAGTTGGCCGATGCAATGCCCCAGATCGTCTGGACGGCCGACTCGAACGGGCAGGCCGATTACTGGAACGAACGATGGTACGACTACTCGGGACAACCTCGCGATTTCGGCAGCGATGATTACTGGACCACCTTCCTCCATCCCGACGACCGCGATCGCTGCCTCGAAACCTGGTATCGGGCGGTCCGATCGGGCGAGCCGTACCAGATCGAGTATCGGTTCCGGGAGCGAAACTCCGGCGACTATCGATGGCAGCTCGGCCGGGCCTTGCCCGTCAAGGACGAGGCGGGTCGGGTCGTCCGCTGGATCGGCACCCTGACCGACATCGAGGACCAGAAGCGGGTCGAGCACGCCTTGAGGACCAGCGAGGAGCGTCAACGACTCGCCCTCTCGGCCGCCCGGATCGCCCACTGGGAGTGGGACATCGTCGAGGATTCCATCCCCTATCAAGACTCGATCGCCCTACTCTACGGCCGGCTTGACGATCGGCCGTTCGAGGATTTTTCGGAATATCTCACCATCGTCCATCCCGACGATCGAGAGCTGGTCCGGGAGGCCGCCGAGCGAGCCATGGCGCCGGGAGTGCCCTACGAGGTCGAATATCGGGTCATCTGGCCCGACGGCTCGACCCACTGGCTCTCCGGGCGGGGTGCCACCTACTTCGACGGGCAAGGCCGTCCGGTCCGGATGCTCGGCGTGAACCTCGACATCACCGAGCTTAAAGATTCCGAGGTACAGATTCGCCTGCTCAACGAAAGCCTCGAGCATCGAGTCCAGGAGCGGACCGCCGACCTGGCCCTCGCCAACCAGGCGATCCGCGAGAGTGAGGCCAGCCTGAGGGAAGCCCAGAGGCTGGCGGAGGTGGGGAGCTGGGAGTGGGACGCGATCGAAGACCGCACGACATGGTCGGACGAACTGTTCCGGATCGCGGGCCTCGACCCGGCCCGGGACGCGCCCCGGCTCATCGATCATGACCAGCTCTACACCCCCGAGAGTCTCCGACTGCTCCGCTCGATGGTGGACAGGGCGCTGGAGACCGGCGAGCCCTACCAGCTGGAACTGGAGATGACCCGACCCGACGGCGTCCACCGATGGATCATCGCCCAGGGCGAGGTGGTCCGCGATGAGGGCGGGCGGGTCGTTCGAATCCGGGGCACGGCCCAGGACGTGACCGAACGCAGGGAACAACGCGAGGAACTCCGCCGGGCTCGCGACGAGGCGATGGCCGCGACTTTGGCCAAGGGGAACTTCCTGGCCAACATGAGCCACGAGATCCGGACTCCCATGAACGGCGTCATCGGGCTGGCCGACCTCCTCCTCGACACCGACCTGAACCCGATCCAGCGCAGCTACGCCGCCTCGATCCACGCCAGCGGCGAGGCCTTGCTGGCGATCATCAACGACATCCTCGACCTCTCGAAAATCGAGGCCGGAAAGATGACCCTGGACCTCGTCCCTTGCGACCTCCGATCGATCTTCGAGGAGATCGCCAGCCTGCTCCGGCCCAGGGCCCTCCAGAAGGGGCTCGCCCTCATTGCTGCGGTCGATCCCGCGATCCCCGCCCGGGTCATGGGCGACCCGACCCGGATCCGCCAGGTCCTGACGAACCTCGGGGGCAACGCCCTCAAGTTCACCGACTCCGGCCGGGTCGAGATGAGGGCGGAACTCCTGGAGATCCGCCCCAAAGACGCGAGGATTCGGATCTCGGTCCGGGATACCGGGATCGGCATCTCGCTCGAGGATCAAGTCGGGATCTTCGATAGCTTCACCCAGGTCCAGGGAGACCCCTCCCGGAAGCTCGGGGGGACCGGCCTGGGTCTCTCCATCGTCCGGCAACTCGCCGAGCTGATGGGCGGACAGGTCGGCGTGGAGAGCCTGCCGAATCGCGGTAGTACCTTCTGGGTCGAAATCCGCTTGGACGTCGGAGCCCCAGCCGAACTCCTCCCGCACGGGCCGGCGAACATCCTGAAAGTCGATCGGCTCGAAGTCCCGATCCGCATCCTCCTGGCCGAGGACCAGGAGATCAATCGACTCGTCGCTTCTCGGATGATCGAACGGCTCGGGGGGTCCGTCGACGTGGTCTGCAACGGACGCGAAGCCATCGAGGCCATGGAAGGGTCGTCCTACGACCTGATCATCCTGGATATCCAGATGCCGGTCATGGGCGGGCTCGACGCGGCGACCGAGATCCGGCGCAGAGAAACCACCGGAGGGCGGCGAGTCCCGATCATCGCACTGACCGCCAACGCCATGCAGGAGGACCGCCGGCGCTGCCTGGAGTCCGGCATGGACGACTATCTCACCAAGCCCATCCGGCCCCAGGCCCTCCAGGAGACGATCCGACGCTGGGGCCCTTCCCACTGAACAATCCCGGTCGCGGTCCCGAGTCTCTCGCCCGGCGATCCGGGCTAACGAGCCGATGAGCGGATCAAAAGGGATCGGTCGATTCCTCGGGTTCCCTTGACCTGGATCGGCGAAACCGGGTCGAATAGCCTCCTTCAACCCCGGCCCAGTCCTGGGCATTGCCCCATCAGTCGAGAAGGATGTCGGATGTCGAGCCCGGATAAGGGCCGCCTGAGCGGCTTGTTGAACCTGGAAAAACCGTCGGGAGTCACTTCGAGGGACGTGGTCGACCTCATCTCCCGACCGCTCCGGAAGGTGAAAGTCGGCCACGCGGGGACGCTCGACCCGCTGGCCTCGGGGGTCCTGGTGGTCTGCGTCGGAGCGGCGACCCGTCTGATCGAGTACGTCCAGCGGATGCCCAAGGCGTACCGGACCGTCGTCCGCCTGGGAGCCCGGAGCGACACGCTCGACGCCGACGGTCAAATTGAAATCGAGGCGAACCCCCGGATCCCGAGCCTGGACGAAGTGCTCGCGGCCCTGGCGTCGCAGATCGGCCTGATCGAGCAGATCCCGCCGCAGTTCTCGGCCTTGAAGGTCGAGGGACGCCGGGCCTACGACCTCGCCCGATCCGGCCAGGCGGTCGAACTGGCCGCCCGGCCCGTCCGGGTTGACCGGGTCGACCTGATCTCGTACGAGTGGCCCCGGCTGGAATTCACCGTCGACTGCGGGAGCGGGACCTATATCCGGTCGATCGCCCGGGACGTGGGCGAGATCCTCGGATGTGGCGGCCTGATCGAGGTCCTGATCCGGACCCGGATCGGCCCGTTCCTCCAATCCGAGGCGATTGACCCGACCGGCCTGCCCATCGAAACGATCCTGAACGGGCTCCGTCCGAGCCTCGACGCCCTGGGAGAACTCACCCGGGTCGCGATCACGAACGAGCAAGTCGAGGCCGTCCTGATGGGCAAGGGCCTGAGTGCCGAGAGGATCCCCGGCACGTTTGAAACGAGGTCCGAGGTTGCCCTCGTCGGGCCGGATGGGGCACTGGTCGCCGTGGCCGAGGTGACCCCGCACGGCTCGATCCAACCTCGGAGAGTCCTGGCGACCGCGAGCCCGTCTTGAACGACTTGTCGGGAAATTCGGAGCGATCGGCCCCGGAGCAGGCGGCCGATCGTCATCTCGCCTGCTTCGCCTTCGTGATGACGAAATCGACCAGGGGCTGGCACCGGAAGAATCCCTCCCAGAAGTTGTGCCCCTGCCCTTTCGCGACGATCAACGTGACGGAATCCGACTTCCCGGCCTCTTGATATCTCTTCACCAGCGCGGCCGAGTTGTCCGGGAGGGGGACCACCTTGTCGTCATCACCGTGGATGATGAACACGGGGATTTCGCCCCGGGCCAGCACCCCGACCCGGTTGATCGGGTTCAGATCGTCCAGCTTCTCCTTCAGCGCGGCCTCCGACAGTCCGTAAGCGGGTGCGGCCTTGTCCAGGCCGGGATAGGTCCGGAGGTCGAAGACCGGATAGATCCCGGCGATCCCGGCGACCTTCTCGGGGTTTTCGGCGGCCCAGCTCGTCACCCAGAGACCGCCTCGGCTCCGACCGAGCAGGACCGGACGTCGGGCGAACCCGCGCTTTTCGGTCAGCTCGCGATACAGGGCCGTAAGTCCTTCCCGGCCCTTCGGGCTGCCGTACGCCTCCCCCACGTCGACCCCGGCGACGGCAATACCCGCTTCCAGGAATCGCTCGTGCATCCATTTCTCGTGGCTATCGGGATAGCCCGCGAGGGTCGGTGCATACATCACCCAGGGCTGGGGGCTGGTTCGTTTCCCCTCGGGAGGCAGGAATAGGAAGCCGGGATGCCCATCGACGGTCAGTCGCTCGCCGGGCAAGATCAGGACGGCAGGGCTCCCCCGATCGTCGGCGCGGCTTTCCTCCACGAGGGTCCGATCCGCCCCGACGAGGCCCCCCAACAGCAGGAAAAAGATGGCGCTTGAACGGTGCATGGAGGAGTCTCTCCTGGCTTCCGCTTGTCTGGTCAAGGGGGTGTGACCTCGGATTGATGGGACCCGAGTCGCTACAGTTCAGTTATCGATTTTCGATCGGACGGGAAGTAACTGTCAACCGCCGTTCATATGGTGCATCCGGCAAATCGAGCTATACCAGCCGCACGACCCAAACTATTGCGGGACCATCATCTCCTCCGCGAGGCCAGTGACAGCGGACAAGCCGGATGCACCACATAGTCCAAGCGTGTCAGTTCGTTCGCGATCTGAAGTCCTCCCACTCCGGATCAATCGCCCCAGCTCACTGGCCTTAAGTCTTCGCGTCGAACGCTCAGGTGGTTGCCGCTGGGTAGTGTCACGATCACCTCACGGCGCTCCGATCTGTAGCTCTCATCGTCTTGGTCATCGGCCGCGACGATCACCCGCGTCCCCATGGCCACTCCAGCCCCCGAGGGTTCGGTGAGATGCGGGGCCGAGATGACGACCTCGCGACCGGCGACCAGGCGATGGATGTCCGGTCTCCCTTCGTAACCGATCGCGAGGGCTAAGGCCAGGAGTGTGGCCACGGCCGCCACCGCGACCATCAGCTTCCAGACTGTGAACCGCACGTGGGGCAGTCTCATGCCGGGGTCTCACCAGGGAGACGAACTGTCCGCGCCGACGATGGTTCAGGCGTTCCGGGGCTTCCTGGGCCAGTCGTGCTCCTGAGCCCATCGCTCCGCATCTTGGGGCGAGTCGAAGACTGGGTAGGCGTTCTCCAGCAGGTACTTCGCCGTTGCGTGGGCCCTGACAGGGTCTTCATCCAAGTGGCACATCATCCCGTTGTAGACGTTCCAAAACATCACGAAGTAATCATTTTCTCCGTCTCTGATCAATAACGGGAAGTTTTCCTCGTCCGCACCCATCAAGTGTCCATGTCCACACCGTCATATTGCCTGGCATATTTCACGATCTTCTTCCGGGGCACATCGCGGAAGGCGTAGCTGACAAATTTCTCCTCCATCCCGCCCCCACGTTCCGGCACCCGATTGCTAATTCTGTTCTTTATTTCCACCGTGTTAGTTTAGCTTCGACGTAAGTCGTTTAACGAGGAGCGAAATCCTGACGAATTCGAGAGGATATTAAGCCGTTACACTTTCGACGGTCGTCGGATCGCCTCATTTTATCCGTGCCGGAGTTCGTCCTCAATGACTGGACGTCCCTGGTCGAGGCCACATGGATCCGAGGTCATACCCGGTCAAGCAGGCGGCTCGCGATGGCGGGGAGGTAGCCCGCTCGCAGGCTCTTCTGCGGGGTCCGCCGGCACCTTATTCCGCCCCTCGCCGGGGATGGCCCGAGCCCCTGTGGCCATCACCCGCTGGAGGGCGGCGATCGTTTCCGGCGAGGGTTTGAAGTTGCCGGGACGGTGGCCTTCGGCGATCGCCAATGGGGTCCAGCCGTAGCGGTTCTTCCGGTTCCAGACCTCGACCCGCGCCCCATGATCGGCGAGGAGTTGCACGACCCCGGGCAAACTCTTGTAGGCCGCTCCGTGCATGGCGGTCTCGCCGTTGTCGTCGACGGCGTTCACGTCGCTGCCGAGTTCCATCAGGATCCGGACCGCTTCCAGGGCCTCGGCCTCGGTCCCGGCCTCCTCTCCGGGGGCGAGCGTCCCCAGGCCGGCGGCGGCCATCAGGGGGGTGGCATGGTCGGCATTGGGCAGGAGAGGATCGGCACCGAGCTTCAGGAGGGCACGGATCAGCGGGACGTCGGCGGTCATGGCGGCCAGCAAGAGCGGCGTGGCCCCGGTCCTCCGGAGGATGCCCTGTCCCGAGGCTCCTCGCTTGAGCCGGGCGTTGACGTCGGCCTTGTGCTGGGCGAGCTTCTCGACGAACCCGAGACTGGTCAGATTCCCCGAGCCGATCGGGGCGGGGTCGCCGTCGTCGCCGTCGCCCCGGTTCGGCTTGCGGACCCAGGTCAGGGTGTGCAACGCGGTGAAGCCGGATCGCTGGTCGTTGGGGTCGGCTCCCGCTTCCAGCAAGGCGACGGCCAGCTCGAAGTGCCCGTTCTCGACGGCCAGGATCAAGGGGGTGGTCCCCCTTCGGGGAGCCTTGCCGGACGATGTCCGGGGCTGCATTGCCTCGTTGACGTCGGCCCCGGCCGCGAGCAAGATCCGGACGACCTCGGTCCGGCCTTCGCGGACGGCGAAGAACAGCGGGGTGAACCCGGAAGCGAGCGGGGTCCGGAAGTCGGCACCGGCCCCGAGGAGCGCCTCGACGACTTCCGCATGGCCTTCCGCCGACGCCCACATCAGGGCGGTCTGCCCCCGGCGCTCCCTCGCGTTGATGTCGGCCCCTCGGGCGATCAGGGCCTTCACCGGGCCGATCTTCCCGGTCCGGGCGGCGGTCATTAGGACTGATTCCTCGCCCCGGAGTTTGGTATTCGGGTCGGCCCCCGCTTCGAGCAGCAGCTCGACGATCGCTCCGTTGCCGTTCGTGCAGGCCATCGAGAGGGGCGTCACGCCGTAACGATTCTCGAGCTTGACGTCGGCCCCGGCCTCGATCAGCCGCCTCGCGGCGGTGAGGTCATCGCGATGGACCGCCCAGTGCAGCGCGGTCATCCCGTCGACCTGGGCACGGTTCACCTCGGCGTGCCGGTCGAGGAGCGCATCGACCCCGGTCCAATCCGCCTTCTCGGCGGCATCGGCCATGGGGGAGTCTCCGCCCTTCACCGATGAGGTGACAGCGACCAGGATCAGGACGAAGGCAGCAATATCGGATCGAACCTGTTTCATCGCGATTGCCTCCCGATCGATCTAGGCTCTGGTTCAGATCGAGAGCGGGTCGAACAGTTCATCGACCTTGCCCCGGCTATCGGCGAAGGAGTCGAGTCGGACGCCAACCTTGTCGAGCAGGGTCAAGTGGAGGTTGGCCAGCGGCGTGGGCTTCTCATAGCGGATATGGCGACCGCCCCTCATCTTCCCCGCCGCCCCGCCGGCGACGAGGATCGGCAGGTTGGTATGATCGTGGACGTTGGGGTTGCCCATCCCGCTCCCGTAGAGGTAGAGCGAGTGATCCAGCAGCGAGCCGTTCCCCTCGGGCGTGGCCTCCAGCTTCGCCAGGAACTCGGCGAACAGCGAGACGTGGAACTGGTTGATCTTCGCCATCCTCGCGATCTTGTCGGGGTCGTTCCCGTGGTGGGTCAGCGGGTGGTGCGGGTCGGGCACGCCGATCTCGGGATAGGTCCGGGAGCTGGTCTCTCGGGCTAGCTGGAAGGTGATGACGCGTGTGATATCCCCCTGGAGCGCGAGCACCTGGAGGTCGAACATCAGGCGGGCGTGCTCGGCATAGGAGGTCGGGACTCCTACGGGCCGGTCGAGGTCGGGCAGGGTGTTCTCCTTCGCGTCGACCTCGGCCTTCTGGATCCGGCGTTCGACCTCGCGGACGGTCTCCAAATATTGTCCGACCCTCGCGCGATCGGCCGGGCCGAGTTGCTGGCCCAGGCGGGCGATCTCGTCGTTCACCGAGTCGAGCAGGCTGGCTCGCTTCTTCAGGGAGGCCCTCCGGTCGTCGGCGGTCCCCCCCTCGCCGAACAGGCGTTCGAACACGATCCGAGGGTGGGCCTCGGAGGGGAGCGGCGTCGTGGGCGACGACCACGAGAGGTTATTCTGATAGACGCACGCGTAGCCGTTGTCGCACTGGCCGACGGTCGAGAGCAGGTCCATCGACATTTCGAGCGACGGCAACTGCGTGCCCTGGCCGATCTGCCGGGCGGCGATCTGGTCGACGGTCGTGCCGAGATGGTAGTCGGTGCTCTCGGTCAGCTTCGCCGAGGCCGCGCTCAGGAAGGCGGCATTGGAGGTCGCGTGGGTCCCGGGGTAGGCGTTCCGCAGCTCCAGGTTCGTGATCGCCGTCACGTGCCGACGGACCGGGGCCAGCGAGCTGAGGATCGGCGAAAGCTCGTCGAGGGTCGCTCCCGGAGGGGTCCACCGGGGGAGGTCGGCGCCCATCGGCATGAAGACGAAGCCCAGGCGACGGAGCCGGACCGGGTCGGCCGGCGTGGCGGCCAGGGCGGTCATCGAGGGGATCATCGCGTCCAGGAGCGGGAGCGAGAGCATCGTCCCCAGCCCTCGGAGGAACGTCCGGCGCGGCAGGGCCTTCTTCGTGACAATCATTCCGATGTCCTCATCTGGAAGGGGGTGCTGGTCACGATCCCGAGGATCAAGGACGAGAACCGATAGTCCGACGCTCGGGCATCCCGGACGATCTTCCGGACGGCGGGGGCGTCGAACGATTCGACCCCGCGCCCCAGGGCGAAGGTCAGGAGCTTCTCCGTCAGGGTCCCGACGAACAGCTCGGGGCGTTTCAGGAGCCCCTGCTCCAGGCCGGTCACGCCCTCGAATTCGCTCCCGTCGGGAAGACCTCCGGTCGAGTCGATCGGCCGGCCCTCTTCGAAGTCACGCCAGCGGCCGACCGCATCGAAGTTCTCGAGCGCGAAGCCCGGGGGATCCATCAGCTTGTGGCACCCCGCGCAGGCCTCGTTCCGTCGATGCTCGGCCAGCCGCTCGCGAACCGAGAGCGACGAGGAAACCGTGTTTTCCTTCAAGGCCGGGATGTTGGCGGGAGGGGGAGGAGGGGGCGTCCCCAGGATGTTTTCCAGGATCCACTTGCCCCGGATCACCGGAGAGGTCCGGGTGGCATAGGAGGTCACCATCAGGATGCTCCCCTGCCGGAGCAGCCCGCCCCGGACCCCATCCTCGCCGAGCTCGACCCGCCGGAAATGACTCCCGGAGACGTGCGGTATCCCGTAATGATGGGCCAGTCGCTCGTTCAAGTAAGTATGATCCGACTTCAAGAGATCGAGGACGCTCCGATCCTCGCGGAGGATCTCCTCGAAGTGCAGTTCGGTCTCCTTCCGGAACGCTTGCCGGAGGTTATCGTCGAAGTCGGGGAAGAGGCGGAGGTCGGGGGTGATCGAGTCCAGGTTCCGGAGGTGGAGCCACTGATCCGCGAAGTTGTCCACCAGGCTCCGCGACCGAGGGTCGGCCAGCATCCGGCGGACCTGACGCTCGAAGACGCCGGGCTTGCTCAGATCGCCACGCTCCGCCAGTCCGAGAAGCTCATCGTCCGGGATGCTGCTCCAGAGGAAGAACGAGAGGCGGGACGCCAGCGCGATGTCGGGCACCCGGTAGGCCGAACCCGGCGCAAGGCCGGGCGGATCGGCCTCGATCCGGAACAGGAACCGGGGATTCACCAGGATCGCGCTCAGGGCCATCTCGATCCCGGAGTCGAAGTCGCCTTCCTTCCTCGCCTCGCGGTAGAACTCCATCGGAGTCCGGAGATCCTCAGCCGTGACCGGTCGCCGATAGGCCCTCCGGGTCAGGCCCGAGAGGATTTCCCGGGCGGAGTCTTGCTCCCGGCTCGGGTCATCGGGCTGGCAAATGAAGATCCGTCGGCGGCTGGGAGAATCGCCCGGCCCTTGGGATTGATAGGGGCCGGTGATCGAGACCTGGAACAGCGCCGGGGAGAGCCGAGGATGCCGGTGCATGTTGTAATGCGCCTGGAACGGCTGACGCTTCGTCTCCAGCAAGGAGGAGGGATTCTTGAGGAAGGTCACCCCGAGATCGTGCGGCCCGGCCGTCGCCCGGACCCGGACCTTCAGGTGGGCGTCGGCGGTCTGATGCTCGCTCTCCGATCCGGGCGGCGTCACGGTTAACAGGGCCATTCGCCGGCGATCGAGCAGGATCTCGACCTCGTGAGGCTCCCGGAGACCCTCGACGTGTTCGTTGCGGTCCCTCGCCAGCCGGAGCTGGACCTCGTACTCGCCATCCCTCGGGAACGTGTAGCGGATCAGGGCACCGCCTCGGGTCCCGATCGGGAGGCCCTCGACATGCTCCTCCTGGGTCCGATCGGCCGGGATCCGGATCGTGTCTCCGCCGGGCGAACTCCGGGGAGTTCCCACGGCCAGCCGGCTGATCTCCCGGGCCGCCGTGATGTATCGATCCAGGAGGGTGGGCGAGAGGTCGGCCACCGTCAGGTTGTCGAACCCCCGGCTCGACTCGTCGATCGGCAGGAATGCCGATGCGTCGATCTCGAGCGAGAGCAGGTCGCGGATGGCATTCTGATACTCGGTCCGGTTGAGTCGCCGGAAGGTCTCGGTCCGGCCGGGAGCCGGATGATCGGCGGCCCTTCGATCGAGCAGGCCAGCGAGCCGCGCGACCATCTCCTCGTTCGCCAGGGCCCCGGAGCGAACCGCCCCCTCGGGGGGCATCTGGCGGGCTCCCAGCCGTTTGACGACCTTCTCCCAGACCTCCGGGTGTCGTTCCACGCCCTCGACCCGGATCGATTCGAGGTCCAGTTCGGCCTTCCGATCGTCGGGGTTGTGACACTCGACACAGAAGCGATTCACGAACGAGACAATCGCCCGGTGATCCTCCGATGAAGGCGAGATCCTCGATGGTTCCTGACCGAGGATCGGGATCGCGAAACCGCCCAGGAACAGCAAGAGTGGCAGCCCGCAACGGACCCCCGTGAGGAGTCGATTCATGACGCCAGGCTCCGACGGGGTGGACTCTCGACCGGGCCGGGAGGCCCAGGGCGGGAGTCTACGGATTCAAGGCTCGATGTTCGTTGATTCTACCCTCCGAGCCCTCGGGATTCACGCGGGGATCGAAAAATGATTTGAGTCTCGGCGGCCCGGGATGTGGGCGACCGGCCGAAGTGCCTTCGCCTCGTCGGCAATTCGGGATGGGTTGAGGAGGGTTCACGAGCCCGGCGGCTCGGACATCCGGGCCGCATGGCTCGCGGGAGAGTCTCGGATATCGAGCCCGAGGAGGACAAGGCTCACGCAGGTCGCGATCACGAGGATCCACTCGCCCGGCCTGTTCCACCAGGCGACGATCCCCGCCGCGGAGAACGCCAGGGATGTCGCGAGGATCACCAGCGAGAGCCATCGGTGGAACCGCCCGACATCGGTCTCGTGAAACTCGGCGAGCGTCCGGTAGACGCGACGGCCCTCGTCATGAGGCGTGCAAAACGCCTTGAGTGAGCACTCGTTGCAGGACGAGGCCGGCGCGGTGTAGATGGCGAGCTTGTTCCGATCGTCGAAGGTCTGGAGGGTGAGCAATTCGCCTTGCGGGCACTCGTACCGGTCGAGCACGCCATCGTACTCGAACCCCACGTGGGCCGCCTGCTGGGCTCGCCGAAAATGGACCCTGGCGAGGAATTCCAGGGCCCAGCCACCGACCCACATCAGGACCAGATAGGCCAGGAGCAAGACCAGCCCCGGATCGACCGAGAAGCCCCAGACCGTCAGTCTTGGCAGCATCGAGAAGTCCCCCGCTAGGTGGCGATCCGCTCAGTCTCTCGACGCCGTCCCGGCCGGGGTAATCTCGGTATAGAGGGTGGCCAGGGTCTCGCCCTCGGCCCGCTCCACCGGGGCCGGGCTCTTGCGGGTCCGAAGCGCGACCTTGAGGGTCAGCCAGACCAGCGGGGCCGACCCGGCCATGAAGACCACGTCGCCCGGCATCCTCGCCCAGGACAACCACGGGTAGTTGGCGAACCATTCGGTCCGGGCGTGCCAGTATCCATTGGTTAACACGTCGGCCAGTTGCAGCACGCCCAGCGGGAACAGGTGCCCCAGGATCATCAGCATCAGGCCCACATTCGTCGCCCAGAACGAGAACCGGACCAGGCCCTCGTTCCAGTCCTCGGGCCGGGCCAGGTATCGCGTGCAGAATGCGAGCAAGGCCAGGGCGAGCATCCCGTAAACGCCCATGAATGCCGCGTGCCCGTGGTTCGAGGTGAGCAGCGTGCCGATCTCGTAGTAACTGACGACCGGCATGTTGATCAGGAAGCCGAAGACCCCGGCGCCCAGGAAATTCCAGAACCCGACCGAGGCCAGGAAGAGGACCGCCCACCGGTGGGGGAACGCCGGCCCTCCCGAGGCCTGCTGCCGATTGCCGAGTTGGAGGAACGACCAGGCCTCGACCGTCAGGAGCGTCAGGGGGATCACCTCGGCCGCCGAGAAGAAGGCCCCCAGCGCCATCTCGACGGCGGGACCGCCGCTGAAATAGCAGTGGTGGAGCGTCCCGACGACCCCGCCGATCGAATAGAGCATCACGTCGAAATAGATCAGCCGGGTCGCGAATCGCTCCGAGACGATCCCCATCAGCACGAAGATCAGGGCCACCAACATCGTGGTGAATAGCTCCAGGAAGTCCTCGACCCAGAGGTGGACCACCCAGAACCGCCAGAAATCGCCGATCGCGAACGTGGACTGGGTGTGGGTCAGCAGGCCGATCGCATAGAAGGCCGGGATCGAGAGCGAACTGTAGAGGAACAGCCAGGGGAGGTTCCCCCGACTCTCGACGGCCAGGCGGGGCCGGAGCCCCCGATAGATGATGGCCACCCAGAGTATCATCCCCGCGATGAGGAGATACATCCAGAATCGGCCCAGATCCAGATATTCCCACCCCTGGGCGCCGAAGAACGACCGAGAGCCGCGAGGCAGCAGGCCGTGGAAGCTCAGGTACTCGCCGCCGAGGCTCCCGAAGACGACGATCGCCAGGGCCGCCAGCAGCAGGGCCGAGAGGGTCGCCTGGCCTCGGGGCTCGCGGCCGGCGATCAGCGGGGCCAGGAAGATCCCGGCGGCCAGGTAGGCCGTCGCCACGAAGAAGATCGCCAGCTGGAGGTGCCACGTCCGCGTCAGGTTGTAGGGGAGCCACCGGGGGAGGTCGATCCCGAAGAAGCCGCCGGCCTCGACCATGTAATGCACGGTCGCGCCCCCGATCAGATTCTGGAGCAGGAACAACGCGGCGACGACCAGGAAGAACCAGGCGGTCACCCGCTGGGCGGGCGTCAAGGCCACGGTGTCCGGGGGCACGAACCGGACCCGACGTTCCTCGGACTCGTGCCACCCGATCATCTGCGAGTGCCGGCTGTAGAGGCCCAGGACCAGGCCGCTCCCGCCCAGAAGCGTGACCAGCGACAGCGCACTCCAGAGGATCGCATCGCCGGTCAGCGTGTTGCCGACCAGATCCTCGGGTGGCCAGTTGTTCGTGTAGGAATAGGGCTTGTCGGGCCGCCGGGCCACGCCCGTCCAGGCCGTCCAGGCGATGAAGGCGCTGATGGCCCGAGTCTCGGCCTCGTCCGCGATCATCCCCGGCTTGAGCCCCGCGCCGCTGGCCTGCCGGTTGTAGACCGTATCGCGCAGGTGATCGTGGATCTCGTCGAAGGCCGTGACCTGCCCCTCGGTCCAGGTCAGCGTCCCCGTCGCGGGATCGTAGCGATTGGCCTGCCATTCGCGAAGGGTCCGCCCTCGGGCCGACTCGTCGTCGCCATATCGCTTATTCATATGCACCGCGGCTCGGTGCAGGTAGTCGGCCGTGAAGTCCGGCCCGAGGTAGGCCCCGTGTCCGTAAACCGTGCCGTATTGCATCAGGCCATAAGTGAGGAAGTGCTCTTGCCCGTCGAGGATCTGTTGGCCCGTGAGCAGCACCTTCCCCGATTCATCCACGATCCGATCGGGGACCGGCGCATGATCCTGGTAGATCCGGATCGCCGAGAAGCTCAGGAAGGAAAATCCGATCAGGAACGTGAGGATCGATCCCTGCAACCAGAGCGGGGAAACCGTCATCGGGCGTCGACGATTCATGATCGCTGGTCCTGTCGGGGGTAGGGGATGCCACATGGTTGACCGGAACGGCGTCGGCGTCAATGACGCAAGCCTCGATCTGATCGAACGAGGCTCTCCTCCCGGCCCCGGACTCGCCCGGGAAGGGCCCGCGAGGAGTCGGCCCCCCGGCTCAACCCACCGGGACCGGGGCGGCGAGGAAAGCATCGGCGAAGACTTCCTTCATCCGGGCCCCTTTCAAGAACACCTTCTTGCGCAGCGATTGCACCATCGCGGGATTCCCGCAGAGATAGACGCGCCGACCCTGGAAGGTCGAGATCCGGCCGAGCACGACGGTTTCCAGTAGGCCGATCTCGATCCCTTCTCGCGGCTCGCCATCGATGCAGGAAGGGACATACCGGAACGTCGGAAACTGACGTTCCAGCCCGCGGAGTTGCTCGGCCAGGTAGAGGCCCTCCGGCCCCCGGGCGCCGTGGAAGAGGGTCACGGGCGCCCGATGTCCCCGACGAAGCGCATCCTGCGCGATCCCGAAGAGCGGGGCCAGCCCCGTCCCGGTCCCCGCCAGGACGATCTCCTGGTCTTCCTGGCCCGGCACATAGAAGCAATCGCCCGACGGCCCCTGGATCGAGGCCCGGTCGCCGGGGCGGGCCTCGTCGGCCAGCCACCGGCTCATCCGGCCCCCCTCCAGGACTTTTACGTGCAATTCCAGGGAACGATCGCGATCGGGCAGGCTGGCGATCGAATAACTTCGGGCCAGGCCATCGTCTCGGATCAAGGTCAGGAACTGCCCGGGTCGGTAGTCGAAGCCGGATTCCGGATCGAGCAGGACCCGGATGACATTCTCGCCGATCCGTTCGATCGAGGCGATCACGACCCGAGTCCGCTGGAGCCCCTCTCCTCCCAGGTCGACGACCAGGGGTTCCGAAGGGCGAGCGACGCACGCCAGGAAGTAACCCCGGGCTTTCTGGCCATCGTTCAGGCCGACCTGGGCCGACTCGGGAGGCCGCCCCTCGACCGCTCGCATCAGGCAAGACCGGCAGGCCCCGGCCCGGCAGGAATGGGGGATGCGTCGCCCGTCGCCGAGCAGGCCCTCCAGGACAGTCTCGCCATCCTGAAGCTCGATCGACCGTCCTTCGAACCGCAGGCTCGCCATCACACCCCCCTTATCCCTGAAGCTGGGGTTCCCGGTTCAAGACATCATCCCGGACCGAGTTCGCCAGGTCGGCCACCTTCCGGATCTGCTCCTCGCCGACGCCCAACTCGCGGAGCGTGTCTCCCAGGTGGCCGATCACGATATCCACGTGGGAGTCGTTCAGGCCCCGGGCGACCAGGTGCTTGTGGCCCTCCCTCATGTCGCGTCCCGTGTACTGGTGCGGCCCCCCGAAGACCATCGTCAGGAACGCGGCCTGCTTGGCCATCTGCCGCTCCATGTCCGTGTCGTCGAAGAAGTGCGCGACACGATCGTCCATCAGCATCTTCCGATAAAAAAGCTCCACCGCCGCTTCCACCGCCGGGGCACCGCCCAGTTCTTCATACAGGGTCGCCATGATTTCCACTCCTTGATTGGATCGGGCCGAAAACAGGCATTACGAATACCTATTTATCCCGAAGGGCTGGGAATTGTCAAGTTCCCTGCGATAATGCATCCGAGCGAATGAAGACGGCGGAGCGACTCCTTTGCATCTGACCCAATTCTCGGATTACTCCTTGCGGGTGGCCCTCTACCTGGCCGCCCACCCGGATAAGCAGGTCACGGTCGAGGAGATCAGCCGGAGCTACCGGATCTCCCGGAACCACCTGACCAAGGTGGTCCAGCGGATGGCCGATCTGGGCGTGGTGGCCTCGACGAGGGGCCGGGGCGGTGGCTTCCGGCTGGCGATGGACCCGGCCGATATCAACGTGGGATGGTTGGTCCGGCAGACCGAGCCCCACTTCGATCTGGTCGAATGCTTCGATCCGGCGACGAACACCTGCCCGATTGCCCCGGCTTGCGGCCTCAAGGGCGCCCTCGCGCGGGCCCAGCAGGCGTTCTTGAAGGTGCTGAACGAGTACACGCTCGCGAGCTTCCAGGGGCAGCGTCGCGAGTTGCTGTCGATCTGGGAAGTTTTTCGCCCGGATGACGAGGGAGCCGGGGGAGCCGACCCGGGCTGACAGCCTTGTCGCCGGGATCATCCTGCCGGATAATCGAGGCCGGGCCGAGTCCTCGCCCCTCGATGGAGGCCGTGACCGTGGCACAATCCGAGACCGTCATCCCGGCCCGACGATCGACGCCCCCGCTGGAGCCGGGCGACCACCTGACCCGGGAGGAATTCGAACGTCGATTCGACGCGATGCCTGGGCTCAAGAAGGCGGAACTCATCGAAGGGGTAGTGTATATGTCGTCGCCCGTACGCCTGAACCGGCACGCCTCCCCTCATGCTGCCCTAATCGGCTGGCTGATGTTCTATTGGGCCCACACACCCGGCGTGATCGTCGGCGACAACGCAACCGTGCGTCTCGATGGCGATAATATGCCGCAACCCGACGCAGCCATGCTTATCGAGCCCGCCCGAGGCGGACAGGCGACTCTCAGCGAGGACGACTACGTCGAAGGTGCCCCGGAACTGGTGGTGGAGATCGCGGCCAGCACCGCGAGCATCGACCTCAACACCAAGCTCCGGGTCTATCGGCGCAATAACGTCCGCGAATATCTGGTCTGGCGGGTCCTGGATCGGGCGATCGACTGGTTCGTCCTCCGTCAGGGCGAGTACGATCGTCTGCCGATCGGCCCCGATGGACTCCTGCGGAGCGAGGTCTTTCCCGGCCTCTGGCTCGACCCTACGGCCCTGATCTCCTCCGACCTGGTGAAGGCCCTCGATGCGTTGCAGTTGGGGATCGCCAGCCCCGCTCATGCCGACTTCCTCGATCGCCTGCGCGGTTGAAGCGATCGGCCGGCTCAATCCTGGATCTCGTGGACCTCGACCGTCTGATAGATCAAGGTGTTGGGGACCCACGAGGTCGTCATCGCCACGTCGGCGGCGTCGCGGCCCACGGCGATCGGGACCAGGGCGGGCCGGACGCCCTCGTAAGTGGCGTCCACATTGTGCCAGGTCCCGCCGAGATAGACCTGCGCGAACCCGTGGAAGTCGGGCGGTTCCAGCCCGAGGGCGTAGCCCGAGACGTAACGCGCGGGGATCGTCAGGGCCCGGCAGAAGGCGATGACCAGGTGGGCGAAGTCGCGGCAGACGCCCACCCGCTCGGTCGCCGTGTCGAAGGCCGAGGTCTTCGAGTCGGTCGTCCCGTAGCGATACTCGACGTGCTGCCGGACCCAGTCTGCGATGGCCAGGACCCGCCCCCCGCCCGGCCTGATCTTGCCGAACTCGTCGAACGCCATCCGGGCCAGCAGGTCCGACTGGCAGAATCGCGAGGGGAGGGTATAGACCATCACCTCGGCGGGGATCTCCTGGGGGGGGTGCTCCACGGCGTCCGAAGGCAGGAGGGTATTCGGGGCCGACTCGATCCGCGCCGTGAAATCATACGAGAACTGCCCGGCCGGCGCGATCAGGTGGCGGAGGGGATTGTCGTAGAGGTCGGAGCGCAGCTCGCAGAACTTCGTCGGCGTCGTCGACAGCGACTCCTGCTCGACCCGGTGAGCGGGGCCGAACAGGGGGGGCTCGACCATCAAGGACAGGAACGTCTCGACCGTCAACTCGAAGGCGGCGGCAGATCGGACGGACAGCAGCATGGACGATCCCCTCGGCGGCGTCGATTCTCTCCCAAAGTAGTCTACCCCCCGATTTCGAGAAATCCGGCGAAACGTGAGTTCAGAACCAGAGGGCCTTGTCGACGACGTTCAGGAGCGGCTCGCCCCGGGCGAACCGGCCGAGATTCTCGACGAGCGTCTCCCGGTGTCGTCGGGCGATGACCGGCGAGTAGCCGGCCGTGTGGGGCGTGATCAGGACGTTGGGGAAGTCCCAGAGCGGGTGGTCGGACGGGAGCGGCTCGATCTCGAAGACGTCGAGCGCGGCACCGGCGATCGACCCGGACCGGAGCGCGGCCACCAGGTCGTCGAGGACCACGATCGCGCCTCGCCCGATGTTGATCAGATAGGAAGAAGGCTTCATGTGCGCCAGCGTCGAGGCGTGGAACGACCCGGCGGTCTCGGGCGTGTGCGGAGCGGCGATGACGACGAAATCGCTGTCGGCCAGGAGAGCGGGGAGGGCCTCCATCCCGTCGACCGAGGCGACCCCATCGGGGGCCTTGATCCGTTCGGGAAACCGATCGACGGCCCGGACGGTCATGCCGAAGGCCAGGGCCCGGCGGGCGATCTCGGCCCCGATCGCCCCGAGTCCGACGATCCCCATCGAGGCGTCGGGCAGGAAGATCGTCGCCCGATCCATCGCGTTGACCGTCCCCGGCCCTGCGGCGAAGCTCACCCGGGCCGACTCCCCCCCGAGCGGCTCGTAGCGGTGCTCGATCTGTCGACGGACGTAGAGATGAAGGTTCCGCGCGAAGCACAGGACATAGCCCATCACCTGGTCGGCGATCACGTCGCCGAAGAGTCCTCGCATGTTGGTCATGGTGCAGGGATGATCCACCAGGCTCGGGAACATGTAGTGTTCCAGGCTTACGGTGAACGACTGGACCCAGCGGAGCCGGTCGGCCCGGTCGAGCATCTCGGGGGTGATCTTCCCCAGGAACGCGTCGGCGCCGGGCATCGCGGCGATGGCGGCCTCGGGGGTCGCGGCGTTGACCCAGTTCGCCCCCGGGACGGCGTGGTGGAAGGCGGCCAGGCGATCGGCCTCGACGGCGGGGTGGATGACGAACTTCATGAAAGGGCCTGATTGTGGTGATTTGAGATCCGAGATTTCAGATCCCGGATCGGGAAGGCTGGGGACGACCGATCGTCTCCAGGAGGTGCCTCGCCACTCGCGCCGCGCCGTCGGCAGGGAACGGGGGCGGGCCGGGCTTCATCGAGAAGGCCCTCGCAAGCTGCCGCTCGATCCGCAGTTCGGCGAAGTCGCGGGTCGAGACGGGGATCCCCCCGCCCCAATCCCGGAGGGCCCGATCGAGCACCCGGTGCTCGGCGAACCCGAACCTCGGCGGATAGAGAAACGGGGTCCCGGCGACCATCGCCTCGCAGGCGGTCCCGTAGCCCGCCTTGGCGACCATCGCATCGGCCGAGGCCGCCAGGTCGGCCCCGGTCCATTCGGTCGGCGGGACGACGTGGAGATTGGGCAGCGGTCCGGCGGGCGACGGGTGGAAGCCGACGAAGTGGACGCCGTCGATCCTGCCGAGTCGCTCCCATCCGAGGTTCGCCTGACCATATCGACCGATGTAGAAATAGACCACCTTGTCGGATGGGGGAATCCCGAGCTTCGATCGCAGCTCGGCCCGCCGGTCGACGCCGTGCGTGACGACCATCCCGACCTCGATCTTCGGCGCGACCCCATTCATCCTCAAGCCCGGCTCGGCCCGGAAGAGATGGGAAGCATGCCGATAAGCCTGATGGATCGCGCGGGTGGTGGCCATCGCGTCGGCCCCGAGCTTCCGTGCGTGGGGCCGATAGATGTCGGCCCAGGTGAAGTTGCCCAGGATGAATCCGGGGATCCCGGCCCGTCGGGCGGCGACCAGGGGGACCGGCGAGGCGTCGGAGAGCACTGCCGCCGTCCCCTCCTCGCGGAGCTTCTCGGCCTCGGCGTCGACCTCGGTCATGGCCCGGGCGTGGACCACGGCCGCCTTCGCCAGCGAGGCCGGGCCATCGGTCGCCGCGCTGTCTCCGGGAGGGTTGATCGCCCCGACGTCGGAATTGTGCGACTCCAGGAATGCCGGCCGATGGAGCCGCTCGCCCCAGGGCTGGAAGAGGCTGGGGTCGCACCGGATCGTCACCGGAACTTCGGGGGGGATCTGGTTGATGACGGCGACCGACCGATTCAGGTGGCCGAATCCGTGGCTCGTGACGTAGAACGCGATCCCGCCGCTTCGGCTCATCGGGTGAAATCCTGGTCGAGATAGCCACCGATGGTGGCGGGGTCGGTGTACCCCGGGCGGAGGACCACCGAGCGGACCGGCTCGGGCCGCTTGTTCAGGATCTCGACCGCTTCGACCAGCGCCTCGGGCCGATTCCGGAGGAGATGCCCGACCCACGATTGCCAGCTCGACGGGTCCGAGGTCACCGGGCGATGGAGATATTCCGCCAGTCGAGCACCCGGCGAGCCCGGCTCGATCGGTTTGCGACTCGCGACCTGACGGGCCGCCTCGCGGAGCCCCTCGGGGTCGTTCCTGGCCCACTCGAAGATCGTCGGGTCGACCGCCAGGGTCGGGGGCTGGCCGGCCCGGGGCCTCCCGACCCCTCGGGTCAGGATGTCGAGCGCCCAGGCCCGCGCGACGGCTTCGGGCCGGTCGACCGTCACCACACGGAGCCCGTCGAGTTGCTCCGGCTCCCGGGCATACATGGGCTCCATCGCGAACGCCAGGCGGGTGAACGGATTCGCCTTCGAGTCGTGGGTCAGGATCCAGACGTAGGGCATGACCGTCGCGTCGGGAGTCCCCAGGACGATGTCGCCCCGGAGTTCCCCCAGCTCCTGGAGGCAGGCGAAGGTCGGCGTGTTGATCAGGTCGTTGATGAAGTCGATCGAGACGCCCTGGGGGAGTTGCTCGTTGAGGTCTTCGAGCGTCTTCGCGTTGAAGGCATCGTACCAGTACGAGAGCTCGAACCCCGCCTTCCACGCCCCCCTCGGGCCTCCGATCAACTCATTGTAATACGAGAGTTCGAACGGATGGATCTTCGCCAACTGCCAGGTCCCCGAGCCCAGGACCAGCGCCGCGACCGCCGATCGGCACGCGACCGGATGGCGGATCCCCCTCGCCAGGAGGTCGCCGATCGCGACCACGCCCCAGCCCGCGAAGGCGGCCAGGAAGAAGAACGTCGGCAGGAACAACCGGACCCCGTCATGGGCGGGAGTCGGCAGCATCCGGACGATCGGCAGGAAGGCGAGCTGGGCCGCGAAGTACCAGGGGATCGCATCCCTGGTCCGGATCGATCCGAACAGCGAAGCGAACAGCCCGACGATCGACGCCAGGAGGATCCCGGCCGGCACCGTGATCGCGATCAGGACCCAGGCGTTGGGCCAGGGGAGGCTGAAGTTGTAGATGTCGCCGAGATACATGATCCGGATGTCCGGCAGGGCCTGCTTTCGATCGGTGCTCAGCTGGTAATAGTGGGCCATCCTCGGGATCGTCTCCCGCCACCAGGCCGGATTCCCGAGCCAGCCGATCGCCGGAGCGAAGGCCAGGATGGACGTCCAGATTTCGAGCGCGGGACGCTCCACCCCCCAGATCGGATGATTCGGGAAGAGCGCCGCGTGGAGCCGCCGGACGATCCAGACGATCAAGGGGACCAGCAGGATCGCACCGGGGATTCCCGAGGTGGGAGTCGCCCCGAACAGGTCGACCATGTTGGGGGGCGGATACAGTTTCGCCAGCCGGGCGACTGCGACGAAGGCCAGGCCCAGCGGCAGGATCATGGCCGTCGAAGTGAGCAGCCCGTCGTACCAGTCGTACCGACTCCCCTTGTGGAAGGTCCTGGGGAGCCGGAAGACGATCAGCCAGAGCAGGATCGGCCCGAGGACCGCCACCGCCGCCATCTTCACCAGGAACCCCAATCCCAACGCGACCCCGACCACGACCCGCCACTTCCGGGCGTTCGGCTCGTGGAGCCCCTTCCAGAAGGCCAGGGCGGCGATCACCCAGAGCAAGAGCCCCGGGGTGTCGGTCCCCGCGATGTGGCCATCGCCGTAGACCCGGGGCATCACCAGCAAGGCCCCGGCCGCCACCGCGCCGACCCACGCCCCGTAGCGCCGGGACAGGAACCCGAAGGCCAGAGTGATCGTCGCGCAATACTCGAACATCGACGACATCCGCCGGGCCGGAATGTCCTTCATCCAGCCGCCGAAGATCTGGTACGTGAGGAGGTTCAACTGCCCGGCCAGCGGCGGGTGGAAATTGTAGCCATACCTCGCGTAGGGCCAGTAGTAGAGCAAGGCCTCGGGAGAGATCAGGGCATCGAGATCGGCCCTCGACCGGACGTGGGCCAGGTCCGCCCACCAGTGCGCCGAGACCAGTTGGCTGGTCCGGTACGAGGGCTCGTCCCAGGTCAGTCCGATGTCCCCCGCCGTCGGGATCGTGGCCGCCAGGGCCCCGAGCAAGACCAGGGCGCACCCGAGCCACCAGGCCCGCCCGGTCAGGCGGCCCGGCTCCGATGCACGTTCATCCTCGGGGGTCGGCATGGGTCGATCAGTCCGGGAGGGGGTAAATCAGGATCAGCGGCACGCCCAGCTTCGAGACCACATACGCCGGCTTGCCGTGCTCGATCAGTTCGCGCTGGGAGGGATGGAAGGCCCCCGGTCGATTCTGGAGGACGTACCAGATCGGCTTCCTGGTCTCGTACTGGGTCAAGAAGGGGACCCGGAGCTTCCCGGTCTCCTGGAGGTAGTACCAGGATGTCGGGTTCGACGCGAACCAGACCGACCGGCCCGGCGGGGTGTTCCGGTTCAGCCAGTCCAGGGCGTCATCGTCGAGGGCGTCCCAGAAGTAGGTCGGCTCCATCCCCAGGCGGGCCGCGCCCGGCAGGCCGCCGACGATCGGGCTGAAGTACGAGAGCGGGACCGGCATCATCAGGGCCAGGCTCGCGGCCCCCTCGGCGATCGCCAGCACGATCAAGCTTTTACCGATCCGACCGAAGCGAGCGACGACCATCGAAGACCCCAACCCCGCCACGATCGCCAGCATCCCGAACGCCGGCAGGAACAGCCGGACGCCGTCATGCCCCGGCGTGTGCGGGAGGGCTCGCAAGGCCAGGAGCATCGCCCAGTGGAGGGCGACGAGGACGGCGAAGCGGTCGAGGGTCCGAGGGTCACTGACCCCCTCTCCCCGACCCTCCCCCACGGGGGGGGAGGGAGTCAGACGTCCGCTTTGGATGCGATCCACCGCTCCCGCCCTCTGGTCCCCTCCCCCCCCGTGGGGGAGGGTCGGGGAGAGGGGGCGCACCGCCCACAGCGACCGCCATCCCCCGACCGCCGCCCCAACCACCCCCACAAGGCTCAGGCCCAGGAACCCAACCGGCGTGACCATCACGGTCCAAGCCAGCGTGTTGTACCAGGGGAGGGACTCCCGAGGGGTGTTGTAGACCTGCCCCAGGAAGGAAACCTCGATCGGAATCGTCCGCCCCCGGGTGAGGTTCGATCGGAGGAACCGCTCGACGCCCGAGACCGGGTCGGCCCACCATCCGGGATTGAACGCAAAGAGGACCAGTAATCCCACCAGGCCCCCGACCAGGAGCGTCAGCCAACCCCGGCGATCCCGATAGATCAGCGACCAGGCCAGGAACGGGACCGGCAAGAACCAACCGGTCAGCTTGGAGTCGGCCGCCCAGCCGCAGAGGATCCCGAACAGGAGGACCCAGCCCCAGCCGGGCGAACGTCCCTCACGCTCGACCGCCCGGGCGAAGGCGAGCAAGGCCCCGACCCAGAGGCAGGACAGGATCCCATCGACGGTTGCGTAGTGGCCGTGGCCGAACAGGTTGGGCTGCAAGACCCAGGCCCCGGCCGCGAGGGCTCCCGGCCAGGCTCCCCATCGGCGACCGACGAACCCGAAGATCGCCCCGGCGGTCAGGGCGAAAGCGAGGATCGGCCCGAGTCGGGCGCGTGGCAGATCCGCCCACGAAGGGGCGATCCAGTCGCCGATCAATCCTTCGATCGCATAAAAGGGGGGGTGCCCGTGCGGCTCCTCGCGGGCGAACGGCCAGAACCAGGCGATCACGGGGGGCGAGAACAGCTTGGCCCGGGTGTCGACCTGTTCGCGACCGGGCGGGGGCAGATAGGGGTTGTCCTGCTGGACCAGTTCGGTCCGGGGCGAGGGGGGCTCCCACCGGGAGGCGAAGCCCGGCGGGTCGAGCAGGGCCCGGAACCACCGGCGGATCCGGGCCTCGCGGCCCAGGGTGAACCCCTCGTCCCAGGCGATCGCCATCCGGGGCTCGGTGGCGATCATCAGGGCCAGGGTCCCCAGCGCGACCGCCAGGGCCCCGACGCGGATCGGCCATCGTCGAGGGGTCGGGGGCGGGCGGTCGCTCACGGCGAGGTCCATCGGGCCGGGTCGGTCATCGGCCCATGATTGTGCCAGGTCGAGCCCCGACTGGCAAAGCCCCCTCGAAGCGATCCGCCCTCCCACCAGGACTTCTCGGTCCTTGACGACGGTCCCGCGTCGTATGATGATGAGGTCGCCGCAAAGGTCGTGAAGTCGACCCATCCCGCCCTTGAGAAAGCACCGACGTGCACCCGCAAGTTCTCCACGCCCGATCCGGCCGAGGTCGCGTCACGATCCTGACGCTGGCCCTGGTCGTCCTGTGGGGAGGAACGGGGACGATGGCATCGGCCTCGTCGATCTCATCGAATGAGGGACGGCCCTCGGCCCATGGTGGGCATAAATGCCGGTGCGGGATGGATTGCGGGGACACCTGCTGTTGTGCCCCCGAGGACCACGCCGACCTCTCGCCCGAGCCTCCCCGGCCTTCGGGGCCGACTCCCGGAGTCGTGCCCATCACCGGGCCTTGCATGGCCTCCGCCCCTTGCGGCGGGGCCTTGCCGCCGGGCTCGGGGCCGATCGCCGTCGTAGGCGATCCCGCCGACCTGCCGAGCCTCACCCCCCTCCTGCCCCTCCCCGCTCGCTCCTGGATGGGCCCGCCGAACTCGGATCGCGCCGAGCCCCTGCCAGGTTCCCGGTTGGACGAACCGCCGGAACGCCTCGCCGACGCCTGAACTCTCGATGTCTTACGTTCATCGAAAGATTTGCCGATCGATCGCGCCTTCATGACGCGATCGGGATTGGCCGTCGTCGATCGTCCCTGATGCGCCCGAGTCGTCGGTCGAGCGTCGCTCGACACGGCCCGGCGTGCGCCCGTTCGTCTTCCGCCGGAGAATCCCGATGCGCCGACGCGCCTTCACCTTGATCGAATTGCTGGTCGTGATCGCGATCATCGCGGTCCTGATCGCCCTGCTCTTGCCGGCCGTGCAGGCCGCCCGCGAGGCCGCCCGCCGGGCCCAGTGCACCAACAACCTGAAGCAGTTGGGCCTGGCGATGCACAACTACCACTCGACCGTGAACAGCTTCCCGGTCGGGTTCCTCTTCCCTCAGAACAACCAGACCTATCCCGGCGTCCCGACCTTGCATTACCGGTGGTCGGTCTTGGCCCAGCTCACGCCTTACATGGAACAGACCAGCGTCTACAACGCCCTCAACATGAACTGGCCGATCGCCGCCGGGCCGGGGACCGTGCTGGGCACGCCCCCCTGGACGCCGTTCCCGTCGAACCTGACGGTGATGGTGAACAAGGTCGCCTTCTTCCTCTGCCCGAGCGATGCGGCCCAGCCTCCGACGACACTGGCGGGGGGAGGCACCTCGGGGCCGAGCAATTACCACTTCTGCACGGGCGACGGCTCCCCCTTCAGCGCCAACCCGGGCGACGCGGGCCTGACCGTGCCGGCCAACGGAGCGTTCGTCCTGGGGCCTGCCCAGTCAATCGCGACCATTACCGATGGGTCGAGCGCCACGATCGCGGCGTCCGAGCAGTTGATCGGGCCGGCAGGAGGCGGAGCCTCCACGCAGAATGGCGCGACGCCCATGCCGGCGGATGTCCGGCGGGTTGCGGCCATCGGATCGACACCGCTCTCGGACTCGGGTTGCGCCTCGCCCAAGGGATGGAGGCTCGACAAGGGGTTCGGCTGGTGGGACGGCGACTATCGGTCGTCCCTCTACAACCACTATCTTACCCCGAACTCCAAGCTCTATGACTGCTGGCAGTCCAGCCCGCCCCACAACCCGGCCATCAAGGCCGCCCGGAGCAACCACCCTGGGGGCGTCAACGCCCTGTATTGCGACGGACACGTCGGCTTCGTCAAGGACACGATCAATCTGAATACCTGGCGAGCCCTGGGGACCCGCAACCTCGGCGAGGTCATCTCCTCCGACGCCTATTGATCGCCCATCGAGCGGGAGGATTGATCGTGAAGCGTTATCAGATGATCATCCTGGGCCTCGCGGCCTCGGTGGTCGCGGGATCCTACGGGTGGGCCCGGATGAAAGCCGAGATCGGATATCCGGAGGATTTCGAAGTCGCCCCGATTGGAGCCGAGGATCCAGCCACGCAACGCCACCTCGCCACCCGCGAGATGATCGAGACGAGCGACCAGGCCGCCGGCACCAAGGCGAACGACTTCGAAGCACAGGCGAATGACGGGAAGATGTATCGGCTCTCGGAAATCGTCAAGGACGGGCCGGCGGTCCTCCTCTTCATCAAGGATGGTTGTCCTTGCAGCCGCTCCGCCGACCCGTTCTTCCAACGATTGCACGCGGCCGGTCGAGGGTTCGTCCCTTTCTTCGGCGTGATCGACGGGGGCGTGATGGTGGCCGACAAGTGGGCCGAGCAGAACAACTCGGCCTTCCCCATCCTGGCCGATCCCGAGATGAAGATCATCCAGGCCTTCGGGGCGGAAAGCTCGGCCTACTCGGCGTTCGTGGGCCGAGATGGGCGGATTGAGAAACTCTGGGCCGGATATTCGGAGCAGATGCTCCGCGAGCTGGGCGAACGGATGGCCCCCTGGGTCAAACCAGGCATGGAATATTTCGATGTGACCGATGCACCGGTCGAACTGTACGCGGGCTGCTCGTATTGAGACAGCGGTTGGGAAAGAGGGATGACTTCATGATGAGACGACTCGCGACCTTCCTCGTCCTGCTGACGCCACTGGCGGCTTCCGCCCATGATACGTGGGTCCAGACCAATGCCAATCTGATCCGCAAAGGGGACGTGGTCCACGTCGACCTGATGCTCGGCAACCACGGCAACGAGCACCGCGATTTCAAGATCGCCGGGAAGATGTCGCTGGAGGGGGCGACCCTGGACGTGATCGACCCCGACGGCAAGAGCTACGACCTCAAGGGAGCCCTGATCGACACCGGCTATGCCCCGAAGGAAGGCTACTGGACGGCCCGCTTCGAGCCGACCAGGGCGGGACTGTACACCGTCGCCCACCGCGCCGATGGCGTGATGAGCTACGCCCCCGAACGATCGATCAAGAGCGGGAAGACCTGCTTCGTCGTGACCCCTTCGCTCGACAAGCCCCCGAGCGACAACCCCGGCTTCGACCGGCCGGTGGGGCACGAGCTGGAACTGGTCCCCGTCCTCAACCCCGTGACCCCGATGGGTCCGGGCACCACGATCAAGGTCCGCCTGCTCTACCAGGGCCAACCCCTGGCGGGCGAGCGGGTCTCGTTCATCCCCCGGGGGGCGAACCTGAAGCCGGGGCTCGACGAGCAATACGAGCGGATGACCGACGCCAAGGGGGAAGCCAGCTTCGAGCCCACCGAGGCCAATATCTACCTGATCGCGGCCCATCGGACCGAGCCGAACCAGGGCGGCACGCTCGGAGGCAAGCCCTACCAGTTCACCAAATACGGCGCGACCCTGACCGTCTACGTGCCGAGCCTCTGCCCCTGCTGCGGGGAGTGAATCGGGGGCCGGGGCCGATCTCACGAGGCCCCGGCCTTTGCCCGACTCAGGCTTCCACCGTGAAGCCGTGCTGCTTCCGGTGGTGAGGGCCGTCGAAATTGGTGGTCGACTTGAATAGCTCGAATCGGCCGTCGCCGGCCACCTTGAGATACTTGGCTTCCATGGCCTTCCGATCCGACTCGCTCATCGACGAGTAGTTCCGGACGATCTTGAGGTTCTGGTCGAGGACCTTCTCCGAGTCGATCCCCGAGACCAGCGTCGAGATCGGCAGCGAGAAGACGTAACTCAGGGCCTGCTCGACCGTGACCCCGGCCTCGGTGATGATCGCGCCGTTGCCTCCGAGGCTCTTCATGGCGATGCAGCCGATCTCCCGCTGGTTGAGGACCGGCAGGACTTCCTTCTGGAAGCTCCGGTAGCTGGCGTCCATGACGTTCAGCGGCATCTGGACGCTCGCCCAATCGTAGGGCTTGTCCAGCATCTTCAGGTGGATCGACGGGTCCTTGTGGCCGGTGAAGCCCAGGTAGCGGATCTTGCCCTCCTTGAGGGCCTTCAGGGCGGTGTGGATCGCGCCGTCCTCGTCGAAGATCCATTCCGGGTCGTTGTCGTAGCACATCTCGTGGAACTGCCAGAGGTCGAGGTGATCGGTCCTCAGGCGTCGGAGGCTATCCTCCAGCCCGGCCTGGGCGTCCTTGGCGGTCCTCCCGCAGCACTTGGTCATCAGGAAGACCTTGTCGCGGAGCTTCCCCTCGGCGAGGGCCTTGCCCATCCGCTCCTCGGCCAGCCCGTCGTGGTAGTCCCAGGCGTTGTCGAGGAAGGTGATCCCCTCATGGACGGCCCTCTGGATCAGCTTGAGGCTCTGGCCTTCGTCGAGCACGGCGGGATTGGAGGAACTCCAGCCCCCCAGCCCGATCAGGCTGACCATCTCGCCGGTCTTGCCCAGGGGCCGGAGGGGAATGCCCCCTTCGTTCTTCTTGTCGTCCGCGATCGCGGACCCGACCATCCCGGCGGCGGCCATCCCCGCGGCCCCGGCCTGGAGGAATTCTCGACGATTGGGATTTTGTGATGCAGCCATATCGACGTCTCGTCTCCGGTTCGGCTCGAAGGGTTCAGGTCCTCGATCATCTTGCAACCGATGCGCCAGAGCCAGGGGGATCCCGAGACCGATTGCGGTCGCCACCTCCTCCATTCGCGCACCGAATTGCCCAGAGGCATTGATTTTCGTGGCTCCCGCGACGGATCACCGTTTAGGCACGCGATTCGCTTCCTGATTCCTCCAAGCTAAGGGACACGCCCCACATCGGGGATCTCACTCGGGACAACCAATCAGGGGGCCACTCATCCATGAGTTCCACGACATCTTCTCTCAAGGCGACGGATCTGCTGGCGGTGAAAAGTCGCGTCAGTTGGGGGGCGATCGCCGCCGGTGCGATGATCGCCCTGGCGGTCTACTTCTTCCTGACCTTGCTGGGCCTGGCGATCGGGCTCGAGGTCGCCTCGCGTGGCGAGGTCGGGCAGAAACTGGGGATCGGGGCGGCGATCTATTCGATCTTCACGCTCCTCCTCGCGATGTTCCTGGGCGGTTGGTCCACGAGCCGGCTGGCCGTGGGCGAGACGAAGCTGGAAGCGATCCTGTACGGCCTGATCCTCTGGGGCGCCCTGTTCATCGGGATGATCTGGCTGGTCGGCTCCGGAGTCCGGGTCGGATTCGGTGCGCTGGTCTCCGGGGCGGTGATCGTCAATACCGACGACCCGACCGCAGCGGCGTCCCCCGAGGCCCTGAACCGGCTGGTGGATCGCTACAACTCGGAGGTGGGCGGCGAGAAATTCGTGGCCGACCTCGTGAAGTCGGGCGTCGATGAAGAACAGGCCAAGAAGATCCAGGCCAGCGTTAAGGAGCAGTTCGACAAGGTCCGGAACGATCCGGGGAGCTTGATCAAGGACCCCGAAGTTCAGCAGGCCGGCGTGGATATCTCCCGGGCGGCCGCCTGGTACTCGCTGGCCGGGGTCGCCATCTCCATGGCCGCGGTCATCCTGGGCTCGCTGATCGGATCGGGCGACCTGCCCGTCCCGATCCCGGTGCTCGGGGTCAGCCGAAGGCCGGTTGACCCCCGGATGTGAGTCGACAATCTGATATGAATTCGATGACTTCCGGACACTCGCCACCCCCGATCACGGGCGGGGGCGAGTGTCCATTCTCCCCTTGAGTTGATCCCACGAACCTCGCCGCCGAACCGCTCAGGGAACCCCAACCGCAGGAGCACCGAACTTGGCCGCCCAACGCAAGTCGTTCTCGATGAATCATCCGGTGATCGTCATGCTGGCGATCTTCGCGATCATCGCCTTCATGTTCCAGGCGGGCGAGGTCCTCAAGCCGCTGGCCCTGGCGATCCTGCTCAGCTTCGCGCTGGTGCCGATCTCGAAGTTGATGGAGCGGGTCGGCATCCCCCGAATCCCGTCGGTCTTGCTCACGGTCCTGGTGGTGGCGGGCGGCCTCGGCTTCATCGGCTACCACGTCGGCCTCCAGCTCAACTCGCTGGCCCTGGAATTGCCGGAGTTCGAGGAGAATATCAAGGGCAAGATCAGCCTTATGCAGCCGAAGAAGGCGACCGCGTTCTCCGAGATCACGAAGGTGGTCGGCGACGTGTCCAACTCCATGGCCCCGACCAAGGAGGAGGTGGTCCAGAAGGTCCAACTGGTCTCCGAGCCCAACTTCGTCTCCCAGATTTCCACCACGGTCGGCCCATTCATCGAGATCCTGGGGGCCGGCTTCTTCATCCTGATCCTGGTCCTCTACCTGATGATCAACCGCGAGGACATGAGCGACCGGTTGATCCGACTCTTCGGCCGGGGCAAGATCAGCCTGACCACCCGGACGATCGAGGAGGTGGGCTACCGGATCAGCAAGTATCTGGCCATGTTCGCGGTGATGAACTCGCTGTACGGGCTGATCGTGGGGCTGGGCCTCTGGGCGTTCGGGGTCCAGTATGCCCTGGTCTGGGGCGTCCTGGCGGCGGCCCTCCGGTTCGTCCCCTATGCCGGGCCGGCCATCGCCTTCGCCTTGCCGATGGTGTTCACCTATGCGACGACCCCGGGCTACGTCAAGCCGCTGGAGGTCCTCGGGCTGTTCGCGGTCCTGGAGGTGGCGCTGAACATGGTCCTGGAGCCGGTCATCTACGGGAAGACCACCGGGATATCGGCCCTGGCCCTTCTGGTGGCCGCCATGTTCTGGACCTGGCTCTGGGGCGCCCTGGGGCTCCTGATGGCAACCCCCTTGACGGTCTGCCTCGCGGTCCTGGGGAAGTACGTGCCCACCTTGAGCTTCTTCGCCACCTTCCTCCGGGAGGAAGTCGACCTCGACCCCGGCGTCCGGTTTTACCAGAGGCTCCTGGCCCTGGATCAGGACGGCGCGACGGCCGTGATCGAATCCAGCTTGAAGAAGCATCCCCGGGCCGAGGTGTTCGACAAGGTGCTGGTCCCGACCCTCTCGCTGGCCGAGAGGGACTTCGCTCGGGGCGACATCGACGAACGCGATCAGGTGTTCATCCACCGGGTCATCCGCGAGGTCCTCGACGATCTCTCCGGCGAGCCCGAGTCCGACCTGGCCACGCTCTCCGCCGCCTCGCCGCTCCCGACCCCCGAGGGCCAGGCCCCGCCTGCCCCCCCCAAGGTCCTGGCCTTGCCGGCCAACGACGCCACCGACGTCCTGACCCTGAAGATGCTCGACCTCCTGCTCGAGCCCTCGACCATCACGCTGATGATCGTCGAGGAGGTCGAGACCCCCTTGAAGGTCGTCGAGCGGGTCGAGGTCGAGGCCCCCGACGTGGTCCTGATCTCGCACCTTCCTCCCGACGGCCTGACCGCGGCCCGCTACCTGGTCCGCCGGATCCGGGCCAGGCACCCCAAGATGACGATCATCGTCGGCCGATGGGACGAGGCCAGCGAGGCCGAGTCCGCCGCCGAACGACTGGGCTCGGTCGGGTCTTCGGGCTTCCTCGGGAGTCTGGCCGAGGCCCGCGACTACTTCGTCGCCCTGACCCAACCCAAGCCGGAGACCGGCAACGACCTGGCGCCGACCCTGGCTGGGGCGAACGCCTGAGGCGGTAGAGCTCGATCGGTTGCTCTGCCGGCTCCGAGCCGCCCCGGGATCGAACCGCCCCGCCGCTCGTGTTATCCTCGGGAGAGGGTGACGCGAGCAAAGGGCGGGAAGACGAGGTGGCCGGATGGTTTGGCGGTTCCGGTGGTGGATGGGGGCGACGGCGGCCTTGACCCTGCTCGGGATCGCCGGCATTCTCTGGTTCCGCTATCCTCCCCCGGTCGAGCTCGACGTCGAGTATGGACGGGCCAACGGCCGTCCCCTCCGACTCGACATCTACCGACCCGCCGCCTCGATCGGGCCGAGGCCGGGCGTCTTGCTCGTCCACGGAGGGGGCTGGGTCCAGGGGGACAAGTCCAGCGAGCGAGACATGGGCGAGGGTCTCGCCAGGGCGGGCTACGTCGCGATCGCCGTCGGCTATCGCCTGGCCGGCGACGATGCCAACCGGCATCCCGCCCAGGTGGCCGACGTCCGGCGAGCCGCCCGGTGGGTCCGGGCCAACGCGTCCCGCCTGGGCATCGACCCCAATCGGATCGGCGCCTTCGGGATCTCGGCGGGGGGCCACCTCGTCGCCATGCTGGGCACGACCGAGATCATCGACGATGGCGACCCGGAACTGAAGGGGTATTCCAGCCGGGTGAACTGCGTGGTCGATTGCTGCGGGCCGACCGACTTCACCGACGAATCGAGCCCTCCGCTCGGACCGGAGTCCATCTGGATGGCCGACAAGTTCCTCGGGAGGCCCTGGGCCCAGTTCACCGAGGCCAACCGGGACGCATCGCCGGTGCTCCATGCCGACGCGAAATCCGCCCCCACCTTGATCATCCACGGGACCGCCGACACGATCGTGCCGATCGACCAGTCGAGGCGATTCCGGGACGCCCTCCGCAAGGCCGGGGTCGAGGTCCAGTTCCTCGAACTGGAGGGGGAAGATCACATCATCCTGGGGCCCGAGGCCCGAGCCCGGATGTTCCGCGAAGTCATGGCCTTCCTCCGAAAGCACCTCCGCCCCTGACTCGCCGAGATCCGATTCGGCACCTGGGAGCCTGGCAGCCCGAGGGCTTCGACTTCGGATAGCAGGAATCCCGGGGATCGGGTAAGACTCGCACATTAATGTTCGAAAGATCGACAATTCCCCTTTGGCCCGAATCCGCGCAGGTCCTGCGGGGGTGTTGTCCGTCCCAAGGAGGTTGGGGCAGCCTGGGGCGAATCCGAGAAATGGAGGTCCGACGTGGCGAAGGAGCCCAGACAGGTCTCTCTCTTCCCAGGATTCGAGATCAGCACTGACGACACCTTTCTGGACGTCGGCTGCGGAGGTGGGGGCGATTGCGCGACGGCCGCGTCGGTTGGCGCCGACATCATCGCGGTCGACATCGTCCCCGATCACGTGGCCGCGGCCGCGAGGGCCGTCGAGCAGGTCGGGGCCGGTTCCTTCCGGGGGATTGTCTCCGATTGCGATCCGATTCCGCTGCCCGACGCCACCGCCAGCATCATTCTCTGTTGCGAGGTCATGGAACACGTCAAGGACCCCGCTCGGTTCATCGCCGAACTGGTCAGGGTCGGCAAGCCGGGGGCACATTACGTCATTTCGGTACCCGCGGCCGCCTCGGAAGGGCTGATGAAAGTCCTCGCACCCCCGTCCTACTTCGAGCCGCCGGGCCACCTCAGGATCTTCGAACAATCTCAATTCGAGGGCCTGATCCAGTCGACTGGGCTCGTGATCGAGCGATCCGAGGGCCTGGGGTTCTACTGGTCGATGTGGTGGGCCCTCCGGATGGCGTGCGGGACCAACCATTGCCCGGATTACACCACGCCCCCACCGCAGATCCTCTCCGGCTGGGAGGAGACCTGGAAGGCTCTGGAAGCGACCCCGCTCGGCCCTCAGGTCGTCCGGGTGCTCGACAACCTGATCCCCAAGAGCATTCGCGTCATCGCCCGGAAGCCCGTCCCCCTCGCGAAGCCGCACTTCAACTTCTCCGGCAAAACACTCGCACGCTGAGCGATTTCGCCGGATCCCGCGGGGTCTCGATCTAACCACCCCGATCTCTTCGGGGTCCTCGGACGGATGCGACACGATCGGCCCCCGAGGGCGGTCGACCGGGGTCGAATCATCGGGCCCAGGCAGATCGACATCGGTCGGTCCCTCGCCGGGGCGGCCGGTCGCCCATCCTCGAGTGGATCGTCCGAGAGTGACCGAGGGGAGCCCGACCCGATAGCTTACATGCACTGCTTGATTGCTGGGCAAAGCCGCCGTACACTGGCGATCTGGACATGACCCGGGTTCGAAAACGTCCCCTGCCGCGAGATCCGGGATGGGCCGATGACGAGCCAATCGCAGAAGACTCCCCCCGAGATCCCGGGATATGAGATCCTCCGGCTGATCGGCCTGGGTGGCATGGGCGAGGTCTATCTCGCCAGACAACTGGCGTTGAATCGCCCCGTGGCGATCAAGTTCCTCTCGAGGCCGGAGACCGAGTTCCCCGACGAGTACAACATCCGGTTCCGCCGCGAGGCCGAGCTGATGGCCCGGGTCACGCACCCCAATATCGTCACGATCTTCGACTTCGGATACGCCGGGGGTCGACCCTACCTGGTCATGGAGTATATCGAGACCGGCGACCTCCGATCGCGGATGATCCCGGATGTCCCGATGCCGATCGCCGAGGTCAGGGCGATCATAGCTCCGGTAATCTGGGCCCTGGAATACCTCCATCGCGAGGGGATCATCCACCGCGACATGAAGCCCGAAAACATCCTGATCCACCACGAGAACACCCCCAAGGTTAGCGACTTCGGGCTGGCGGTCATCGACTTCGCGATCGGGTCCCTGACCCGGACCGGCCGGATGATGGGGACTCCCGGCTACGTCTCGCCCGAGCAGCAGTATGGGCTGAAGATCGACGAGCGAGCCGACCAGTTCTCGATGGCGGCGATGTGTTACGAGATCGTCACCGGACGGAAGCCCCTGGGGCATTATCCGCCGCCTTCGCGGCTCAACCCGAGGCTGAGTCAGGCGGCGGATGCCGCGATCCGCAAGGGCTTGAGCGACGACCCCGAGGACCGCTTCGAGACGATCCGCGCATTCGGAGAGGCCCTGGAGCAAGGCCTCGCGGAGACCCCGAGCCGGACGAGGCCCGACCGGAGGCTCGCCTGGATCGCGGGGGCGATCGTCCTGTCGTCCCTGCTCGCCACCTTCCTTTATTACTGGAGGTCGCCGGCCCCGGTGGTCCCCGATATCCCCCCGACGTCGGGGAACCTTCCTATCCGGATCGTGACCCGGCACCTGAAGATGGGCCTGGTCTTGATCCCCCGAGGGGAGTTCTGGATGGGCTCGCCGGACTCCGACCCCTCGGCCGATCCCGAAGAAAAGCCGAGCCACCAAGTCCGGATCTCCCGGCCATTCTACATGGGAGAGAAGGAGGTCACGGTCGGGCAATTCCGGGTCTTCGTGCATGAAAACCAACACCTGACATCGGCCGAAAAGACCGGGCGAGGCGGATTCACCTACATACCCGAGTTGGGCCGGCTCGAGCAGCGTCAGGAATTCACCTGGGAGCATCCCGGCCTCGGCCCGAGGCCGGCCGATGACCAACCCGTCGTCCAGGTCAGCGCCAGCGACGCGATGGCCTTCTGCGAATGGCTCTCGAGGGTCGAGGGCCGGCCCTACCGGCTCCCGACCGAGGCCGAGTGGGAATATGCCTGCCGGGCCGGGAGCGAGACTCGATGGTCGACGGGCGACGACCCGAGATCGCTCGAACCCTTCGCCTGGACCCTCGAGAATTCGGGCGGGGTCCTCCACGCCGTCGGCACGAAGCGGCCCAACAAGTTCGGCCTCTTCGACATGCACGGCAATGCCTGGGAGTGGTGTTCCGACTGGCAGGCGGGCTATAAGGCCGCCCCGATCGGCGACCCGATCGGCGATCCCTCGACGGGCTTGCATGCCGTACGCGGCGGGTCGATCGACTGGGACGACGTGGACCAGACCCGATCAGCCTCGCGTCACCCCCATCCCTCGACGGACGCCTTTTTCACCTTCGGCTTCCGCGTCTGCTCGCCGGTGAAGCCCTAGTCGAGAGGCCCGACGCGGCCGGAGGTGATGCTCACCATGGGTGTCGAACGCGACGTCGAGATCGCCCTTTGTGTCTTCCGGGAGGCTAACGACGCCCTGGTGGTCTTCGACCCTCACGACCGCCGGATCGTGGACCTCAACCCGACGACCCTCCGACTGACCGGCTCGAGTCGGAAGGAGTTGCTGGCCTCGAAGATCACCGACCTCCTCTCCTCCGCCGATCCCAACGACCTCCGCCGACTGATCGCCGCCTTCCATCAGACCAGCTTCTTCCACGCCCAGGAGGGCTACTTCCTGTCGAGGAAGATTGGAGGCCCGCTCGAGGTCAGCGTCAGCGTCAGTCGGATCCACACCAGCCCACACCCCCTGGGCCTGGCGATGATCCACGACGTCTCCGCTCGCAAGAAGGTCGAGGCCGAGCTGCAGCAGTCCCGCCAGGACCTCGAAATCCGCGTCCAGGAGCGGACCGCCGAGTTGGCCAAGGCCAATCGGGCGATGAGGAGCGAGATCGCCGAACGACTCCGGATCGAGGCGGAACTCCGCCAGGCGAAGGAGGCCGCCGAGGCCGCCGGCCGGGTCAAGGACCGGTTCCTCGCCGTCCTCTCCCACGAGCTCCGGACCCCGCTGACCCCGATCCTGGCGGTTGCCTCCGCGCTCATCGACGACCCCTCGGTGCCGCCGACGCTCCGGCCGACCCTGGAGATGATCCGCAGGAATGCCGCCCTCGAGGCGAGGCTGATCGACGACCTGCTCGACGTGATGCGGGCCGGACGCGGCGAGTTCCCCCTCAACCGGGAATGCGCCGACCTCCACGAGTTGATCGGGCAGGCCATCGAGGTCTGCCGGTCCGAGGCCGAGCAGGCCGGGGTCCGGCTCATGGTCGACCTGGCCGCCCCCGAGCATCACACCCTGGCCGACGCCACCCGGATCCAGCAGGTGGTCTGGAACCTCCTCCAGAACGCCGTGAAATGCACCTCCCCCGGCGGGACCATCTCGATCCGATCCCGGTCCGAGCACGATCGGGTGATCGTCTCGGTCTCCGACGACGGGATCGGGATCGAGCCCGAGATCATGCCGATCATCTTCGAGCCGTTCGAGCAAGGGAGGTCGCCACTCCGGAAGAAGATCGGCGGCCTGGGCCTGGGCCTCTCGATCGGCCGGTCGATCGTCGAGGCCCACGGCGGCCGCCTATTCGCATCGAGCGAAGGGGCCGGGCGGGGGGCCACCTTCACCTTCGACCTCCCGGTCGCCCCGAGGCCCGACCAACCGACCGAGCCGGCCCCGGCCCGCCCCCAATCGGCGACCGAGGCCGAACTCCGGCCCCTCGACCTCCTCCTGGTGGAGGACAACAAGGATGTCCTCCGGTATCTCAAGCTGGTCTTCGAGATGAATGGGCATCGCGTGACCGCGGCGACCGACCTGGCCTCCGCCCGGGGGGCGCTGGGGGGCCGGTTCGACGTCCTCGTCAGCGACATCGAGCTGCCCGACGGCTCCGGGCTCGACCTGATGCGAGAGGTCCGCGGCCGGGTCCCCGGCATCGCCCTGAGCGGCTTCGGCGCGGCCGATGACGTCCGCCAGAGCCTCGACGCCGGCTTCGCGATCCACCTGACCAAGCCGATCGAGGCCAATCGGCTCGAGTCGGCGATCCGCCAGGTGGCATCCCCCTCCCCCTCGTCGACGTGACCGGCGGACGACGGCCGACGCGAAACGAATCAATTCGTCTTCACGCCAGCCATCGCCCACCCGACTCAAACCAGGACACGCTCAGGCGTAGATCCGTTCGCCGTTGGTCCGGACGTGGGCCCCGTTCTCGTTCAGGAAGTCGAGGCAGCGCCTGGGGAGCCGGCACTGGACCAGGACCCGGTCCTCGTCGTAGGTCCGGTCCTTGATGTTGGCGTGCTGGGCCAGGTACGACAGGACCCGCCCGTTGCCGACCCCGGTCTCGACCTCGGCGTCGAGCGCCCGCTCGTTCAGGGCCTCGCGGACCGCCTGCTCCAGGCGATCCAGCCCCTCCCCCTGCGCGGCGCTGATCGAGATCGACTCGTCGTGATGGGCCTTGAGCACATCGAGATACGAGCGGTCGCTCACCCGATCGACCTTGTTCAGGACCAGGATCGTCGGGTGGTCGGCCAGGCCCAACTCCTCCAGGACCGCGTTGACGGCCTTGATCTGGCTCTCGGCCTCGGGGCTGGAGGCGTCGGCGACGTGCAGGAGCAGGTCGGCCTGGCGGGCCTCCTCGAGCGTCGCCTTGAACGAGGCGACCAGCGAGTGCGGCAGGTCCCGGATGAACCCGACCGTGTCCGAGAGCAGGACGTACCCGCCCCCCCGGAACTTCCAGCGCTTGGTCCGCGTGTCCAGCGTGGCGAACAGCTTGTCCTCGGCCAGGACCTCGGCGTGGGTCAGGGCGTTCATCAGGGTCGACTTGCCGGCGTTGGTGTAGCCCACCAGCCCCACCGTCGCCACGTCGCCACGACCGGCGACCTCGCGCTCCTTGCGCTGCTCGACCTTGCTCAGCTTCTCGCGGAGGTCGCGGATTCGCTTGGTGACGAGCCGGCGGTCCTCTTCGAGCTGCTTCTCGCCCGGGCCTCGGACGCCGATCCCCCCCTTGTATCGGGAAAGGTGGGTCCACATCCGCTTGAGCCGGGGGAGCGAATATTCGAGCTGCGCCAGCTCGACCTGGAGGTGGGCCTCGTGGGTCTTCGCCCGGGTGGCGAAGATGTCGAGGATCACCTCGGTCCGGTCGATCACCTTGACCCCGAGCGCCTTCTCCAGGTTCCGGGTCTGCGCCGGGCCCATGTCGTTGTCGAAGACGACCAGGTCGGCCTCGTGGGCCTCGACCAGCTCCTTGAGCTCCTCGACCTTGCCCGAACCGATGTAGGTGGCGATGTCGACCTGGTGGCGTTTCTGCAACATCCCGCCGACCACGACCAGCCCGGCCGTCTTGGCCAGCCCTCGGATCTCTTCCAGCGGGTCCTCGGCCGAATACTCGACGTCGGAGAGGAGGACCTTGACCAGGATCGCCTTCTCGCGGCGGTCCGAACGCTCGGTGCTCTTGGTTTCGATCAAAGTTGGCAATTACCTCGAAAAGATTGGGAGAGGGGGGAAGGACCCGACGGGTCCAACCCGGATTCTAGGCCCGCCGACCGGACGCCGTCAACGCGCCCGGAATTCGCCCCTTCACCGACCCGACACCGGATGTCCTTAATAAGTTCGTCCGCCCGACCCGGTCAGTTCGCCAAATTCTCGAAATTCCGACGGGTGTCATGCTGAGGCGGTACCCCCGTAATCCCGAAGCCCGACCGGCACCGCTCCCGGCGCAAGCTCCGGGGTCGAAAGCGTGAGCAAGCTCCCGCACTCCAGAGCGGCTCCGCCGCGACGGGAACCAGGCCGCCGGAGGCCTTGGAGTGCGGGAGCTTGCTCACGCTTTGCCGGGGCGGAGCTTGCTCCGCCGGTTCGAGATCGCCCAATGGCTCCGTTTCGCACCACGATTGGCTTCGATTCGTCATCACCCACCTCCAGGTCGAACCCGACCCCTCGCGAAGCCAGGTCATCGGAAAATGTTTGACAAACCACACCTCTACAAAAACCCCAAGCACCCCAAAAAAACCAAAACCCCAGAAATTCCTAAACCAATCGCGCGCCGGGGTGGCCTCGGCCGGTAAATCCGTTCCAAGGGAGGGATTCGACCGACTTCACCCGGTCGATCGTCAGGCCCGGAGGCGTTCGAGCTTTCGTCGACGATCCTGACGGCGCGAGTCGGCACCCTCGGCCTTCCTCTGTCGACGGTTCGCGAGGATCATCGCCAGGTCCAGGCTCTCGCCGGGCCCAGGGACCTCGTGCAATTCCAGGTCGAAGGGCGGGTGGACCGACTTCGGGGCGGAGGGGTCGGGCAGGAGATTGACGTTCAGCATCGGGAGCGGTGGCGAGGGGGGCGTCTCGACTCGGGGGGTCCGCTCGTGCTGGCCCAGCCATTCTTCCCGCAAGCCCCTGGGCGAGTCGCGCTCCGGGGTCCCGGCCCGGAGTTGTCTCAGGCACCAGCGGAGCCGCCCGTGGAGGCTCGATTCGTACCGACGGAGCCGGATCAACTCGGGGTTGTCGTGGTCCCTGAGATCCGCATTGGCCAGCGCCCGGTTGGCCTCGTCGAGCCCGACGACCAGCTCTCGACGTTCCTTGAGCGCGGCGATCTCGCGACGGGCCACGCTCGCCGGGTCGTCGATCCCTTCGACCACCCGCCCCTCGAAGTCGAGCGAGGCCCCCGGCTGGTGCCCCTCGCGGAACGCGGAAGGTGTGGCCAGCAGATCGAACGCGAGCCGGGCCTGCTCGGGGGTCCAGCTTCCCTTCCGGTCGGCCGAGTGGGCCAGCATCGCCCACCGGGTCATCATCCATTCGCATCCTTGAGGAGTCTTCCGGAGTTGCTCGACCACCACGTCGGGCCGATGCCCCAGGTGTTCGCCCAGCAAGCAGGCTTCCAGTCGACGATTCTCCTCCCAGGAGACCTCGGCCTCGATGACGATCTTGTCCCGGACCCGCCGCTCGATCCGCTCGCAGCGTTCGATCCGGAGGCTCAGAAGCGCGACCTCGTTGACCAGCCAGGCCTGGAAGTGATCCTGGGGCCGGAGCGCCCCGAAGAAGTCATAGGCCCGATCCTGGACCAGCTTCGCATCCTCCGCCACCACCACCGACGAGCAGAGCCCATGCTTCAACGCATTGGCCCTCGATCGCTCCTTCCCCTCGGGAGTCTTAGGCCCGGTGGAGCGCAAGGCATTCCGGCGGTTGGCTTCGCGACGAGCTTCGGAGACGATCATCGGGGCGGCCTCGCTGCGTTGGCGATGGAGGAACCACGGGGCATCGCCAACACTTTCCGGTCTGCCTGTCGATGGATATCACACTTTCTGGCGAATTTCCGACGGAAAGTTGAAGGCCGGCCGGGGTCCGCGAATGGACCTCGGCCGGCCTCAGGGATCAACGTGGTGTCGCTTCGACGGAACGGATCCCGATCGTCAATGGTCGTGGTGCGGCACCCATTTCGGGACGACGACAAACGACCGCATCATGTCGTGGTCTTCATGCTCCAGGATATGACAATGGTAGATGTAACGGCCCGGGTACGGGGAGAACTTCATCGCGATTCCCACCATCTCCCCGGGGTTCACGCGCACGGTATCCTTCGGACCTTCGACATTCTCCTCGATCGGGAGTTCCCCCTGGGGATCGATGCTTTCGAGGGTGCTATCCGCGGGATTGAACGGGGCGGTGTGATCGGTGTTGTTCCAGAAGAACCGGAACCGGTTCAGGACCTGGAAATCCACCAGGTGGACGTGGACGGGGTGGGTGTCTCCGCTGAGGTTGGCGATGTACCAGACCTCGGTGGAATTGAGATGCACGAACCAGTTCGTCTGGTCGTAGAAGCCCTCGGCGCCCTTCCAGAACGGCTCGGTGATGTTCGCGTTCTTGCCGGGGTGGAAGTACGTGATCTGCACCACCGGTGTTCCCTCTGGAGCGGGTTCGTCGGACACCCGGACGAACTCGTAGAAGACGAGCATCGTGGTCGCGTCGGGCGGGAGCGGTGCGTCATGGTCCTTCTCGACCAGGCCCATGATCCGGACCGTCGTGGATTCGTCGATCGTCAGCGGAGTGTGTGCCATCCTCCAGAGGGGGTCGGCGGGCACCTGGTCCGATGGACCGTGGGTTCGCTGGCCCACGTCGAATCTCATCACCTGGGCGAAGGGCCGGCGATTCTCGGGGGTGGCCACGGCGAAGGGGTCGGCGAGGAGTCCCAGCAATTCGGCCTTCACCGCCGCGGCATCCGGCTCCTCCTCGGGTCGATCGCCGAAGGGGGCCTCGGCGGTGTTCCAGAGGTAGCATTTCTTGCCGGAGTACGTCGAGAAATCGACCAGCACGTCGGCCCGCTCGGCGGGGGCCAGGATCAGGCCGGAATCGGGGATGCGTGTCTTGTTCTGCATGAGGCCCTGATCGCAGCCGATCTGCCAGAGGGCCGCCCCATGGATGATGTTGCCCTGATCGTCGAGCAGGAGCAACCGATACGTTCGCGCATTCGAGCCATTGAGGATTCGCAGGCGATAGAGCCTCGGTTCTACGTCGGCTTTCGGCCAGATCATGCCATTGACGAGCGTGTAAGGGCCGAAAAACTCCGCCGGTCCGACACCGTCATTCACCTCGGCCTTATGTAGCATCGCCCCCGTGAAGTTACCCTCCGCGTCGAGGTCGAGGTTCCTGTCCTGGATGACCAGGGGAAGTTCGTGATCGCCGTGCGGGAGATCCAGGCTGGCTTCCTCATCGTCCCGGATCAGCCAGGCTCCCGCCAGGCCGGCGAAGACATTGGCCCGGGTGACATGCATGGAATGGTCGTGATACCAGAGCATCGTGGCGGCCTGATCATTATGGTAGGTGTAATGGGCCGACTGGCCGAAGATGACGGTGTTGTCGGGCCACCCGTCATAATCCGCCTGGACCCGAGCGCCGTGGAGATGTGTCACCAGCGTCGCGCGAAGGCCGCGCAACTTGACCCGCAACGTATCGTCGGCCTCAGGGATGGCGTTCTGACGCCCGGGATCGTTCTGGGTGAACGGGAAGATTGCATCGGCGTTGGTCTTGATGACTTCGTAGGGGAGTCGATGCGAGTCGTCGATCTCATTCTTCCAGGCGACGGTCACGGCTTCGCCTCGCCGGACCTCGATCGTCGGCCCGAGATACGACCGCCCCGACCCGTACCGGACCAGAGTCCCGTGCTCCCTCCGATAACTCCAGACCGGGGTGGTCGCCGGCAACTCGCGATGAATTTGCACCCTTTCCGGCCTAGCGGCGATCGTTAAGTGATGCGAGGTCGGCCCCCCATGGCACGGCCGGACGACCTCGGGAATCGGCAGGTCATCCAGAAATGGAGTGAGCTGAGGCATCGGAACATTTCCTTTCGTGACATCCAAAACAAGTCACAAGAACAAACACGATCCAGATTCAATCAGATCCCAACCGGCCGAGCAACGAAGAGACTCTCCGGGAAGGGCGAGGAATGAGGACTGGCTGCAAGTCTTCGAGGTGCCCGGTCCCCAATCCCGAGCCTCGCACCACCTTCCCGGATCAAACCAAAGAAAAAACACTCCGAACAAGCTTCGATTCGACCGTTCAAAGGCAAGCCCCGGACGGGTGGCAGAGGTCGCAACTCCGCCACCCGACCTGGTGCTCCTACTCCCGAGTTGCGTCGGCCACCTTCTTGTCCTTCTCGACCGGCCGGGCGACGAGGTCTCGAGCCGAGCTACCCTCGGCGATCAGGACGACTTCGGGGTGGTTGCCCCTCCGGGCACCGACATGCTCGACCGACTTCCAGGTCGACTCGGCTCCGAGCCCGGCGAAGGCGACGACCTGGTAGCGGGGGTTGAGCGGGTTCTCTCCGGCGACGATGACGGCGGTCCCGGGGTGGGCGTAGGTCTTCTCCCGGAGTGTGAACGAGGCCGGGCCGAAGGAGACGGGGAGCTTGCCGGCTGCCCGCGCGGTGGCGGCGTTGGCGGCGGGTCGACCGATCAGGAGGACGTGGTGTTCCTTCCAGTCGTCCTCGGTGAACTCGGTGTCGGGCTTGATCGGGACGATCACGTTGGACCACCTCGCGGCGATGGCGGTCTGGAGCCTGGTGGCGGCCTCGCGGTTGGCGTTGGCCTCCTTGAGGGTCCCGTAGACGATCACGGCCTTCTCGGGCTCTTCCTCGAAGGAGTCGACCGCCCAGGTCTCCGGGGGGGTGGTCCCGGGGAGCCCGGTCTCGTCGAGCCAGGGGGTGAAGAAGTCGGCCAGGGGTTGACCGGCGGCCTTCTCGGCGTGGCCCCGGAACTGCGCGGAGTCGACCGCGTGTCCGGCGTGGGAGCGGCCGAACTCGTCCATCATGGCGTCGAACTTGTCGGGCCCGATCTTCTCGCGGAGCGCGGCCATCAGGAGCAGGCCCTTGCCGGCGGCGATCTCGTACCAGTCGGTCTTGGCGGGGTCGGACTGGAGCTTCGAGAGGGCAACGTCCTGGCCCATCCGGCGGGTCGCGGCCCGGTAGCGGGACCGGGCCCCGAAGAGGGCCAGCTCGACCCGGTCGGCGGCGTCGCCCTTGAGGGCCTTCTCCATCGCGACGACCTCCTCATAGTCGGCGAACGAGGCGGCCAGCCAGGCGTCGGCGTCGCCTTTGGGGAGGATGGTCCCCCGCCAGGCGGGGGGATGCTCGCCGTTGCCTTGAGAATTTGAGGTCTGAACGCCGACGAGATCGACCGCAACCGGGACGTCGGGGGTCTGGGGGGGGGCTTCCGCGCTCAGGATGGTCCAGTCGTTGGGGATCAGCGGCCGGACGCCGGGGATCCGCTTCTGGGATTCGGTGGGCTCGCGGAGTCGGCCGATCGGCGGGCCGAAGATGGCCCAGGACTTGAGTTCCTTGGCCATCGCGGCCGTGGTCACCTTGGCGTCGAGCGACGGGTAGGCCGAGAGCGGCGGGGTGGTGAACGCCTTGATGCCGAAGTCGGCGTTGATCTTCCCCTTGAACTCATGAAAGAGCGAGAGCCAGGCCCGGTCGCGATCCGAGGCCCGCCAGACCAGGTTGGCCGGCTTCTCCTCGACCGAGGGGATCGACTCCAGGCGGACGTCCAGGTCCTTGCCGTTGTTGCAGCCCCAGTAGAACCCCTCGGTCCCGCCGAACCACTCGTTCTTCGAGCTTCGCCAGAGTTTGGTCCTGGAGGTCCCCAGCTCGAACATGGCGATCTCGTTGGCCTTGGTGTCGGCCATCAGCCATTCGTTGGTGTACAGGCCATTATTCTTCTTCGAGAGGATCGCGACGGCCGAGTCGATCGAGTCGCCGTACTGGAGCGCCTTGCGGATCCGCGAGGCGAGCGCCTGCCCTTCCGGGTCGAATTTGGTCTGGGAGATGGTGGTCTCGCAGACGACCAATCCCGCATCGTTCATGTAATAATCCATGCCACTCTGGATCCCGCCGGGATAGGTCTGCATCACGACCCGGTGCCCTTGCGCGGGCTTGACGTCGATCCAGACGTTGAAGTGGCGGGACATCACGAGGTTCCACATCGTGATGTGGCCGAAGACCACCTGGCCGTCGGCGGTGGCGGGCCCGACCGCGGCGAAGGCCGAGCAGTGGTCGGCCTTGGGCGGCTTGGGCGGGGCGTCGGAGGGCTCGCGGAAGGTCTTGCCTTCGAGCCCCCTGGCGGTGGAGTCGAGCGCGTTCTCCAGGAAGTCGACCTCGATCTCGGAGTTGATCGCGACCACGTCGAGGAGGTCGACCGGGCGTCCTTCGAAGGTCGCGCCCGCGGCGGCGGCCCCGTCGGCGGTCCCTTTCATTTCCTCCAGATACTCCTTATCGTATCGGCGGAGGAAGAGGGCATCGACCAGCATCCGGTTGGCCTGCCAGGCCTCGCCCGGGGCCTTGGGGCTCCGCTTGCTCGCGAGCGTTTTGAGGTAGTCGGCGATCTCGGGGGCCATGAGCCGGCCGTGCTGGTAGCCTCGGTCGTAGGGTTCCCCCTCGATGTGCAGGACGATCCAGCCCGACTGGGGATAGCGGTAGGCCGGCCCGTAACGCTGGACCGTGGCGGGATCGGGGCCATATTCCTGCTTCGAGGTCTCGGCGGAGAAAGCGGCCTGTCCGATCAGGAGCAAGGTCGCGATCGAGGGGAGAATCCCCCGGAATCTTCGGAGATCGGCGCGGCTCATGGTGGGTTCCCTCGGAGGTTCTCGCGTCGTGGCCCCTGGCGGGACGGGACGATTGTAAGGCCTGTCGGCGGTATTGCGAGGGGAAACGGCCGAGCGGCCCCGATCCCCCGCCTCACCGGGAGCGGATGAATGATCGATGTTCACGTGCACGTCACGAACGCCAAACTCCCCGGGATCAAGGCCGAGCTGCCCGCGCTGGACGGACCGATCGAGCCGCTGGCCTCGGCGTTCCTGGGCGAGATGAAGGCCGCGGGGATCGAGCAGGCCCTCGCGATGGGACGGCTCGATGCCCCGACGACCGACCCGCTCGGGATCAATGGCATCGTCCGGCTGGCCCGGCTGGTCCCCGGGCTGCACGCCGTCGGCGCGATCGACCCGACCAGGACCACGCCCGACCACTTCCGGCGGGTCGATGATGTCCTGGCCTCGGGCAAGGTCAAGGCGCTCAAGGCGTACCTGGGCTATCTTCCCTTCGGCCCCGGAGCCCCGGAGTATGCCCGCTATTACGAGCTGGCCGCCAAGTACAAGCTGCCCGTGATCCTGCACACCGGCGACACGTACTCGACCAAGGCCAAGGTCCGGCATGCCCACCCGCTCGGGGTCGACGACGCGGCGGTCGACCACCCCGAGGTCCGGTTCGTCATGGCCCACTTCGGCAACCCCTGGCTGCTCGACGCGGCCGAGGTCGTCTACAAGAACGAGAACGTCTGGGCCGACCTGTCCGCCCTGATCGTGGGAGACGCCGCCACGATCGACGGCCACCTGGGGGCCATCAAGAACTACCCGGCGATCGACGACGCGATCCTCGAGGCCCAAAAGGCCTACCGATACGTTGGAAAGCCCGATCGATTCCTGTTCGGCAGCGACTGGCCGCTGGCCCCGATCGCCTCCTATCGACGACTGGTCGAGCGGATCGTCCCCGAGGCCGACCGCGCCGCCGTGTTCGCCGAGAATGCCCGGTCGCTTTTCGGGATCTGACCAACACGTCGGAGAGTGTCGATGACGGAAGACGAAGTCACCCCGCCCGAGGGCGAGATCCTGGCCGCGCCGGAGGCCGACCTCGGGGGAGTTGCCGAGGCCGAGGTCGCCTTCGTGGTCCCCGCACCGGCCTATGAGTCGATCGCGACCGATCGGCCGGGGGCAGAAATCGACCTGCCGACCCCTCCCGGGCCCGTCGACCTCGGCCCGGCCCTGGGGGCGATCGAGGCGCTGGGCGAGGGGCTCCACCGCAAGCTCGACGGCTTGCAGACCCTCTTCGATCGCGAGATCCGCGCCGAGACCACCCGGGAGAAGGTGGTGGACCGCCTCCACGCCGAGCTCCAGGAATACAAGCAAGGCTTGATCCTGGGGATCCTCCGGCCGGTCTTCGTCGACCTGATCCAGCTCCACGACGACATCGGCAAGATGGTCGACGCGCAGGGCGATCTCGACGGCGAGGCCGCCCGACTGGTCGATCTGATGCGCGGGTATCAGCAGGGGATCGAGGACATCCTCTATCGCCAGGGGGTCGAGCCCTTCGCGGTCGAAGGGGACACCTTCGACCCCCGACGCCAGAGGGCACTCTCGACCGTCCCGACCGATGACCCCGACCGCAACAAACGCGTCGCCGCGAGGCTCCGCAAGGGGTTTCAGGCCGATGACAAGGTCATCCGGCCCGAGATGGTGACCGTCCACTCTTTCAAAGCGACGGCCCCGCCCCAGGCCCCGTCAGTCGAGACGACGGACCCTTGAACCGCCCTCGATCGACTGGTCAATCCGCGAGCTCGAGGTCGATCTTGTTCTCGCCCGGATCGACCTTGTGGGTGAGCGGGGTCGTGGCCGGATCCGAGTACTTCCTCGGGATCAGGGACTTGAATTTGACGGACTTCACCGCCGGGGCGGGCCCGGATGCGTCGTCCTTCGAGGGTTCGTCGGCCGGCTTGCCCCCGTCGACCGCGACCACGACGATCTTGTGCTCTCCCAGGATCGCACCCTGGTCCTCCTCGGACTTCAGCTCGTAGGTCCCGTCGGGCTGGATCGAGCCGGAGGCGGGCTGCATCGACCCGTCCTCGGGCGGCTGGACCGGGATGAACAGGACCGAGCCCAGGGTCACGGGCTTCCCCTTGTAGGTGACCGTCCCGTGGACCAGGGCGTGTTCGTAATGGGCCTTCGAATCGCAGCCCGCCAGGGCGAGGCCGCCGGCCATCGCCAGGGCCATCCAGGTTCGTCGAACGGCTTTCCTCTGCATCTGCATCGGCCCCTCGCTCGTCCGGGGCGAGATACGCCCCTTTGAATGTTCATCCGAATAAATAATAACGAAAATCACTGACCCCGGGTGACGGCCCGGGATCATGTCACAGGGATCGCAGGTTGATGAGACGCCCTCACCCCAAGCCCTCTCCCGGGGGGAGAGGCCGGCCGTAGGCCGGGTGAGGGCCATCATCGCAACCCCCGAGGTTCGCCGGTCTGGGCGTCCCTCGGGGTCCGGGCCGATCTGGCTCAGAACTGGTCGGCCGAGACGACCTCGCCGCCGCCGATGGTCCCCAGGGCCATCCAGGTGACGTAATTGATGGAGTTCTTGATGAACTTCACCGAGCCGTCGCAGAAGACGGCGTTGACCCCGCCCGGATGGCGGCTGCTGGCCGTCAGGAGCGCGCCATTCATGTCCTGGTTGTTGGTGACGCAGCTCCACGTGTTGGGCGGCATGATGTTGGTGTAGATGCCGCCGGTCCGGCCGAGCCCGAGGTGCCAGTAACTGCCCATCGTGCTGTCGGTCCCCGCCGGGGTGCCGGAAAGGGACATGTCGGCCAGGTTCGAGGCGTTGGGGGCCTGCGTCAGGCAGGAGAGATAATCGACCACCGGGCTGGCGTTGGGATACCAGTTGCTGGTGTTGGAGACGCTGGAGGTCGGCTTGAGCGTATCCAGGCCCGAATCGACCCCCTTGACCCGCTCGCTGAAGCAGACGGTGTTGCTGGTCCCATCCTGGATGGCCCCGATCGTGATCTTGCCGACCGCGCCCCCCTGCTGGCCGAGGTCGATCCCGACCCCCCGGAAGCTGTCCCCATACTTCATCGTGTAGGCTTCCGAGCCCGCGCACATCGGGTAATTCGTGTGCCCGGCCCCGTTGGCCAGCCGATCGATGTCCGAGGGGCAGAGCAGGAAGCTCAACTTCGTGTTGAAGACCGTCGTGTTGACCGGGCTCGACGGGATCGCGAAGCCCGTATAGAAGTTGATCGCGTTGAACAGGGGCGACTGTTCCAGCGAAGGCAGCATCATCGAGGGTGCCGACCAGTCATTCCAGTTGTACCCGACGTGGGCCGGGGGGAGGCACTGATTGCTGCTCTCGTAGTTGGCCACGGCCAGGCCCAACTGCTTGAGGTTGTTGACGCACTGGGCGCGGCGGGCGGCCTCGCGGGCGGCCTGGACCGCCGGCACGAGCAGGGAGATCAGCACGGCGATGATGGCGATGACGACCAGCAATTCGATCAGCGTGAAACCGCGACGGACGTTGCGCATCAATGGATTCCTCGGGCCCGATATGCGAAGCCGCGCGGCCCCCCGGGCCCGGATCGGGCCCGTTAACGACCTCGGATCGCCCCGCGGAAATCGGGGCCAACCGGGCCATTCGCACAGTTCGCAAAAGTAGTAGATTCGATGAAGTCGATTGTATAGAAGGAACGGCAAAACAGTCAAAAGCAATCCCCACAAAAAAACGACGTAAGCCCAAATCCAAAATAGATTTAAAAATTATTCGATTTGCCGAACGGGCTTCATTTTCGGGGACATGGATACAATTCACCACAAAGCGAACGAGATTCCTAATTAATTCAAAATCAAACAGATGCAATACCGCCATATGATATGCAACGATTGTCCAACCGTGCCTTCGTTCCTGCTTCGCCCGTGACGCGGGGACCCGACCCCATCGGGCGACGTCGCCCCCGGGACGACCGGCGAATCCCGAAATCATGCCCGACAGCGGGCCGGGCCCCGGCCGCGATCATCGCTCCCATCTCAAGTCGCCCGATCGTGCCCGAGGGGAACGCCATCGCGGCCCGAGGATCGGTCCGGCACGTCGCGCCCGGGGCAGCTCACACATCGGATCGGACGGGAGGCGCGAAGTAACCCGATGGCCCGGACCGACCCGCACCCGAGAATCCGGGTTACGCCCGGAAATCGAGCCTCGTTCGATTGCTTCAACAAATCGCTTGACTTTGCTTCGATTTATCCCGAGCATCATTCGATGGATCGGGGTCGTGCCCGGATGAGTCCGAGGCGATCCGGGAAGATCGAGCGCATCCCCGATCCCGGGCGAGAAGCGCGAGGCATGGGGACCGGGTGCTGGATGAGGGCAGGCCGCTCAAAGACTCGAGGCCAGCCCCATCCCACGCCATCGGCCGATCGCCTCGCGGTCGGGGCGTCTCGACCGCAGCCAGTCGACTCCACCCGGCAGACGCAAGCCGCACATCGAAGTCTCGATCCCATCGAGGATCGGAAACCGCCGCAATCGACCAGCTGGCCCTCTCGGATCGGGGGGAAGGTCGAGTTCATCGGGGAGCATCCTTGCAGGGTTAACCCGGGAGACCCGGGGCATCCCTCGCCCCGAGTCGTTGGGAGGCCGAGATCGCCTTTGCTAACCAAGGAGTGAGCGATGATCGACAAAGCCACGAAGACCCGAAATGGTAAGGTGGAAGATCTGGTGACTCGCCTGGAACGCCTGGAGTCATTCCTGGCGGATGCCCGGCAACGGCCCGCGTCGAGAGATCGGGCGACCCGTGCCGCGGCGAACCTGTCCACTGCCTCGGTCCTGGAAAAGCGGCTCAAAGCCCTCGAAGATCGGATCCTGAGATCGTCCGAGGCTGGATCCGACCAGGAAGAACCCGAGGCCGAATCGGGCCCGCTGAACTATTGCGCCCTGCCAGTTACGCCGCCCCGAGTCTTCGAGCCGGACGTCTCGGCCGCCCGGGTCCGGCTGATACAAATGGTCAGCAAGAAGTGGGTCAACGGCACCAAGCTCCGCTACTACTTCTTCGAGAGCGGCCCGGCCTCGGCGGGCGACGACCAGAAGGAGATCGTCCGGCAAGGATTCGACGTCTGGAAGAAGCTCGGGATCGGGATCCGCTTCGAGGAGGTCCAGGACGTCGGCTCGGCCGAGATCCGGATCGGTTTCGTCAAGGGGGACGGGGCCTGGTCCTATGTCGGTCGGGATGTGATCGACATCCCGGGCCAGGCCGAGCGTACGATGAACTTCGGGTGGGACCTGAAGACCGACCCGCGAGGGGTCGACGTCCCGGTCCACGAGATCGGCCACACCCTGGGCTTCCCCCACGAGCACCAGAATCCGTTCGCCGGGCTCGTCTGGGACGAGGAGGCGGTCTATCGCTACTTCGGCGGCCCGCCCAACAACTGGCCCCGCTCGACCACCGAGTACAACATCCTCCGGAAGCTGTCCACGTCCGAGGTCGAGGGGACGCAGTGGGACCCCGACTCGATCATGGAATATGCCTTCCCGGAAGGGCTGATCCTCCAACCCGAGGACTATCGAGACGGAGTCCGTCCCCATGGCGGGCTCTCGCCCCGGGACTCGGCCCAGGCCAAGCTCTTCTACCCGCCCCTGGATGACGCCGCCAACCCGGAATTGAAGCCGTTGCGGTCGCGGACGCTGACCCTGGCCCCGGCCGAACAGGCCAACTTCGCGATCAACCCGACCGCGAGTCGCTATTACACCATGCAGACCTTCGGCGGGTCGGACACGGTGATGGTCCTGTTCGAGGACGTCGACGGCGACCTTCGATTCAAGGCCGGTGACGACGATAGCGGTACCAACCTTAACTCGAAGATCAAGGTCCGGCTGGTCGCCGGGAAACGCTACGTGCTGAGGCTCCGGATGTACTCCAGCTACGAGACCGGCGAGATCTCCGTCATGTACTGGTGATCGGGCCCAGGAGGGCTCGGGAGCCTGCCCGGCCCCCCATCGAAATCCTCGGACGACGGTGTCCCCAGGGTTTCTGGGCATGCCTGGCCTGGGCCCCCTCTCCCTAACCCTCTCCCACGCCGGGGAGAGGGGACCAGACTCCCAGGGGTCGGAGATCGAGACATCGGCGAAAACCCACCCCCTCTCCCCGGCGTGGGAGAGGGCCGGGGAGAGGGGGCGAAGATCTCGGACGGAGTTAGAACCCAAGAATCCCCGGGCAAACCCTCGGACAATCCGATCCGCGAGAGTCGCGATGGATAGGGCGTGCGGCCCTGTTGAATCCCTGTTAAACTGGGAGAATCGACGAGGTGGAACCGCACGTCGCGGACGGAGGATCGAGATGACGAGGATGCGAGTCCTGGCCCTGCTGGCCCTGATCGGGGCGATCCCGGCCCGAGCCGACGACGCCCCGAAGCCCGACGATCCGGCCGCCGTCGAGTTCTTCGAGGCCAGGGTCCGGCCTCTCCTGGTCGAGCGCTGCCAGGGTTGCCACGGGGCGGCCAAGTCCAAGGGGGGCCTCCGGCTCGACTCGAAGGATCTCGCGATGGCGGGCGGCCCGACCGGCCCGGCGATCGTCCCCGGCAAGCCGGGGGAGAGCCTGCTCATCGAGGCGATCAACTACGCCGAGATCCTCCAGATGCCGCCGAAGTCGAAGCTCCCCGACGAGGAGATCGCCACCCTGACCCGGTGGGTCGCGCAAGGCGCGGTCTGGCCCTCGGGCGGGGAGAAGGTGGCATCGGGCCAGGTCAAGCCGTTCGACCTCGCCGAGCGGTCGAAGCACTGGAGCCTCCAGCCGGTCCGGGACCCCGCGATCCCCGATGTCCGGGACGCCGCCTGGCCGATCAATCCGGTCGATCGATTCCTCCTGGCGAAGCTCGAAGCGAAGGGGATCAAGCCCGCCGGGGAGGCCGACCGCCCCACCCTGATCCGACGGCTGAGCTTCGACCTGACCGGGCTACCTCCCAGACCCGATGAGGTCCGGGCGTTCGTGGACGACCCCGCCCCCGACGCCTACGAGAAGCTCGTCGATCGGCTCCTGGCCTCGCCCCACTACGGCGAGCGATGGGCCCGGCACTGGCTCGACCTCGTCCGCTTCTCGGAGACATCCGGGCATGAGTTCGACTACGAGATCCCCGAAGCCTACCGCTATCGAGACTACGTGATCCGGGCCTTCAACCTCGACTTGCCTTACGATCAATTCGTCGTCGAGCACCTGGCCGGCGACCTCCTGGCCAACCCTCGCCGAGAGCCGGGGACCGGCAACAACGAGTCGATCCTGGGGACCGGCTTCTTCCGGCTCCACGAGGGGGTCCACTCGCCGGTCGACCTCCGCGAGGACGGGGCCTCGAAGGTCGACAACCAGATCGACGTGATGGGCAAGGCGTTCCTCGGGCTCACGATCGCCTGCGCCCGCTGCCACGACCACAAATTCGACGCGATCACCACCAAAGACTACTACGCGATGGCCGGCTTCCTGAACAGCTCGCGCCACCAGCTCGCGTTCCTCGACCCGCCCGACCGGATCGGATCGAAGGTGGCCGAGATCCGGGCGATCCGCGACGAGGTGGCGGCCCTCTTCCCCACGCCGGCCTCGTCCGAATGTCCGGTCGACCCGGACACCCCCGACATCCTCTTCGAGACCTTCTCCGGCAAGACCTTCGATCGATGGTACGTCGCGGGCGACGCCTTCGGGACCGGGCCGACTGGCGCCGGATCGTGGAAGGTCCGGGGCGACGGAGTCACTCCCCTGCCCCCCGGCGTGGCCCACAGCGGGGCGATCTCGGACCGGCTCCGGGGCGTCCTCCGGTCGAGGAACTTCCCGCTCGACCGGCCCTACGTCCACTTCCTGGCCTCGGGCAAGGGGGGACGGATCAACCTGGTGGTCGACGGCTTCGAGAAGATCCGTTCGCCGATCTACGGCGGGCTGGTGGTCGACGTGAATCACGGCGACGACTGGAAATGGATCACGATGGACGTCGCCCAGTGGGCGGGCCACACCGCTTATATCGAGATCGACGACGGGGCGACCGTCGATTTCACCGGGTCCAGGGGCCGGATTCGCGACGGTGCGGGTTTCATCGCCATCGACGAGATCCGCCTGTCCGACGCCCCGCCACCCCCGGTCGCTCCCTCGACCACTCCCACCCCGATCGCCGAGGGGGAGAAGATCCAGACCCTGATGGCCCGCTATCGAGCCGTCGAGGCCACGATCCCCGAAGCCACGATGGGCCAGGCACTGACCGACGGGACGGGCGTGGACGTGAAGGTCCACATCCGCGGGAGCACCCGGAATCTGGGCGAGCCCGCCCCCCGGCAGTTCCTGGAGGTCTTCGGAGGCCCCGAGGTCCCGGCCCCGAGCGACGGGAGCGGGCGGCTCGAACTGGCCCGGAGGGTCGCCGACCCGACCAACCCCCTGACCGCCCGGGTGATGGTCAACCGACTCTGGCATCACCACTTCGGGCGGGGGATCGTCCCGAGCGTCGACGACTTCGGCGCGATGGGCCGCGAGCCGACCCACCCCGAATTGCTCGACCACCTGGCCTCCCGGTTCGTCGAATCGGGCTGGTCGATCAAGGCGATCCATCGACTGATCGTCAATTCGCGGGCCTACCGGATGTCGAGCCAGCTCACCCCCGAGGCCGACCAGCTCGACCCCTCGAACGAGCTCTGGCATCGCCGGGACGTCCGGAGGCTGGAGGCCGAGGCGATCCGGGACGCGATCCTGGCCGTCTCGGGTCGGCTCGACCCCACCCTCTTCGGCCCGAGCGTGGCCCCTCACCTGACCCCGTTCATGGACGGCCGGGGGCGTCCCGATAAGTCCGGGCCGCTCGACGGCGACGGGAGGAGGAGTATCTACCTCAACGTCCGGAGGAACTTCCTGACGCCGATGCTCCTGGCCTTCGACTACCCGACCCCCTCCTCGACGATGGGCCGGAGGAATGTCTCCAACGTCCCCGCGCAGGCCCTCACCCTGATGAACGACCCGTTCCTCGTCGAGCAGGCCAAGGTCTGGGCCAACCGGGTCAGGACCGATCCCAGGGCCGATCCCGGCTCGACCATCGAGACGATGTACCGGGAAGCCTACGGTCGACCGCCCGCCCCCGAGGAGAGGGCTGCTGCCCTCGCCTTCCTCGAAGAACAGTGCAAAGCCTACGGCCAGCCCGAAGACCCCCGAGCCTGGGCCGACCTGGCCCATGTCCTGTTCAACGTCAAGGAGTTCGTGGCCATCCCTTGAACGGACGGCCATGCCAGGGAACGACGCCAGCCTCCTCTTGGCCCGAGCACAGACTCCAGCTTGCCATCCCTAACGAGTGGAACATGGGCGATGCCTGCACCATCGCGATTGCCGTCGTCATCCTCGTCGCCGTCGCGCGGTGGAACCGTCCCGTCCGTCCGATCACCGTGGTCTTCCTCGCCCTGCTCACCGGGGCCTGGATCTGGGCGAACCTTCGGGAGACCGGATGGCAGGAGGTGTGGAACGAGGACCCGCCCGAGGAATTGGACCCGGTCACAAAATCCATGTTCTATCGCGGTTGGCCTCTCGCCCCTTTCATTCTCTGCCCGATTCGGAGGATGAGTTTCCGCCCCGGCGGCCTCGAAAGCTTGGTGGTGGTCTTCGACTGGTTCGTTCTTTTGGTCGGCCTCTCGCTCGCGAGATTTGTGTGGGAACTTTGTTCTCGCTGGCGCGACAGACGTGCGAAGCCTGCGGACTACTTGAGCCGTTGAGAGAGCTTTCGGGAATAAAAATCGAGAGAATCAGCCGTGTCGTCAGGAGAATTCCCCTGGCTTCGGTTCAGGAGGCGACGCGGTCCGAACCGTGCCTGAGCAGGGCTTCAATCACCTTATGAGCCTCCCTGGAAGATAGGATTTGCTCCAGCCACGCCCGGAATCCGCTCACACCCTCCTCGGGAAGAAGTTCTGGCGTCAATCCGAAGGTGTCATAGACCGAGAGGGGTCGCGGGTCGGAAGGGTCGGCCGTTACTGGATACGATACACCGACGAGCTCGTGCATATACCCGCTCAGATTGGGGACCCTCGCCAATAACGAGTCCCACTTCGTCCCTCCCCTTGCCTCTTCCTGAACGATCCCTTCAACCACGCCATTGGTCCGGCGAGTCAGGGCCTCGGCCTGTTGCTTCAAGAGCGCGACGGGGGCCGAATCCTCGCGGACCGCCACGAAATCGTCACCCCAAAGATCCACCAGCCCCTCAGACATTGCGTCCCTCCCTTTCTTCCGATGGCATCTCCAGATCGAAAAGAATCGGCAGGTGATCGGAATATTCGATCTGCCAGTGCTTCTTGGCCAGCCTGATCATCGGGATATCCTGACCGTCCACGTCCGGGATCGAGTCGACGATCTCAAGCGAGTCATCGCGGTAGATGCCCCTCAGGTCGGGCCTGATCAGGACACCATCCAAGCAATGCCAGTGAATATTATACGGGTCGCTGGAATCCCAATAATAGGTCCCCGGCACGCCGGAGCGTCCCATGAGCGACCACATGGGGTTGAAGAAGAAGGCATCAGCCTCGGGACCGCCACGCGAATGGATCTCCGCCAGTTCCCAGGTCATTTTCGCGCCGAACCCGTTGATCGGATCAATCATCCCCATTTCGAAGGGGTTCATGTTGAAATCCCCGACGAGGACCGTTCTCCGATGCCCGACCGCTCGTTCGCCCCTCTTCAATGTGAGGTTGTGTCGGACCATCCTCGCAAGTCGCGATCCTTCCTCGGGAGCGTCCCGGCGACCGTACAGGTGTATTCCCCCAATTGTCACATCCTGGAAACCGCGCTTCGCGAGCCGGTACATCAAGAGGCGATCGTCGGACAAAACCGGCTCCAACCTCAACTCGGATGAGCACAGGAAGAATTTGAGCCGAGGATGCGAGACCGCTGGCCCCTGGAAAGCCAGACCGCGTCTTTCGAAGGCATCCAGCAAGTCTTGCGAGGGAAGGTCACATTCCGCCAGGATCAGTACATCGACTCGACGACGGACAACGAGTCGCGCGACGATGTCCGCCTTGTCGGGCTCTCGCAACATCGATCGTCCCTTCTGGGTGTTGCAATTCCAGAAGAGTATCGTCTGGGGCATGGAGTTCCCGAATGAAGGAGGTCGCACCGTCGATCTTCTATCGAAGTAAAAGAGATCTCCATGCCCCAGATGATCGACCTATGTCACAGGTTTGATCAACGCGCCGCCGCCTGGGCGTTGGCCTCGGGCTTGTAGCCGGGCGCGGCCAGGATGGTCCGGACGGGCTTGCCGTCCTCGGCGCTCCAGAGGCGGACCTCGCCATCCCAGCTTCCGGAGGCGATGGTCTTTGCGTCGGGGGAGAGGGCCAGGCTGTAGACCCAGTCATTGTGACCGTTGATGGTGAGCTTGGGGGCGAGGTCCACGAAGGTCCGGACGACCTTGTCGGCCCCGGTGGCCAGCAGGGTCTTGCCGTCCGGGGCGAAGAGCAGGCGGAAGACCGCCCCCCCGAAGCCTCCGACCACCTTGATCTGCTTGGCGTCCTCGTCGGGGTTCCAGGAGCGGATCTGGTTGTCGGCTCCGCCGGTGACGATCGACTTGCCGTCGGGGGCGAAGGCCACGCAGTAGACCGTGTCGGCGTGCCCGGGGAAGGTGGCGATCGACTCCTTCTTCTCCACGTCGAAGACCTTACTGGTCTTGTCGCGGCTGGCGGTGGCCAGTCGCTTGCCGTCGGGGCTCCAGGCGAGGTCGAAGATCCAGTCGGCGTGGTCCTCGATCAGGGCGAGTTCCTTGCCGGTGGCGACCTCCCAGACCCGGACCGCTCGGTCGGCACCGGCGGCGGCGAGCTTGGTCCCGTCGGGGCTGAAGGCCACGGCGAACGCGCTATCGGTGGTCTCCAGGAGATCCCGGACGAGCTTGGCGCCCCCTTCGGGCTCGGCGATCCAGAGCTGGACCGAGCCGAACTGGCCGGGGTCGCCGCTGGCGGTGGCCATCCACTTGCCATCGGGGCTGTAGGCGACGTCGTGGATCCGCTCGGCCGGGCCGCGGAGTCGGCGGGCGGGCGATCCGTCGGCGACCTTCCAGGTGGTGACCTCGTGGAATCCCGAGGTCAAGACCTCGGAGCCGTCCGGGCTGAAGGCCAGGGCGGTGATCGGGACGGTGGCCGGATAGGCCTCGGGGATCGAGACCGGCGTGGCCTTCCGGAGCGCGGCGGGCCAGTCCTCGGTCGGCTCGGCCCCGTCGTACTTCGCCCCTTCCTTGACCCAGCGCTCGATCAGGTCGAGCTTCTCCTTGGGGAGCGGGTCCTGCTTGTACGGCATCCGGGGCTCGCCGTCGGGGCGGCACAACTCGACGAAATAGCTGGCGTCGGGGTCGCCGGGGGCCAGGGTGATGTCCTTGCCCATCGCCCCGCCCTTGGCGAGCTGGGCGAAGGTGGTCATTACATACTTGCTTTCCGACTTCTTCAAGTTATGGCAGGCGATGCAGTTCTGGACCAGGATCGGGGCCACGTCCTTGAGGAAGCTCACCGGCGCGGGGTCGTCGGCCCGCGCATCGGGGTTCGCCACGAAGGAGGCCAGAAGGAGCGTCGCAAGTATCGGTCGAACGCGGTTCATCGCGGCGTGACTCCGGAGGGGGTCGATCACTGGGCGGGCAGGACCTTCACGGCCAGCGGCACGGTGGGGCTCGGGTAATCCTTCTTGGCGATCTGGAAGGCCATGGCGAGCTTGGCCTCGGCCGTGGTGGCGGCGGCGGTGGGCTCGGCCACGACCTTCAGGGTGAACTCGGACTGGTCGGGCGGGACGGTCACCGGCTCGGCCTTGAGCCCGGCAGGCAGGCCGTCCAGCTTGACCGTCACCGGCTCCTTGAAGACATCCTTGCGCGTGACCTTCCCCTTGACCTCGATCGTCTCGCCCGCCTTGACGTCGGCCGAGGGGGCGGCCAGCTCGACGACGGCGGGTCGGACCACTTCGAGGGTCACCGCCGGGACGTCCAGCGTCCTTTCCTTGCCGGCGATCGGCCCCTTGGCATTCAAGGCGATGATCGACGGGCCGAGCGGTGCCTCGGGGGCGGCGTTGATGGTCACGCCCGCCTGGTCGGCCTTGGCCGCGAGCGTCGACTCGGCCAGGGCGAAGCCGGCGGGGAGCGGGAGCGTGGCGAACTTGAGGGCCGCTTCCTCGGTCCCGGCCGATCGAGCCGCCTTGACCGGGATGCTCACGCCGTAGCCGTGGACGACCTCGATGGGCGTGTTCGGGGCGTCGAGCGTGATCGGGGTCGGCAGGCTGGTCGCGGCGGGCAAGCCCTCCTGGACGACGACCTTGGTGGGCAGGTTGGCCTGCTGGGCGAAGACGATCGGCTTGGACGCCCCGATCAGGATCGGGCCGCCGGGCCCCTGCCCCTCGCCGATCAGCTTCAACTGGGCCAGCTCGATCGATGCCTCGGGCGTCGCCGAGATCGTCAGGGCTCCTACGGCCTGTCCCGGGTTGATCCGGCCCGGCCGGACGGTCAGGCCGGGGGGCGGGTTGGCCAGGCTCACGGTGATCAGGCCGTCGTATCCTTGCCGGGTGACGATCACGCCGACGGCGACCGTGCCCCCTTTGGGGATGTTCACCTGATCTTCGAGCGACTCCAGCAGGAAGGCGGAAGGCTCGACGGGCTCGACGGTCAGCCGGTAGGGGTAGCCGGGGCCGCCCTCCCCTCGGAGGTCCACCAGGGCCAGGGTGATCTCGGTGATCCCGGCGGGCACGGTGAAGTTGACCGAGGGGTCGGGCGAGTTCACCGGGGTGGATTTCTTGTCGGCGGCCGCCGCCTTGACGCGGGCCGGGGTGGGGGTCGGGGTGTCGTCGGCGGTGGCCAGGACGGCCCCGTCTGGCCCGAGGATCTTCAGGACACCGTCGAGCGCCGAGCCCAACTCGGCGGCGTCGACCGCGATCCGGAGCTTCTGACCGGGCGCGACCACGACCTTGTAACGATCCTCATCCCCCTTCGACTCGATCCGACCGTTGAAGACCACCGGCGGGACGACCAGGATCGGGGGAGCGGCGGCATCGACCGGCTCGCGGATCTCGGGGTGGTGACCGACCGCCAGGGGGGGCATCGACTCGATGTCCAGGACCGGCTCGCCCGGCCCGATGACCCCGAGGGCCTGATTGGTCAGCCGGGGACGGAAGATCCCGGTGTCGGCGACCTCGGAGGGGTGCAGCGTGGTCGCCGCGACCCCGGGAGCGGGGAGCGTCCCGCCCTTCAGTTCCAGGCCGATCGTCTCGCCAAGCCGGCCGCCGAGCGGGAAGATCTCGTCGACCACCGGGATCGGGCCGACGAGGAGCCGGTAGACCGGTCGACCTCCCCCTTGATAGCTGGAGTCGGACAGCTCGATCACGTAGTCGCCGTCCTCGGGCAGCTCGACGCTCATCCGGGCGTCGGTCGCCAGGCCCGGTGTGTCGTCGGCCGAGGCCACATAAACACGCCCCGCCGTGGTCAGGCGGATCGAGGGGTCAACCCCCGACCCGATCCGGGCGCACTGGGCGTCGATGACGACCCGCTGCCCCTTCTTGCCCGCGAACTTGAAGAAGTCGACGTCATTGGCCGCCGCCTGCCCCTCGACCACCACCGGCGATGGGATCGCCTGGGCGGTCTCGAAGGTCCCGTTCTCCTCCGCCTCGGCCACCTGGGGGATCTGCCCGACGGCGAACAGGAAGGGGTTCGAGAGCCCATCGTCGGTCCGGACCCGAACGACGTAAACGCCCACCGGAGTACCGGCCGCCGGGGTGATCCGGGCCTTCCAGTTGGCCGCGTCGCCGCCGACGGCCGCGACCTCGGCGGAGAACGGGGCGATCAGCCGGGGGGTGCCCTCCAGGGCGGTCCCCGTGATGGTGACCTCGGTCGGCTCGCCCCGACGGACCCCGAACGGGGAAATCGCGGTAATCTTCGGCGAGTCGGCCAGGGCGGCGGCGGCAACCAGTCCGACCGCGACGGAGAGGGTGGCTAGCGGGCGAATCATGGGTGGGCGGACCTCCGGGCGGGGTCAAGGCGGGGCAAGGTGGCGGGACGTCGACGACCCTTCGAGAGGCGCGGCGGGACCGGCCCCATTCGATTAATGTTTAACGTCGCATGCCGGGAGGGGCCCTGTCAAGCATCGGGGCTCGGTCAGTAGAGCAGGTTCAACGCCACGCAAATCCCGTAGGCGGGCAGGAACCCCCACCGGACGAACCTCTGAATGGCCTTCGCCCGATCGAGCTTGCCGGCGACCACGGCCCGATGGATCAGCGTCACGGCGACGACCGAGATGGCGACGAAGCCGAACCCGATCAGCGCATGCTTGTCGATCAGCGTCAGATACGAGACCTTGGGCAGCGAGAAGTCGATGGCGAAGTTGAACGCCACCAGCGCGATCAGGGCGGCCATGCACGTGCTGATCTGGGGCTGGAGGCCCACCGGCTCGAACCAGAACGCCGCCCACGAGACGATCGCCAGCAAGGTCAGCGGCAGCATCACCCGCCAGAGGTAGAAGGTCGAGCGGCGACTCAGCTCCACCTTGTAGAAGAAGATCGAATACGTGTCCTGGCCGGGGACGTAGCGATGCAGGCTCACCCCCGAGGAAGCCTGGCCGATCTCCCAGTCGGTGACGAACGCCTCCTCCCCCACGATCGCCAGCTCGGGCTTGGCGACGAACCGGACTCGACTGACGTCCTCGGTCGACCCGATCCTCACGAAGACCTCCTGCCGATCGAACGGGAATCGCCGGAGATCCATCTGGGAGGAGAACTTGCCGGTGACCATCGCCCAGCTCGTGACCTGGCCGTTCGCGTCGACCTCCACGGTCGGCTCGCCATGGAACCGGGGCTGTTCCAAGGCGTTCTCGAAGAAGTAACTCGGCCGCCAGGCCTGACTCGCATCCAGCCTCCTGGGAAGCCCGCCCTTGAGATCCGACCCGGGGGGCAGGGCCAGGCGCGGATCACGCCAGCTCAGCTCCAGGTAGCCCGTGACGTCGAAGGACTCCTCCCGGGAAGTCACCCTCGCGAAGTCCAGCGCATAGAATCCGATCGCCACCTCCACCGGCCGGCCGTCGATCGAGGGGGGCAAGAGGTCCGGAGACTCGGCGGCCTCGACGGCTTGAGCCGCCAGGATTGCGAGGGGAAGTGCCAGATTCGCCAGGATCGAGCGCATCATCCGTTGGATATCTCTCGAGCTGGACCGATACGTCTTATTATTCGAGGCCGACGAACGATTCGATTATTGATCCTGCTTGGTTTCTTCGCGGGTCGATGGCTGAGCCGACTCGGCGGGTGCGGGGTGCATTCGCGCGATGGCAGAAGCATGGCCGACAAGTGAGGCCACGAAGTTGCGAAAGCTCAACTCCGGGTTGGGCTCCGTGCACTCCCCATCGAGCCCGCCCTCCTGGGGAGACAGCAGGAAGCACGCCGCATCGTAAAGTTCTTCGCGGACGAGCTTCGTCATCAGGATGTCGTAACGCTTCGCGTAGGATGCCGTCAGAAACTCGGGGAAGACTTTGAAGTGTGGTTGAACCGGCTTGACCGGCCTGGTTGATTTCGGCGAGTTTTCGAGCAGCATGAGATACCCCAGCCAAGGCCGGAGGGAAGGCTTGAAAGCGCCCTCACGATAGGCAGCCTTGATGTCGGCCGCGTTACCTAACGCCTCCTCGGTGCGATTATTGAAGTTGTTGCCGAACGACCCGACCTGAGTCTTGAACTCAATCGCGGCAACGAGCATCCCGTTGACGATCACGAGCAGATCCCAGTCTTTCTCAGCCCGGAACCACCCGGGAAGTTGCGTCTGAGTCAACCGAGGTCCGTCACTTTTCTTTCGCTTCGCTTTCTTCTTGTGGTCTGTCGCCTCGCCCTGATCGCTCTCGTCGTCCTCGCCACTCCTCGTCGAGCAATACACCATCGAGCTTTCGAGGCCCGCCTCGACCAGGAGGTCATGCATCAAGAGGACGAACCCATCCATTTGCTTGCCGCCCGTCACGGCGGATCGTCCCCCTCGATCCCTCGCCTCGTCGCCTTCACCGCCACCCCCCTGGGATGCGGCTTGCTTGCCGCGAACGCTCCAGAAGTGGCGGACGGCTCCTCTCAACCGCTCGTTGAGATCGTCGACTCGGCTCATCCCCAACCTCTCAGGATCGTGTGGCGTCGAAGCACTTCAACAACCCCGAGAGTGTACCGCGAGAGGATGAGCAATCTCAATGCAGGAGGTTACGCCTCAAAGACTTGCGGATCGATCCCGTAGATTTCCATCGCGACCTTGGACGCGAGGGCTCGGTCCTTCGCTCGAAACGCCCGAATCAGCGAATCGGCCTGTGGCTTCGCGATGTCGCGTGGATGAGGCACGCGAATCCGTCGAAGATATTGGGCCTGGAATCTGAGATATCCGCCTCGCATCCGAACGCCGTAGGCTTCGATGAAGAATTGCCCGACGACCGAAAGAAGTATCCCGCCGAGAATCTCCAGGTCCCACTCATCCGAGCAGACGAAGTAGAGATTGTGGTGGGGATAAGCCGCGCCGTCGTCGAGGACGGGATTGAAGACATTCTTGATGTCGGGGATGAGCAACTTCGGCTTCGATACGAGCGAGTGAGTCACCCGATCGATGGTGCGGAACCAGCCGTGAGGATTCTTCTTTGCCGTATGCCGTTTCCCAAGAACGTCTTTGTGCTTCCTGAAATACGTGTCCATGCGAGGAAATTGGGCGAGATCCACCAGACCCTTCGGCCCCCAAGGGTCGACGAGATAGTGGCCGGACCACTCGAATGCGCCGGTCAGGGTGTCCGACGCCATGGCAAGGGGGAGAAGCCTGGACGGCTCGACGAGGTTTTTATCTTTCGTGATAAACACCGCGTCGCAACCAGTCGCCACCCCGATCCCGACGCGAGTGTGCTCGCCGTCCTCAAGTGTGGGGAACTCTTGCTCAAGTCGCCTGAGAGTCGCCAGACGCTTCGGAGAGCTGCATGGCCAGGGGTCGGAACCATCGAACCATCGATCGACCACGGCCGAGCTGAGGGCCGGAGAGGGGGACTCGAGCTTCCGACCGTTTCCCTGGGAGTGAAAATAGGCGGCTAGCGCCTTGGTGTCCAGCGACGAGAGGGATGTGGTGGCTCTCGCGACGATGGCCTGACGCTGCGGCTCGCGGCGAATCACCGAGATCGCCGGGTAGGCACTGACGTCCGAGTCGAATGCCTCGGCATTGTGCATCTCGATGATCGTTTCGACGTTGAAACCGGACGTCACGAGCTGACGCAGATCGGCTCCATATTGATTCAACATCCAACGGTCGGCGCAAATATAAGCACAGACTCCGCCCTTCTTGAGCTGACGAAGAGCGGCCTCGAAAAATGCAACGTACAGATCGGCTCGGCCTCGCATGGTGGGAAAGGCCTCGCGATAGAGGGCGAGCCTGTCGTCGGGGATGTCCTCAAGTCGGATGTATGGCGGATTGCCGACGACGAAATCGGCCTCCGGGAGCCGAGGGGAATCGAAAAGATAATCTCCAATTTTAATCCAGTTCAGCGTGAGGACTGCGGCGACTTCGGGAGTCACGCCCTCTTGGAGCAGATCGTCAAGAAGCGCCACCCTGGCCACCTCCGCACTCCCTTCGTCGATCTCACACGCCATGAGGGAGGAGACGCAGTCGGCGAACGGACGGCCCTGCCTCTTGCACGATTCGAGCAATCGTCGAGCCATAGGTCGGAGGAAAGCCCCCTCTCCGGCTGCCGGCTCGATGGCGAAAGCATCGACCAGATTCGCTCCCGAACTGTAGCAGGCGAGGTCGAGGAGTAGCTCCACGACCCACGGCTTCGTATAAACGACGCCCCTTCGCTCCTTGGGGATCCAGGAACTCGGCTGGTTGAACGAGAACATCGACTGGAGCATTAAGCGACTTCCACAAGGATCGACGTCCTCGAAGGCCTCCGTCCAGCAACACATTCTATCGATCGCAACCCCATTTTCCAGATCAACTTGCGCCACTTATTAGCTTTGCTCGAATTCCTCGTTCTCTAGCGGGGGTTCGTATAAAACACCCCCGACATTGACATCCCTGATTGTGATAAAGCCGATCCGAAACGATGCCGCCGCTAGGCTTTGTCATTATCTCGATCAGAGGGGGGCGCGAGAGAATCGGTCACGATCGAGGGGCATGGCTCAACAAGCGGAGCCCGCCGAGCAGCATGGCCCAGAAGAAGATGCTTCCGGCGAGAAAACCCGGTTTGCTGGTCACCTCGGCCCACCAATCCAGGCCCTCCAGTCCCGGCTCGACCATGGTTGAGAATCCCCAAAATAGAACCAGGTTGTACGACGCGAAGAGGATCAGGAACAGCCCGAGACATCGCGCGAAGAAGGAATACCTCGGCCCGTTCCTGCTGCCCCGATAGTCGGGATCGCGCGAGTTGCTGAATCGCACGTTGGGATAGTCCACGGGTCGGCCCCTTAAAATCTCTCCGATGCTTCACCGAAGGCGGCGAAATGACGTCCACCTCACCCCGAGCGGAGCGGTGCCGTGCGGGGGAGATCCATGCCGGGATTTCCATCTTTCAGTGGTTTCACCCGCTTCATTGTCGTCAACTTGCGATCGAGAAACTCCTTGATCTCTTCGTGAACGGCGAGATTCGTGCGAATGATCAATGAGCGGCTCAGGCTAAAAAAGTGGATCCTCCCATGGCCGCCCGCCCCGGACCATTCTCCCGGCTGGACAGTGGAGGTGATCTCGTCGATCAGGGGTTGAGGATCGACGCGTTCGCGCCACCCCTCGGCGTAAAGTTCCGCGATGGGATAGTCGACTCTGATCCTCGTCCTGAGCTTCGACTGATAGATCTGATACTTCACCCACGCTCGGTAACCCGACAGCGCGATGGCGGCCAGAAAAATGAGGAAGAGCGTGGCCGACAAGGTCCGCAACCCACGGAATCTCCGGGGAATTCGTTCCCTGATCTGACGGTCCTCTGCCGGCATGAAACATCCTCCTTGATCTTTAAACGTCGCCCCGCTCTCCGAACATATCCAGCCGACGATCGAAGGCGTTCACATCCTAATCGGCGCGAGAAATCCCGAACAAGGAAATGAAGGCAACCGACCACAAACCATCCGATCGGGTCAGCGAAAAGATCGGGCTTCCTGGTGAACCGGCATCGGCCCTACAATGTCCAGACCGATCGCCCCCCCTTCCCCTCTCAGGCGGAGTCTCCTTGCCGTGGCGAACCCCTCATCGGACGTGGTCAAGGCCGTCTGCCCGCTCGACTGCCCGGATACCTGCTCGATGCGGGTGACGGTCCGGGATGGGGTCGCCGTCGACCTCCGGGGGGACTCCGACCACCCTTTCACCCGGGGATTCCTCTGCCAGAAGATGGCCCGGTATCTCGACCGGGTCTATAGTCCGGAACGCCTGAAGCATCCGCTCCGGAGGATTGGCCCCAAGGGCTCGGGGCAGTTCGAACGGATCACCTGGGATGAGGCCCTGACCGAGGTCGCCTCGAAGTTCGCCGAGATCGCCGAGTCTCCCGACGGCCCTCAATCCATCCTGCCCTACAGCTATTACGGGACGATGGGGAAGCTCCAGGCCAGCAGCCTCGACCGCCGGTTCTTCCACCGGCTGGGGGCCTCGATCCTGGACCGGACCATCTGCTCCTCGGCGGGAGGCGTCGGCTATGAATACACCCTGGGACGCGGCCGACAGGGGGCCGACCCGATGGCCGTTCCCGGCTGCAAGCTGATCCTGAATTGGGGTTCGAACACCGCGCACACCAACAGCCACCTCTGGAGCCTGATGATCCGGGCGAGGAAGGCCGGGGCGACCCTGGTGACCATCGACCCCTACCGGAGCCCGACCGCCGCCCGGTCCGACTGGCACATCCAGCCCAGGCCCGGGACCGACGCCGCGCTCGCGCTCGGCCTGATGCACGTCCTCTGGCGCGACGGCCTGACCGACGACGACTACCTCCGGAAGGGGACCATCGGGGCCGAACAGCTCCGAGTCCGGGCGCTGGAGGACTATCCCGTCGAGCGGGTGTCCGAGATCACCGGCGTGGACGCCTCGGTGATCGAGGAACTGGCCCGTCGCTACGCCTCCGAACGGCCCTCGTTGATCCGAGTTAACTATGGCCTCCAACGCCACAAAGGCGGGGGGATGGCTGTCCGGACCATCACCTGCCTGCCCGCCCTGGTGGGAGCCTGGCGCGACCACGGCGGAGGGGCCTTGCTCTCCACCAGCGGGACCTACGAGTTCGCGATGGATCGCCTGACCCGACCCGACCTCGCCCCGAAAGGGACCCGCGTCGTCAACATGAACCACCTGGCCGAGGCCCTGGCCGGAGAATTGCCCGGTCCCCCCGTCCGCGCCCTGTACGTCTACAACTGCAATCCGGCGGCCATCGCCCCCGACCAGCGAAAGGTGATCGAGGGACTTCAACGCGAGGATCTGTTCACCGTCGTCCACGAGCAGTTCCCGACCGACACGGTGGATTACGCGGACATCGTCCTGCCCGCGACCACGCAACTGGAACATCTCGACGTCCACGGCTCGTACGGCCACCACTTCGTGATGCTGAACACCCCGGCGATCGCGCCGGTCGGCGAGGCCCGGTCCAACAACGACGTCTTCCGAGCCCTGGCCGGTCGACTCCACTTCGAGCCCGAACTATTCCCCGACGACGAGTCCCTGATCCGCGAGGCCCTCGACGGAGGCCCGAGCATCCGGGCGATCACCCTGGAACGACTCCGCGACGAGCCCTCGATCCGCCTGGACCTGCCCGAGCGCTACGCCCCTTTCGCCGAGGGCCACTTCCCGACCCCATCCGGCAAGTGCGAGCTGTACTCCGAGAGCATGAAGCTCGCCGGCCTCGACCCGCTGCCAACCTACATCCCGCCCCGGGAAGACCCCCAGACCCGCCCCGAACTGGCGGGCTCGTACCCGCTCCAGCTCCTGAGCCCGCCCCGACCACAGTTCCTCAACTCGACCTTCGCCAACTCCCCCTCGCACCAGGCCGCCGCGGGCGACCCGACCGTCGAGCTATCCGCCGAGGATGCCCGAGCCCGGGGCCTGGTCGAAGGCCAGTGGGCCGAGGTCCACAACGCCCGAGGGTCCTTCCGGGCCCGGGTCGCCCTGACCGGGTCCGTCCGACCCGGGGTGGCGGTGGCCACCGGGCTCTACTGGAACAAGCTCGTCCCCGGCGGGGGCAACGCCAACAGCACCACCTCCACCGCCCTCACCGACATGGGAGGAGGGGCCACCTTCTTCGACAACCTGGTCGAAGTCCGGGCCTCCGGGGAGGTGGGTTGATCCTGCTTCGCGACAGGATCGAGACGCTCACGAGCCATCGAATGCAAAGCGAGCCGCCCAAGGAGTCCCGGACCATGTCCCTGATGACCCGCTCGAACCCCGACACGGCCGCCTCCGAGGCCTCACGGATGACCGTCACCCTCTACACGCGGCCCCAATGCTGCTGCTGCCAGTCGGCCCGCGAGGTCCTCCTCGAATATCAGGATGTTTACGGATATCATTTCGAAGAAATGGATGCCTCCGACCCGGCCCTGATCGATCGGATCGGCCCGACGGTCCCGGTGATCGCGGTGGATGGCAAGGTCCGGTTCCGGGGCGAGGTCAATCGGGTCCTCTTCGAGCGACTCCTCGCCTCGAGGCAGGCGGGTTGACCGACGAAGGCATGCCCATCCCATCGGATATCGAATCGAGGCGGGACCGGCTCGCCGTGTTCAACGCCCGACTCCGGGGCTGCCGGAGATGCCACGAGGCGGGCTTCCTGGACGCCCCGGAGTCGATCCCGGTCGCCTTCGACGCCGAGCCCGACGCCCCGGTCCCGAAGATCCTCCTGATCGGCCAGGCGCCGGGCATCCGAGGGCCGAGGATCGCCCGGCCGTTCGACGGGCCGTCCGGCGAGAAGCTCCGGTCCTGGTTCGAGGCCGGGGGGATCCCTCGCGAGGATTTCTGGCGGAAGATCCACTTCGGGGCGGTCACGCGATGCTACCCCGGTCGACTCCCCGGGGCTCGCGGCGACCGGCTCCCCACGCCCGCCGAGCGGGCCCTCTGCCGGGCCTGGCTCGATGAGTTGGTCACCCTGATCGAGCCCGAGATCATCCTCCTGCTCGGACTCCTGGCGATCCGGACCGCGCTCGGGCCGGTCCCCTCGCTCTCGTCCGTCGTCGGGACCGCCCGGATCATCGGAGGCGTCCGCTACCTCCCCCTGCCCCACCCCTCCGGCGTCAGCCGATGGCACAACGACCCGGCCAACACCGAGGCCGTCGGCCGGGCGATGCTCCATCTTCGCGAATGGGTGCACGACTTGAATCTTTGAACCGGGAGAAATTGGACCGCTTTCGGACTAATGCCAACTAATTCGATCAAGATTGTCGATAACTCTCTTGACCGACCCGCGAGGTCGAGGAATAATGTGTTCTGTCCGGTCCAACAAGGCGGTTGTTCGCCTTGATGGCCCCCGATCTGGAAGCCCATGCTCAGACATGGCGAGGTGACCATGGCAGGCGAGGCAACTTCCCACGACGACGACGGCCGGGCCGCACTGAGGCCCTCGGATCGCGACGTCGAGCTGGAGCGGATCCGCAATTCCGTCCGGGGCATCCGGTTCGGAGAGGTCCGCCTGATCATCCAGGACGGCTTGATCGTCCAGATCGAACGGGTCGAGAAGCAGCGCCTTCGCTGAGGCCAACACCCGCCACCCAATCACGCCGACTCGACCACGAGAGGCCCCTACACTCCACACGATCCCGAGGCCGACCGGAGGAACCGGAGGCGACGGATCACTGTCGGAGCCTCGCATGTTCCTTCGTTTTCGCGACGGGCGGCCTTCGCCGTCGACCGACTCGCCCGCGCCCGGCCGCGGTTTCACCCTCATCGAGCTGCTGGTGGTGATCGCGATCATCGCCGTGCTGATCGCCCTGCTACTGCCGGCGGTCCAGGCGGCCCGCGAGGCCGCCCGGCGGATCCAGTGCGTCAACAACCTGAAGCAGATCGGCCTGGCCCTCCATAATTACCACCAGACCAACGAATGCTTCCCCCCGGGTGCCCTGGCGTTGTTCCTCAACGGGAACACGGGCTCGGACACCTTCTACAACAACCGAGGGCCCAGCGCCCACGCCCGGATGCTCAACTATCTGGAGCAGGCGCCCCTGTTCGACTCGCTGAATTTCTCGGTGGCGATCTTCAACGAGTCGGTCGGGATCTCGATGAACACGACGGTGACGACCACCACGATCAACACCTTCGTCTGCCCGTCGAGCCCCGGGGCGCACTGGAACTTCCAGGGGGCGACGGCCCCGCTGAACGACTACAAGTCGACCGGGAATAGCTACTTCGCCTCGTTCGGCTCGTCGATCGAGTTCGCGGCCCAGCAGACCGGCGGCCCTCCCAATGGCCCGTTCCCCTACATCGGGACCCGGGGGACCAGCACCGCGATCCGCGACGTGACCGATGGGACGAGCAACACCATCGGCTTCGGCGAGTGGAAGATCGGCAGCGGCTCCAACAGCACCCGCTCGATCCAGGACGTCATCTTCACCGGCACTTATCCGGCGGGCACCAGGCGGAACAACGGCACGCTGACCATGCCAAATCCGGCCCTCGTGGCGAGCTTCCCGGCCTGGCTCGAATCCTGCGCGACGCTCTGGCGGGCGGGCGAGGGACGCCAGCCCAAGTCGCCGACCCTGGGCGAATCCTGGGCATTCGGGCTGGTGGGCTACTCGCAGGGGAACCTCCTGCTCCCCCCCAACGCGAAGTACCCGAACTGCAACGCGGCCTCCAGCGGCATCCAGAACCCCGGGGTCTTCGGGCTGAGCAGCTACCACCCGGGCGGGGCCAACGTCGTGATGCTCGACGGATCGGTCCGGTTCCTCAAGGACACCATCAGCAACCCGACGATCTGGGCGCTCGGCTCGACCCGACAGGGCGAGGTCATCTCGGCCGACGCCTACTGAAGCCCGCCCCACCCCCGAGGGATGGCCCGACGACCGCGCGAGGTCGGGGCGGGCCTCCCCCGGGGCCTCCCCAAGATACCCCGAGGCCCGCTCCCCCGGCCGATCCGCCGGGTCGCCCAGCCAGGACACAAAATCATGTTTAGATGTTTCCGCCCGATCGCACCGCTGGCCCTCGCGATCCTCTCGGCCTCCTCGGCCGCGGGCTCGCCCGGCCAGCCCGAGCCGCCCGACGACCCGTCGGCCGTCGAATTCTTCGAGAAGAAGGTCCGGCCGCTCCTGGTCGAGAACTGCTACAACTGCCATTCCGCCAACACCAACGCCAAGGGGGATCTCCGCGTCGACGACCGGAACGGCCTCCTCCAGGGGGGCAGCTCCGGCCCGGCGGTCGTCCCCGGCAAGCCCGCCGAGAGCCTCCTGATCCAGGCCGTGCTCCACGCCGGCGGCGTCCCCAAGATGCCTCCCAAGAAGAAGCTGACCGAGGATCAGGTTGCCGACCTGACCCGATGGATCGAGGGAGGGGCCGCCTGGCCCTCTGAGGGCGAAGTTGCCTCGACCGGCAAATCGAACGAGAAGTACGAGAAACTCCGTCGCGAGCACTGGGCCTGGCAGCCGCTCGCCGACCCGACCGCTCCCCAGATCGTCGACGGATCCTGGCCGCTCGGCGAGGTCGACCACTTCATCCTGGCCGGGCTCGAAGCCACGGGCCTCAAGCCCGCGCCGGACGCCGACCGCCGGGCCCTCGCCCGACGGGTGACCTTCGACCTGACGGGGCTCCCGCCGACTCCGGAGGAAGTCCGAGGGTTCGAGGAGGACCGGTCGGCCGAAGCCTTCGAGAGGCTGGTCGACCGCCTGCTCGCCTCGCCCGCCTTCGGGGAGCGGTGGGGCCGCCACTGGCTCGACGTGGCCCGATTCGGCGAGTCGACCGGCTCTTCGAGGAACGTCCCCTATCCCCACGCCTGGCGGTATCGCGACTACGTGATCGACGCCTTCAACGCCGACAAGCCCTATGACCAGTTCCTCCGCGAGCAGGTGGCCGGCGACCTCCTCCCGGCCGATTCCGACCGCGAGCGCGAGGAGCATCAGGTGGCCACCGGCTTCCTCGCCCTCGGCGTGAAGGACGTCAATCAGCGGTTCAAGGTCCGGTTCGTGATGGACAACGTCGACGAGCAGATCGACACCGTGAGCCGGTCGGCCCTGGCCCTGACCGCCAGTTGCGCCCGGTGCCACGACCACAAGTTCGACCCGATCCCCACGGCCGACTACTACGCCCTGGCCGGGATCTTCCGCTCGACCGATCTCTGCGCCGGGGTCCGCAACAAGATGGGCGGCGGCGGGCTGGACTACTACGACACCCAGATGCTGATCCGCCTGGGGGCCAAGCCCGACGCCCCGGCCGACCCCGAGATCGACCGCAAGATCGCCGAGGCGACCAAGGCTTTCGAGGCCGCACGCAAGGAGTTCCGCGAGATCCAGGGTACGCCCGAGGGGCTGGCCCTCGACGACAAGGGGCGGCCCAGGCAGCGTGCCTTCCGCCTCAGGATGAACAAGGCCCAGGCCGATCTGGCCGCGCTGACCGACCCGACGGCCAACGGCGGCAAGCTGGCCCTCGGGGTCCGCGACGCCAAGGAGGTGGCCGACACCGAGATCCGCCTCCGGGGCGAGGCCGAGAAGCTCGGCCCGGTCGTCCCTCGGGGCTTCCTCTCCGTCGTCCCGGTCCCCGACGCCCCGAAGATCAATCCGTCCCAGAGCGGCCGGCTGGAGCTGGCCCGATGGCTGACCAGTCCGGGGAACCCGCTGACCCCCCGGGTGATGGTCAACCGGGTCTGGCAGCATCTCTTCGGCGAGGGCCTGGTCCGGACCGTCGACAACTTCGGCGTGACGGGCGACACCCCCTCGCACCCCGAACTGCTGGACCACCTGGCAACCCGGTTCGTCCGAGACGGCTGGTCGGTCAAGCGACTCGTCCGGCTCCTGGTCCTGAGCCGGTCGTACCGCCTGGGATCGGCGGCGACCGTGGCGAATCTCGAAGTCGACCCCGCCAACCGGCTGATCTGGAGGCACGCCCCGAGGCGGCTCGACGCCGAGGAGATCCGCGACGCCACCCTCCTGGCCGCCGGGGCCCTCGACCCGGCGAGGCCCGAGGCCTCGCCCGCGAAGGACCTGAAGGTGATCGAATTGCCCAATAACGGCGAACTGGCCCAGGGGATCAAGGACCAGGCGCGGGCCAGCCGGCACCGGAGCATCTACCTGCCATTGCTCCGAGGGCTGACGCCGACCTCCCTGGAGGTCTTCGACTTCGCGGAGCAAGGCATGGTCACCGGCCGTCGAGACGCCACCACCGTCGCCCCCCAGGCGCTCTATCTCCTGAACGACCCGTTCGTCCGGAGGCACGCGCTGGACCTGGCCGACCGCCTCCTGGCCGACGAAGCCCTGGACGACGACTCGCGGGCGGACCTGGCCTACCGGATCACGCTCGGTCGTCCGGCGTCGGCGGCGGAACTCGACCGGGCCCGGGGTTATCTCTCGGAGTACCAGTCGGCCTGGCAAGAAGTGGCCCCGTCGTCGAGCCCGGCTCCCGGGAGCGATCCGGTCGAGGTGATCGCCAAGGCCGAAGGAGACTCGAATTCCGCCGAGGAATCGTCGAAGCCCGCCCCGGCCAAGCCCGCCCCCCCGGTGAACCCCGACGAGATCATCACGGCCGACGCGCCGGCCAAGGAAGAGATCATCCGATCGGCCTCGCCGAAGGCCGCCGCCTGGGCCAGCCTGGTCCAGGCGCTTTTCGGCTCGGCGGAGTTCCGCTACCTCCCGTGATCGGGATTCGAAGATCGTTCCCGGGGTCCGCCCGCTCCACGGAGGGGGCGGGCGTCGACCCCGGATCACACCGCCTACCAACCCACGCAAACCGGAGATGATCTCATGTCGGATTCACCATATTTCCCGGGCCGGATCTCGCGGCGACAGGCCCTGAGGGGCGCCGGGATCGGCTTCGGCCACCTGGCCCTGGCCGGGCTCCTGGGGCAGACGGGCCGGAGGTCGTTCGGGTCGGACGCTCCCGGTCCCGGGCCGCTGGCCCCGAAGGCCCCGCACTTCCCCAGCAAGGCCAAACGGATCATCTTCCTGTTCATGCAGGGCGCGACCTCCCAGATGGACACCTGGGAGTACAAACCGAAGCTCCAGGAGGACGACGGCAAGGTCGGGCCGGGGGGCGGGACCCTGACCGGATCGAAGTTCAAATTCGCCCAGCACGGCGAGACGGGGACCTGGGTCTCGGAGCTCTATCCCCACACGGCGAAGCATGTCGACAAGTTCTGCTTCCTGAGGGGTCTCCACACCGACACCCCGGCCCACCCGCAGGCCGTGATCCAGCTACACACCGGCACGGCCCTGGCCTCGCTGACCCGGCCTTCGATGGGTTCGTGGCTGCTCTACGGCCTGGGGACCGAGAACCAGGACCTCCCCGGTTACGTCACGATCAATCCCCCGCCCAACTTCGGCGGGGCGGTGAACTACGGGAGCGCCTTCCTCCCGGCCCACTTCCAGGGGACCCGGATCAACGACATCGGCTACGTCCCCAACCTCAAGGCCCAGTCCGCCGGGCGGCTCCAGCGAAAGCAGCTCGATCTGGTCCAGGCGATGAATCGCGACCTCGGCGCAAGCCCGAGTGCCCCGGACCAGCTCGACGGCGTGATCCAGTCGTATGAATTGGCCTTCAAGATGCAGGGCAAGGTCCCCGAATTGCTGGACATCGCCAAGGAACCGCAGTCGGTCCTCGACGAGTACGGGGTGCAGGACGGTCCCGGCGGGAGCTTCGCGCGTCAGTGCCTGATGGCCCGCCGCCTGAGCGAGTCCGGAGTCCGGTTCGTCGAAGTCTGCCACCCCGGATGGGACCAGCACAACAACCTCCACCAAGGCCTGATCCGCAACTCGAAGGCCACCGACCAGGCCACCGCCGCCTTGCTGACCGACCTGGAACGCCGGGGGCTCCTGGACGAGACCCTGGTCCTCTTCGGCAGCGAGTTCGGACGCCTGCCGACCGCCCAGGGGGCCGACGGCCGGGATCACAACATCACCGGCTACCCGATGTGGCTGGCCGGGGCGGGGGTCAAGGCGGGGTACTCCCACGGGGCGACCGACGAGTACGGGCTGAACGCCGTCGAAGGCCGGATGCACACGACCGACCTCCACGCCACGATCCTGGCCCTGCTCGGCCTGGACCACGAGAGGCTGACCTATCGCTACGCCGGTCGCGATTTCCGGCTCACCGACGTGGCCGGGAACGTCGCCCGCGAGGTCTTCGCCTGATCGGGCCGCTCGAGAATGTCCCATCCTGGGCCGCTCGCGGGTTGATCGGGGGTCGGGGATCGGCTGGAATGGTCGGGCGATCCGATCCGGGGGTTGCGAGCCCCCGGAGCCCTCCACTCCTCCCGGCGATCATCGTCATGACCACCGAACCGAAACCCGCCGCGCCCCCGCTCGGCCCCGCGTTGATGGCCGAATTCCTCGGCACGGCCTTGCTGATCACCATCGGCGAGGGCGTCGTCGCCGCGGTCGTCCTGATGGGGAAAGGCCCCGACCGGATGGCCATCACCACGGCCTGGGGGCTGGCCGTCGCCCTGGCGGTCTTCGTCAGCGGTCGGCTCAGCGGGGGGCATGTCAACCCGGCCGTCACGCTGGCCCTGGCCGCCCGGGGGGAGTTCCCCATCGGTCGAATCCTGCCCTACTGGGGGGCCCAGCTCGCCGGGGCCTTCGTCGGGGCGATCCTGGTCTATGTCGACTATGGCGAGGCGTTCCGCGTGTTCGAGGCGACCGAGGGGATCGCCCGAGGGGCGATGGTCGATGGCAAGCTGGCCGGCCCCGGGGCCGGGGGCGCGGGGGTCTTCGGGACCTACCCGGAGTTCGATGTGGCCTGGCGGAACCTCTTCAGCGAAATCCTCGGTACGGCCGTCCTCCTGATGGGGGTCCGGACCCTGACCGACCGCAAGAACGCCGCCCCCGGGGGCTATGTGGAGCCGCTGGCGCTGGGGGCCCTGGTCTGGGCCATCGGGCTCTCGCTGGGAGCCCTGACCGGCTACGCGATCAACCCGGCCCGCGACCTCGGCCCTCGGATCGCCTCGGCCTTTCTGGGATGGGGCCCATCGGTCTTCCAGTCGCACGGGTATTACTTCTGGATCCCGATCGTCGGACCTCTCCTGGGCGGCCTGATCGGCACCTACATCTACGACTTCGCCATCCACCGATTCTTGCCGCCCAAGGACCAGCCCAGCCCGCCCGGAGAGCTTTCGCCCTGAACCCTGGACGTGGATTTCACTCGTGTTTCCCGGTAGGGAATGGCTTGCCCTGGCGTTATCCCCCTCGGCATGGCGAGCCCTGCCGTACCGGATACGGGCTCAGCCGAACAACTCGGCAATCGGTTGGCCGTGGTCGGTGATCGGCACGGGTCGCCCTCCGGCGTCGAGTTCCTTGGCCGGGTCGATCCCGAGCGCCGCGTAGATGGTGGCGTGGAAGTCGGGGATCGAGACGGGCTGGTCGACGATGGTCCTGGCCAGTTCGTCGGTGGCGCCGACGACTCGTCCGGTCCTGAGGCCGCCCCCCGCCAGGAGGCCGCTGAAGGCCCCCGACTGGTGCCCTCGGCCCCCGCCCGAGTCGAACTCGGGAGGGCGTCCGAACTCGGTGGCGACCACGATCAGGGTCGAGTCCAGCCGCCCCACGCGTTCGAGGTCGTCGATCAGGCCGGCCAGGGCGGAGTCGAGCTCGCCGATCAGCTCGTGCTGGCGGAGCTGCCCCTCGTTGTGGGTGTCCCAGCCGGTCCCGTTCAGGAAGTTCAGGTTGTGCGAGACCTCGACGAACCTCGTCCCGCGCTCGACCAGTCGACGGGCCAGCAGGCATCTCCGGCCGAACTCGCCGCCGTAGGATTCCCGGACCGAGGACGGTTCGCGATCGAGCCGGAAGGCGTCCAGGAACGCCGGTCCGGCCAGCCTCGCGGCCTCCCGACCGGCCATCGAATAGTCCCGGACCATCGAATCGCCGGGATTCCTGGCCTCGAACTCCGACCGGAGCCCCTCCAGCAGGGCCTCCCGGCGCGGTCGTCGATCGGCCCGGATGTCGTCGGGCGGAGTCAGGCCGGTCGGCCCGGCATCAACATCCGTCAGATAGACGTAACCATGTTTGGAACCGAGGAACCCTGGCCCTCGGCTCGCGTTGGGGTAGCCCACGACCACGTAGGCCGGGACGCCCGGCTCACCCGAGCCCCGCTCGTGGGAGATGACCGAGCCGATCGAGGGATACGTCACCGTCCCGCTGACCGGCCGGCCGGTGTGGAGGAAGGCGGTGGCCGCGGCATGCTCGTCGACCACATTGTGGTGGAGGGATCGGACCGGGACGCAGCGGTCGAGCCGGTCGGCCACCCGCCCCAGGTGCGAGCAGACGTTCTCACCGGCGATCGCGGTGGGGATCGCGTTGTAGTAAGACCCCGCCCGCTTCTTGCCGTCCCCCCGGCGTTTGGGGTCGAACGTGTCGATGTGGGCCGATCCGCCGCCGAGCCAGAGCATGATGCAGGCCTCGGCCTTGCCCCGAGGCCCGGCGGCCATCGCCCCCGGGACCATCATCGAGGCCGCGCCGAGGGTTCCCAGGCGGAGGACATCGCGACGGGTCGGGGTCGGAGGATTCATGATGCCTCGCTCAGGGGATGAGGATGAACTCGGGGCTGTTGAAGAGGGCCCAGACGACATCTTCGAGCCGCTCGCGGAACTCGGCCCGGAGGCGATAAGTGGGCGGGTCGCCTTCGCGGGCGGCCTTCTCTTCGAGGAGCTGGATCTCGGTGGCCCGAGGGCTCAGGTGGTTCGACCAGGAGACCCGCCGGACGTGCCTGGGGCGGACGTTGAGCGGGGCACCCGGGACGACCCGGTCGGCGTGGGTGTCGCCGAGGAAGGCGACCATCCGATCTGCTTCGGCCGGGGTCGGCGGACGGGAGAGGACCCGGAGATAGACCTCGCGGACCAGATCCGGCAGGGGCTGGTCTTCGAGGGCGATCACGGTGAATGCCGAATCGTCCGAGAGCCGGGCCGCTCGGCCCCCGACGACCCCATTGGCGACCGAGGCGGGCTGGAGTGGGGTGGTCGCCTCCTCGCGGACGGTCATGGGGTCCTGCCTGGTGGATCGCCAGCCGAAGGTTTGCATCAGGTCGACGAAGGTCTGGGTGATCGGCAGCGAGAGCGCGGGGCGGTCGCGCTCATTCGACGTGGAGGCGAATTCCCAGGCCCGGGACGGGATGCCCAGGTTGAGCATCTCGCCCGGCGGCCGACGTCCTTCGGGGTCGACGCAAAGCTCCTCGGCCCCGAACGACTTGCCGGCGGCGAAGAAGAGGGAGTCGACCAGTTGCTCGGCCGACATCCTCCGGCGGCTCGGGCCGGCGAAGAGTCGCGACTCCGCCGGGGCCCCGGGTTCGGGCGGGTTCTCGGGCCGGGCCTGGTAAGTTCGAGAATTGAAGATCCGACGGGCGAGGGCCTTCAGGTCATAGCCCGAGGCGACTAAGTCGCGGGCCAGGTCGTCGAGCAGTTCCGGGTGGCTGGCCGAGGCCCCTTCGTCGCTGTCCCAGTCGTCCACCGGCTCGACCAGCCCGGTCCCCATGTACCGGGCCCAGACCCGGTTGGCGGCCACCCGGGCGAACCGGGCGTTCCGGGGCGAGACCAGCAAGGCCGCGAGCCGCTCCTGCGACGGGGCATCTCCGGCGATCATCCCCCGGGGGAGGTTGGCCGGGGCGATCTCGGCGAGGTCGAAGCCGGGGGCCACCTTGTCCCCGGCGTGCAGGCTGACCGAGACGGCCGGGGCCCGGCCCCCGGCCTGCGAGTTCACCGTGCTGGTCGCCGGGATCACCTGGGCCTTGCCGCCGAGCATCCCCGCCATGGCGAAGAGCTGCGACTGGTCGAACGGGTGCGCGGGGGCGTCGTGGCATCGGGCGCATTTCATATCCACGGCCAGGAACGCCTTGCCCAGGATGTGGGCCTTGGCGGCCATCGGGGCGTCGTTCTGGGTCGCCAGGCCGAAGCCGGCGGGACCTCCATAGCTCTTGCTCCCGTCCATCCGGACGAGTTCGGTGGCGATCCGGTCGAGCGAGAGGCCGTCTCGGAGGGCCAGGTGCAGGAAGCGGCGGAACGGCCCGGTGTTGTTGAGCGTGGGCTTGAGGATCCCGGGGTTCTCGGCCAGGACATCCTGCCAGTAACCCATCCAGCTATCGGCCCATCGGGGGTCGGCCAGGAGGGTGTCGATCCTCCTGGACCGCTTGTCGGGGCGGGCGTCGGACAGGAACGACTCGACCTCCCCGGCCGTCGGCGGCAGGCCGATGATGTCGAGCGAGATCCTCCGGAGGAACGAGGCGTCATCGACCGGCGGATTCGGTCGGAGCCCGGCGCGGGCCAGTCCATCGGCGATCCTCCGGTCGATCGTGTCCAGGGGGTCGGGCGTGAAGACGTCGCGGGGCAACTCGGGCGGGAAGACGGCGAACGCCTCGCGGCGGGCGATCTCGTGCCGGGCCCGCCAGAAGTCGTCCTCGGAGCGGGCGGCCCGGAGCCGTCGATCGGTGTCGAGCGCGTCGATCCTGGCCCGTTCGGCGGCGGCGAAGGCATCCCAACCCTCGGGGGTCAGGGTCTGGTCGGCCCGGCCTCCCACGAGCACGGGGACCTCGCCGGGAGCGGCCACGCTCACCGAGAGCTCGCCCGGCTCCGGTCGGAGTTTCCTGGCCCCGAGGATGGTCGCAAGTTCGACCTCGTGGTTCCGACCGTCCGAGACCCACTCGACGATTTGCTCCTGATCCCCCGCGCCAACCTCGCGCCAGCGGGCATCCTCGGGCGGGGCGGGCTCGGGGACTCCCTCGTGGCCCGACGCGTTGGGCTGGATCGGGCCGGTCTCGGCGACGACCTTCCCGTCGATCGAGAGCCGGGCGGACCCCTTGGCCCGGAGGATCAGACGGTGAGGTCCGGCGGCCACTCGCAGGGTCGATCGCGCGATCAGGGCGAACGGGGCCGGTCGATCGACCTCGATCCCCCTCGCGTTGACCTTGGCCGGAAGCCTCGGGAAACCCATGGCCGGGGCGTCGTATTCCTCGCCGAAACTCCCGGCGTCCGGAGACCAGTCCCAGGCCTGGGGAATCCCCTCGCGGAGGATCACGCGGACCGGACCATCGCCGTGCGAGATGGTCGGGGCGACGGCCAGGGTGAGACCCAAGGCGATCGGGAGGAGTCGAAGATCGAGCATCGCGACGGCCCCGGGAGGATTTCGGGGAAGGCAGGGAGCTTCGGTCGAGGGTAACCCGCGACCGGGACGCGGTCAACCTTCGATCGCGTTCGACCGACGCGAGGCCGATCCTCCGAAATCCGGTCGTGCGTACGGACTCCACCCCCCTCGGGGCGAGAGCCGAGGGGAGCGGGGCGGAAAGTGCCGATCTACCGGAGCCAACGCCCACGGCCCGGGAAAGGTTCCGCTCAGAAATCGGCGTCGGTCAGTTGATACCTCTTCCGGGCCAGTTCCTTCAGTTCGGCGGCGAAGTGAGGGTGGTCGTGGACGACCCGGGCGAAGTCCTGCCGGGACAGGACGAACACGTTGCAGGGGACCGCCGCCCGGATGGTGGCGGAACGGGGCTTGGAGGAGAGCAGGCTCAGCTCGCCGAAATATTCCCCCTCGCCGAGGGTGGCGACCTGGGCCCCGGAGGAGTCGAGGACGTCGACCTGCCCTCGGACGACGAAGTACATCTCCTCGCCGATCTCGCCCGCTCGGATGATGTCCTGCCCGGGGGCGAAGTATTGGGGCTCCAGGCTCATCGCGAAGTTGTGCAGGCAGATCGCGTCGGCCGCCTGGAAGAGCGGGATCCGGGCCAGGATGTCGCGGTTGAGGATTTCCATCCAGTGCCGGCCCGATCGGTCCATCAGGTCGAAGGCGGCCTTGGGCCCCCACGAACCGGCCGGGTAGCTCGAGGATTCGCCCATCGGCGAGGCGGCCCAGGCGTCGAGGATCGGCTGGGCCACCCTCCACGCCGTCTCGACCAGATCGGTCCGCGAGAACAGGGTGGCGTCGCCGATCATGCAGTTGAACAGGAGGACCTCGTAGCCCGTCCCTCGCGAGGCCTCGAAGGTGTCGCCGTAGTTGAACCTCATGTTCACCGGCTGGAGGTGCATCATCGGGCCGGGGGTCTTGGCCTGGAACCGGATCTCGATCCCCTGGTCGGGCTGGATGTGGAAGATCAGGGTGTTCGAGGCCAGGTGGTCGACCGGCGTGCCTCGGAAGATCACCTCGGGTGCCTTCTTGAACTGCACGACGATCTCGGTCCCGCGCTTCCAGAGCGCCTTGCCCGATCGGAGATAGATCGGCACCCCATTCCATCGCCAGTTGTCGATGTACAGCTCGGCCGCCGCGAAGGTCTCGGTCCGCGACTCGGGATCGACGTCGGGTTCCTGGCGGTAGCCCACCGCGGGCGAGCCGTCGGGCTTCTTGCCCGGCCCGTACTGGCCCCGGACGGTGTACATCTCGACCTCCTCGGGCGTCATCACCCGGACGGCGTCGAGGAGCTTCGACTTCTCGTTGCGGATCGCGTCGGGCTTGAACGACGAGGGGGGTTCCATGCACAGATAGGCGAGCATCTGGAACATGTGATTCTGGATCATGTCCCGGAGGACGCCCGAGGTGTCGTAGTACTTGCCACGCCCCTCGACGCCGACGGTCTCCTCGACGCTGAACTGGATGTGGTCGATGTGGCGGTTGCTCCAGAGCGGCTCGAACATCCCGTTGGAGAACCGGAACGCCAGGAGGTTCTGGACGGTCTCCTTGCCGAGATAGTGGTCGATCCGATAAATCTGGTCCTCGCGCCAGTGGGCCAGGAGCTGCTTGTTCAGCTCGATGGCCGATTCGAGGTCGTGGCCGAACGGCTTCTCGACGATGATCCGGGTCCAGCCCCGGGGCTTCTCCTTGAATCCGGCCTTATCCAGGTGGTCCGAGATCATCCCGAAGATGCTCGGCGGGGTGGCCATGTAGAAGATGACGTTGCCGCCGACCCCCAGCTCGGTATCGAGGCCGGTGACCACCGCCGAGAGGCGCTCGTACGCCCGGGGGTCGTCGAACTTGCCCGGGGTGTAGTGGAGCATCTCGACGAACTTGCACCAGGCGGATTCGTCGAATGTCTTCCGGGTGTTGAACTTGCGGATGTCCTCCGACATCCGGCCCCGGAACTGTTCGGTGGTCATCTCGTCCATGGCGATCCCGACGATGGCGAATCGGTCGGGGAGCAGGCCGTCGCAGGCCAGATTGAACAGCGCGGGCATCAGGAGGCGCTTGGTCAGGTCGCCCGAGGCCCCGAAGATGACCAGCAGGCACGGTTCGGCGACCGGCGCGGCGGCTCGGGGCGTGGGGCCGGTCTTCTGCATCACCTGGACTTCGCTCGGCATCGCAGCCTTCTCCGGATGGGTCTCGGTGCCTCTGCCTCGAACTCCGGACGGAAACGCCGGATCGATGCCTGTGGGGATCATGGTCCGCAGAGACTTGTAACTGACGGATCGCAGGAAAATCAACCAGGCCGCCGACCGGGCCCCGCCGCCCGTCTCCCGCCCCCACGTGGATGGGCGGGGAGGCGAGCAGCGGCGATCTCGGCCTCAGACCCGGGCCCGACTTGGCCCCTTCTTCAGATCGTCGCGAAGCTTCTCGAAGTCGGCCCGGCCCTTGAGCGGGGCGAAGCCGGGATCGTCGAGGGCTTGCGCCCCGTCCGGCCCCTTCTCGAGCGCCCGGCGGATTTCCTTGACGGCCCCTCGAGCATACGACTCCCGAGCCTCGACGCGCTTCGAAACGGCCAGGGCCGGGTCGGCCGAGGCCAGGTCCATGGCCCGGACCAGGTACTTGGCGGCGGCCAGCCTCGGCTCGGGGCGATCGGGCAGGACCTCGGCGAGTTGACCGGCCTCGGTCGCCAGTTCGGCATGTCTCCCGAGCTTCAGTAGGGTCTCGGCTCGATCGTTGTGGGCCTCGACCAGGAATCGGTCGTAGGTCGCCTCGCGGGGGTTCCCCTCGCGGGCCAGTTCCAGGCTCCGGATCGCCGAGATCAGGAGGTTCGCCGCCTCGTCGCCCCGGTTCAGCCCCCGAAGCATGAGGGCCCGCTCGGTCGACGCCCGGCCCAGGGCGGCCTGGTATTCGGGGACCTCGGGATGTTCGGCCGCGAGCTTCGAGGTCAGCGAGACCGCCTCCTGGAGGAAGGCGTCGGCCTCGGCCGGTTCCGAGGTCCGGAGCAGGTCGCCCAGGTGGATGCAGGTAATCGCCAGTTTCTGTCGGTGGTCGGGGACCTCGGGGAAGTCGAGCGCCAGCCGCCGCTGGTCGTCGAGGGCCCGGCGGAAGAGGTCGAGGGGGAGCTCTCCCTCGGCGGGCTTCACCTCGCGGAGCAGGCCGAGGTTGTTGAGGGTCATGGCCTCTTCGCGCCGATAATCGGGGACCGAGGGGAAGTCGGCCGATAGGGAATCCAGACCGGTCCGGGCCTGGTCGTAGAGCGGCCCGGCGTCGTCGACCTGCCCCGCCCGGGAGAGCAGGATGGCCAGGTTGTTCCGAGTCCGGGCGCGTTGCCAGCGGAACCCCGCGTTGCCGAGCGACTGGGCCTCCAGCTCGTCCTGGATCTTCATGGCCCGCCGGAAGGTCGCCTCGGCCTTGTCGGGCTCGGCCCCCGCCTGGAGGATCCCCAGGTTGTTCAGGTAGCGGGCCAGCTCCCGGCGGGCCTCCAGGGTGGCCTCGGGTCGGGCGATCAACGCTTCCTGCTCCTCGATGGCCGATCGGTAGGCCGACTCGTCCTCGGCCCCTCGGTCCTTCAATCGGGCCAGGAGCGTGCCGAGCTGGTAGCGGGTGGCCGCGAGGGCACGGGCATCGTCCTGATCGTCGGGGAATTCCGAGGCCAGGGCCTTCCGCCCCTCCAGGGCCCGGCGGAGCAGGGCCTCGGACTCCAGGGAACGGCCGCTCTTCTTGAGCAGGACGCCCAGCCCGGCCTGGGCCCGGGCCAGGCCCCTCCGGGCATGGGGATCGGCGTCGGGGCCGTCGACGAGCCGTTCGAGCAGACCGATCGCGGCCCGGTAGTTGGCCTCGGACTGGGTGTAAAGTCCGAGCATCTCCCGGATATCGCCCAGCCGGACGTAGGCCCGGCCGGTCTCCAGGCGGGACCAGGCGTCGTTGCCCCGCTCGGCCAGGAATTCGAGATAGAACTTCAACGCCTTGTCCAGGAGGTCGCGGCGGACCGGCTCCATCTGGGGGACGTCGGCCAGCTCGACCTCGCCCACCTTGTTGAGCATCTCCTCGACGGCCGACCGGGCCCGGACGAAGTTCCGCTCGGTCCGGGCCTTCTCGCGGCTGATCAGGACGTGCGAGATGGCCAGGCCCGTGGAGGCCGTGAGGATCAACGCCAGGCCGACGGCGACCGAGGTCCGGTGCCGCCTCCCCCAGCGGGAGACGCGGGCCGTGAACGGCTCGGGGTAGGCAGTGACGGGCTCGTCGGCCAGCCAGCGTTCGAGGTCGACGGCCAGCTCGCCCGCGGTCGGATAGCGGTCCGCGGACCGGAGGGCCATCGCCTTCCGGCAGATCGCGTCGAGGGGCGCGGGGACCGACGGATTGACGGCCCGAGGCGCGGGGAAGTCGGCGATCCGGACCGATTCGATGATCTCGGTCAGGCCCTTGCCTCGGAAGGGGGTCTGGTTGGTCAGGAGGTCGTAGAGGGTCGAGCCCAGGCTGAAGATGTCGGAACCCGGGCCGAGCGTCTCGACCTCGCCGGCCGCCTGCTCGGGGCTCATGTACGAAGGAGTGCCGATGACCGAACCTTCCATCGTGGCCGAGCCGTCGGTGCCCGAGAGGGGTCGGAGCGGCTTGGGGCCGAAGTGGTCGGGGGGCGGCTCGGGCCGGTTCAGCGCCTTGGCCAGTCCCCAATCGACGACCAACGTCTCGCCGTGAGGGCCGAGCATCACGTTGTCGGGCTTGATGTCCCGGTGGATCACGCCACGGCTGTGAGCGTAGTCGATCGCCTGGCAGACCGCGACGAACCGGGACAGAAGCTTGCGGAATTCCAGCGAGTGCGCGAGGGCGTCGCGTTTCCCCTTGAGCGACCCGTGAAGCCGCCTGATGGCGACTTTCAGGGTATCGCCGCGGATGAATCGCATCGCATAGTACGGTCGGCCGTCGGCATAACGGCCCAGGCCGTAGACCGGGACGATCCCGGGATGCTCGAGCCCGCCGGTCACCTCGGCCTCGAAGACGAACCGAAACTGGCTGTCGAGCCGATCGCCGTGCTTCTCCTGGATCTCCTTGAGGGCGACCTCGCGATTCAGCTCGCCGTCGACCGCCAGGAAGATCTCGCCCAGCCCACCCCGGGCATGGAGCCGGAGCGCCCGATATCGGGAATGGGCACCCGTCCCGGACCAGTTGGAGTTGCCTCCCGGTCCCTGGTCCCAGGTCTGGGTCGAGGCGAGGCCCGTTCGTTCGAAGGACCCGGTGGGAATCGCCTGGGTCGCCAGGGAGTCCTCAAGCGACGACTCCGACCCCGCCTCTCCCGCCACCGGATCGGCCATATACGCGGTCGCGTAGGGGTCGACCTCGGTCTTCTCCAGGCCCATGTCGGGGCCCGTCGTATCGACCTGGTTCGGAGTGGCGGCCTCTTCGTCGGTTCGGGTGACGTCGGACATTCGGGGACCCCGGGCCAGGGGACGCGTGGCTTCGTCCGAGAGACGGACGGTCCCGTCCCCCTCTCAGACAAGATAGGCCGAATTGCCCGCCAACGCCACACCCTGACACCGAGTCCGCCCCTTTCCCGACACCCAGGGCGGAGGGGTCAGGCCTGAGTCGTCCGATGACGACGAGCCCGGAGCCGCCAACCCCCGACCGTCGCCAGCCCCAGCCCGAGCATCACGATCGTCGACGGTTCGGGCACCGGTGCGGTTAAGGTGCTGAAGTCCCCGCCCACGTAGACCCCGAAATCGGGCTGCTTGAACTGCAATCCGCCGGGCAAGGGGGCCAGGTCGGAGACGATCCTGATGCTCGATCCCGGGTCGGAGATCAGCGTCAGGCGCGACTGGATCGAGATCGACTGGCCATTGCGGATGGTCACCGTCCCGCTGTAGGAGCTGGTGGCGGTGCCGTAGAACTGGCCATTGACGATGGCCGTCGAGCTGGCGTCGCGGGAGCCTGTCCCGTTCTGGCTCACGGTGACGTTGGACTGCGAGGCGGCCAGGACGATCGGCTTCAGGTCGATCGGATTCGCGACACCGGACAAGCTGACCGAGGCGACCAGCCCCGCCGCGACGTAACTGGTGCTGCCCGAGCCCAGGGTTCCCTGGACGCTCAGGAGCGCCGCCGGGTTGATCACGATATCGGCCCCGGTGTCGTTCCGGAAGGTCGCGATCGAGAACGTGAACGAGAGCGAAGCCAGATTGACGTCGGTGGCACTGAGGTTGTCCGTCAGCCGGGTCCGCGTGTCGTAGAACAGGCCGCCCTGCGTCAGCAAGGTCCCCTGCTGGCCCGTCCCCTGGGCGAACAGCGCGGTGACGGCCGTGCCGAATTTGGCCGGGACCGTCCCGGTCGCTCCGGACTGGGGCGTCGTCGACGAGCGGAAGGCGAAGCCGGGCGAGAGCGTCGACGCCCCGGCAATCTGGAACGTCCCCGGAGCCTGCTCCCCGAAGAGGAGCGTGGGCAGGCCACTGCCCGGCGTGATCAAGATATTATTCGCATTGAAGACCGGCGGGCCCGAGCTATTCGGGGTGGTCGAATTCAACGAGTAGCTGACCTGCGCGGCCGACGAGACCAGGGTCAACCCCGCGTCCGAGGTCTGCGGGAGGGCCAGGAGGGCGAGAGTGGCCAGCACGGCACAGAATCGTTCGGGGGTTCGCCCCCTGGCTGCATCGCGGTGGGACATCGGAGGGTTCGTCCTTCTATTGCGAACAGGGTGGCTTAGTACTCCTCCCGAGACATGCCCTCACCGCCATCACGGCTTAAAAACACATGAATCGGAGAGTGATCGCTAATATCAACAGGGTCCGTCAGGGAGCTACCCCATCATTGGTCAAGGCATCATGCTTGAATCGCAATTCCGGATCAACTGTAACTTGCCGGTTGTAGCGAAAATGATTCGCGTAGGATGTCGACGGTCGCGAGCGGCCTCGGGGAGGGGCCGGCGATTTGACCGGGGACCGACCGGGGTGGATATTGAAGGCATCGGGGACGGTCGGCCGACGCTCCTCGACCTTGGCACGTCGAGCGTGCCCGCGCCCGGTAACCGGATGGCCGAGGCGACATATCCGAAGGGTTCCGACGATGCGAGTTCCTCCCCGACCTCGACGAAGTCAGACCCGCCCCTCGCGAGTCGGCTCTCGCCCGACGGTCGAGCCTTGCGAGCCGAGACTTCTGCTGGCCACCTTCACCGTCACGTCGACCGGGGACGGGACGGAAGGCCTGACGCTCCGCTCGGCCATCGAGCAGGCCAACGCCGACCCCGACGCCGACCTGATCCAGTTTGCCATCAATGGCCTGGGGACCCAGTCCATCACCCCGCAATTCGCCCTGCCGACGATCATCAATCCGGTGACCATCGACGGGACCAGTCAGCCGGGCTATTTCGGGACCCCCTTGATCGTCCTGGATGGTTCCAACGCGGGATTCTTCGACGACGGGCTGACGGTCGACAGCCCGGGGGTGGTGATCCAGGGCCTCGCCGTGACCAACTTCGGCGGCTCCGGGATCAACCTCAGCGGCGGGACAGGGACGGTCGTGCGTGCCAACTACCTGGGCGTCGACCCTCGGACCGATCTGGCCGCCCCGAACTTCGGCGACGGAGTGTCCATCTCCGCCCAGGATGCCACCATCGGCGGGACCTCGACGGCCGACGCCAACGTGATCGGCGGCAATCGGAACGGGGTGAGCCTCCAGTTCAGCGCGACCGGGGCCGTGGTGATCGGCAACCGGATCGGGGCGATCGACGAGAACACGCCGGTGCCCAACCGGGATGACGGCGTCATCGCGGTCTCCGCCTCGGGGAACCTGGTCGGGCAGGTCGGGGCTCCCAACCTGATCGTGTCCAATGGCGGGTCGGGCGTCCACCTGATCGGGTCGTCGGGCAATACGATCCAGGCCAACTCGATCGGTACGACCTCCAGCGACAGCGGGATCGGGCTGGGGCCGGGCAATCTGGGCAACGCCTCCAACGGGATCTTGCTGGAGTTTGACTCGTCCGGCAATACAATCGGTGGCTCCTCTGCCGGGCAGGGGAACATCATTGCCAACAACCTGGCGTTCGGCCTCAGTGTGTTCGGGAGTTCGGGCAATCTCGTCCAGGGGAACCGGATCGGGACCGACTCGGCCGGGCTCCAGCAGCAAGGCAACGGCACCGGTGGGGTGTTCCTCGGCAGTTCGACCGACAACACGATCGGCGGGGCCATCCCGGGTTCGTCCAACGTGATCTCGTCCAACGTGGGCAACGGTGTCCTGATCAACGGGGGGCCACAGGGCTCGAACGCGAATAACCTGATCCAGGGCAACTTCATCGGTGTGGGACTGGATGGCGTCCGATCGCTGGGAAACACGGGCAACGGGATCCAACTCGACGGGTCGGCCGGCAACTCGATCCTCGGGAATATCCTCTCCGCCAATAATTTCGCCGGGATCTACGTCTTCGCGACAGGGTCCTCCGGGAACACGATCCGAGGCAATCTGATCGGGCTGGACGGGTTGGGTCGGGCCCGGCCGAACGGGACCGATGGCGTCTTCGTCTTCGAGGCGCCGGGTAATACGATCGGCGGGACCTCGGCGGCCGACCGCAACGTGATCTCGGGCAATGGCGGCAACGGGGTCTCGTTCCGTGGCCCCAATGCGACCGGCAATCTCCTCCAGGGGAATTACATCGGGACCGACCCTTCGGGTAACGTCGGCTCGCTCGTGGGCAACATCATCGACGGGGTCTTCATCCGGAATGCGCCGGGCAACACGATCGGCGGGACGGCCCAGGGGGCCGGCAACGTCATCTCCCAGAACCGGGTCGGCGTCGACATCGAGACCTACGACAGCACTCAGCTCTCTCCGGGAGAGTCGGCCCTGATCGGCAGTTCTTCGGACGGCAACGTCGTCCAGGGGAACCGGATCGGCACCGATGCCACGGGGACCCAGGCGGTCGGAAACTACGGCGAAGGCGTCCTGATCGTTGACGGATCGAACAACATCGTGGGCGGGACCGACCCGGGTGCAGGCAACCTGCTCTCGGCCAACCTGGTCGACGGGGTGAGCATCATCTCGATCGATCCGGCGCTCAATCTCACCTCCGGCAACGTGGTCCAGGGGAACATCATCGGCCTGACGATCGATGGGACCAACGGCCTGGGCAACGGCCAGGCGGGTGTCCGGGTGATTGGCGGCCTCGACACGACCATCGGCGGGCTCGACACCACGCTGGGCGACCCGACGACCGGCGCCGGCAACGTGATCTCGGGCAACTCGATCGGTGTCGTCGTCGACGGCTTCGCACCCGGAAGCTCGTCGGGGCTGTTGATCCAGGGGAACGTGGTGGGACTGGGCTCGGACGGGCTGAGGGTCGACTCGAGTACGGCGGGATATCCTTCGCTCCGGAACACCAGCGACGGGATCGTCATCGAAAAGAACGCGAGTGGGGTCACAGTTGGGGGGACCGTCCCGGGCTCGGGCAACCTGATCTCGGGCAACTCCTCCTCGGGGATCCGATTCGCCAGCGGGGCCACCGGCGACCTGATCCAGGGGAACCTGATCGGCGTGGCGCTGGATGGCCTGACCCTCCGCCCCAACAATCAGTCGGGCATATTCATCGCCGAAGGTTCCAACCGGATCACAGTGGGCGGGACCGCCGCGGGCGCCGGCAACGTGATCTCGGGCAACTCGGTCGGTGTCACGCTCTCCAATGAGGGGTCGTCGCAAAACCTCTTCCAGGGCAACCTGGTCGGCCTGGCCGCCGACGGTTCGACCTATGCCGGGAATATCGCTTATGGGTTCCTGATCCTCGGAGGTGCGTCGGGCAACACGATCGGCGGGTCGGCCCCCGGTGCCCGCAACGTGATCTCGGGCAACGGCCAGGGGATCCAGATCAACGGGCCGACCGTCGAGGGGACGGTCATCCAGGGGAATTACGTCGGGCTCGACATCACCGGGCGGCTGGCCAGGGGAAACCAGCGGAACGGGATCGGCCTGAACAACGCGGCGAGGAACCGGATCGGCGGGACCGACCCGGGCGCGGGCAACGTGGTCTCGGCCAACGGCGGCGTCGGGATCATCCTGACCGGGACCGGCTCGACCGGGAACCTCATCGACGGCAACCTGATCGGGCTCAATGCCGCGGGGACCCAGCTCGTCGACGCCGTCTCGAACTTGCTGGGCAACGCCAATTACGGGATCCAGGTCGATAACGCGACGGCCAACACGATCGGCGGCGCCACCCCATCCTCGCGAAATGTGATCTCGGGCAACCGACTGGCCGGGATCGAGATCAACGGTATCGGCTCATACCGCACGGTGGTCTCGGGCAACCTGATCGGTCTGGACATCACCGGCAAGGTGGCCCGGGGCAACCGGGCCGAGGGGATCCTGATCGACAACGCGCCGGGCGTGGTCATCGGGGGGGCGACCGGCCATGACGGCAACATCATCTCGGGGAACTCGGGTAACGGGATCTCGATCGTCGGGGCCGGGTCGTTCTACGACGTGATCGCCGGTAACCTGATCGGTGTGGATGCCTCCGGCCTGGTCCCCCTGGGCAATGCCCTCTCCGGGGTCTTCGTCAGCGACGCACCCGGGGTGACGATCGGCGGGACGATCGCCACGCTCCGGAACGTGATCACGGGCAACGCCCAGCATGGGGTTCGAATCTCCGGCCTCGGCTCGACGGGCTCGAAGGTCCTGGGCAACCTGATCGGGGTCGACGCCTCCGGCCGCAATGCCCCGGGCAACGACATCGACGGCGTCTTCCTGGACAGCACGACCAGGGTGACCGTGGGAGGGACCGTCTCCGGATCGGGCAACACGATCTCGGGCAACGGGAACGCGGGAGTGGACTTCGGCGGGGTCGCCACCATCGCCAATGCCGTCTCGGGCAACCTGATCGGCACCGACCTCTCGGGGCGGGTCGCCCTGCCCAACGGGCTCGGGGTGTACATCAACAACGCCCCGTTCAACGTTGTGGGCGGGACCTTGCCGTTCTCGGGCAATCTGATCTCCGGCAACACGGGGTCCGGCGTCCAGATCTCCGGCCTGGGCGCGAAAGGCAACGCGGTCCAGGGGAACCGGATCGGGACCGACCTGTTGGGCATGTCCGCCCTGGCCAACGTGGCGGGCATCTTCATCGACGGGGCGCCCAGCAACCTGATCGGCGGCCTGAGCCTCGGGGCGGGCAACCTGATCTCGGGGAATCTCAATGGCGGCGTGATCCTCCAGGGGACCAACGCCTCGGGCAACCTGATCCAGGCCAACCTGATCGGGACCGACGTGACCGGCAACCGGGCCATCGCCCCGGTGGATGGCTCGATCCCGCTCCAGCAGTCGGGCGTCTTGCTGACCGACGCTCCCGGCAATGTCATCGGAGGCTCGATCGCCGCGGCCGCGAATGTCGTCTCGGGGAATATCGCGGGGGTCGTCATCGCCGGGTTCAATGCACGGGGTAACCTGGTGGTCGGGAATCGCCTGGGGACCAACGCCTCGGGCAAGGCCGCGGTCGCCAATACCACGGGGGTCTATATCAACGGGTCGGCCTCGAACACCATCGGCGGCTCGACAACTGGCTCGATGAATTTGATCTCGGGCAACACCTCGACCGGGATCAACCTGTTCGGCCCTCAGACGACGGGCAACCTGATCGCGGGGAATCGGATCGGGACCGATCGGACCGGCACCGCCGCGATCCCCAACCCGACCGGGATCTTCATCCAAAATGCGTCATCCAACACGATCGGCGGGACAAGTTCGGCGTCGGGGAACCTGATCTCGGGCAACTCGATCACCGGCGTCTACTTCTTCGATCAGTCGGCGAACAACCTGGTCCAGCGCAACACGATCGGCTTCAAGGCCGGGGGCGGGGCGCTCGGGAACCTCGAGTACGGGGTCCTGCTCTACAACGCCTCGAACAACACCGTTCCACGGTCGGGCTCCGACGCCAACAAGATCGGCAATAGCGGCATCGGCAACTTCCGGGAGTTCACCGGACCCGTACCCACCAGCACCACCACGACGTCCTCGACCTCGAAGAACGCCCGCAAATCGGCCACGCCCAAGGGGCCGAAGTCGCTGGCCCGGGGATGATCGCTCGACGGCGCTCGATCAAGCGAGATTCGCGGAAGCCACCCGCAAGCGGTCTCGGACATCGGCGAGGATCTCGAACGATCGTAACTTCGACTCGTGGTCGAAGATCGCGCCGGTCAGCATCAGTTCATCCGCGCCGGTGGCCTCGATCACCGCTTCCAGGCCCCGGCTCACCGAGTCGGGCGAGCCCACCACCGAGACCCGCGTCATCCGCTCGACATGGGCCCGCTCGGCGGGGGACCACCGGCCCTCCATCCCATCGACCGGCGGCTTCAAGGGGCCGGGCTTGCCCCGGATCAGGTTGAGGAAGGCCTGCTGGAGCGACGTGAATAGCCGATGGGCCTCGGCATCCGAGTCGGCGGCGATCGCGTTGACCCCAACCATGACATGGGGTCGGTCGAGCGTCGCCGAGGGGCGGAAGTTCTCCCGGTAGATCGACAGCGCGGCGAACAGATAATCCGGCGCGAAGTGGGAGGCGAAGGCGAAGGGCAGGCCCTGCTCGGCCGCCAGCCGGGCGCTGAAGTCGCTCGATCCGAGCAGCCAGATCGGCACGTCGAGCCCCTCCCCCGGGACGGCGCGGACGGCCTGACCGGGCTCGGCCGGTCGGAAGTAGGATCGAAGCTCTTCGAGATCCTGGGGGAAGGTGTCGGCCGACCCGGCGTAGCGTCGGAGGGCCAGGGCCGTCTTCTGGTCCCCGCCCGGGGCCCGGCCCAGACCCAGGTCGATCCGGCCCGGGTAGAGCGATTCCAGGGTCCCGAATTGCTCGGCGATCACCAGCGGGGCGTGGTTCGGCAGCATGATCCCGCCCGCCCCGACGCGAATCCGATCGGTCCCCCCGGCGATGTAGCCGATGACCACGCTCGTCGCGGCGCTGGCGATGCCCGAGATGTTGTGATGCTCGGCCACCCAGTACCGCCGATATCCCCAACGATCCGCATGCTGGGCCAGGTCGAGGGAGTTTCGGAGGGCCTCGGCCGCCGTGCCGCCCTCGCGGATCGGCGAGAGATCGAGGACCGAGAAGGGAAATGGATGATCCATGAGGACTGCCCGTCCGTGACCCGGGGAAGCGACAGGTCCGATCGCTCGCGATCGACTCTCGAAATGGTAGGGAGGTCGGACCTCGCCGGCAACTCACGCCGACGATACCCGAAAGCCGTTCCGCCATTCGGCCCCGTCACCCCAGCCCTGGAATAATCTCGACTTCGGGATGTTTGTCATCTCGCTTTGCGAGTGCGAGAATGACGAGCATCCGCGCCGGGGTACTCCAGTTGTAACGCGGGAGGAGTTACCAGTGACGACCGATATTCGCCAAGGATCACGGAAACGTCGCACGACCATCCGGACAGCCATGATCCTGATCCTGATCGTCGGCCTTATGCTCGGCCTGGGATGGCCCGCCTGGCAGGTCTATCGCGAGAAGGATTACCACGTCCATACGGCGGTCGATGTCCGAGGGGCAGGTGCCAGCCTGACCATCATGGGCGGCATGGAATCGCCCTTCTGGCCCCGCTACTGGCGGCGTCTCCTCGGTCGTCCCTATCAGGGACAGCCGTACTGCAACCCGACACCGGGCTTCGGGGCCGAGATCTGCGAATACGCCGATCCCTCGATGGCACTCCGGATCGGGGGACAGGTCGGCTATCACAACAATTCCCGGCAAGTCGAATGGATGGCCAACTACGAGGCCAACCGGGCCAGGACCTCGCCTGGCCCCTGATCGATCATCCCCCGAGCATCACGGGGAGGGTCCGCCGGGAGCCGCCGAACCGGACGTTGAAGAGGATCAAGGCCTCGATGTCGAACGGCTTGGGCGAGGTCACCGGCGTGACCACGCCGAAAGTCAGGATCGACCTCCGGCGGAACTCGAAGCTCACGCCCTCGGTCAAGTTGACCACGTTGGCCGAGCCCGCCACATCGTTGGGGTCGTAGGGGTTCCGGTGATTCAACGGCGTGTTGATGTGAACCTCGGCTGTGGGAACGATCGCGGTCAGGAATTTCGAGGAGTTGGGGTCGGGATCCTGGTAGAGGAAGTACCCCGCCCCCACGTCGTTGTACGCCAGGGTGACGTCGGCGGGGTCGACCGGAAACTCGAATGCCGAGAAGCCGTGGAGATAGAACCGATCCCGTCGGAAGATATAGCCGACGAATGGCTGGATCGTCGTGGTCTGGATCGACGAGATGAACTTCGCCCCGGCGAAGCTGCTCGGGCCGGTCGGCGGGGTGACGACCAGGCCCGCCGAGAGTAGGCTGCCGGTCTTGGGGTCCTGCCGGACCAGGAATTTGGTGAAGAAGCTGAGGTTGCCCACCGCCGTGCTGGTCCCCCCCGGCTTGGCGAAATTCCCCTGGATTGGGCTGCCCGCATAAAGCGTGTCGATCGGCATTCGAAGCCCGAACGAGGCCCGTCCCCCGTCGAAGGTCTTCTCGAACCCGAGGATCTGGCGATAGGCCCGGAGGTCGTTGACCGGGGTGTCGAACCGCTTCCCGACCGCCGAGTTGAGGTTGTAGTAGTAGTTGAAAGTATAGAAGAAGCGGTCCTGGGGCTGGGGCGACTGGTTCTCGGAGATCTTGAACCCGCGGACGGCCGGAGAGAGGGCCGAGGCGGTCCGAGGATTAGGAGTCGGAGGAGGATTGTTGGGCGGGAACGGCGCCGGGGTCGTGGGGACCGGCTGGGCGGTCGGAGCCGGGCGGATCGCCAGGATGGGCGAGGTATCGCCGATCATCTGGAGGATGCCCATCCGGGGAGGGGTGACCGGGGGCTGGGCGGCTGCCGGGGCGGCCGGTGCCGGCCCGAGCGAGAGAAACGGGTTGTTCGGGTCGACCGCCGAGGCCCGTCCCTGCCGGATCGAGTCCGCCGCCGGAGGGACGGCCGCATTCGGAGGAGTACCGACCGGCCCCTGGGTCAGGTAGACCGAATCGTCGAGGACCTGTTCCCAGGTCGGGCTCGCGGGCAACGCCACCCCGATCGGGGTTGGCGGCGCCATCTCGTCACCCCTCGAAATCCCCGTGAAGGCCGCCAGCCCGAGGACGAGCCATCGTGTCGATCGGATCTGGAACAACGTCATTCCCCCTCGTCGGCACGATGAGCCAAATTCACGGAGACCCGGCATTACCCTCCTTATCGGCATAACCGCCAAGGTTCGCCAGAAAATCAAGGTCCCCTCCGGCGCGAGCCCGCAGACCCCGCACTGGCCCCCCTGCCCTCGCTCGGATCATTTCCGAGGGACTTCTCGGGGAGTGAATCGCACCGGTACGGAGGACGGGAATAAGGACCGCCACTCGGCCAGGTCATCCCGCTCGTTTGAGGATGCGAAGTGGGCTCGGTCTCCCCGCCGGATCGAGCCCTTCGGGGCGAACTCGTACCACCCTGGTACGTCGCCCTGGTCGAAACGACCAGGAATCCGACAGTCATGCCGGATCTTCCTGGAATCGCCTCCCAGCCCCGGTGGCGAATGCCAGATGATGTCACCAGGCCGCGGCCTCCGCCAACCCGGCAAATCCTCGGTTCCCCCGAGCCGGCATCCCTTGCCAAACCGGGTATACCCGATTGACACCATTCCAGAGAGGGGCATGATAACTCCACGGTTCGTCGCCAGGACGCTCACCCCGCCGAGCCCCAAAACGGCAGTGGAACAGAATGCATGTCAACGATGAAAACGAAACGAATTGCCTGGGTTGATTATGCCAAGGGAGTCGGCATCACTCTTGTGGTCCTCGGTCACACCCTCAGGGGCCTCCAGTCCAGCCGAATCATCGCCGACGGCCCGGCCTTCCGTTCCGTCGACTCGTGGATTTACAGCTTCCACATGCCCCTGTTTTTCCTCCTCTCGGGCTTGTTCGCGGAGCGCGGGGTCGAGCGGGGTCCGGGCGAATTCCTGCGCGACAGGTTATCCACGATCGCATATCCTTACCTGATCTGGTCGACGCTCCAGACGCTCGTGCAGGTCGCGGTCGGCCGCTACACGAACCACCAGACCAGCTTGTACGACCTCGCCGGGATCTTGATCAATCCGATCTTGCAGTTCTGGTTCCTCTATGCACTGTTCCTGATCGGCCTCATCTATTACATCCTCCGGCGATGCCGCCTCGGGCCGCTCGGTGCCCTCTCGGCCTTCATCGCCTTCTGGGTGAGCCAGAGATGGATATCGCTCGGGCCTTGGCAACCTCTCTCGGCGGCGAGGAACAATGGGGTTTACTACGCGCTTGGATCGGTGATCAATCACCATGGGGGGACCGAGCGAATCGATCGAGCTTCCTCGATCGCGTTGGCCCTGACCGTTCTCCTCGGATACGGGATCGTCACCACATCGGTCTCCCGACGCTGGGAAGAGATGATGCTGATCGGATTAGCCGTGAGCCTCTGCGGGATCGCCGCCTCGATCGCCCTATCGGTCTTGCTGAGCCGGGTCGGCGGTCTGGGTTTCGTCCGCATCCTGGGCACCTATTCGCTGGAAATCTACGTCGCCCACACGATCGCCTCGGCCGCCTTACGCATCGCCCTCCAGAAATTGCTTAAGATCCAGGACGTGACAACTCATCTCGTGATCGGGACGGTCGGAGGAATCGTCCTGCCGCTGCTCCTTGGCCTGCTCTGTCGCCGGTATCACGCCGAATTCCTGTTCCGATATCCACGACGAGGAACCAAGCTCGCGGAGAGAGCCGCGTGATTGCCCGACATTGCCGCGTCTCAGCCGGGATACTTGACCGCCTCAAGCCCGAAAGTCGGCCGGCGGACGGCCTTCCTTGATCTGGCGACGGCAAAGGCGTCGTGATCTCATGAGACTTTGAATCACGCCGGGGGGTCGGATTCGGACAGGGCGGCCATCGTTCCGTCAGACAACCAGGACGCCCTTATTCCGGTCTCCCGTTCCGTCGCGACTCATCCACCCTCCCGACATTCGAGGGCTGGAGGAGTCCCGTTCAAGACCCCGACCACGAGGGCACGAGACATGGATCCCGAAGGCCCCGCTCCCCGACCTCGGGCTCGTCGAAGATGGATCGGGCCCCTGATCCGGGTCCCCTTGCTGATCTATGCCGGGATCGTCGCCTTCTTCTTCTTCACCCAGACCCGACTGATCTTCCCCGGCTCCCAGACCCAGGGTCGCCCCGAGGCCCGGCTCCCCCGGCTGCCCGGGGCCGAGTTGGTGACACTGACCACGGAGCGAGGCGATCGGGTCGTCGCACTCTTCGGCCAGGCCCTGGGGCCCGACGGCGGACCACTTCCCGATGCCTCGACCCGGCCGACGCTCCTCTATTTCTACGGGAACGCGATGTCCCTCCGGGACGCGACCGATCAGTTCCAACAATTCCGACGGCTCGGGGCCAACGTGATGATCCCCGAGTACGCTGGCTTCGGGATGAGCGAGGGGCGGCCGGGCGAGGCCGGTTGCCGGGAGACCGGAGAGGCCGCCCTGGGCTACCTCGAATCGAGGAAAGACGTGGATCGGTCGAGGATCGTCCTCGCCGGGTGGTCGCTGGGCGGTGCGGTGGCGCTCGACCTGGCCTCTCGGCACCGGGTCGCGGGAGTGGCCACCTTCTGCACCTTCACCCGGATGGCCGACCTGGCCCACCGGATGCTCCCGTTCCTCCCCTCGTCATGGCTGCTTCGCCACCGGTTCGAGAACCTCTCGAAGATCGGGCGAGTCGGCTGCCCGGTGCTGATCGGCCACGGGAGAGCCGATCAGATCATCCCGTTCGAGATGGCCGACCGGCTCGCCGAGGCGGCCCGGACCCCCGTGACCCGACTGACCATCGAAGGCGCCGATCATAACGATTTCTTCGACGTGGGCGGGTCCAAGGTCCTCACCGCCCTCGGCCGGTTCCTCGACGCCCTGCCCCCGCTCCGGGAGTGATCGCCCCGTGCGATTTCAAATCGGACGATCCCGGATTGAAGGTCGCTCGATCGTGACCTACGGTTGCGATATCCGCCAGTGGCGCCGCCCAGTCCTGGCGATCCGCGCATCGCCGGGGGATGACCGTGCCAACATTCGAAGCCCTTTACCTCGAGTCGGCCGCCGATGCGAGGCCACGAGACACTCACAACCCGAAGCCTCCGCCGATCCTGGTCGTCGACGACTCCGGGTTCTCGCAACGATTCACCGGACGACTCATCAAGACGGGGACCGGCCGGGAAGTCCTCTGCGCCAGCCATGGGGCCCAGGCGCTCGAGATGATCGCGGAGTCCGAGCCGGCGGCCGTGGTGACCGACCTCTGCATGCCAGTCATGGACGGGCTCGAACTGGTCCAGGCGATCCGCTCGAATCACCCGAGAGTCCCGGTGATCCTGATGACCGCCTTCGGGAGCGAAGAAGTCGCGATGCGAGCCCTGAAGGCGGGGGCCGCGAACTACCTTCCCAAGCGGTTTCTCGCCAACGAGCTGGTTGTCACGCTCGAGCGAATCCTCGCGGTCGCGGCGGGAGATCGGGATCGGCGAAACGTCCTCAGCCACCAGACCGAATGCCTACGGAAGTTCGAGGTCGGCAACGATCTCAACCTGATCGTCCCCCTGATCGGCTTGATCCAGGAAGACTTCGACTCGTTCGCGATCGGCGATGATACGGCCCGGGTCCGGATTGCCGTCGCTCTCCTGGAAGCCCTATCCAACGCCGTTTACCACGGCAACCTCGAATGCAGTTCCGATCTCCGCCAGGATGACGAACAGAACTTCTACGACCTGGCCGACCAGCGGAGGCTGGCCGAACCCTACCGATCTCGACGTGTCCTCGTGGAGTCGAAGACCGACCGGAACGAGACCCGGGTCGTCATCCGCGATGATGGCCCCGGCTTCGATACCACGTGCCTCGAGAGGCCCTTCGACCCGGACGTTTTCATGAGGGTGGGCGGCCGAGGGATGATCTTGATTCGAACCTTCCTGGACGAGGTCACGCACAATGCGGAAGGCAACGAGATCACGCTGGTCAAGCGGAAATCCGCCTGAACGCTCGCTCCAACAGCCTCCCCGGACCCGGAGATCGGGGGAGGCGGATGGGTCTGCGCTGGTCCGATCGAACGGGTCGACGGTCGGTTTCCCGCCTCAACCCCGGTGGGTCAATTGTGGGCCAGGTATGCCTCGACCATCAGGACGCTGGGGCCGGCCCGACGGATGATCGACAAGCGGGTTTCGGCGCTCGACATCTCCTCGAGCTGCTCGCCGACGTACCACTGGAGGAAGTTCGAGGTGATGTGATTCTTCTCCTCGGCCGCCAACTCGACCAGGTCGTAGATCTGGCGAGTCGTCCGCGTTTCGGATTCGAGCGCCAGCCGGGCGGCGTCCTCCGCCGAGGCGAACTGGTTCCTGGGCTCGGAGACCGCCGGGATCACGACCTTGCCGCCCGTGTCAAGCACGAACTTGACGAACTTCATCGCGTGTTCGCGCTCCTCCTCGGCCTGCTTGAAGTAGATCTTGGCCAGCCCGAAGAGGCCCTCGCCCTCGAAGTACGAGGCGATTGCAACATACTGATGCGAGTTTTCCAACTCGTTACCGATCTGTCGGTTGATGGCCTCATGAAGCCTGGCGCTGACGAGCATGATCGGACCTTCCGTTCGTTTCCGTGCCCGGGGCGGGACCGCGACCCCGGGAATGATCGAGGGGAAGGGCCCATGATAGCCCCGTCCCTGGAAAGGACCAAGGTCAAGCCGGCCCGGGGCCATCCGGGTATTTGCCGGATCCGGCCCCGGTCCGCGATTCAGACCGCCGCAGTGGTATAGAGGGGCGTCATGACCTCCCCCGAGCAGAGCCGGAGGGGTCGTCCGAGTCGATCGCGCAACTCGGTGGAGGGGTCGACCCCGAGGGCGCTGTAGATGGTGGCGGCGAGGTCGGGCGGGCCGAAGCTTCTCGAAATCGGGAAGGCTCCCAGACGGTCGGACTTGCCGATCAACTGGCCTCCGACCACCCCTCCGCCGGCGAAGACCGCGGGGAAGACGCTGGGCCAGTGATCTCGGCCGGGGACCGCTCCCGGGGTCAGCTCGGTGATCTTGGGGGTCCGGCCGAACTCGCCGAGCATCACGACCAAGGTCTCGTCCAAGAGGCCCCGCGACCCCAGGTCGTCCAGCAGGGCCGAGACGGCCCGGTCGAGAGGGGGGAGCAGGTCGTCCTTGAGCCGGGGGAAGTTCCCGACGTGGGTGTCCCAGGTCTGGACGATCCCCATGGTCGCCTGGACGATCGGCACGCCGGACTCGACCAGGCGTCGGGCCATCAGGAGCGACCGGCCGAAGAGGTGCTTGCCGTAGCGGTCGATCAGGCGGGGGTCCTCGCGGTCGAGGTCCAGGGCCCGGCCGACCTTGCCGTTGCAGAGCATGGCGAGCGCGGCGTCCTGCTGGTCGACGAACGAGTCGCCGGGTACGGGGACGGCCGCCTGGTCGAGCAGATGGCGTCGGCGGTGGAGACGTTCGGGGTCGAGCCCCTCGGGGAGGGCCAGGCTATCGTCCTTCTCCTCGGGCTTGCCCGGGTTCAGCTTGAGCTGCCAGGGGTCATGCTTGGGTCCGAGGAATCCTCCGTCCTGCCCCGGCCAGGTCAGGGGGCCTTCCACCAGGCGGAGCGGCAGGGCCACGCCGCTGGGAATCCCCTCGCCCCTCCGGCCCAGCGAGTCGAGGACCGAGGCATAGCAGGGGAAGTCGTCCCGCGAGGCGATCCGGTCGAGGTCGCTGGCCCCCCTGGGGCTGGAGACCTGGCCGGTCAGGACCCGGTGGACCGCCAGGAGGTGATTCCCTTCGGGATGCGACATCGACCGGACGACCGCCAGCTTGTCCATCCGCGCGGCCAGGTGGGGCAGGTGCTCGCAGACCCGGATGCCGGGCACGGCCGAGTCGATCGGCTTGAACTCGCCGCGAATCCCGTCGGGGGCCTCGGGCTTCATGTCGAACGAGTCGTGCTGGCCGAGCCCGCCGCTGAGGAGGATCACGATCACCGACTTCGCCCGGCCCGGCACCGATCCGCGAGCCGCCGCCGCCCGGCCCGCCAGGAGGCCCGGTAGTCCCATCCCCAGCAGGCCGGAATAGCCAACCTGGAGGAATGCCCGGCGGCTGGGCCCTGGGCCCGTTCCGAAGTTGAGATCGCTCATCGCTTCTCCTGATTCAGAGGGACAATCCAGGCCAAACGATCGATCCCGATGCCGAATCTTAAACAATTGCTGTCCCAAGGTCCAGCGAATCGCCCGCCCTCCTTGCGATGCACCAAGCATCCATCAGCTCCAAACCGAACCGTCCGTTTTGTCGGTGGCACTTGAGGGCGAATCGGGGCTACCATAGAGTCAGACGCCGAATCCGTCTTGGGGTCCCCCCTGATCACAAATCGACTCGCACCGCCCGGCCTGGAGGCCGGCAAGGAGAATACCCCCCATGAACCAGCACGGGAGATCCCGGCGCCCCCTCTCGACGCTCGCGGCGACGGTGGGAGGAGCCCTGGCCTTGATGAACCCGACCGCATCCTTCGCGGGCGAGGCCGACCTTGTCCTGCCCGACCTGACCACCACGAAGTTCCTGGGCGGCTTCCTGACCGGATATACGCTCCTGCTCCTCGGCCTGCTAATCTGCGCCGGGGGCCTGGTCTTCGGCCTGGTCTTCTATCGGCAGCTCAAGAATCTGCCGGTCCACCGGACGATGCATGACGTCTCCGAATTGATCTACGCGACGTGCAAGACCTACCTGCTGACCCAGGGCAAATTCATCCTCCTGCTCTGGGTGTTCATCGCGGCGGTGATCGTCGCCTACTTCGGGTTCCTCTCGACCGGATCCGTCGAGGGCGGGGATGGCCCCGCGATCTCCCGGACGGCGAAGGTCGGGGTGATCCTGCTGTTCAGCCTGATCGGGATCGCCGGGAGCTACGCGGTGGCCTGGTTCGGGATCCGGATCAACACCTTCGCCAACGGGCGGACGTGCATGGCCTCGCTCCGGGGGTCGCAGTACCTCTGCTCGTCGATCCCCCTGAAGGCGGGGATGTCGATCGGCATGGTTTTGATCAGCGTCGAGCTGCTGATCATGCTTTGCATCCTCCTGTTCATCCCCCGGACCCTGGCCGGGCCGTGCTTCATCGGCTTCGCGATCGGCGAGTCGCTGGGGGCGGCGGCCTTGCGGGTGGCCGGCGGGATCTTCACCAAGATCGCCGACATCGGCGCCGACCTGATGAAGATCGTGTTCAAGGTCAAGGAGGACGACGCGAGGAACCCCGGCGTGATCGCCGACTGCGTGGGCGACAACGCGGGCGATTCCATCGGCCCGACCGCCGACGGATTCGAGACTTACGGCGTCACCGGCGTGGCCCTGATCACCTTCATCATGCTGGCCGTGGCCAGCCCGCAGGTGCAGTCCGACCTCCTGGTCTGGATCTTCGCGATGCGGATCCTGATGGTCGTGGCCAGCGGCGCCGCCTACTTCATCAACGAGTCGATCTCGCGGAAGAAGTACGAAGCCGGCGCCGCCTTCGACTACGAGGAGCCGCTGACCCGCCTGGTCTGGCTGACCAGCGCGATCTCGATCGCCGGGACTTACCTGGCGAGCCTCTTGCTGGTCTATGGGGTCGGCGGCGACGGCCACCTCTGGTGGAAGCTGGCCACGATCATCACCTGCGGGACCCTGGCCGGGGCCTTGATCCCCGAGGTGACCAAGTTCTTCACCTCGACCTCCTCGGCGCACGTCCGCGAGGTCGTCACCGCCAGCCGAGAGGGCGGGGCCTCCCTGAACGTCCTGAGCGGCCTGACCGCCGGGAATTTCTCGGCCTTCTGGGTCGGCGGCGTGGTGATCGTCCTCCTGATGGCGGGGGCCTACGGAGTGAGCCTGGCCTTCCCCAGCAACCTGATGATCGCCCCGGCGGTCTTCGCCTTCGGCCTGGTCGCCTTCGGATTCCTCGGGATGGGACCGGTCACCATCGCGGTCGATAGCTACGGGCCGGTCACCGACAACGCCCAGAGCGTCTTCGAACTCTCGCTGATCGAGCAGGAACCCGGGATCTCCCAGGAGTTGAAGCGGGACTACAACTTCGACGTCGACTTCGAGAAGGCCAAGCTCCTCCTGGAGGAGAACGACGGCGCGGGCAACACCTTCAAGGCCACCGCAAAGCCGGTCCTGATCGGCACGGCGGTCGTCGGGGCAACGACGATGATCTTCTCGATTGTCGTCCTGCTGACCGGCCTGAAGGATCCGACCTCGGGCCGGTTCACCGAGCTGGACATGACCAAGGTGGCCTACCTCTCGATCCTCCACGCCCCATTCTTGCTCGGGATGCTGGCGGGGACCGCCACGATCTACTGGTTCACCGGGGCCAGCACCCAGGCCGTGATCACGGGAGCCTACCGGGCCGTCGCCTTCATCAAGCGGCACATGAAGCTCGACGGCCAGGTCAAGGCAAGCCTGGAAGACTCCAAGCGGGTCGTCGAGATCTGCACCCAGTACGCCCAGGCGGGGATGTTCAATATCTTCCTGACCGTCTTCTTCCTGACGCTGGGGGCGGCGTTCATCGAGCCGTTCTTCTTCGTCGGCTTCCTGATCGGCCTGGCGATCTCGGGGCTCTTCCAGGCCGTCTTCATGGCCAACGCCGGAGGGGCCTGGGACAACGCCAAGAAGATCGTCGAGACCGAACTCCGCGAGAAGGGGACCGACCTCCACGCCGCGACCGTGGTGGGCGACACCGTGGGCGACCCGTTCAAGGACACCAGCTCGGTGGCCATGAACCCGATCATCAAGTTCTCGACGCTCTTCGGCCTCCTGGCCGTCGAGCTGGCACTGGAGCTGCCCCCGCTCCTGAAGGTCTTGCTGTCGGTGCTCTTCTTCGGGATCGCCCTGTTCTTCGTCCACCGGAGCTTCTACGGGATGAGGATCGGTGTTGGGGAGCCCGCCGCCAAGGCGGACGAAGAAGTGAAGGAACTGGCGGCGATTTCCTGAACGCCAAGCGAATCCCCGGCCCTTCTCTGCTGAGGAGGAAACAGCCTCCCTCTTCCAAAGGGAGAAGGAGGCAGCGAATCAGTAAGTAGGACCTGGTAGGTCGAGGCTCAGGATTCGAACGGCCAGGCATCGCCCAGCGCCTCGCGCTGGAGTTGCTTGAGCCGGTCGATTCCGCCTTCGGCCAGGTCGAGCAGGGTGGTAAGCTGCCCCCTCGAAAAGGTGCCGTTCTCGCCGGTCCCCTGGACCTCGACCAACCCTCCCCCGCCCAGCCTCACCACGTTCATGTCGACCTCGGCCTTCGAATCCTCGATGTAGTCGAGGTCGACGACCGGCTCGCCACCCACGATCCCGGCGGAGACGGCGGCCACGCTATCGGTCAGGATCCCGTGGGCGGCCTTGCCGAACCGGACCTTCAGGGCGTCGGCCACGGCGATGAAGGCGGCGGTGATCGCGGCGGTCCGGGTCCCGCCGTCGGCCTCGATCACATCGGCGTCGACGTGGATCGTCCAGGGGCCGAGCACCTTCATGTCGACGATCGCCCGGAGGCTCCGACCGATCAGGCGCTGGATCTCGGTGGAGCGACCGTCGGACCCTCGGGACTTCCGGGTCGGCGTACTGCCCGGGAGCATGGCGTACTCGGCGGTCAGCCAGCCGACCCCCTTCCCTTCGAGGAACGGCGGGACCTTATCGGAGAGATGGGCGGTCACCAGTACCGTCGTCGCCCCCGATCGATAGAGGACGCTCCCGGGGCTGGTCCGGATGAACCCCCGCTCGATGGAGACCGGGCGGATCTCGTGAGGACTTCGGCCATCGTGACGGGGCATCAGGTTCCCTCAATCTTCCGGCACGGAGAAGCTTAGACTTCCGGTTCAAACCGATCGGTGGGCCCGTTGCCGACCTGCGGTGAAGCTCGATCGGTGAAGCGATTAAGCAGGGCGTCGACGCTCTCGCCCTCGGTGGTGTTGTCATGGAGGAGCCAGACCAGCAACGCCTTCTGAAAGTGCAGGCGGTTGGCGGCCTGGTGAACGACACGGCTCTGGGGTCCGTCGAGGACCTCGTCGGTCACTTCCTCACCCCTCCGGGCGGGCAGGCAGTGGAGGAAAATCGCCCCGGGCTTGGCGAGGGCAAGCAGGCCCTCGTCGACCCGATAGGGGGCGAAGACGGTCTTGCGCGAGTCGACCTCGTCCTCCTGCCCCATGCTGGCCCAGACGTCGGTGTAGATCACGTCGGCCCCGGTGACGGCGGTACTGGGGTCGTTCTCGATCGTCAGGGGGACTCCCGGATACGCTTCGGCGAACTTCGAGGCGAAGGCAGCCGGATACTCGTAGCCGGGGGGGCAGGCCAGCACGAAGTCCACCCCGAACATGGCCGAGGCCTGGGCGAGCGACCTCGCCACGTTGTTGCCGTCGCCGACGAAGACGAACTTCAAGCCCTTCAACTCGCCCAGCGACTCGAGGACCGTCAAGAGGTCGGCGAGCGCCTGGCAGGGGTGCGAGGCATCGGAGAGGGCGTTGATGATCGGGATCGTCGCGTGCCGGCCCAGTTCCTCGATGGTCGTCTGCGAGAAGGTCCGGACGGCCAGGGCGTCGACGTACTGGCTGATGACCCGGGCGAAGTCGGCCACGCTCTCGCGGACCCCGAGGCCGACATCCTTACCGTTGAGGAAGATCGCATTGCCGCCGAGCTGGGTGATCGCCGCCTCGAAGCTGACGCGAGTCCGGAGCGAGGGCTTGTCGAAGACCAGGCCCAGGGTCCGGCCGGCCAGCATCGGCGAGCGTGCGCCGTGCCGTCGGTCCTCGCTCTTCAGGCTGGCCGCCCGGTCGAGCATGGTGGCGGCCTCATCGGCCGTGATGTCGAAGAGATCGATGAAGTGTCGGACCACGAGACGCACCCCTTTCAGCCCTGCGCGGCCAGTCGTCGGAGCGCCCCGAGGAGCGTCGTGCACCCCTCGTCGATCTGCTCGTCGGTGAGATTCAAGGCCGGCAGGAGCCGGATCACGGTCCCGTGCGTTGCGTTGATCAGGAGCCCCTGATCCATGCAGTCGGCCACCACGCCCGAGGCGTCCACGTTCAATTCCAGGCCGATCATCACGCCCTTGACCCGGATGTCCTTGATCAAGGCGGGCATCTCGGCCCGCCACCGCTCGAAGTGCGATCGGAACCGCTCGCCGATCGCCTGGCCGCGGGCCAAGAGCCCGTCGGCCTCGATCGTCTCGATCGCGGCGAGCCCGGCCCGGCAGGCGATCGGGTTCCCGCCGAAGGTGCTGGCGTGCATCCCCGGCTTGAGCGCCGCGGCCACGTTCACCTTGGCGATCGCCACGCCCGCCGCCACCCCGGCGGCCAGGGCCTTGGCACAGGTGAGTATATCGGGCACGATCCCGTAATGCTGATAGCCGAACCACTCGCCGGTCCGACCCAGGCCGGTCTGGACCTCGTCCAGGATCAGCAACACGCCCCGCTCGTCGCAGAGCTTGCGGATGCCTTCGAGGTAGCCGGGAGGCGGGAGATTGACCCCCCCTTCCCCCTGGATCGGCTCGACCATGACGGCGGCCGTCTGATCGTCGATCGCGGCGGCCAGGGCGTCCAGGTCGCCGAACGGGACGTAGGAGAAGCCGGGGACCAGCGGCTCGAAACCGGCGTGATACTTCGGCTGGGCGGTGGCCGAGAGCGCGGCGTAGGTCCGGCCGTGGAAGCCGTTCTCCATCGTCACGATCTTGTACCGGCCCGAGGGATGACCATACGCCTTGGCCATCTTGATGGCCGCCTCGTTCGCCTCCGCCCCGCTATTGCAGAAGAAGCACTGGCCGCCGAACGACCGCTCGGAGAGGGCCTGGGCGAAGGCCCCCTGGGCCTCGATGTACCAGGTGTTCGGCACGTGGATCAACTGACCGACCTGGTCCCGGACCGCCTCGACCACCCGGGGAGGGCAGTGCCCCAACAGGTTGCAGCCCCACCCCGGGAAGAAATCCAGGAGCCTCCGCCCTTCGGCGTCCCAGACCCAGGACCCTTCGCCCCGGACCAGGCAGACCGGATATCGGCGATAATTCGAGACCACGTAGCGATCAAACTGGGCGATCGTCTCGGCCGAGGTTTGAGTGGCGGCTTGGGACATGGGTGATTACTCGGATTTTGTAGGGCAGGCCTTGGCCTGCCGGAGCCGGGCGGCAGGCCAAGGCCTGCCCTACGGTGAGACTTTTCTTGACGCGAGGAACGACACGAGAGCGACCTTACCCGTTCGCCCTGAGCTGCGAATGGACCGGAACCCGGTCAATCCCGTTTGCCGGCCTCTGGCCATTCACGGCGTCCGCTTTCAGGACGATCTCGGTGCCGACCCCGGTCGTGGTGTAGGTCTCGACCAGGAGTGAGTGTCGGAGTCGTCCGTCGACGATGTGGGCCTTCCGGACGCCCGCTTCCAGACTTTCGAGGCAGGCCTCGACCTTGGGGATCATCCCCTTGTCGATCACCCCCCGGGCGATCAGGGCCCGGCAGTCCTCGGGCGTGAGGCTGGGCAGGAGACTGGTCGGGTCGTGGCGATCGGCCAGGATGCCCGGGGTGTCGGTGAGGAAGACCAGCTTCTCGGCCTTGAGGGCGCGGGCGACGGCGGCGGCGGCGGTGTCGGCATTCACGTTGTACAGGCCATTTTCCTCGTCGCGGTCGTCCTCGGCGAGCGAGGGGAGGACCGGGATGATCCCGGCCAGGCACGAGTTGACGATCGGATCATCGTCGACTTCGGTCACCTCGCCCACGCGGCCCAGGTCGATCCGCTGGCCGTTCTCGCCGGGGAGCGTGAGCCGGGTCCCGAAGAGGCACTGGGTCGTCTTGTGGTGCAGGCCCGAGGCCCGGCCGCCGAACTTCCGGATGTGGCGGACGATGTCCTCGTTGATTTCCTCGGCCAGGACCCTGGCCACGATCGCCAGCGTGGCGTCGTCGGTGTATCGGCGACCCTGGACCCATCGGGCTTCCAGGCCGGCCTTTTCCATGGCCTGGGTGATCGCCTTGCCGCCGCCGTGGACGACCACCGGACGCATGCCGACGGTCTGCATGAACACGACGTCGACCAGGAGCGCCCGGAGTGCCTCGGGGTCTTCCATCACCGATCCGCCGAGCTTGATGACGGTAAACTTCCCGTGGAACTGGCGGAAGTACCCCATCGCCTCGATCAGGACGTCCGCCTTGCGGATCGCTTCCTCGTGCACGTCGCGGCCCTCGTCGCGCTCTCTTCGAAAGAACAAACCGCCATTGTCCCGCCCGCGAGCCCGATGGTCAAGGACATCACGCCGACGATCGGCTAAAATCAAGGCGGGGGCACGTCGAGGTCGGTTAGGGCGACACGTCCCCCCTCCCGGAGGTCAATGCACCGTGGATGCCCCCCGTCGGCCCGAGCGAGCCGACCCCGAGTTCGACCCGATCCCGCTCGCCCCCTCCCGGCTCCGGGACTTCGACCCGCGCGAACACCAGCGGGTCGTGGTCAACCCGTTCCTGGCGACCCTGGTGCTGATCCTCTGGTGGCTCTCCGCCCGGTGGCTCCTGCTCGACGGGCCGTTCCCTCCCCTGGCCGTCGCGACGGTCCTCATCCTGGTCTACCTGCCCCGGGCCGTCCAGTTCCACTGCCTCGACTGCGGCAGGACCGGGTCCTATCCTTTCCTCGATCGCCATGCCTGTTCGGCCGTCGTCTCGCGGTGGAGCAGCCGGGAACGACCCCGGTGGATGCCCCCCTCCGCTCGAACTCAGTTGCTGATCTGGGCCTACGTGATCGGGGCCCTGGCCCTGCTGATGGCCGTGACGGGCCTCCCCTGACCATCTCCGGTCGCCTTGACAGCCGATCTAGCGCGATTCGATAATCAGCCGACCCGCCGGGAACCATAGGATCTATTGTCAAATCAATAGAATCACCATAAACCTTCCGTCGGACCATTCGATCGTCCTCATCCCCCGTGAGCAGGCCCAGCGATGCTTAAATCAGCCCAGGCAACCACGCAAGAGCTGCTCGAAGAGATCCTGGCCGAGCGGATCATGATCCTCGACGGGGCCATGGGGACGATGGTCCAGACCTACAACCTGGACGAGGAAGACTTCCGGGGCGACCAGTTCCGCGACCACCCCGCCAATAAGCCGCTGAAGGGGAACAACGACCTCCTCTCGATCACCCGGCCCGACGTGATCGCCGGCATCCATCGCGCGTACCTCGACGCCGGCGCCGATATCATCGAGACCAATACGTTCAACTCGAACAAGATCACGATGGTCAATTATGGCCTGGAACACCTCGCCTTCGAGATGAACCGGGCCTCGGCGGCGCTGGCCCGCAAGGTGGCCGACGAATATCTGGAGAAGACGCCCGACCGGCCGCGGTTCGTCGCCGGTAGCCTCGGGCCGACCGACAAGTCGGCCTCCGTGGCGGCCAATGTCGCCGACCCCGCGCACCGGAATGTCACCTTCGACGAACTGGTCGACGCCTACTACGAACAGACCGCCGGCCTTGTCGCCGGAGGGGTCGACATCCTGTTCCCGGAGACCAGCTTCGACACGCTGAACATGAAGGCGTGCCTCTTCGCCATCTCCAAGTATTTCGAGGATCACGACGTCCGACTGCCCGTGATGGTCTCGGGCACGATCATCGACAAGGCCGGGCGGACCCTCTCCGGCCAGACCATCGAGGCGTTCTGGCACTCGGTCTCGCACTTCGACCTGCTGAGCGTCGGGATCAACTGCGCCCTGGGTGCCGGGGAGATGCGGCCCAACGTCGAGGCGCTGGCCGAGGTGGCGACCTGTCACATCAACATCCACCCCAATGCCGGGATGCCGACCGGATTCGGCGACTTCGACAATACCCCCGAGGAGATGGCGGAGGTCATCGCCGATTTCGCCCGGAGCGGCTGGCTGAACATCGTCGGCGGCTGCTGCGGGACCAACCCCGAGTACATCCGCCAGATCGCGAAGGCCGTCGAGGGGATCGTCCCCCGGAAGCGACCCACCCCGACCGGCTGGAGCAGCTACAGCGGGATGGAGCCGCTGACGATCCGCCCCGAGACCAACTTCATCATGGTCGGCGAGCGGACCAACATCACCGGTTCCAAGAAGTTCGCCCGCCTGATCCGCGAGGGAAACTTCGAAGAAGCCGTGGCCGTGGCCCGCGACCAGGTCGAGGGGGGCGCGAATATCCTCGACGTCAATATGGACGAGGGGATGATCGACGGCGAGGCGGCCATGACCCGCTTCCTCAACCAGATCGGCGCCGACCCGAACATCGCCCGGGTGCCGATCATGGTCGACAGCTCGAAATGGTCGGTCATCGAGGCGGGCTTGAAGTGCGTCCAGGGCAAGTCGATCGTCAACTCGATCAGCCTGAAGGAGGGCGAGGCCAAGTTCCTCGAACTGGCCCGCCTGGTGAGGCGCTACGGTGCCGCCGTGGTGGTGATGGCCTTCGACGAAGAAGGCCAGGCCGTCACGCGCGACCACAAGGTCTCCATCTGCGAGCGGTCGTACAGGCTCCTGACCGAGGAGGTCGGGTTCCGCCCCAGCGACATCATCTTCGACACCAACATCCTGACCGTCGGCACCGGGATCGAGGAGCACAACAACTACGCGGTCGAGTTCATCGAGGCCGTCCGCGAACTGAAGAAACGGCTCCCCGAGTGCAAGACCAGCGGCGGTGTTTCTAACGTTTCGTTCTCCTACCGGGGGAATGACACGGTCCGCGAGGCGATGAACGCCGCGTTCCTCTACCACGCCATCCGTGCCGGGCTCGACATGGGGATCGTCAACCCCGGGCAACTGGAGGTCTATGACGAGATCCCCAAGGACCTGCTCGAAAAAGTCGAGGACGTCCTGCTCAACCGCCGAGCCGACGCCGCCGACCGCCTGACCGAGTTCGCCGAGACGGTCAAGAAGAAGGGGAAGAAGGCCACCACGCAGGACCTTTCCTGGCGCGAGGGGACGGTCGAGGAGCGGCTCAAGCACGCCCTGATCACCGGGACCGTCGACCACATCGACGCCGACGTCGAGGAGGCCCGGCTCAAGTACGGCCGGTCGCTCCACATCATCGAAGGTCCCTTGATGGACGGGATGAACGTCGTCGGCGACCTCTTCGGCTCGGGCAAGATGTTCCTCCCCCAGGTGGTCAAGAGCGCCCGGGTGATGAAGAAGGCGGTGGCGTACCTCCTGCCGTTCATGGAGGCCGAGAAGGTCGCCGCCGGCGGGGCCGAGGGGGAGCACAAGGCGCGCGGCAAGGTCTTGATGGCCACCGTGAAGGGGGACGTCCACGACATCGGCAAGAACATCGTCGGCGTCGTCCTCGGCTGCAACGACTACGAGATCATCGACCTCGGCGTGATGTGCTCGTGCGAGAAGATCCTTCAGGCCGCCCGCGACCACGACGTGGACATGATCGGCCTCTCCGGCCTGATCACGCCCTCGCTCGACGAGATGGCGCACGTCGCCAAGGAGATGGAGCGGCAGGGGTTCACGATCCCGCTCATGGTCGGAGGGGCGACCACCAGCGCCAAGCACACCGCCGTCAAGATCGCCGGGCACTACGGCGGGCCGGTCGTCCACGTCAAGGATGCCTCGCGGAGCGTCAGCGTCGTCGATCGGCTGAACCGACCCGAGACCCGGCCGGAGATCGACCGCCAGAATCGCGAGATGCAGGAGAAGGAGCGAGCCGCCTTCGCTAAGAAGGTCCAGCGCAAGCTCGTCCCTTACGACGAGGCCCTCCGGAGGCGCTACCGCCCCGACTGGGCGAACGCCCCGATCGACCGCCCGAGCTTCCTCGGGCCCAAGGTCCTGGCGGACGTCCCGCTCGGCGAGATCATCCCATTCATCGACTGGTCGCCGTTCTTCATGGCCTGGGAACTGAAGGGGAAGTATCCCGCGATCTTCCAGGACCCGACCGTCGGCGAGGTCGCCAAGGAACTGTTCCAGGACGCGACCGAACTGCTCGACCGGATCGTGGCCGAGAAGTTGCTCCGGGCCGGCGGCGTCTACGGATTCTTCCCGGCGAACTCGGTCGGGGACGACATCATCCTCTACACCGATGAGGCGCGATCGGCCGAGCGAGGCCGGATTCACACCCTCCGGCAGCAGTGGGAGCGCCAGGGGCAGAAGGACTTCCGGAGCCTGGCCGACTACGTGGCCCCGCTGGATTCGGGAAGAATCGACTACCTCGGCGCCTTCGCCGTGACCACCGGGATCGGTGCCGACGAGCTGGCCCGCTCGTTCGAGGAGAAGGGGGACGACCCCTCGGCGATCATGACCAAGGCCCTGGCCGACCGCCTGGCCGAGGCCTTCGCCGAGATGCTCCACCGCCAGGCCCGCCGCGACTGGGGCTACGGACTGGATGAGGGTTTGAGTTCCGAAGATTTGATCGAGGAGCGTTACCGGGGGATCCGCCCGGCTCCCGGCTACCCCGCCTGTCCGGATCACACCGAGAAGACGACCCTCTGGGACTTGCTGGATGTGAAGGCCGCCACCGGGATCTGGCTGACCGAGAGCCTGGCCATGCACCCGGCCGCCTCGGTCAGCGGCCTCTATTTCGCCCATCCCGGGGCCCGCTACTTCGCGGTCGACCTGATCACCAAGGACCAGGTCGAAGACTATGCCGCCCGCAAGGGGAAGCCCCTGCCCGAGATCGAGCGTTGGCTCTCGCCCAACCTGGGATACGAGCCGGCCTGATCCGGCGTCGCCCCAAGCTGTCTCGACGTGAGTCCTCGGGTGTAACCAGTTCCTCTGGTGGTGAGTCGCTCGACCTGGCAAATTGGGTCATTCCCCCGACGCGACCCCACGGAGGCCCACGATGGCACGTAAGACGATCACCCTGGAGATCGACGGCGAGGACGAGGACCTGATCCGGGGCTACGCCGACTTCGTCGGCGAGATGAAGGACCTGGCCGCCTCGGCCCCCGACGGCTCGGTCCTCGAGGCCTGCGAGGACGCCGTCATCGAGAAGGGCCGCGAGCAGCAACGCCTGGTCCTCCAGCGCGTCGCCCAGGCCCGCCTGGACGCCGCCGAGAAAAAGGGGCGACCCTGAGGACCTGTCCGTGTGGACAGGGTCGCGAGAATCGCGGGGTCGCCACACGGGAGGTCTTCACCTGCCTGGGCCGGATCGGGTTGCGGCGACGCTGGTGGGGCTCGCGATGCCCTTGCCAGCCCGGCGGATATCACGCCGATTCCGCCCTCGGTCTCGATGGCGGCCTCAGCCCGCGGCTGCAACGCAAGGCCGGCCGTCTGGCCGCCGACCTCTCCTTCGCCCGGACGCGCGAGCACCTCGTGGAACTGCTCGGGGTCTCGCCGGCGGCCGAGACGCTCCGCGTGGCCTGCGAACGCCAGGCCGGCCGGATCGCGAGCTGGCAGGGCCGGGAGACGGCCTCGGCCGAGGCCTTCCGGGAGGCCGAGGGGGGCTGGGAATTCGCCGTCGACGCCGGCAAGGTCAACACCCGCGAGAAGGGCTGGCGCGACCTGAAGATCGCCGTGGCCCAGCGGAGGCCCACGGCCGAGTCGGCCACGCCGGCCCAGTGGGAGTCGCGCGAGTTGCCCGAGGCCACGGCTCGCGTGATGTGGGCCGACATCTCGGCGGCGAGGCGGTTCCGGCGGTCGTGGTGGGGCCGGCTGAGGCGGCTGGGCCTGCCCTCGATGGCCCGACTCCACGTGCTGGGCGACGGGGCCTCGTGGATCTGGAAGGCGGCCGGGAGGGCCCTCACCGGGTGCGCCCAGACGCTGGACATCTACCACGCTAGCCAGCACATCGCCGCCGCCGGCAAGCGACTGCACGGCGAGGGCACCGCCGAGGCCAAGGCGTTCCACGAGCACGGCCGCGAGTTGCTGCTGAAGGAGGGCTGGGTCGGGGTCTGTCGACAGATCGGCGAGGAGCTCGAACGCGAGGACACACCGGCTCGGCGGGAGGCCCTGGGGAGGCTGCTGAACTACTTCCTGCCGCACCTGGGGCGGATCGACTATGCGGGACGCCTGGCGGCCGGCGATGCGATCGGAAGCGGCGTGGTGGAGGGCGCGGCCAAGACGCTGGGCCTGAGGCTCAAGGCCCGGGGCGCCCGCTGGAGGCACAAGAACGCCCGCGCGATGGCGGCGCTGATCTGCTGCCGCCACACCGACCAATGGGACCTGTTCTGGAACCGAGCCGCATGAAACCCAAGATTCCCTGGTTACACCCTGAGTCCTCCCATCAATCCCACCGAAGATTTGGGCCCGAGGGTTGCATATCGTATAATTCGAGATAGGAGACCTTGCAAGGTTTCCCATCCCGGATCGACCGATTCGCACCCCGGACCCGAGGCTCGTCATGATCCGTCGCGTCACGTCTGTCCTGATCGTCGGCGGTCTGATGGTCTCAGGCGCATCGGCCCAGGCTCCACCTCCCCAGACAACCAGTAAACCCCAGGTTCCGGCCTCGCCGGCGACCCCGGCTGCAGCAGCCCCGGCCGCGTCGGAGACCCCGGACACCCAGGCCTCGGCGCGTCGGACGATCCTCCGGCAGAAGCCTCGGGCCTCGGCGTATCGGTCGTACTATCAAGGCCGAACGTCGTCCCAGGGCGAGTCCGGGTTTTCCAATCCGGGAGGGGTCGGCCGGTATGCGGAATTCTACGGCCCCAACACGCCGACCTCGCAGGTCGACATGCACCCGAACCCCGTCCCCCGGTTCGACAACGTCGCAGGGATCAGCCGGGCCGACCAGATCAACGCGGCCCAGGTGGGCCAGATGCGGGCGCGGAACATCCAGGACAACATCAACGCCTATGGTCGCCCTTATGGGGCCTTCGGGGCCGGGTTTGGCTACGGGTTCGGGCTCAGCGGCGGGCTCCTCTACAACTTCCCGAACTGAGCCGCAATCCGATCAGTAACGCCAGCTGGTGATGTCGCCATCGGGAGGCGCGGTCTTCAGGAGCCTCTCGACGATCCGAGGGGCGAACTGCTGGTGATATCGGAGTCGGGAGAGCGCGATCGGCCGGGTCGGGTCGCCGTTCCAGCAGTGCTCATCGCGGCAGCCATAGGCGACCTCGCCGCCGTAGTGAGGATCCTTCGTCGCGTCCAGGACCTCTTCGATGAGGTGGACGGCGTTGTTCAGATAGAAGTTGTCGGCCTCTCCGACGTAGATGTGGATCTTCCCTTCCAGGTCGCGACCGATCTTCGGCCAGTCGCGCCGGAGGATCTCCGAGAGGTCGTAGTGCTCTCGCCAGTGGGCCGCGACGGCCGGGTCGATGACTCCGGTCCGCTTGTCCCAAATCCGCTTCGGGTAGCCGTCTGGTCCGACGGGCGAGAACACGGCCTCCCAGATGTCCCACTGCTGGCCGGACCGCCCCTTCGTGCCCAGGACCAGCTCCCGGCGGTTCATGTCTTCCAGCGTGGTCGCGATGTGCCCCCGGTAATCTCGGAGGCCGGGACGCTTGACCTGCCGCCACGGGCCTTCGGCGTGGTAGGCGTTCCTGTCCTCATAGAGATTGACCACGGTGTAGGCGCGGAAGTCGATCGGGTCGGGGCAGGCGGCGAAGCAGCCGTTGTATTCCTTCGGATAGAACACCTGGGCCGCCAGGGCCTCCCAGCCCCCGGTCGATCCGCCGTAGAGGAACCTCGCCCAGCCCGAGCCGATGGCCCGGTACTTCTTCTCCAGGTAGGGGATCAGCTCGTAGGTGATCGCGTCGCCATAAGGACCGAGGTTGGCCGAGTTGACCGCGTAGGAGTCGTCGTAGAACGGGTTCGCGTGCTGGATCTCGATGATGATCATCCGAGGATAATTCGGCCCAATCCACTCCTTGTAGAACTCATGGGCGTGTTCCTGGACGATCTTGTTGTACCCTTCGAGGTGGAAGCGCTCGCTGTATTCGGGCACCAGGTCCGGGTCGGGCGGGATTTCCCGGAAGCCGCCGAAGGTCTCGGGATGATGGCCGTGGAAGATCACCAGGGGATAGCGGGCCTCGGGGTGCTCGTCGAAACCCTCGGGAAGCAGGATGTGTGCCCCGAGGTGCATCGGCCGACCCCAGAACTTCGAGAGGAGTTCACTCTCGATCTTCTCGTGCTTGATGTACTTGGTGGTGGGCGGTTCGGGGATCGGCGGGATGACCCGATCGAGCGTCAAGACGATCGGCTCCGGGCGATCGGGATCGATCATGACCTCCCGAGGTGTGCTATGGAGGTTGCCGGGGGCCTTGTTCCACTGTTGCCCTTCCCCTCGGTCCATCGGCATCTTAACGTCGTGGCCATCGGGCCGGCGGAACGTCTCGTAACGATGGAGGAGGGCCTGGACCCGATAAGTACCCCGCCCGACCTGCCGCAAACTTTCCAGGGGGTAACCCAGGGCGGCCTGGTCGATGATCACTTCTTGATCGGGGGCCAGGCCTTCGACGTCCACGCCGAAGGCCTGCTGGGTCTGGAGGTCATCGGTGATCTGGAACCGGGGCTCTTCCTTGGGGTCGGTGGAGATCAGCAGGAGCAGCCGACCGTCGACCGGCTTGTCGCCGACCTCGGCCCCGAATTGGATGGAAAACCTGGGGCCGGTCTCCACCCTCCCGGGATCGGCCGAGGCCGTCTCCACCGAGAACGCGAACAGGGTCGATAGGAATCCCGCCAGGCTCCGGATCATGTGACCTCCCGGGTCGTTGGTCGATCGTCGCTCATCAGACGACGGCGGGCCGGGAGGAATGCCACCCGGCCCGCCATGAACCTTGATGGGTCCACGAGGCGTTCAATCCTCGTCCATCCCCGCGCGACTCCTGGCCCAGCGGTTGGCGATGTCCTGCTGGACGTTGGGCGGGACCGGGTCGTACGAGCGGAATTCCATCGTATACGACCCTCGCCCTCCGGTCATGCTCTTGAGGTCCGTGGCGTATCGGAGGGCCTCGGCCAGCGGGACGGTCGCCTTGATGACCTGCTGGCCTCCGGGCAGGGCCTCCATCCCGGTGATGTGCCCCCGACGGGTGGCGAGGTCGGCGGTGACGTCGCCGAACTTGTCGAGCGGGGCGACAATCTCCAGATCCACGATCGGTTCCAGGAGCGCCGGGCGGGCGGCCACGAACGCCTTGCGGAAGGCCGCGGCGCCGGCCGTCTTGAACGCGTGCTCGGAGCTATCGACCGCGTGGTGCGAGCCGAAGAAGACCTCGACCTCGACGTCGACCACGGGGTTGCCCGAGATCACCCCCTTCTCCATCTGCTCGCGGATCCCCTTCTCGATCGCCGGGATGAACTGGTTGGGGATCACCCCCCCCTTCACCGCGTCGATGAACGAGAACCCCTCGCCCCGAGGCCGGGGTCGGACCCGAAGCTGGACGTCGGCGAACTGGCCCCGGCCCCCGGTCTGCTTCTTGTGGCGGTGGTGCGCCTCGGACTCTCCCGTGATCGTCTCCAGGTAGGGGACGTGCGGGACGTGGGTATTGATGTCGAGCTTGTAGCGCGTCTTCAGGCGATTCTGGATCACGTCCAGGTGCAATTCGCTCATCCCGGAGATCACCAGCTCGTGGGTCTGGGTGTCGCGCCGGAAGGTGAAGGTCGGATCCTCGTCGGCGATCTTGGCCAGGGCGGCGGAGATCTTGGGCTCGTCCTCGCGGGTCCTGGGCTCGACGGCCCGGGGGACCATCGGGGTCGGGAACTTGATCCGGTTCAACGAGAGCCGGGGCGTGTGGCCGTTGGCGGCCACGGTCACGGTGTCGGACATGTGCAGGTCGTCGAACTTGGGCACGGCCACGATGTCGCCGGCGATCGCCTCCTTGACCTCCTCCTGGGTCTTCCCCTGGAGCCGGTAGAGGTGGCCCGGCTTGCTCGTCTTGCCGGTCCGGAGGTTCACCAGCGTCGTGTCGTGCGTCATCCGGCCCGAGTGAATCCTCAGGACGCTGAGCTTGCCGACGAAGACATCGTTGGTCGTCTTGAAGACCTGCGCGACCAGTTCTCCATCCTCCATCGGCGAGAGCTCGACCTCGTCATCCCCTTCGGTCTGATGGCCGAATCGGTGGACCTCGTCGGGCTTCAGGGTGATCTCGGCGAGCAATTCGAGCGTCTCCTGGACGCCGATGTCCTTCCTGGCCGAGAGGCAGACGATCGGCACGAGCAGGCCCTCGGCGATCGCCCGATGGGCGGCGTCGCGCAAGGTCTCGGGCGGGATCGTTTCTCCTTCCAGGTAGCGTTCCATGAGCGTCTCGTCGGACTCGACGATCTGCTCGACGACCATCCGGTAGGCCTCGGCCGGGTGCATCGGGCAGTCGGCCGGGACGTCGTCGTGGTGGGCGATCACGTCGACGATGCCCGAGAAGGTCGGGCCCTGGCCGATCGGCACGAAGAAGGGGACGCACCGAGGGCCGAACGATTCGCGGATCTCGCCCAGGATCCGGAGGAAGTCGACGTTGTCGGCGTCCATCTTGGTCAGGGCGATCAGGCCGCCGAGCCTCAACCGGCTGGCCTCCTGGTAGATCCGGCGAGTATTGACCTCGATACCCGACGGGGCCGAGATCGTCAGCACGACATTCTCGACGGCGGCCAGCGCGCTCAGGGCGTGGCCGATGAAGTCGGGATAACCCGGCGAGTCGATCAGATGGACCTGCTTGCCCGACCACTCGCAATGGAGGGGATGGCAATCGATGGTGAAATGACGGCGCTTCTCCTCGTCCTCGGAGTCGGAGAGGCTGGTCCCGTCGTCCACGGACCCCCGGCGCACGGTGGCGCCGGCGGCATAGAGCATGGCGTCGGCCAAGCTGGTCTTGCCCGACGCCCCGTGACCGGCCAGGGCAATGTTGCGGATGTCGGCGATGTGATAAGTCGTGGTCATGGCGCCTCCCCCAAGGTATGAACTTGGTGATCTCGCCCGACCGGCGATCGCGGCACCGTCAGTAAGTGAAGCCCGGAAGTGGGGGGAAATGGCGGGTCACGAGGCCCGCGTCAGGGTGCCGTGGAACGGTCGCCGGCGCGTTCCCGCGCCTCAGTGAGCCGGAAACGCCCTTCATACAGAGCTCGTCCGACGATACAGGCCTCGACCGGCAGGGTCGCCAGCCGGGCCAGGTCCTCCAGCTGGGCCACGCCCCCCGACGCCGTGACCGGCGTCTTCAGGGCACGAGCCAGGGCCTCGGTGGCCTCCAGGTTGGGCCCTTCGAGCATCCCGTCGCGGGCGATGTCGGTGTAGATCACCGCCGCCAGCGGCAGGTCGTCGAACTCCCGGGCCAGCTCGGTCGCGTCGACCGAGGAGACCTCGAGCCAGCCCCCCGTCGCCACCCGCCCCCCTTTGGCATCAAGACCCAGGGTCAGGCGACCCGGGTACTTCTCGGCCATCGATCGGAACCAGGCCGGGTCCTGGAGCGCCTTGGTCCCGACGATCACCCGGTCGAGCCCGGCGTCGAGCCAGGCCGCGATCGTCGATTCGTCGCGGACGCCCCCGCCGAGTTGGCAAGGGACCTTGACCCGACCCAGGATCGCCTTGACCGCCGCCACGTTGACGGGACGACCTTCCTTGGCACCGTCGAGGTCGACCAGATGGATGCGCGAGGCTCCTTCGGACTCCCACTTGGCGGCCATGGCCGCCGGGTCGTCGCCGAAGACCGTCTCCCGGTCGTAGTCCCCCTGGCGGAGCCGGACACACTGCCCGCCCCGAAGGTCGATGGCCGGGATCACTTGCATGAGATCATCACCCGCGTTTCGGAAAGCCTTCGCACTCCTGGAATCCTAGCCCTCCGAGGGCAGGGCCGCAAGGGAGCAGCGTCGCCCGCTCATTTTCGACCGGTGAATTGGTAGTAGTAAGCGTGCGAGCCGATCCAGTACCAGACATGGACGCCATCCCGGATGATAGAGATGGCGCGATACCTCATCGTCTCGGAGACCCTTTCGGGAAATGCTGGCGGGTGCGACCTCGGATTGATCTGGCCAGAGTCGCTGGTGTTCAGACACCGATTTTCTTCCCCGGGTTGCCAGGGAGGCGGCAAGGGCGGACCGGTGTGATTTGCTGATTCGGCTTGAGCATCTCCCCTACCTGCGCCGAGTTGTCTTGTGCTCGGCGGTTCGCGACCCGGGATCTCTTGCTTGTGACCCGGCCTACCACCGAGTATCTCTGTTAGTTGGAGCGAACGAGGGCAAATTATGCGGCACGAACTCTTCGGCGACCTGACGTATGATCGCGACGAGGGCGCGTGGTCGGGCACCCTGCCGCTGCCGCGGCTGGTTACCTTCGGCCGGCGGACGGAAGCGGCCGATTCGCCGAGCGTCGAGGAGATGATCGCCGGCATCCGCGAGGGGCTTGACCGGGCCATGGAGCGGATGCACGAGCGGCCGATCCCGCCGGTCGTCGAACGCCTGCGGCGGGCCGCCGAGAAGCCGATCGAGCCCGGCGGAAGCATTCCCGGCCTCTCGACCGAACAGGAGGCGGCCCTCGACCGCGCCGCCGAGCGATCAAAAGCAGACGACCACCTTCGCGGGGCCGGAGCCTTCCCCGTCCGAATAGAATCCCCGCGCGACGCCGGGCCAACCCCCGCCCAGGAGGCCGCGTGCCGACTCCTCATGGAACGCGAGGACGAGATCTGCCGGGTGGTCATGGAATCGCTGTTCGCCTCATACTCTCAGTACTACCAGTCTGAGCAAGGCCGATTCGCGAACGAGCGGCTCCGCGCCTTGTACGGCCTGCCGAAGATCGACACGCCCGATGGCCTGACCGCCATCTCTCACTTGCTCCACCTCTGGGTTCCCAGTTCGCGGATCGAGGGTGTTGCTCCCCTCGTCTTCGCGGTCGATTGTGACTGGGAGGCGGAGCACGGCATGTTCGTCGTCTACCACCCCGCCCTCGGGGTCGAGTGGACCTGCTTCGACGGCCTGCACGATTACGAACTGCTCGACGACGAGGCGGAGGGCGGGTAGCGGGTCCGGCTCGCGCGAGGCGAAATCGGTGTCAGCCCACATGCAGCCCTTCGGGCGGCACCCGAACCGATGAAAATAGGGAGAGGTCGCTACAGTGATAACGTTCCCTCGAACGGCTTGACGCCGATATGAAACTGGTGCTGCGAGCCCGCGTGTCAGCCTGGCGCAACGGCATCTCGCGTACCCAAACCTGTCGCCCGGGCTTACCACTCGGAGCACGTCGAGCAGAGTGCTTTCCTCCCCGCGATGTCCCCCGTGCGAGGGACGTTCTGGGACGACCTTCGGGTCGAGCCCATGGCGGAAGCTATAGCCCCTTGGGGCTCTTTCGCTCTGGACTTGCAGAGGCTTGATCTCGATCCGATAGGGATGCGCAAGACAGCAAAAACATTACATGTCTACAGAATACAGTCCCCATCTCGCATCATCAACGATCCTCGTGAAGTCGCCGCGAGCCGACCCCGATCGTCGTCCGCCTGGTGATTGCGAATGTCGATCGAAATTTTCTGAGCAGTTTAGCCTCGACGTAAGTCGTTTGAGGAGGGACAAGGTTCTAACAAATTCTGGCGGGCATTCGCTCTTTACGCTTTCGACAGTCGTCCGAGAACCCCATTTTATCCGTGTCGGAGTTCGTCCTGAATCGCTGGTCGTCCCATGTCGAGACCACATTGAACGGAGGCCACACCCTTTCAATTGACTGCCGGAGGCCTTGGAGTGCGGAAGCTTGCTCACGCTTCGTCGAGGCGGAACTTGCTCCGCCGTGACGGCCCCCCCAGAAAGCCCGGTGACACCCGGAGAGGTACGGCGAGCCCCCATGCCGTCGAGGCCCATCCCGGATAGAATGCGAGTCGCCGGTCGGCGAAGCGGCGGGGGATGAATTCTGCTCGGCGAGGGGGATCGGTTTTGAGCATCGATTCGGATCAATCCGTCGGTCGGCCGGGGTTTCTCTCGCGCCCGATATCGGCACGCGCGATCCTGGCCTGGCTCGATCACAGGAAACTCCACCTGGCCATCGGCGTCGGGATCGTCCTCCGACTGATCCAGTATGCCCACCATCGCCAGTATTGGATGGACGAGGCTTCGCTGGTCGCCAACATTCAGAACCTGTCCCCCCGGGCGATGTTCGGCCCGCTTGAGAATAGCCAGCTCGCCCCTCCCGGGTTCCTGTTCGCGGAATGGGTGGTTTTCCGGATCTTCGGCGATCATCGACTGGCCTTCCGCCTGATCCCGCTCCTGTCGGGGATCGCTTCGTTGTTCCTGATCGCGGCCGTGGCCCGTCGGGTCCTGGCTCCCGGGGCGGTCTGGATCGCGGTCGCCCTGTTCGCGGTCTCGGGCGACCTGATCTATTTCGCCTCGGAGGCCAAGCAGTATTCGTCCGATATCGCGTGCGCCCTTGGATGCCTGCTGATGGCGCTGACGGTCGGCTCACGACCCTTGACGGCGAAGGGGACAGCCTTGCTGGCGATGGCGGGTTCGGCGGTCCTCTGGTTCTCGCATCCTTCGATCTTCGTGCTGGCGGCGGTCGGAGTAGTCGGGCTATCGAGGTCGGTCGGGGGCTTCGACTGGCGATCAGCGGCGGCCTGGGTCGGGGTCGGGCTGGCGTGGGTGGGCAGCTTCGCGTGCGTGCATTACGTCGCGATGGAGCAGCTCGACCACCGGCCGATGATGTGGAGCTTCTGGGCTTTCGCGTTCCCACCGATGCCCCCGAGGTCGGTCTGGGACGCGACCTGGGCCGTCCGTCGACTGGCCCTGATCTTCGTCGACCCGCTCAATTTCGACGGCCCGTTCGATCGGCGGCTCTCCATGCTCCCGGCGATCGGCCTGTTCTCGCTCGGAGCCTGGCGGATCGGCAAGGGGGACAGGGGGCGACTGGCCCTCCTGATGCTCCCGGGAGGCTTCGCCCTGCTGGCGTCCTGCCTGAAGCTCTACCCGTTCCACGGGCGGCTGATCCTGTTCTTCGTCCCGTCGATCTTGCTGGGCATCGCCGAGGGACTCGACCGGGTCCGCGAGGTCCGGGGGCGTGGGTGGCTCTATCAGGCCCTCTTGATGATGGTCCTGGGGGTGCCCGCCCTGAGCGCCGCCTACCACGCCTTCGAACCGATCGACCGGGATAACTTCAACCCCTATGGCGACCTCCGCCCCTCGACGCTCGACCCGATCCGGTTCCCGTTCTGATCGAGGCTCGATCGGTCTCAGAGCCGGGCGAAGTTGGCGTACATGGCCAGGCCCACCCTCTGGGATTTCTCGGGGTGGAACTGCGCCCCGGTCAGGTTCTCTCGCCCGACCATCGCGGCGAAGGGTCGGGGATAATCGGACTCGGCGATCACGTCGGCGGGGTTGTCGGGCCGGGCATAGTAGGAGTGGACAAAGTAGACGGAAGGTTCGGGCTCCAGGCCCTCCAGCAACGGGGAGGGCTTGCGGACCCGGAGCGTGTTCCAGCCCATGTGCGGGACTTTCAGGCCAGGCTCCGAGGCGAACCGGACGATCCGACCGGGGAGGAGCCCCAGGCCCTGGTGCTCGCCGTCTTCCTCGCTGACATCGAAGAGGAGCTGGAGGCCGAGGCAGACCCCCAGGCAGGGCTTGCCGGCCCGGACGGCCTCGGTGAAGGCCTCGCCCAGCCCGGTCCGACGGAGTTCCTCGATCGCGTCGGCGAACGCCCCCACGCCGGGCAGAATCACCTTCGAGGCCCCCCGGATCTGATCGGGGTCGGACACCACGACCGCCCCATGCCCGACCGCCTCCAGCGCCTTCTGGACGCTCCGAAGGTTGCCCATCCCGTAGTCGATGATGGCGATCATGTCGCGAATTCGCTCCGATCCCGATGCCCTGACTTGCTCAAATCAAGCTTCAAGGATACCGACTCCTCCGGGGTGGGTCGAGTTCGCGTCGACGACGAAGGCCGCGCGACCCTCGGCGGAGGATCGCGCGGCCCGGTTATCCGATCCGAATCTCAAGCCACCCGATGGCCGTCAGGGGGCGACGTTCGAGGAGACCGTCGCCGAGGGTTCGGCCGAGGCCTGGACCTGAGGGGGCTTGATGGGCGTCCCGTCGGGCTCCAGGACCAGACGCATCCACCCGGAGGGGTCGAGCGGGGAGATCTGCGAGATCGCGAATCCCGGGATCTTGACGTTGGTGAGCGGCACGTTGATCGGGACCTGCTGGAGCTTGGCCCGGAACCCTGCCAGGGCGATGTTGGCCTGGAAAGGCCCCATGGTCGTCGGCTTCGACTCGTCGTCGAATAGAGTCTGGACCTTGCTGCCGGGGCTGGCCACGAAGTCCTCGACCTTGGCTTCGAGCTTGGTGGGCGGGCCGGAGCCGTCTTCGGGGACCTTGTACGAGAGGACGAACTCGGCCGTGGGCACCAGGAACCGGATCACTCGCGACGGGGAGCCCAGCAACCCACCCTTCTCGGAGCCCGGCGGCGAGGGGACATCCATCTGGAAGTCGCGGACCAGGACCACCAGGAAAGCCCGCTGATCGACGGCGAATTCGGGAGGTACGGCCGGCTTCTTGATCCGGAGGGCCGTGACGTTCGGGTTGTTCTGGGCCCGGGCCTCGTCGATGTTCTTGAGGAAGGTGGCGAAATCGACATTCTTGCCGACCGTCAGCCCCTCCTTGGCGGGTGCCCCCGGCTCGACGGCCTTGGTGACGAGCATCACGTTGTCGACGCCCCGGACTTCTTCCTGCTGGAGGAGACCGGCCACGGCGTTCGAGAGGACCGACGCAACGTGGAGGTCGGCCGAGACGCCCGATGCCGGCACGATCAGGCCGGAAGGCTGGGGCATGTCGGCCCCGAGGACGTCGGGCAGGGTCTCATGACCGACCCGGCCCGTCACGAGGAGATTGGTCGGCCTCGAACGGAACGAGAGGTCGGTGATCCGGAAATCGCGGATCGCCGCCGTGTCGTTGCCCACCAGGACTTTCCGGAGGTTGGCGTTCTGCTGGGCCTCGACTCCGGGAATCCGCTCGGCCGCCTCCTGGTTCGCCCCCTGGACCACCCCTTGCGCGATCCGAGGGGTCGCCTGCTCGCCGACCTTCTCGGTCAGCTTCTCCCGGTCCAGGCCGATCAGGCTCAGGAGTCCCCGGGTCAGCCCTTTGCCCTGGATCGGCATGGCACTGAACGCCGCTCCGATGCGATGGGAGTAGGACGGCGAGAGTGACAGGCCGGTCGAGGGCCGAATGATCGCCGTGATCGTCAGTTCGGGAGTGTCGTACGATTGGGCCCCGAACCGGTAGAGCTTGGCGACCCTGCGTCCCTTCTGATCCTGCTGGAGCTGCTGCTGGAAGTCGGTGATCGGGGTGACCGTGGTGGCGAGCTGGCTGTTGTAGAAGGCGATCCCCTCATCACTCGGCAGGAGCCCGAACCCCGTCCTCGGCCCGGCGGTCACCTGGGAGACGTAACCATTCCGGAAGATCGGACCGGAGGTCACGACGGGATTGGACAGGAAGGGCTGGACGGACGCCACGTCGGCCGAGACGTCGAGGTTCGGCAGGTTGTACAGGCGATCGAGGGCGACTTGCAGCTCGGTCGAGTACGGCCAGCGGACCGCCTGGTTATTCTCCCGGAGGGAGCCGAGCACGGTAGTCAGCCGCTTCAGGGCGTCGCTCCGAGCCTGGACGGTCCTGGCCCCCTCGTAATCGGCCAGGGACGAGGCCAGGTCTTCGCCGATGAAGCGATTCCAGGCCTCGGAATGCTCGGTCGAGCCGGGAGAGTCGGACTTGTGGGTCTCGACGAAGTCGAGGAGTCGACGTTCGGCCCAGGCGATCCGGATCCGAGGGGCCAGCCACTCCTCGAGCGCCGATCGGACCTGAACGGCCGGAGCCCAGGCGACCGTCCAGAGGGCCAGGTCCATCTGGTGCAGGCGATTCAGCGAGAGCAGCCGGTCGCGATCGCCGGTGGCCGAGGCATGATGGGCCAGTTCGCCATTCAGGGCTTCGAAGAAAGCTCGCCAGCCGGGAGCCGATTCCGGGGGAGTCGCATTGGGCTCGTCCCAGGGCTTGACGGCCTCGGCGATCGCTCGACCCACCGCGTAATAACTCGGCGTCGCCTTCGATGCATTCGGCGGGAGCGCGGGCCTGGACCCCTGTATCGGAGGAGTGGCGCCGGGGATGACCCCGATGACACACGATGCGAGCAATAAATTTCCGATTCGAAGTCTCATGCATCCTCCCAGTAGGCACAGGCGATCGAAAAAATCGGCCCGGCTCTCAATAACAATTCATCGCGACTTCCGCGTCCGGCCATGACGGAGAATGGGTCGCGCTCAGGCCGATCGGATTGGTTCTTCCGCGAATATCGGAAACCCCGGATCGGAGGGGGCAAGTTCCGCACGACCGACCCTCCCGGGTGAACCTACGCACCGTCGACCTTACAGTCCAGCACGGCCCATGCCAATTGCCCAGACATCCGGGTCATCGATCGCTCCTAGGTCGAAATGCGAGACTCATCAATTTTTGATCCCTGGAGGAAAAACCCGGTTTCCCGCCCACCCTGCCCGGCGATCCTATCCAGGATGGTT